>CAZMNN010000007.1:0-85082 GCA_964567665.1 uncultured Lentisphaeraceae bacterium
GAATGACGGGTGACTTCTGGTGGGCCAGCGCCCACACCGTCTCCGTCAACACGGCTGGAGACGTGCCGACACCGGCAACCAGAACCACCTTTCTGCCATCGCGCATTGCCAACTTTTCCTCACTTGCAGATTGAAACATACGCCATGGACAGATCGGCCCTTCTACTTGCCTACCTTGAGGCTATCGACAACTATCTTTGTGCGGTGGCCGGATCCAATTGTCTCGACCTCCAGCACATTCGGGAACCAGCGTCCGTCAAACTTCTTTATGCGTGTACCCCAAAGGCGGCGGACGGGCTTGCCGTCCACCAGCTCCTCCGCCTGCATCAGACATCCGGTCTTCCTGTCGCACCATGCCCGCACGTTGCGCGAACCGTTCGATATCAGAATCACATCGCATTTCTGTCCGTGAACGGACTCCCCTTCACGTTCGGCCTCGTACTCGGCCTTCGGCCACCAGAGGAAGTCCAGCGTAAGGTCAAGCCACGTCACATCCGTCTTGAGGACGCGCCCCTCCGGAACCTTGCCGGGACTGCGTATCTCCATCCTCTCGATGACGTTTGTCGTATCGTGTTCACGGAACTCAAGAAGCAGCTTGGCCGGCACGGTCGTGCGGTCTGCGTTCATCGTGTAGTCATACTCGCCGGACGGAATCCCCTTGCGGTTTCTCAGCACGATTTCACCCGTCGCCGCCATATGCTCCGACGGAAGCATTGCGCGGCAGTTCGCCAGCACATCCATTGCCGAGCAGAAGAGAAGCATGGCAATCATTTCAGTTTCGCCTCCAGTCTGGAATCCCTGGGTCCGCCGAGCGCACGGCCAAGTTCGTAGTACTGCCTGGCGCTGTCGACGCCCTCGCCCTCAATCTTGAACATCAGGTGCGCAAGATTGTAGTACGGTATGTAGTTCTTTGGATGTGCGCGCATCGCCTTCTCAAGCGTCCGCCGGGCCGCAAGGTAGTACTTCAGCCCGCTCTGAGCCGCAGAGCGCAGAATCAGCACATTCAGATCATCCTTGCGCTCCTTCTCAAGATCCTCCAGCAGAAGATCCGCCGCCGCATAGTCCTTCGCCTTCAGCTCGCGGATTGCGGTCTGGATGCTCTCGTCAAAATTCATCGCCGCCCTGTCCGCATCGGCAGCCTTCATCTTTCCGCCAGCCTTTGGCGGCACTTTGATCACGCCCTTGTCGCCGGACTTGGAATTCGCCTTAACCGCACTGTCATCTGCCGCCTTTGCGGAGGACGCTTCAGACGACACCTTGGCGGACGACTTCTTCGACGCATCCGCCTCGATCTTTCCTGCGTTCGCCTTTTCAGCGTCCTTCTTTGCGGCATCCGTCTTTCCGCCGCCTTTCTTCTTCGCCTGCTCCTCGTCGTACTTTCTCTGAAGCTCCGTGGTGTCAGTGACCGCGACGGCGCGGATGTTCTGGTTCACTTGCGCAAAGCGGATGGAGTCTATCGCGGCAGATGTCGCCGCAATCTTGTTTCTGAGCGGCGCAAACTCCGGCTTTTCGGCACGATCCGGATTCTTGGCCGCGACATCCACAAGGTTCGTCAAAGCGGCATTGTAAAGCTCAAGAGCCTTCTCTGCATCGCCGTCAAGCGATGCGTCCTCAGCCTGTTCGATGAGGTCATTTGCGTTTTCGAGAAGACGGTGGAGACGAGGAGGACTGTCAGGAGAATCTTCATCGTTGCCGAACGGCCAGTACCACGCCGCCCGGACGGGGACGGATGCAAGAGCGAAAAGCGCTGCAGCCAAGAGAACTGTATGTTTCATGGTTGTCCATTATACCATATGAGAGGGTCGAAAAAACGATCTTTGCACGTCGGCTGCCGCCTTGCGACAAGGATTCTGGTGGATAGCGCATTTGCGGCGGACTGCAGCTCTTTAGGCGACATCGACAGCGCAGCGGTCGTGAGGGCATCGGCCACGGCTCCGCTTTCCGCCGTCGCCCAGCTCTGCGCCCATCGCGTTCCCCTTACGCCGCGCCGCACATCCCAGATATGCTCGCCTCGAATTTCGGTGCCGCTCCCTGAAAGCGCACCGTGCGACAGCTCAACCACGGTGTCGAGCCGGGTGCGCTCCTTGAACGGCCCGCCCACCCCAAGCCGCCAAGGGCCGCCCGACGCAAGCACGGTGCTTGTGCCGGCGTCAAGCAACCAGTCCGTGAGCCCGAACTGCTCCCCTTCGAGTATCTTGCGGCATTCATCAAGCGCATAGCCTTTCCCTATGCCGCCGAAATCAAGCTCCACACGCTCCCTTGCGGCGATGCGGCACCGTTCCGGGTCGATTGAGAGAGCCGAAAAGTTGCGACGCTCCACCGTGGGATCGAACGCCCCCGCCGTTGCGGCGCACACCTGCGCACTGATGACGAGCAGATCCACAGTCTCACGGGAGACGGTTCCAACTTCACCCGGCCTCAGCGCACGGATCACCGCAACGTCGCTCGTGTCGTTGAACCTTGTGAGCAGAAGCTCCAGTGCGTCTATCCTGTCGAAGCAGGCCTTCGCCGCCGACGCGGCAAGAGCACCGTCACCGGAGTTCACTGTCAACGTGAACTCCGTATCCATCGCCTTATGATGATACCGCGACATCGGCCGCCGATTCGATTTTCGACGTCAGAGCGCCGCGCAGATCATCAAATTCCCGAGAACCCATCTTCTTGTCGTTCCAGTCGATGAACGTCTGCTGCAGATCGAGGAAGAATTTCCGGGCGTCATCCTTCTCGTTGAATCCGTAATCCGTGAACAGTGCCTTCTCCACGATGTCGAACATCGTCTTCTGCCGTTCGATCGGCGTACTGGCATCCGAATCGGAGAACGCATTCTGTTGAAGATACACGGCATCGAGGAACTCCGCCTTCAGGTACGTTGTGAAATCCTCAAGGGACGTACCCTCCTCACCGACGACCTTCATCATCTGTCCGACCTCATTGCCCCTGCGGAGAAGCGTCCGAGCCTTTTCCACACGCGGCTGCTCGATCACCGAGTTATAGTGGCTCCACGATTCGAGAGGGTCGATGGCTGGATAGCGACGTGCATCGGAACGCGCCCTGGAAAGACCATGGAATCCGCCTACGACCTTGAGCGTCGCCTGAGTTACAGGCTCGTCAAAATTGCCGCCGGCCGGCGACACCGTGCCTCCTATCGTGATGGAGCCGGTGGATCCGTCCTTGAGCCTGACTCGCCCGGCGCGTTCGTAGAACGCCGCAATGCGCGATTCAAGATACGCGGGGAACGCCTCTTCGCCAGGAATCTCCTCAAGACGTCCGGAGAGTTCGCGCATGGCCTGCGCCCAACGCGAAGTGGAATCTGCGAGGACGAGTACGTTCAGCCCCATCTGCCTAAAATATTCTGCAAGCGTGACTGCGGTGTACACCGAGGCCTCACGGGATGCGACAGGCATGGACGACGTGTTGCAGATTATGATCGTGCGCTTCATCAGCGACTGGCCGGTCTTGGGATCTGTGATCTCAGGAAACTCCTTCAGAGTCTCCACAACTTCGCCGGCGCGTTCGCCACAGGCCGCAGAAATGACGATGTCGACCTTGGCGTAGCGTGCGGTGGTCTGCTGCAGCACCGTCTTGCCGGCTCCGAACGGGCCAGGGATGCAGTATGTGCCGCCGATGGCCACAGGGAAGAACGTATCGATCGTCCGCACCGTCGTCTCAAGCGTCTCCTCCGGAGCCAAACGCTCCGCGAAGCATCTTATCGGCACCTTGACCGGCCAGCGCTGCATCATCTGGACAGACACGGGGGCCGAGCCGTCGTCAGGCGCAAGCGTCGCGATGGTGTCGGTGACGGTGTAGTCCCCCTCTGCGGCGACAGACTGCACCGTATACGCGCCGCGCATCGAAAACGGAACCATTATTCTGTGGCCGGGCATGAACACGCCCTGATCGTTCGTGGCGTTGTTGAAGATGCCCTCCGTGACCCAGCCAAGCGGTTCGCCCGCAGTGACACGCTGCCCGACCTTTGCGGTTGGATGCCAATCCCACTTGCGCGTCCTTGAAAGTCCCGGCATGTACATCCCGCGCTGAAGGAAGAAACCTGCCTCCTTCGATATCCTGCCGGCCTCCTCCGCAAGTTCGGGAAGCGGATTCTGCAGACCGTCGTAGACCTGCGCAAGCATTCCTGGCCCGAGTTCGGCCGCGAGCAGTTCGCCCGTGAACTCCACCGTGCCGTCAACCGTCAGCCCCGTCGTGGAGTCGAACACCTGCATATCGCACCGCGAGCCGCGCACGCGCACGATTTCGGCCATCAGCTTCTTGTCGCCAAGTATCGCGTACCCGACTTCGTTCTGCGCCACGGCGCCAGTGAACGCGACCGTGATCATGTTGCCGCTCACCGCGACGATCTTGCCTGTTGCTGTCATGGTTTTTGTTCCCGATAGATTGATTGATGAAATGGCGAGCCGACACCATCCGCGCTATACGGCGACCTCCGCCGCTGCGGTCAGCCTTGAAAATATCGCGTTGCCCGCGTCTCGCGATATCCTGTTCCGCTTCAGGACGATCTTCAACCGCAGCGCATACGTCTCAAGTGCGCCACTTGAAAGCGGAGACGCCACCGGCGTCAGCTCTCCGGCGGCATCCCACCAAATGCGGTCGAGAGCCGTTTCCCGCTTGAGAGGATCCTTCTCCTGGAATGCCGCCGTGACGCGGTTCTGCCAGTACAGGTCGCAGCCGTCAACGCTGCGGCGATGGCGGTCGTCACCACGAGCGGACGCCATCGCATTTCTCAGCTGCGTCTCAAGATCGCGCCATTTGGACGATCCAACCCCGGATATGGCATCTGGAACGACGAACCCGCCAGGCAGCATCGCGGCGAACTGCTCCCACGTGTACGGAGCCTGTCCGTCGAACGATAGCGGCTGCAGAGAGGAAACTATGTAGTCGATTGACATCTCAAGCCGTCCCGGCTTACGCCTCCGCCATCAGTCTGGCAAGTTCAGGGCGAAGACGCTTCGACATCTCGGCGGCTATGGCCGCGCCGGTGAAGTCGTGTTCCACGCGTCCGCCGTCAAGCCGCACGGAGAACCCTGTTCCGATGGCGTCATCAAGAACCACCTTGAAATCCTTCCTGTCCGCAAGCTGCGCCCTGAGCGCCTCGGCGATCTTCGCCCCGGCGGCGATCTCTCCGCCGCCTGCAACTTCCTTTACGGCTGAAGCAACGACCGAAGCGACCGTTGCCGGGTCTGCAAGAGCCGTATCGACATCTGCGCGAAGCAGACGCTCAAGAAGCTGCGTGACAGCCCGTTCGACGGTTACGACAGCGTCCCTCGCCGCCTGCCTCATCGTCTCCTTTGCGCGTTCGGCGGACTCCTTCGCCTTCGTCTCCGCATCCGCAGCGCACTTCTCCGCTGCCGCCTTTGCGTCCTTCACGATGGCCGCAGCCTGCGCCTTGGCCGCAGAAACTATCTCATCCGCCTTTGCGCTGGCTTTCTCCACGCCGTCGCGGTTGATTTTCTCTATGAGACTTTGAAGCTCTTCCGCCATGTCCATCTCCAGTTGCTGTAAAAAAACTGTGTGTGATTATACCCCTTCGGAGAAATTAGGACAAGCGAAAAAACCGAAGCTCGAAGGCGTACTTGCGATGCACTCCGGACGACCGCCCAAATCAAGGCCAAAGCCCTGACAACATGCGCAAACGTCACCGAATGCTGATTACGAGGCCGTAGCTGCGGAGCGGACTGACCGTCAGGGATTTCACCGTATAGTAGCCGCTGTCGTCGTCACGGAGCGCCAGGTTGCGCAGAATGACTGTGTTCAACCCCTCCTTCATGAAAGATGGCGGGACGTCAAACGACCATGACAATGGCATGATGCTCTCGCTTTCATACGCAGTCCTTCCGTTCACAATCACATCATATGCACCGACATTCGCCGCAATGTAGCTGTCACGCACAAAAGTCCATCGGTAGCCGTACGTCTGCGCGAGCTTGGCGGAAAGCGAAAATCTCCATACGATGTTGGTGTGTTTGCTTGTAAATCTGCTGGAAATGTACCCCCAGAGGTTGTTCGGGTCTTCATCATGCAGATGACCAACGGGATCCTGCTCTGATCCATTAAGCGTTCTGTCGAATCCGCCGCCCATCTCAAGCCAGTCTATGCCCAACCCAGTGCCTTCTTCAAGCAAAAGCCTGAGCGTACATTCCTCTCCGGGCGTAATCGCATCCGATGGAATATGGAAGCATACGTCCGCCGCCCCTTTTACTGTCTTCGTCTCAAGACGATTTCCATTCACCAGGAGCGTAAGCGATCCGTCTGATCCGGGACACGTCTTCATGTGCAGAACCCGCGCATGGGGACGCACTGACCTGTTCGTGAAAACGATATCCGCATATTCGCCCGCAGTCTCAAACCTTCCCTTCATGCGGAGCCAACCGTCAGATGGGCGATACGCCCCCGATGATGTGACCGCAAACTCATCGGAAGAGCCGTTCGCGATGCCGACCTGAAAATCAGCGGCCTCTCCGCCCATGAACGCCTCCTCTATCTCAGCTTCCGAGAGAACCCTGTTCCATATCGCAACCTGATGCAGATCGCCGTTGAAATTCTTTTCGTAGTGATCCAACTTCCGATATGTCCATGAATCCTGCGGGTAGTAATTGTTATTTCCGGCGCGTGTCATGTAGACGCCGATGCCCACACAGCTGTTTGTGCGCACGTCATTGAAGAACGTGCCGCCGCAATTTCTTTTCCGGATCCACTTGTAGTCCATCTTCCCTTCCGGGAAAAAGTACAGGGTTGCCGCCTTGCGGTCTGCGGCGATGGCGACATCGTACCATTTCCCCTTCTCCACCTTGAAATCTTTTTCATTGCTAAAAGAACACCATGTTGGATCGTTATCGACGAGGAAATATCCGTCATCAGAATTCTCGCTTTTCACGATGGACAGACAGAATCCGTCAGTTCCACGGCCCAAACAGCTGAACAGGCAGGAGCGTGTTGTCAACTCTGTCCCGTCCGGACGCACAGTGACACCTTCCCAGCGAAAACGTATGACCGCCGTCACGCAGGTCGTCGAGGGAAAACCCTCCGCCATTGTGAATCCGCTTGCCCACGCGGCGTTAGTTCCGTCCGAATACACCTGCGTCGCCGTCTTGAGACGCAGCACCCTGCTGCGCATCGACACGCAGCGGCGCGGCATGACCACATCCGTGACCGGACAGGCGACGCCCTTGTTGGTCGTCGTTCCATCAACAGTCCCCCGTACAAGCAGACTGATTGGATCGGACGCATACCTTCTCCGGGCATCCTTGGCCTCGCCTTCGCGCACAACGCCATCGCCATCCGCATCGGCATCGCCCTGCAACACAAACACCGCGTCATCGAATACACCCGCCGCAGCATTCATGGAGCAGCAGACAAGCACCGCCGACAGACAGTGCAGCAGAAACGTTGATTTGCCTTTTGATTTCATGTCATCTCCTCCATCTGTGTCGTATCGTTGCCAAATGCCGTCATCTGTCTCGCTCAAGGCGAACGAGCGCAGGTTCAAGCGGGGCAAGCCGAATCTCCGCGACCTTGCCGATCAATGCCGTCGCCGGCCCGAATTCCGGTTTTGCCGCTGAATATTCCCGGCAAAGCGGAATGCGAACCGTGCGCACCGCAGACGACGAATTCACAACGAGCAGCCAATCGCAGCCATCCTGCGAATATGTCCTCGCCGAGACGTTCGCGTCAGTGCCGAAACATTCAAGCACCTGTGATGTCGGCGAAAGAAGGACGTTCTCGTATTTGCGGATCTCCGCGCCAACCCGGCAGCATTCCTCCCACCGCCTCGCGAACGGCACTCCGTTAGGTTCGCTTTTCACGTCGAAAAACGAGTACCACACAAGACCGTTTGCGCCGTTGGCGATGCACTGCCAGGCCATGTTGCGCATCTCGGCCTCGGTTGGCGGACGCGCCTTTCCGTCATCCTTGCGGTATGCCGCCCAATCGAACATCTGCGGCACCTGCCACAAAGCCCGACAGCCACGCGTGCCGACGTATGCGTCGCGTGTCGATTTCGTGACGAATGAAATGTTGCCGTCGCCGTTTCCGATCGGATACGGATCCGTTCCGATAACGTCGCACGACGGCAGGTAGTTCAGTATCTGGTCATGCTGATAGAAGCACCCCCATGTCGGGTGTTCAGGGTCGAGCCGCTCCACAAGATTCCGTCGAACCGCAAGCTGCGGCAGCTTGGAGATCGGAGACTCATCCACGACATACCACGCCAGAAGTGCTGGATGGTCTTTCAGTCTGTTCACAAACTCCGTCGTGCGGGCAGAAGCCTGCTTGACGTCGCCGTAGTCCCAGAAGTCCTTGAGGTTCGGAATCACGCGCACACCACGCGCATGGCACAGATCCATCAGCTCACGCATCTTCGGATTGCGGTGCCCCCAATACGGCATGATGCAGTTGAACGGACTTTTCGCATACAGTTCCACGTCATCTGCGGACTTGAAGTCCGTCCAGAATGTACCGAGCGGAAAGAAAGGCTTCCCATCGACAATCGTGCGGCCAGACCTGTCGATATGCACCCGGCGGCATTCCGGTTTTGTACGGCGAACGAACTCAAGTTCCGCCCTTCCTGCAACCGTACCGTCACCAGAATGCAGCTCAAAAGAAATGCGCTGGGAACCAACCGCCAACCCCGAAACAGGGATTTTGACCGATGCCGCATATCGAGTCAACCTCTCTGCGGACTTGCGCCTTTCAGCCCCTGCCGCGTCGCGATAGACAAACACGCCTCTGCGGGATGCCGCTTCTGCCTCCGTCTGGTCAAGCGCGGCACAGAACGCAACGACGCCAGCGTCCGCCGAATTGCGGTACGCATCGCAGAGCAGCGTCTGCACCGGACGAGGAACGTACGGCTCGACAAACACATCATCGAACCAGGCCTTGCCCATCATGCCCTTGCGGACGAACGGCGCGACAAGCATCGATGCGGCATTCGCCGGAATTCTCGGCGACACGAATTCAATCTTGACCCATCCGTCGGAAGTCCCCTTTACGCCCTCAGCGTACGAGCCTCCCAGATATTTGCGGTTCACGTCATACCATTCGAGGCAAACCGAAGCTCCGTCACCGCCTCCTGCAAGATTCTCCGTGCGCACCCACGCTCCGAACCGGTACGCAACGCCGGCCTTGAGTTTGATGCCTTGACTTGGAATGGTATAGTTCTTCGCATCATCCGTATTGTCGTACGCCAAGGCGCGGGTGCCGCTTCTGCCTGATCTATCCTCAAACCGGAACTTTCCGGATGGATTCAGCCACCACGACTTCGCCGTTCCGGCTTCACCCTCCTCAAAGCCCGCGTTGGCAACCGTCACCGCTGCCGATTCACAGTCTGCGGCCCCGCCATGGGCAATCCCCAAGACGGAGACGCACAGCGCGGTGACGCAAAATCTAACTGCCGCAGTCGCAGACTGTCCCGTTTTCGCCGATGCACTTCTGACACTCAAAATCATATGTCGGCAATGATACCATACTCATTTTTTTTTTCAACCACAAAATGCATACGCGCACACGGCAATCCGCGCATCTCCGTCCGGCACTTCGCCCGAATGCACGGCACCCCGCTGGCGACATGGCAACAAAAACCGGGGCGCACTTTTAAGTCGCCAACGACGTGCGAACCCTATCCAGCAGTTCCTCTTCGCTTCTCACCGTATGCGCCGACGCCGCTATGGACTTGCGGAAAATCGCACCGTAGTTCTTTGTGACGATCCGCCTGTCTGTGACGACGACCACACCACGATCCCGCTTCGTCCTGATAAGCCGTCCAAAACCCTGCCTGAACTTGATTACCGCCTCCGGCACCATGTAGTCGTGGAACGCCCGCCCGCCGGCATCCTCTATCTGTTCGCAACGCGCCTCCGTGACCGGCTCACCCACCTGAGGAAACGGCAGACGGGCAAGCACCACGCACGAAAGCGCATCGCCCGCCACGTCTACACCCTCCCAGAAGCTCTGTGCGCCGAACAGCACCGTCTTGCCGCCAGCCTTGAGCTTCGCCGCCATCAGTTCGCGGGGGAGACCGTCGCCCTGGACGCACAGATCGATGCCGGACATCTCGAACAGAGAACGCGCACGCTCCGCGACGGTGCGCATCATTTCGTACGACGTGAACAGGACAAGCCCGCGCCCTTCAGTCACTTCAAATAGCTTCCGCAGAAACGGCGCAAGCGCCTCCGCATATGACAGGCCGTCCGCCGCCGGATCCGGAAGGAAGTCCGGCGCAAGAACGAGCGCCTGCCTGAAATAGTCGAACGGCGACGCCGCCACGAGCCTGCGCACACGGCACTCAGTCGATGCATCCGCACTCTCCGGTGCGCATCCAAGCCGCTTCGCCATGTAGTCGAACCTGTCGCCCACACGCAGCGTGGCCGAGCACAGCACCACTGAATCCTTGACGTCGTAGAAGCATCTGCGCATCTCCTTTGCGATGCTGAGAGGCGCCGCGACGAACCTGATAGGCGGCGGATGCCCCGGTCGGCCCGCATCGGCGGCACCACGCTCCACCCAGTAGACACGTTGGGGGTCGTCGCCGGAAAGCGCTGATTTTGCCGTTGCGAGATAGGAGCGCACTTCAGTGGCGGTCTGCATCGCCTGTGCCGACAGATCGCCAAACAGATCAAGCTCGCCTTCGGACGTAGCGTCGTCTATGCTGTGCGCAAGGGCCATCAGCGCATTCGCAACCTTCGCGAGACGCGCCTCAAACTTCACGAGCGCACCGTCGAGCGCACTTTCATCCCACTGTTCGGCCTTGTAGTCCCTGAACAGACCTTTCACCGAATACTGGCGCGGGGCGCACGCATTTTCTCCTATGCACAGTCTGCGGTAGCGTATTGTCTGCTCTTTCCGGGCAGGGCTGAGCAGATGCGCCGCCACATCCATTACCGCGTCGACCTCAAGCCGAGCGAATGTGCAGGCTGTGCGCACAGCTTGCGCAGCCTTCGCTATCTCCGTGGCGTTCGGGGCAGAGGCGAGCGAACCTCGCTTCAGCTGCTTTTCGATCGTCCCGATGAGGCCACGCTCCTTTCGGCCTCTTACCCTGCGCGTGATGCGTCCAATGAGCTGCGCGAACGTGGTTTTCGAAAACTCGTGCGAAAAGAATCCCGTCGCAATGTCTTCAAGATTGTGCGCCTCGTCGAACACCAGTCTGCCGTACGACGGCAGTATGCCGCTTCCGGGATTTGCCGCCTCGGCAAGCACAAGGGCATGGTTGGCCACAATAAGATGGGCGCGAAGCGCCCGCTCACGCGCCTTGCGGATGAAGCAGCGGGACGCATATTGGCACCGCTTGCCGCCGCAATCTTCACCGGCACACACAAGACGGCTTCTCAGTCCAGGTGCGTTCACGGCGTCAAGATCGCCGTCGCATCCGTCTGAGTGCAGCCACCGCACAACATTTCCGAACTCTTCACGCTCCTCGCCGTTCATGCTGTAGTAGCCGTCGCGCATCAGTTCCGAAAGTGCGTACAGACACAGATAGTTTCCCCGCCCCTTGAGCAGCGCAACGCGCACGTCATCCGGCACAGTCTTCACCGCACGCGGAATGTCGCTCGATATGAGCTGGCTTTGGAGATTGCGCGTCGCGGTGGAGACCACGACAGGCGTGTCGTTCAGGACGGCCCAGTTCACGGACGGCACAAGATACGCAAGCGATTTTCCCACGCCGGTGCCGGCCTCGACCATCAGGTGCGAGCGGTCGTTGAACGCCCGCGCTATCGCCTTGAGCATGTCGATCTGCCCAGGACGTTCCTCATAGCCATCCGATGCGCCAAGGATTCCGCCGGGCTTGAGATTCGCCGCCACTGAATCTACGTCGAGAGGCGAGCAGTCGCCATGCGTCGGCATCCCGCACTTCTTGCCGCCGGACGCCATTTCCGGCACACACGCGACCCAATTCGGGTCATCCGCGAAAAGCGCGGGATCAATCGCCATCTTGCCGCCATCCGTCTTCACTGAAACCGTCCTCCGGTCTACCCTTGCGCACAGGCAGGACAATGGGCGGATATCGGACATCCGCCGCACTTCGGGCGCACCGGCCCGCATCTGGTCTGCCCGAACGACACGAGATGCGAATTCCACGTCTTCCAGTACTTGACGGGCAATATGCGGCGAAGCGCCATCTCCGTCTCAAGAGGCGTCTTAGTGCATACGAGACCGAGCCTGTTGCATATGCGGTGAACGTGCACATCCACGCATATCGCCGGCAGTCCGAACCCGACCGCGACCGTAAGGTTGGCTGTCTTGCGCCCGACGCCCGGCAGTTCGCAAAGCTCCTCAACCGTCTTCGGCAGCGTCCCGCCAAACCTCTCCCTGAGTACGGACGGCAGCTTCTTCAGATGGCGGGCCTTGTCCCGAAAGAAGCCTACCGGATAGATGGACTGCTCGATCTCCTCAACAGAAAGCCTGTCGAGATCCTCCGGACGGAACAAGCCGTCCTTTGCCTTTGCGAAGAGGCGCTTGACCGCCCCCGCCGTGCACTGATCCTTCGTTCTGGCGGAAAGGATCGTCCCTACAAGCACACAGAACGGATCGAGCGTCTGCGCCTGGATGAGTTCGATGATCGGCGCATCGTGTGCGCGGAACTCCCTTTTGAGCGCACGGTCTACCGCAGGGACATCCTTGACGGTCATCTCACTTCCCCATCCCGAACGCCTTCAGACACTGACGGAAATCGGCCGGCAGCGGACTGTGCGCCTTGATGAGGCCTTTGGTGCTGCGCATTGGATCAGGCAGCGCAAGCTCCGCCGCATGAAGCATCTGGCGCGGCACCGCCATCAGCCGCGAATCCCTCGCCTTCTTGAGACCGAATGTGCGGTCGCCAAGCACGGGAAACCTTATCGACGAAAGATGCCGGCGAATCTGATTCGTACGCCCCGTCTCGATCCGCACCTTCAGAAATGAAGCGTCCGGCGAAGCCATCTCCCGCGTGACGTGCGATACCGCTGGCTTGTCGTCAAGCGGTGCGGCCACGGTTTCGTGCGCATGGGGGAAACGGCCGGCGACGATGGCGTAGTATGTTTTTTTGACGCTGTGCGTCTTGAACACGTCCACTGCCGCCGTGAACGCCGTATGCGTCTTGGCGAACAGAAGGCAACCTGTTGTGTCGCGGTCGAGACGATGCACCGCCTCAAGCGTCGGAATGCGCATCTGGAGACGCAGAATCATCTCCGCCGACTTCTCGTCACCGCAACTCAGCACTCCGGCTGGCTTATCCACAACAACGTAGTCCGGTGTCTCCAGAAGCACCCTGATGTGGCGCACTGCGGATGCTCCGCCGCCTGCGGCCTTCGTTCTGTCGCTGCCTGGCTGACGCTTCGCCGCGCTTACGACGGAACGCGGGACGTCCACCGTATCGCCGGTGCGCAGGGAGTGGTGCGCTATCCACACACACTTGCGGTTCACCCACACGTTGCGACCGTCAATCATGGCCTTGGCGGCTCTGCGGGACAGCCCGCATCGCGCCGCAAGGAGATCCTGAAGCGTCTTGCCGTTCTCTGGTTTGCCGACAAGCAGACGCTCTATGTTTCCTGGGATGCTTCTCATCTTCTGTAATCTGCCGTATAAAAGTAAAGATGGCTATTATACCATACAGCCGCACACCATCGCACAGTACGCAAATGCACACCGCGCTAAACGGCGGCTCCGTCCTGCCCAAACAGCCGCTCAAGTATCTGTTCGGCTGGCGTGTACGCCTTTTTTGCGTTGTTGCATTCCTTGCAGCACGGCACACAGTTCCCCTTTGTGGAGCGTCCACCTCGTGCCACCGGAATCACATGATCCATCGTAAGGTTCTCCGCGCCGACCTTGCGATGACAGTAGTGGCACTCTCCTCTCGCAAGCTGAGTTCGCCACCAGTCCGTCGCCCGCAATTCGCGAGCCTTGGCGCGTTCGCGCTTCACATGCGCCGGATCCGGGTTCAGATCAAGCCACTCTCCGTCCATAACGCCCAAACCTTTCCATGTTTCGCAGATGAAGCGCCGACAACATCATCTTCACCCATGTTCATACGGATATCGCCCCTTGCCGCAAAACCACAATCTCGCCGGCATCCCCGACGGACACCACGGTCGACGGCACACCGACAGGGGACGGCCCGTCGTCAACGACGACATCGGCGGAAAGCCCGACATCCTCCAGTGCCTGCGGCGCATCCGTTGCGGGCTGTCCGCCGGAAAGATTGGCCGACGTGACGCGCAGCACACCACCGCAAGCGGCAATGAGACGGCGCGTCCACGCATGGGCCGGCACACGAAAGCCCTCTCCGCCCACAACCATCGTGAGTGCGCCGGGCCAATGCCTTTCCGCAAGTTCGCAGGCCTTCCGAGGCATTGCACATCCGATGAACGCACCAACCGCCGCCGCGTCCGATGCAAGCAGCGCAATCTTCTTGCGCTTCTCCCTGCCCTTGATGGAATAGAGCCGTTCAACCGCCTCCGGAAACGAAGGATGTGCGGCAAGCCCATACACCGTATCGGTCGGAATCACCGCTACCCCGCCAGCGCTAAGCGTTGCCGCAACCTCTTCAAGCGATTTGTCGCTGCACGGAACAACCTTCATTTGCCCTCCCTGCGACGACGGAAGAAATCCTGCAGTACGGCAAGAGATTCCTTCTCCATCACGCCTGTCACAATCTCCGGATGATGATTGATTCCGGGATGCCCAAAGATGTTGAACACCGTGCCGCCTCCTCGCTTCGGATCGGAGACTCCCCACACGACAACCGGAACGCGAGCGAGAATGATTGCCCCGGCACACATCGGACACGGCTCCTTCGTGACATAGAGACGTGTGCCGGAAAGACGCCACGCGCCTTTCGCGGAGGCGGCAGCGGTGAGCGCAAGCATCTCCGCATGAGCGGTGGCATCGCACAGCATCTCAGGCTGGTTGTGCGCCCGCGCAAGGATGCGGGCTGAAAGCGGATCGGAATTGAACGAGCCGTCTTCAGACGATGCCGGCTCAACAATCACACACCCTGTCGGCACCTCACCATCCTCGGCGGCACGTTCCGCCTCGCGAAGCGCCATCCGCATGAAAAACCTGTCAAAATCCGAAATCAACGCTCCACGACCTTCCGGACATCATCGGCAGATACGCCGACAAGCAGAATCCGCTTCTGTTTTGCAGTCTCGCCGGACTTGAACACGACCCTGCCCTTCGGCAGACCGAACGCATCTGCAAGCGTCTCGACAAGCTCCTTGTTGGCCTTGCCGTCCACAGGTGCGCATTTTACGCGAACCTTCACGGCATCGCCGATAAGGCCATCCACTCCGGCCCGCGACGAGCGCGGCTGCGCCTTTACATTCAAGACGACCCCGTCGCCCGTTTCGGTGAAATACGGCATCACATCCTCTTGACGGCGGCGAGAACGGCATCGACGCGGTCGGTGCGCTCCCACGGAAACGCCTTGCGTCCGAAATGTCCGTACGCCGCCGTATCCTCGTACTTCCAGCCTTCCGGTGTGGCCAGTCCGAGATCCTTCGTAAGCGCATACGGACGGAAGTCGAACACCTTACCGGAAAGAATCATCCTTTCGAGCTGTCCGTTGGTGACGCCGTGCGCGGTTCCGTAGGTCTTCACGCACACCGACACAGGCCTGTCCACGCCGATTGCATAGGCAACCTGTATCTGACAGCGGTCGGCAAGCCCTGCGGCGACGATGTTCTTGGCCGCATATCGGGCGTAGTATGCCGCGCTCCTGTCGACCTTGGACGGATCCTTCCCCGAGAACGCGCCGCCGCCATGCGCCGCCATGCCGCCGTACGTATCGACGATGATCTTGCGTCCGGTAAGCCCGGAATCACCGCACGGCCCGCCGACGACGAACTTTCCGGTCGGATTGACATAGAACTTCGTGCCGTTGGTCAGCATCTTCGTCTTGGAAAGGAATGCGCGGGCGGCCTCCTCCATCTCGGCATAGCATTTGGCGTTCGCGCCATCCTCCGTCGTCTGGTGCGACAGCACGACAGTGTCGATGGCGACAGGCTTCCCGTTTTCGTAGACCACGGAGACCTGCCCCTTGGAATCGGGACGCAGGAACGGCATCGTGCCGTTGCGGCGCATCTTCGCGAACTTCGCGAGCATACCGTGCGACCACATGATCGGCGCCGGCATCAGCTCCTTCGTCTCGTTGGACGCATAGCCGAACATCATCCCCTGATCGCCGGCGCCCTGCATTGTCTTCCGTTTGCGGTCCACACCCTGCGCGATGTCCGGGCTTTGGCCGTGAAGAGCACTCATGTACGTGAGGGACTTCCACGCAAAGCCTTCGTCTTCGCAATCGTAGCCGATTCTCTTCACGACCTTGCGGGCGATCGCACCGGTGTCGACATCCTTGAACCCACGGCAGGTGATCTCCCCCGCATTCATCACAAGGTTCGGAGCAACCATCGTTTCACACGCAACGCGGGCGTTCCGGTCCTTCGCAAGACAGGCGTCGAGAATGGCGTCTGAAATCTGGTCTGCCACCTTGTCAGGATGTCCCTCCGACACCGATTCCGAAGTGAAGATATGGCGATGCGGTTCGTTCATTTTGTCGATTTCCTGTTTATGTCCGTCAGTTCACTAAAAAGGCTTATTTTACCACACTTTGAAGCAATGCTTCCCATGCATCGAGAATTTTGTCCTTCGAGTAGAGATTCTCGCATCTCAGCCGTGCCGATTCACCAAGCGACCGGCGGCGAAACTGCGCACCGCCCGGTCTGCTCCGCGTCCTGTGGAAAGGCAGTCCTTGTAGACTGCCACCCTCACGGCATCACCGCTGCTGCGTACGCAGCCTTCAACCCGTCAATGGACAGGTCACTTTCAAGATACGTCATGCCGGCAAGAGAAACGTCCCTGCATTTTCCGTCTGCGCCGAGCGCAATCTTCATCGTGCCAGATCCGGACATATGCCAGCACGCCAGCACCGATTTCCCGTTCCGCTTGAACGCAAACGCCCTGGCATCCTTCGCGCCGGCTGGCGACGGGAGCATCTCGATTTCATGGAGTTCATACTCGCCGTTCCCGTTCAGGTAGAGATGATGCTCCTGCGTTTGCGACTTCAACGCCTCCTTCTGCGCTGGAGTAAGCCAGTTCTTTGCCCGCACGTCCTCCCAGCGGCGCATAACCTCCATCAGGTCGTCGATGCGCGGATGCTTGCGGTATGTCGGTTCATGCACCTGAAGCGTCGCCGGACAGTCCCACGCCGCAGCGCGGCTCGTCCCGAACTCCCACATGTCGGGCTGTGTGCCTACCGAAATCCTGCCGTCGCGCAACTTTGACTTCGGCTGACGAAGCCCCCACCAGCCAAAGTTCAAGCGGCTGAAGTTGCGGCGCATTATCGGCGCCTCGTGCTGCGGCCATTTGACGATCATCGGCTTGAACTCCTCCGGCTGGAATACGTCGAACGCATTGGCGCCGCCAAGGAAATGCCAGTCGAAATGAGCCTTTGCCGCACCTTCAGTGAAGAGCGGCGGCCTGTTCATCCTGGACACGACCTTGTACTGCGCATTCGGCACGTGGATGCCATGTGGCGCGTTCACACCCTCTGACCCGTCAAAGTACATGAACTCGAAGCCGGCATTGTAGATGCGGGCGATCTTCTCCGCGATTTCATCCTGCAAAGTCGTGTTCTGGTCGATGTAGCAGCTTTCCGCACCGAACTCGCAGACATCAAGAAGTCCGCCTATCGTTCCCTTGGCGTGAGGCGTCACATTCGTCTTCTTGTCGCCTCGCTTTACGCCGGTAAAACGGTACGGACGCTCGGCCACAAACCCTTCGTACGAAAGCAGTTCGCCGCTAAACTTAAGAATCCTCGTGCCATCGGCCAGCGGACACGCCGACGGATCCTCCTCCACGTACACATCACCATTGGAGGTATCAAGCCCCCGTGAAAGCGTAAACCGGCGCACTATGTTGAGCCGATGATCTGCAACGGGGGTTACATATGACGACTTGAAGCCGATGAACGTCTGAAGCACATGCAGACCGGGAGTGATGCCGGCGGCCTTTATCTTGTCCAGCATCTCTGTGAGCGACGCAATGCCGTTCACGTAATCGTCGAGAAGCTCATATCCACCGATGCCGGCGTAGCCACCGTCGTTGTCCGCCCCCTTGACGATGCACGGATAGTACAGAAGCATCATCTTGAATCCGCCCTGCTTCGCGAGCGCAATGTTCTCATCAACAGTCTTAGGCGTCACGAACGAAGACCAGTAGATGGAGGCATTAAGCTTAGGCGACTGGCGGCTTTTCACACCGTTCGGCAGACCGCAGCCATCCTCCATCTCCGAAAGGCTGTTCAAGAAAGCATCTGTGCGGGCGGACACAATCGCCGCCTTCGCCCCGACAAGCTTGAGGTCGCGGCAGACATCCGCAGTGAAGAGATGGAAACCGTTGCGGCGCACTCCATTGATCACGGTCATCGGCTCGGCGGCGACAACCGCCGTGGCGGCGTCATCATCCCACATCACGTTGAGCCAGTCTCCAAAATTAGCGCGATCCTTCACCGGCAGCTGCACAAGACGAAAGCTTTTCACCGGCGGAGTCTTCATGTTCAGCGACCCGTAATCGGACGGCTCCACCACAAATCCGGCCAGTTCGAAAAGAATGTAGCCAGATGCCTCCTTCACCCTCACACGCGCTTCATATGGAGCCGTCTCGAAACCGACAACAAGGATATCCCCTTCGCGACTGACGCGATTCGCTGGATATGTCGTCTCGGTGTTCGGATAGGTTAGCTTGATCTCGTTATTGAACGGACGATCCTGCGTCACCGAAAAGAGCGGCAACCGCTCGGTTGAATCAACGCACTCGACGCCTGACGGCTTGACTACAAGCGACTTCACAACGGCGTCATCGCCGAGGGTAAGCCTCATGTGCGCATTTTCAAGAACCACATCTCCGCAGGAAGCAAATGCCCCCATTGCACACAGTGCCGCAAAAATCGTCTTTTTCATCATTTTACCTCATATTGAACAAAAACCTCCGCCAAAGGCGGAGGTCTGTTTTCCGAATCTCATTTCACGCACATCACCATGCGTAATGCGCAAATGCCTTGTTGGCCGCAGCCATCTTGTGAACGTCATCACGCTTCTTGATGACGTTACCCTGACCCTGAAACGCATCGATGACTTCGGTGGCCACAGCGGCGGGCATTCCCATGCCATGACGACCGGATGCGTAGGTGACAGTCCAACGGAGCGCGAGCGAAAGCTGACGGTTCGCGGCGATCGGTACAGGCACCGGGTAGGTCGTACCGCCAACGCGACGGGTCTTCACCTCGACCTGCGGCTTCATCTGGTCGATTGCGACCGTAAGAACCTCAAGCGGCTCGGTGAACTTCTTCTCTTCCTTGACAAACTTGTCCGGCGTCTTCTCGATTGCTTCCTTGATTTTGTCGATCGCACCGTAGACAATCTTTTCAGCCGTCGTCTTCTTGCCGTCCTTCATGATGACGCGAATCATGTGGGCGACCAGCTCCGAGTTGTACTTCGGATCGAGCGTTACGCGCTTTTCAATCTTTTTGGATCTGCGTGACATGGCTTACTTTCCTTCTTCCTTCTTCTGGCGCTTCATACCGTACTTGGAGCGGCTGCGGTTGCGGCCGTTCACGCCGAGGGAGTCGAGCTTGCCGCGAATGATGTGGTAACGCACACCAGGCAAGTCCTTCACACGACCGCCACGCACGAGAACAACGGAGTGTTCCTGAAGGTTGTGACCCTCGCCGGGGATGTATGCCGTCACTTCAGTGCCGGTGGTGAGACGCACACGGGCCACCTTGCGGAGTGCGGAGTTAGGCTTCTTGGGGGTCATCGTCTTCACGACGAGACACACTCCACGGCGCTGCGGGCATTCCTTCAGCGCAGGAGACTTTGAATGCTTTGCAAGCGGCTGTCTTCCCTTGCGAATCAACTGGTTGATTGTCGGCATTTAACTCTATTTCCTTTGGGTTCGAAAAACGGGTGCGTAATATATCAAAAAATCCAATTCCGCGCAAGTGGACTTTTCGGAATCGCAATTCACGAAAATGCGCCGTGCAGTTTCGGGCTTCAAGACTGCAAACAGCAGGTAAATGGCGGCAAACAGCGACCAAACTACGGTAAAACCGCCGACACAGCCGCATCGATGCGTTCCGGCACGAATATCGGCAGTGCGTGTTCGCCGCCGTCGATGATGGTCGATTTCGCACATGGAAATATCCGTTTGAGATATTCCGCATTGGAGCTGCGCACGATTCCGTCAGAAGCACTCTGGAATATGTGTACGGGAAATGCGCATCCGGCACGTGACTTCAACTCCAGCTCTCTGCGCAGATCCGTCTCCCGCAGATACCTGAGGCCGCGTTCAAGATTTTCGGGAGAATCGGTCATGTATGGATTCGGCTTCCCTTCGGGGATTCCGAAGAACCCCTGCCCATGGGTCAGTTCCAGTCCGCGACGCAGAACCTCCAGTCTGCGGGGCGACATCCCCTTCCATCCCGTGACTGCATCCTCCATCATGCGCGGTGTCGCAGCGACAAGCACCAGCCCTGCTATCTGGTCTGGATACCGGCAGAACAGGCGAAGCGCGGAACTGCCGCCCATCGACCATCCCACAACGACAAAGCGTCCGCCTTCTTCAAAATGGCGTTCCGGGATGCCGTCAAGCTGCTCCACATACGAGTGCAGCGACGGGAGATGCCCGTCAGGAGCCGGCTTGCGCATGAACCCGCACAGGTTCCAGGCGTCTGGACTTGCCGCCCATCCGTTCAGGACCATTATGCCAAGCCTGTCATCCGCCATGTTCTGCCGCATCATCCGCGGTAGCCCGGAATGACGGTGGAATGTATCTTCTCTGAAAGCTCAGGATAGTCGAGCGTGTAGTGCAGACCGCGTGATTCCTTGCGCTTCTGGGCGCTCTTCACGATCAACTCGGCGCACACCGCGAGATTGCGCAGCTCAAGGGTGTCTGGCGTCACAAGATAGCGGAAGTAGTAGTCGCGTATCTCCCTGCGAAGCGTCCTTATCCGGCGCAGCGCACGCGCAAGACGCTTGTCTGTCCGCACAATTCCGACGTAGTCCCACATGAGACGGCGAATCTCGTCCCACATATGCGCAACAAGCACTGCTTCATCAGGAGCGACGGCCTTGCCCGTCTTCCATGCCGGTATCTGCATCTTCCGCTCAAGCTTGACGGGATGCAGCATCAGACGCTTCGCCGTCAGCCTGGCGCACACAAGCGCTTCCATCAGCGAATTGGACGCAAGGCGGTTTGCGCCGTGCAGTCCGGTGCAGGCACATTCGCCGACCGCCGAAAGCCCTTTTATCGACGTCCGTCCGTCCACAGTCGCCTGTATGCCGCCACAGCAGTAGTGCGCCGCCGGAACGATCGGGACAAGGTCTTTCGCCATGTCGATCCCGAATGAAAGGCACTTGCGGTAGATGTTCGGAAAGCGATGCTTGAGATACGTCTTGCCCTTGTCGCGTATGTCGAGGAACATGCACGGTGCGCCTGTGCGCTTCATCTCGGAGTCGATGGAACGCGCAACAATGTCCCGTGGAGCCAGCGACCCCCTCTTGTCGTACTTGTCCATGAACGGACGCCCCTTGCCGTCCACAAGAACCGCGCCCTCTCCGCGCACCGCTTCAGAAATCAGGAACCTCTTTGCGTTCGGATGGTACAGGCACGTCGGATGGAACTGGATGAACTCCATGTTCTCTATTTTCGCACCGGCGCGCCATGCAAGGGCGATTCCGTCGCCGGTCGCGGTGTCGGGGTTGCACGTGTAGAGATAGACCTTTCCGCATCCGCCTGTGGCCAAGATCGTGTTCGGCGAACGGATTGCGTATATTTCATGCGTGACCGAATCGAGAACGTACGCCCCGACGCACTGGTGCGTGGATTTCTTGAGACCAAGCTGCCGGGTTGTTGTGATGAGGTCGATTACGGTTGTGTTCTCAAGGATCGTGATCTCCGGATGCCTGAGAACCGTGGCGATCATCGCCGCCTCGCACTTTTCTCCCGTGATGTCGCCAGCGTGGAATATCCGCCTTGCGCTGTGCCCGCCTTCACGCGTCAGATCCCACGATCCGTCTGCGTTCTTGTTGAACTTGACGCCGCACTTCACGAGATCGGCGATTCCCTTGGGGGCCTCCGCCACGATTCTCGCGACAACACGCTCTGTGCACAGCCCCGCACCGGCGATCTGGGTGTCCTTCAGGTGCGCCTTGAACGAATCGCCGGGGGCGGCCACACAGCATATGCCGCCCTGGGCGAAGTTGGTGTTGCAGTCGTTGAGGTGGCGTTTTGTCGCCACGACGACCCTTCCGTACGGTGCAAGGTGAAGGGCGGTCATAAGCCCGCCCATGCCGGAACCGACAACAAAATAATCGCAATCTACGATGCGCATGGCCGTGTATTATATCAAACGGCACTTCGATTTCCAACGGAGCATGAACGCGGAGGCGTCGGGGAAAAGCCAGTCCGCCTACGGACGCAATTTGCCGATGTGCGTCTCGTGCGCGGAGAGATTCAGCTTTTCCGTCTTGAAGCCCGGCACGGCGACCTCGACCTCAACGGGGGCGTTTGCCGTGTTGACGGCGACGAACGTCGTATCCCCTTCCACCGTTTTCGCCCACCAGCACACCGGCGCATCGGATGCACCGACCCGTCCGGTCAGCACAGTTCCCTCGGCGTCTATCACCGGACGCAGATCGCGCAGCTCCTTGAGGACGCGCTTGAGATCCGCCCATCCACGCGGTGTCTGCGCAACGGTGAAGTATTCGCGTGTCGCCGGTGCGTACCACCACCAGAAGACGCCGTTGCATCTCTCCGGAAGCGCCAGCATGGCACACGCCCGCAGATAGCTGTAGTCCTTGGAATACTTGTCCGGATCGGGCGTGATTCCCTTGCGCCACTGTCTGCCGAGTTCGGAGTCGTTGCTGTTCACAAGCAGCGTGATCGGAGATTCCCAGCGTCCCTTCAGGTATCCACGATGCTCGTCAAGCATCCGCACCACGCCCGCTGGATCGCCATACGCCTGCGTCCAGTG
Organism: uncultured Lentisphaeraceae bacterium; assembly: GCA_964567665.1. Classification (GTDB taxonomy): domain Bacteria; phylum Verrucomicrobiota; class Kiritimatiellia; order RFP12; family UBA1067; genus UBA1731. The sequence continues at coordinate 23,015 of CAZMNN010000007.1, forward strand.
GGTGTCCCACGAACGGCGATAATCGGACATCGCATTGCCCCAGGTAGTCACCACTACGGCATGGTGCGGGTCGAGTGCGCGGATGAGTTCAGCGTACGCCACGAGCAGATCCGGCGACACGAACTGATGTGCATGCTCAGGCTCGTCTATGAGATACCAGCAGAACAGGCCTGGATGCGAAGCCAAGGCGGCGACGCGCTGCGCAAGCGACGCAAAATCACCGGCGACAAGCGTCTTCCTGTCGAAACCTATGAACGCCCGCAGTCCGTCCGTGCGCCAGCAGGCGTCAAGATACGCCGCACACGCCGCATTGTCAGAACTGCCCTCCCAGCGGTACGAATGTACCACGTCGAAACCTGCCGCACGGACTGTCGGCATCTCCTTCTCCGCCACTTCGTATATTCCGAGCGGGAAAAATGGTCTGCCTGCCACCGTGAACCTGCCCTTCGCATCTATCTTCGTGCCGTTCGCCGGCTTTGCGGCGTTCAGAAGCCAGATGCTGCGCACTGAGCTGTTGCCGGACGCATCTACGGCTGTGACGTCCGCCTTGGTCAGCCCTTGCGGCCATCCGGACTGCGGTGCGGCGAACGAATAGACATGCACCCCGTCCGCCCCGGACGTCCTGCACTCGCCCTTCACGCCAAGGAACGTGAGCGACGGTCTCTGCGCCCCTGCATCCTTCACACGGACGGTGAACGGCTCATCCGCAGACGTCACACGCGCACCGGAGGAAAGCACCTGCGGCGGCAGAGTGTCGCGATCCTTCGGGACTGCAACGGTGAAGCTGTACGGAATGTCGTCAGAGACACCGTTGACGCCTATGCGCCAGAACCAGCGTCCCTCATCCAAAGGCTCCTCCAGCCGAAACTCCGTCAGTCCGCCGGTCTCGCAGACCTTCACCTGCCCTTTGGGGAAACTTTCGTCACGCGAAAGCTCCAGCTGGTAGCGACGGACGCCGCGCCACATCCGCCATGCAAAATGCGGCGTGTTCGATTCGAGCCGACTGCCATCCGCCGGCTCAACCTTGTCGTACGATACTATGCGACGCTCGAAAACAACATCGTCGAACCAGGCTCGTCCCGTCCCGCGCAACGTCATGAACACAGTCGCAAACCCTGCATCCGCAGGCGCAGCCACCCAGCAGGTGCGTTCGCGCTTCCAGTCGGACGTTCCGTAGCGTCCCGTGGCATACGCGCCGGAAGACAACCACTTGCCGGACTTGTCGCACCATTCCACGATTACACCGGCTCCGACCGGCTCCTTCTTCCCGACCTTCACATCCTTCACGTCCTCCGTCTTAATGAATGCACCGGCGCGATACTGAGCGCCGCCGATTACCGGAATGCGCCGCGTCACGTAAACGCCATCGCCTTTCGCCCCAGTGACGGACAGGCACATCGAACGCAATCCGGTGTGCGCGACAGAACCGTCATAATGCGCGTTGTCCGGACAGCTCCATCCGCCGTCATCCTCGAATCCGGGGTTGTCGAACGGCACAGCCAGCTTCGTATCTGCGGGACGCGCAAAGCGACGCGCCCTGCGCTCCAGCATTGCAGCATCGAAGCCGTCATCGACCGACAGCTCGTGAACGAATGTCTGACGCATCGGCACATCAACCTTCCTGCAAAGAACGTGCCGCAGACTCCCCTTGCCGTCCTTGCGCTGATCCTGAAAAACGAACGCATCCGACGTCGATTCAGGCATCGTCCGCAATTCATAGGCTGCATCCGGGAGGTCAAACCGCACACACCGCGCCCATCGCGCAGGGAACGCCTCGTCCTCATACACGGACAGCGCCTGGCCGTCAAGCCGCACAAACGGAACTCCTGCCGTCCCCGTCGAATACGTCTGTACAGGGAACGCAAACTCGTATTCGAACGGTCCGGCCGCCTTCCGGAAGTCGGTATCCAACGTGACGCGGGCGGATCTTGCGGAACACTCAACCTTCAGCTCCAAAGCCGCATACCCGTTGGTGCGCGACAGGATGACAACATTCTCGCCGGTGCGTTTGATTGAAGACACGCTTCCATCCATGCACGAAACGCGGTAGCCGGGCTGCCAATATCCAGACGATATCCGGGCAAGCGTCTTTCCGCGATAGGACAAAGAGCATCCCCCCGACCAGCCCGTCACCTTCCAGTCGCCGAGCGCAACAGTCTCCGCCGCGCCCGCCACAAGCCCCACGGCCATGCACACGGCAAAAGCGATTCCGCGAATGCACCCGCCAAATCCGCCACGTATCACGTTCTCCATTCTCATCTTGTCTCCTGCGTCTGCTTAAGGTTTCTTGACAACGGATGCAACTATATCAAATCTACGCCGAACCGGACACAGCGAAGCTACCGCACCGTCACGACCATTCCCCTCACGAACGAGAGCGACAGCCTGTTCCCGACGATGCGAGCCTGCCAGCGCGGGTCGTCAAGCCCGTAGATTGCGGGGACGGCTGAAGGCGTCTCGCCCTCGAACGTCGCAAGCGTGTATCGTCTGCCCCGATCAATGTTGGCGATGTCGACATCAAGTTCATCAGGCAGTGAGACACCGTCAGCGACTGAAAGTGCGCCGCCGTCGTAGACCACCTTCGTGCCGTCCGGCAAAGCGTCGGCCACGCCAAGGCGGAGTGTACCGCCGCGCAGCACTGTCTCTCCGCCCCATCCGCCTGGAGCCGACAGCGTGAAGTCGCCTTCGCCCGACTTCGTGAACGCACCGCTTCCGTCATTGTCGGCGATCTCGCACGCAACCGTTGCACATCTGGTGGACGCATCCTTCCAGACCGTCGCAGTCGCCGCAGTGTAGCCGACGCCAGGCGCAATTACCTTGATGCCTGTCGTTGTTCCCGTGGAAGAGTCGAACTCGGCGACGGCCACGGCACCGAATCCGTCACCTTCTATCGACACGATCGGTGCGGCGACAAGTCCGGATACCGGCGTGAACGGAACGTGCAGCACTCCGCCGCCATAGGCTTTCCGAATCGAAACCGACGCATGGTTGCCGGTTTTGCCGTCGGTGTCCACCGTCATGCCGCCGGCATAGACTATCACGTTTGTGACTGCCCGCGTATCGGTCCCGACATTCGCGTGGAACACGTCCTTGTTGTTCGTCGAAGTCCTGAACGTGCCACCGTCGAATCCAATCGTATACACCTGCTTCGAGGTCGGATGATCGGTTTTGCAGCCGCAGTAGAATCCAGCCGCACGAAGGAGTCCACCTGACAATACCAGGTCTGCGGTGTTTACATACGTACCTTTCGATCCGCCCACGACCTTCACCGCATTCTGTCCGGCATCGACCTCCGCGCCATCCTCCACCGTGAGACGGGACTTGCCGTTGTTGGTCTCACCGCCAGTCAGCGTCAGTGACCCATGGACTTCGGACGTTCCTCCGACAAACCGCATCGTCGCATTGCCGCCGTTTCCGGCAGATATCGGACCGAAGGTTGGGGTGTACCAACTTGACGCCCACGGGTTGTTCGTGAACACCGAATGTCCGCCGAACTGCACAAACGAGCCGCGCCCGTAGTATCCGATGGCGATCGAGCCGAGCATCGTGAACTTTCCGCCGCGCAGTTCATAGTACCCGATTCCATGCTGTTCACCCATGCCGATGCCGGAACCGTATGGCGAAGCGTAGTCCTGTCCGCCTATCGCCGCCATTTCACCGCCCGTCTGATACACGGCTCCCCTGCGCGTCTTTGCGTCATTGTAGTGCGCTCCGCCGACGAGCAGACGGTTTGTTATCACTGCTCCATCGCGTATTTCCAAGACCCCCTCCGAAAGCACACCCACGCATATCGCCTTGTTCGTGCTGGCATACGTATAGACAGAATCGAACTCGCTCTCAACATTGCGGACGAGTGCGTTCGTGACGGCAAGCCGCCCGACGGATTCCTGTCCTTCGACGGGATCGCGTCCAGAACCAACGTAAAGCGGTTCTTCACCAAGCTGAATCTCCGTGCCGTCCACGACAAGCGTCGCATCAAGGCTCGCTGTGCAGTTCGTGCCGATCTCCACCTTTCCGAGACGGAACGGACTGCCGCCTGTCAGCGTGAGCGTTCCGTCAGATACGTGTACGTCAACCTCGGAGGATGCACCACCCGCTACGCGGATTCCGCCGACAGTTCCGTCCACCCGTATGTCTGTCCCCTCGCCAATCCCGGCGTTGACCGTGAGGACGGACGAGCGCGACAGGTTCGCAAGCGTCACAGCGCCCGATCCGGCACCGCGAAACAGTCCCGTATCGCCGTCTTCGCCGATTTTGAGATTTCCGGCGACAGATCCGACCGTCACCCTCCCGGCGGAGAACGTGCGGTTCTCGCCAATCGCCACCGTCGCGTCGGCAGAGTGCATATGGCGCAATTCGCCAACAGCGGTATTGGAGGCCTCAAGCGTGTCTGCGTCGCCGCTCCCTTCCCTCACAATCGCCACCTGTGCATTGGGCGCATTCGGCACAACATCGCCGCGAGCTGCAATCCCCTCGTCGTACACGGGAACAAGTGCACCGTCATCGCCGAACGCAGCGGCAAAGCCGTTCACCGTCACACCGGCAGGGACGGCGTCACCGGACGACTTTCCGGACACCTTGACGCATCCATTGACGCCAACCTCGATGTCCAACAATCCTGGCGCAGCCGAATCCGTGGCGGAGACAGACGGCAACAGAAGCGTTGTGCCGTCGGAGACGCGCAGGGAGCACATACCCGTATCGAAGGTGACCGGCAGCGTGAAGTCGACTGTGCCGTCATTGCCGGAACGGGCGCTCAGATCAACCACGCCGCCGGATATGCGCAGCGAAGATGCGCCGGAGAGATCGGCATCGGCGGAAATCGAAAGGATGTCGGCACCGTCCTTGACGAACGCCATCTTCGCTGCGCCATCAGGGACGGAGATGCTTCCCGTGAACGCAATCGGCGCAGTCTGCGCGTCCAGCACGACGCTCGCGCCTGACGAGGCGGCAACGTTCGTCGGGGAAAACATGCTGGAGACCGTGAGCAGACCGCTACCGCTGTTGCGGACTGTCGCCACACAGTTTGGAGAGCAGAACTTGAACGAACGGCTGAACGTCTCGTTTCCGGCGCCGGCGTAGTCGAACGTACCGTTTACCTTGAGATATGCCGAGTTCCCCTTTTCGCAGGTACCGAATCCTGCGAGCGAATCGGCGCGGTATGTAACAGGATCGAAGAACCACACGTCGCCGGAGAAATCGTTTGAGCTGCGTACATAGAACGTCCCTTTGTATCCAACATTCAACCAACCCGCAACGCCCGCCTTGAACCTCAACGCTCCGGATGTGTTCTTAAAATAGTCGCAGTCATAGAACGACAGCGGAGTTTCGATGCTGGCGATGCATCCTGATTTGACGGCCACGCTTCCATAGTTGCCGTCAATGCCCTTCCAACCCTGAACGCACAGCTGAAGCGTTCCGCCGCCAGTGACTTTTGCGGATGACATGAACGCAAGCGTAGGGTCGTTCCAGTCGGAGAACGCAAGACGACATCCCTCATCAATCACCATCTCCGTGCATTCGCCGCCAATCTCGATGTGCACGGGGCCGCGGTTCTCATTGGGATCGAGAACGCCGTCAACACATCCACGACCGAACAGCGGAGTGGAAATGTACACCTTGCCTCTCTGACGGAAACGAAGAAAAGCGTATTGGTAAAGGGATGATGTATGTTTTTCCACGCCGCGAACCGGACCTGCGAAGCGGTATCCGCCAGTTCCTGAGAAGTATACGTTGCATCTCGACACGTCAGTCATTCCTGGGTTGCGGGAATGACCGAACGTGCCGAAAACCAACTCCCCTTCCGCATTGTTGCGGATGGCTATGTGTGAGTAGTTTCTGTTTTTGCCGTCGCGCTGCAGATTCCGGCTGGTCGCGCCCATGGAAAATCCCGCGACGAGATTCGGCATCGATGCGCCGCGCTCAATGGTGAATGAACTGCAATCCGTCTCGGAGGCCCCAAATCCGCCAAGGGCAAAGACCTGATTTGAAGATGTTCCGAGCGTGTACGCCGGACATTTCGCCTTGAATGTCACAGACCCGACAAAGTAGTGTCCGTCAAGGTCTATCGTTGTCGCTCCGCCTTCGGCCGGGACGCCAAACTCTACGGTATCATTGACGGGGACAGAATTTGTCCAGCCATCGATCACAGATCCGTCCACTGCGAATATCTGGTTTGAACACGCGCCTGGGCATCGTTCAGGGACTGCCCCTCCTACCGTCCAATTGGCTGGATTCGTCCAGCAGCCGTTTACGGCTCCTGTCCATACCCATGGCTCGGCATGGGAGCGGAGCGAAATCGTGAACACTGCAGCACAACAGGCAAGAACGGCACAGATATTGTGTTTTGTGGAATCCATGGCACACATCTCCTTTTACGAGGCAGATATTGTACCAAAACGATTTTTTTTTTCCACCGTAAACGTTATGTATGCAAATCCCCGAAGATCATGCGGTCAGGAAGACCATCCAGAACGGCTAAAAAGACAAGGGCGGCGATCAGCAATCGAAACGCACATCTGGCCAGTCTGCCAACCGGCGGAAGACATCAGGCAGGAGATTCGCCGAATCGAGCTTGTCGATATCGCACCACTCAAACTCGATCCAGTCTTCCTGCGAACGGCATTCGTCACCGGCAATCTCCACCTCATACACAAGGTTTATCTCGGCATGAGGCTTTCCGTGCTGCATGAATGAATTTTCAACCGCGCCAAGAAACACACCGGTGTGCGCCTCCACGCCAAGCTCCTCACGCATTTCGCGCACAAGCGCCTGACGCCCGGTCTCCCCGAACTCGATGTGTCCGCCAGGAAGATATGTCGTGCTGCCGCCCTTTGCGCGGCAGAGAAGCAGCTTGCCGTCTCGCACACACACGCCGCGAGCGATGGTCTCTATTCCGGCAAGCTCGTATTCCCTGATTTCCATCCGTTCAGTCAAAGAGTTTCCGGTGGTTCATGAACTCGCCGATGCGGTCAAGCCAGGTGTAGCTCCCGGTTCCGGGCGAAGCCTTCCTCTGGAAGCAGTGGTTGCGCGTCGCAAGCGTATGGAGATCGCACTGTATGCCCATGCGGCGCAGCTGCTCCCAGCACTTGACCGAGTTCATGGCAGCCCATCCATCCGCATCGCCGTGGATGAACAGGATGGGACACGTGTCAGGATCAAATGCGAACTCAGGCACGAGGCGCGAGTCGTCCTCGTTGCCGCCCTTCGCGTTCGGTCTGTCCGCACCGTCCGTGAGCGAATAGGCCGGATAGATCGCCACAGCCCACTGCACATTGCATGGAAGCCTGTCCACATCGTCAATCTGCCAGTACGACCTGCTGCGCGACGACGTTGCGCCCATGAGCGTGAGATGTCCGCCAGCGGACGAACCCATGATGCCGATGCGGTTCGGATCAAGCCCCTTCGCGGCGGCTTTCGAGCGAACCAGGCGAATTGCGCGCTGCAGATCCTGCCACGCCGTCGTATGCTTCGCAAGTCCGCCGAGAGGACGCGGTGTGCGGTATTTCATCGTGACCACCGCCATGCCCTTGGCGTTCAGATAGCGGCGGACGGGCGTCACTTCAAATCCGTCCGGATCGTTGCAGCCGTATCCACCGCCTGAATACACAATCTGTATCGCCGTGGTCTTCAAGGTCTTCGGAAGATGCCATTCGATGTACGGTTTGCACTGGTTCGTCTGGACGTCAGGCATTCTTCCGGCCGGCCAGAGGTCTTCCCGCTCATGCGAAGCACGTGCGTCATCGTTCGGGAAGCGGGTCATGATATCAACCTCCGCGCCAAGCTTTCCGTCGAAGTTCATCTGACGGATGAATTCGGCGGCGCGTCCGAACCAGTTGTCGTAGCCGGTCGCCTTCTCGCCCTTTCCGTCACTGCCGAAGAAGCCATGGTGGCGATCCGCGAAAAGATGCAGCTCTGCGGGAATCTTCATTCTGCGCAGCTGACGGTACACCTTTGTGGACGCGATCGGAGAATACTCATCAAGTCCGCCATGGAACATGCACATCGGGCTTGTCTTCGCGTCGAACTTGAAGCAGTCGTCCAGCGCCACATCTATCGCTTCGCCGTTGCGCGTGTTGGGTATGCCGATTCCGTCCGTGAGCGCGTATGCTATCGCGCACGTGATTGCCCAGTTGATGTGGCACGACACCGTTGTGTCTATGGAATCAACGGGGGAATATGACGGCGTCATGGAACTCGTCGCGAGCAGCGTGGCGAGGTGCGAACCGGCGGACATCGAAATCGTGCCGATCTTTTCAGGACTGTAGCCGCGCTTCGCCGCCTGCGAGCGGACGAGGCGCACGGCGCGCTGTCCATCCTCCCATGCCGACTGGTGGATCGGAAGACCGTTCGGACGCGGAGTGCGGTATGTGAGCGAGACGCACGTCACGCCGATTTCCGTGAGTTTCCGCCGCCACTGCTCGACAAGTCCGACATCGCAGCAGTTGAAATATCCGCCACCGGAAATGAGAATCATGCAGATGTCCGACTTCACGTCGGCAGCAGGCGGCTCAAACCAGTCAAGGTACGGACGGCGATAGTCGTCCGCCTTGTAGTCCGGCAGTTTCGTCTCGGCCGTGGTCGCCGCTATCTGATGCGGCTGGGCATCCGGCATCTTGCCGTCAGGCCAGATGTACTCACGCTCCGTCGCAGCGAACGCCGCACACGAAACAACCGCAGCAAGCATGGTCACGTTAAACATTTTCATCATCATGCACCCTTTCATTTAGTAAATGATATCAGCAGGACAAGGTCATGCGTCAAGCGCAATCGACGCGAGGAAGCTTCGCGAAACTGGATTCAAGTTCGGCATCCGTCGGAACGTAGTCGCCCATCTCGTGGTCATTGAACTTCCTGTACGCGAAGAGGTCAAAGTAGCCAGTGCCGGTGAGACCGAAAAGAATCGTCTCCTCACGCCCCTCCCTCTTGCACCTCAAAGCTTCATCTATCGCGGCACGGATGGCGTGGCTCGATTCAGGCGCCGGCAGGATGCCTTCGACACGGGCGAACTGCTCCGCCGCCTCGAACACGGAGGTCTGCTCTACGGCGCGTGCCTCCATCAGCCCTTGATCGTACAGTTCGCTCAGCACGGAACTCATGCCGTGGTAGCGGAGACCGCCGGCGTGGCTGGCGGACGGAATGAAGTCGTGTCCAAGCGTGTACATCTTCTGGAGCGGACACACCCTGCCCGTATCGCAGTAGTCGTATGCGTACCGGCCACGCGTCAACGACGGGCAGCTCGCCGGCTCCACGGCGATGAAGCGGTAGTCCGCCTCGCCGCGCAGCTTGCGTCCCATGAACGGGGAGATCAGCCCGCCGAGATTCGATCCGCCGCCGGCGCATCCGATGATTACGTCCGGTTTGACGCCGAGCTTATCCATCGCGGTCTGAGCCTCAAGTCCGATGATTGACTGGTGCAGCAGCACCTGCGACAGGACGCTGCCAAGGACGTAGCGGTAGCCTTCCTGCGAAGTGGCCGCCTCAACAGCCTCCGAGATGGCACAGCCGAGCGATCCTGTCGTTCCCGGATGCGCGGCATTTATGGCGCGGCCGACAGCGGTCTCCATCGACGGTGACGGAGTGACGGATGCGCCGTATGTGCGCATGACCTCGCGACGGAACGGCTTCTGCTCGTAGGAGCATTTCACCATGTATACGCGGCAGTCGAGCCCGAAGAACGCACACGCCATCGACAGGGCCGTTCCCCACTGCCCTGCCCCCGTCTCGGTCGTCACGCCCTTGAGCCCCTGAGCCTTCGCGTAGTAGGCCTGCGCAACGGCACTGTTGAGCTTGTGCGAGCCGGACGTGTTGTTGCCCTCGAACTTGTAGTAGATCTTCGCCGGTGTGCCAAGCGCCCGCTCAAGGAAATATGCGCGGACAAGCGGAGACGGACGGAACATCCGGTAGAAGTCAAGCACCTCCTTCGGAATGGGCGTCCAGGGATTGTCGTCGTCAAGCTCCTGCTTCACCAACTCCCCGCAGAACACGCGCTCCAGCTCCTCCGGCGTCACCGGACGCATGGTCTCCGGATTCAGCAGCGGGGCGGGCTTGGTCTTCATGTCCGCCCGCACGTTGTACCACGCGGTTGGCACCTCTGCCTCTGTAAGATATGTCTTGTACGGAATCTCTGCGCTCATCTCTTCCTGTGTCTCCTTGAATTGCGGAATGATACCACAACAGGCCGTTCTGCGCAAAACCGCCGTTTTTACGATGCTCCTGCCGGCATCTATCTGCGGACAAGTTCGTAGAGATACGTTGCCTGTCCTTCGTCCCGGTCAGTGGCGCAGACGAACGAAAGCCGACCGCCGGAAACGGATGTCGGCACGGTGAACCGACGCGTTCCATCCGTGTCAAGCGCGTAGACAGTGATGGCTTCGGGGGCATCGACGGATAGCGCAACCTTCGCTTTTGCGCGTGGCATGAGGTACGGCGGCTTGCCGGTTGCAACCATATGCATACCGTACAGGTCCGCGAACCTGTCACCGGTGTTGTAAAGGCTGGTGAGATGAGTGAGCAGAATGCGTCCCGATGAACGCAATTCGCGTCCGTCGAGCGAACTTGCCCAGAGCGCGGTGATTTCATTTCCGGCATCGACCTCAAGGATGCCGCCTTTCATCGTTCCGCTCTCCATGACGACACCGCAGGTCTTGGGCGTATTCACCGAAAACGCATTCCGCCCGTAGTCTATCGACACACGGCCGTCACCTGTACGTGTGTCTTTTCCGATTCCGAGAGATTTTTCCACGTCAGAGGCGGACGGATTCACATCCGGATACTTGAATTGCGCGGACACTCCGTCAGGCGGCGTTCCGACCGCCGTGCCAAGCCGGGCGTACCAACCTGCCCAAGACCACTTCGCATCACGAAGGTTCACGGAGACATGGTCTGATTTGCCGATATCCACGGAAGTTGAATCCATTACAATTGCCGCCGACTTGTCCAACGGCTTCATGTCCCCGCGCAGGAAAAGGCACATGGCCGCACGCTCAGCGGCCTGCGCAAGCGGATCGCTCGCCCCCTCAAGCCTGTATATGGGAAAGTTTCCGGGATTGAGCGAACGGGTGTGATCGTGGCTCCACAGATAGCGCCACATTCCGTCCCAGTCCTGCAACGCCGCCGTCGCGCCAAGCACCACGCCGGCCCACGAACGGTAGAGGCTCGGAGCGCACCAGTTGAACTCCGTAATGACGTAAGGCTTTCCCCATACCCTTGCCCACATCCAGTCCATCGAGCTCTCGCGCTCGGCAAACACCCTGCGGTTGCCAGTCATGAACGGAAGCTTGACTCCGTTCTGCCACTTGGCATTTTCCGGGAAACGCGGATGGTCGTAGTAGAAGTGCCAATCCACGTAGTCGAACAGTTCCGCCCTCGTCTCCTCCTGGCAAAAGTACGATCCTCCGCCGTTCATGTTCGTAAGCGGGATGTCCGATCCGACTTCGTCCTTGATGAAAGATCTCATTTCGCGGAAGAACGCATCTTCAAGGGCGCACAGGTTATCCTCGCCTTTCGAGTTTCGCCAGCCGCACGGCCCTTCGTTCACCACCGAAAGCAACATGAGCGTAGGCTCGTCGGCATATCTGTTCCCGGTATGCGGATTCACATGGCTGAGAAAGCCCTTGATGAGTTTTTTGAGACTTTCGCGGGCCTTTGCATTTGTCAGATAGAGATACTTCATCTCGTTTCCGGAAGCCTCGCCCGGCTTGTCGATTCCGAGCAGCCGGTACGGCATCCTGCGTCCGACGTGCATATCCACCGTAAGGTACATCCCGCGCTCGCGCAGAGCCGCCACAAGATTGTCGATTCCCTCGAAGCGTTCCGGCACCGGCGTGGACGCATCGGGCGAACCGCACGTAAGCCCCATCCATCCGTTCTCGAAATTGTGGAAGCGCACCGCGTTGTAGCCCATCTTCACAAAACGCCCCACAAGCGTTCGAGCCTCTTCAAGGGTGTTTGTGCAGGCGTGGGAATGGAGGTTTATTCCGTAGAATTTCTGTCTCACCCCAAGCAGACGCTTGAACTCAAAATGCGCACCCTTCACGCGAAGCCGTCCATGGCTTCCGCATGGGTCACGTGGCACGATTCCGGAGAAGTCGAGGGCGGAACCTTCCTTGATGTCCGCCCTGTATGCGAGCGGAACAAACCTGTCGCCGGCTGTTGCAGTCCATGGAGCGTTCACGTCGCGCAATCCGCCATCCGTGCGCATGGCAAATGCAATGCCGTACACCTTGCCGGCCGCGACTTCCCCGGTTGCCGCAATTATGCGAAGAGTACACACTGGGCCTGTGGACGGAAAGAGGATGGAGAATGGCTGGACGGACGCAAAATCGAAAGCGATGAACCTCTTGCCGTCCTGCGATTCGAGTTTCAGCGTCTTTGCCTTGAAGTTCATCTGCGGATGACCTTTCCCCAAAGCATCGGGAATCTGAACGGCTTTTCCGTCAACGACAATCCTGCCATTGCGGAATGCGTCGTCGTCAAGGCCTCCCTGCAACGCGAACGTGGCGACGCGCCCATTCTCCGTCGGCGCGAATGAACATTCGACCTTGGCCGATCCGTCAGGACATTCCTTGGCGCAGATCGATCCGTTTACCGTTCGGGGCAATCCGCTTTTGAGCGAAACGACGAACTCCTGTCGCATCCCGGAGGGGTGCGGAGGCGTAAATCTCGGAATGTCCTGCGCCGAAGAACGTCCAACCTGTCGCCATCCGTCAGCATGAACAATCGGTTCGATGAAGAACGATGGAGACGACACGGAAAGGCGCAGGTCGTGGCGCCTGATGCCAAAATCCGACACCTCTGCCGACATGGCGGAAAAGCCCGCGCATACGGCAAGCAAAATCAAGAAGCCAACATTGTTCCATAAAGCCGATGACTTTTTCACAATCGAAACTCCATGTTATCGAGGTTGAGGCATCATGCGAGCACGGACTTGAACGCATCCATCTCCGATTTTACCGACTTTCGGAGGTCGGACTTGTCGAAATCGTATTCGAAATGCACAATGTACAGCGGATCCACGCCGTTCGCCTCGACAAGCCGCCGCACCTCTTTCCACGGAACGATGCCTTCACACGCCGCAACCATGGACTTCCTCATCATCTTGCTGTTCTTCGGCGCAAGCGCATAGTGGAAATCCTTCAGGTCGATGGATGCAATCCATGGGGCGACAAGGTTGAATCCATGCGTCCACGAAAGGTTCGTCTCGAAAAGCGCGTGCATCGGGTCATATTCCAGCCCGATGCACTTCGGGTCAAGGTCGCGGATGCACTCATGGACATCCCACACGACACCGCCGAAAAGCGTAGGGCCCCAGCTCGAATGGTTCTGGTATGTCGCCTTCACGCCACACCGTTCGCCAAGTTTCGCAAGCGAGGCGAACCCTCGCCTGATGCGCTCAAGCGACTGCCTGAACGTCTCTCGCTTGATGTCGTAGAAGTAGTAGCCAGACCTGAACATCTCGACGCCACAGTCCGCCGCCGTCTTTGCGATTCGCTCCGAAACCGGGTCGTTCCCATCGGTAATCGCGGTGCAGATCGACCGGCATTTCAGTCCGCGTGACTTGGCGATATTCACGAGGCGAGGCAGATCAGTCTCCACGCGATCCGGCTCCACATGACCTTTTGGACGCACCGTCCACTGCACACCATCCGCACCGGACGAAGCGAGGAGGTCGCAGAACGCCTCCGGCGATGCCGTGACCGGCGGCTGGAACATCTTCGAGAATACGTGAAAGCTTGGCTTTAGCGCCAAACTGCCGCCGGATCCGGCGACCGGTCGCACATCGCCGTCTTTTGTGGCGCATCCCGAAAGAACCGCCGCAGAAGCCCCCAACAGAAAATCCCTTCGATTCATGGCATCATCCCCCTTTTGCCGCCTCACAGTCTCGGGCCGTAGACCTGCTTTTCGTAGAGTTGCGGACGTCTCTCGTCTACATAAAGTCCATGTCGCAAACAGAAGGGTGCGGCCCGAATTCGACAGACCGCACCCGACTGTTCACGCCCGCATCATCCGAGCCTGTACCCTTCGCGGTAGGAGTAGTGAAGCATTGTGTTCGCCTCGTCGCAGTTCGTGAAGCGCTCGCGCTCGCCATCCCACTCAAGACGCTTTCCGAGCTTATGGGCGATGTTGGCGAGATGCGCAAAGCACGTCGAGCGGTGTCCCTCTTCAAGCGAACACAGCACGTTGGGGTTGCGGTCAAGGCAGCGGTCAATGAAGTCGTTGATCACGTTGCTCGTGCAGCTTGCCGCCGAACCGTCGTCAAGGAGCGCCTCCTTGTGTTCATACCGCACAGGCTTGAACTTGTTGACGGGATCGTTCGCAAATTCGCGGTAGCCGACGGGTTTGATCTCCCAGGCACTCTGCGAAGCGAGTATCTGCGCATCGCCGGAGGAAAGCTCAAGCTCTCCCTTGACCGAACCGGACTGCACGGGGCGGGCGAACGTACCTTCGAAGATGTTGAACTCAAGCATCTTGCCGCTTGAGAACTCGAAGACGGATGTCATCGTGTCAGGAATCTCCGAATCGGAGTCCGGAGTGCAGTACTTGCCGCCGACGGCAGTGATGGCGCACGGAGCGGACTCTCCCATCATCCAGCGCATCGCGTCGAGATAGTGAACGCCCCAGTTGCCCATCTGGGACGAGAAGTCCGTGTGCCAGCGGAAGAAATATGGTGCTGTAGTGTACTTGTACGGACGGTATGCGCGGGGACCGAGCCAGGCATCCCAGTCAAAGCCCTTCGGCGGCTCACTCGCCGGACACTTCCCGATTCCGTTCGGGAAGATGTTGCTCACACGCGCCGCACGGCCGAGCCGCACCGTTCCGTACTTTCCGGAATCAAGCTCCTTCTTGAGCTTCTGGTACGGAACGCAGCCGCGACGGTTTAGGCCGACGGCGACGACCTGATCGGAGGATTTCTGGGCGTTGACCATCGCACGGCCTTCGGCCACGGTTGCGGTCAGCGGCTTTTCGCAGTAGACGTCCTTGCCGGCCTTGACTGCATCGATCGTCATGATGGCGTGCCAATGGTCAGGCGTCGCAATGCACACCGCATCAACGTTCTTGTCCGCAAGAAGAGCCTTGTAGTCCTTGTAGAGCTTGCACGTGCCATCCTTCACCCGCTGGGCTATGACAGCCTCCTGATTCTTGAGCGATCCATCCTTCTTGTGGAAGCTCGGAACACGCCCTCTGAGTCCCCATTCGAAGAACTTCGGATCAAACGCCGATTCGTCGCGCTTGAGATAAGGCTCGTAGATGTCGCACAGAGCCGTAACCTCGACCTTGGGATTCATCATGAATATGTGCAGCAGCTGGGTTCCCCGGTTGCCCACGCCGATAAAGCCCATGCGCACCTTCTCCTTTGAGCCGGACATGACTATGTTCGGCATGGCGGCGACTGCGGCGGCAAACGCACCGGTATTTATGAACTCACGTCTCTTCATCGTATTACACCTTTTATTTATGTGGAAATCACACAGCGACGACCATTCCGCCGCCATTGAACAACTGATGAACTGCAAGATATCATAAACGTGGCTGAAAAGCAACGGATTCACCTATAATGGCAATATCCGATGGGGTGGCAAAGTGGCATGGCATACCGGATCAGCTCAAACCACCGGCTATCACCTGTCGAGAAGGCTGCGTATGAAATCAGGAATGTACTGCTTCGCCTTGAGTGTGATGCGGATTCTGTCGCCCTTCTTCACCCTGAACGGCGGCGAAATGAGATGGTTTGCGTTGTTCGCCATGGCCACATGGCATCCGCTCACCGCCTCATCGCTTCTTTGCACACCATGCGGCGTACCGAACTCCCCTATCGCCGACGGCTTCTCCTCCTTCTGCCACCACCATCCTTTGCCGCCATCCTCAAACGTTCCGTCAATTTCCGGATGACCTTCGATGCACACGTCGTCGTACATGGTCTTGTAGCCCATTCCGCCTACCAGGCCGAGCTTATAGTCTCCGTCCATCTGGGCAACCGTCTCAAACGTGTATTCGCGCCATTTCGGGGTTGCCGTGGACAGCCGCTCCCAGCGGGAACCGCCCTTGGGCGGCATGACCGATATGATCACTTCGCCCTGATCGAACTCCGTGCGTATGGGGCGCGGACGCGACATTCCATCGCCATGCCTCACGGCCGGCGAGAACCGCCACGGTGAATCGTACAGTCCCATCTCCGCGAACCGCGTTCCGCCCAGAAGCACCTTGCGGGCCGTGGCGTCCGGCTTCAGTTCCCAGTCGAAGCCCTCGTAGTCGATGAATCCCGGATCGCCGGGAAGTTCAAGGTTGTCTTTCAGAAGATGCGTCGGCATCACCTTCTCCCTGTTGCCTACGGCAAGCCCAGTTGTTGCGCACATCACGTTGTTCGTGCACAGGTACCAGTAGGCGTTGTGCGCATCGACCTTGTTCGTCATCGCAAGAATGTCGAGAAGACGCGGATAACGCCTGCGCCAAAGTTCAGTCCTGTAGAGTTCCTGCCCGGCAAGAAGCTTCTTGTAGAGGAAACTTTTCTCGCCCTGCAGCGCGGCGGCCTTTGCAAAGGAATCTGCGCCGAGAGAGGAAAGGTTTATGCCGCGCTGGCAATTTACGACAAGGTTCTCAACTACGATGTTGTCGTTCCCGCCGGACATGTATATGCCCTGCGATGCGCGGTTTATGATGTTTCCGCGTATAGTCACGCCGGACGTCCATCCGTCCATATATATGCCCTGCACATGGCTTGAGAGTGGTTGCTTGCCCGCCATGAATATGCAGTTGTACTCGCATACAGAGCCTCGCTTCGACCAATCGTAGGAGCTGCAGTAGATCATCCCCGCGTCATCATTGTACTGTACGCCATCATGCAGGATGTTGAATCCGCAGTAGTGGTCGTTGCCGTAGAATGCTATGCCCTGATGCGCAAAGTGGTGTATCAGGTTGTGCTCTGCGCGGTTGCCCACGCCCGAAAGGCTAATGGCGGGCTGAGCGATCGGCGAGACCACGCCATAATGGTGGATGTGGCAGTTCTCCACGACGTTGCTCGCGGCTGTTAGCGTCCTCTGGTCTCCGCCGTTGAGGGATACGCCGCCCTTGCCGAGATCGTAGAAGTCGCATCCGTGTATCACCGAATTGCGGCTTGCGCTCCCTATCACGACGGCAACATCGCCGATGCCGCGAAACAGCGATGCGCGGACTGTGACGCGGGTCGCATTGTGAAAGCGAATCGCGTGTATGCGCGAATGTTCGAAGACCAGATCCTGGAATGTGATGTCGTGTATCGCAGGCCAGCTCGTAAGAAGATGGGGAGTGAGCGACACGTCCACCGCATTGCTTCCGGCCTGCCTCACGTATATCATGCGAGCCTCGCGGTCTACCGCCCAGTCGCCGCGCTCCCTGATCGCGGAGAAGGCATTGAACACGTTGTACGGCATGTTCGGCAGGAAGCCATAAGGGTTCTGGTTTGTGTCCACGCACATTACCTTCTCGACCGGATCGACCTTCAGCACGGGAGACGTGGTGGCGCACCACTCGAAGCGCCACATCCCGAACGCCCACAGGTCAGGCTCCTTTGCCCAATCCCCAATGGGTGCCTCGCCATCAACATGGAAGTCTCCGCCGAAACTCGCGTACCAGTTCTCGCCCCACTCGTTGTAGCTGTCCCTGATTGGAGTGACCGGAAGCCCGGTATGGGCATACTCATCCCTTGGCCAGGTCGCGACCTTGCAGCGTTCACCGCCAATATGCACCTGCACCGGCGCTTCAGTGAGTTTTCCCTGAAGCCATCCGTTGCGCCATCCGGGGATTGGTTCGCTTCCGCCTATGCGATACGCCCTTGTCTCTGCGCGGGATTCAGGCGGAATCAGCGACGCAGGCGGCACGTTCCAGTCGATCTCGACCGGCGTCACCTCAACTGCACCGGAAATGATAGCCTTTCCTCTGTTCGCCGCCCGCCACACAACCGGAATCCCGTTTGTTCCGCAGTCGATGTCCGTGAAGCAGAGAGGCTTGTCCAGACGGTACACGCCGTCGGCCAGCACCACCTCCACACCACCGAGGCGCGTCTTCGCCGCGTCCTTTCTCATGAGGGCGCGGATCTCGTCCTGCGCCTTTTCAAGAGCGCCGGGACCGGGTGTCACGTTGATGACGGTCGCCGCCGCCAGAAATGCCGCAATGCAGTTAAATGCCATGATGAATCTCCTCGCATCCTCTCCGTATAGGCATCAGTGAACAACAAAGATGAAACCGGGGCGGCGACGCACCTGAAGCGCAACGCCGCCATCATCAGTATCGACTATCCGCGACATTCCGTCCTTATGCGCAAACGCAAAGTCGCCGGAAATGGTCTGCCCGGCTGGGACGGCCAGCACTGTCATCCACGTACGACGCGCCTCTGCGGCAAGTGCGCCGCCGATCTCGATTGAGACCCCAGAAAGGTCAAGTCCGCCGGCAGTCGATATCGGCGCGGACGCATCAGCAAGGCGCAGCGTTGTGCCGCTTGCGAACGCAAGCGACCCGAAAGGCTGCGCATGGGCAAGGGCAAGACATCCCGCCTCCACGCGGACGTCGCCAACCTGATTGCCGGTCGAACTTAGCGTAAGCGTACCGGAACCGGCCTTGACAAGCGTATCGGCGACAACGGGCGACCCAATCTCAACCGAATGTCCATAGCCTGTTTCGGAATCCTCGGTGTTAACCGTAAGCGTTTCGCCTGACGGAACCGAAACAGTTCCGAGTGCATACGACCAATCTGTCCTTGCCGCCCATATCGGCGACCCTGAAAGCTCTATCGGATGCCCCGCGGTGAACGCATTGACCGCAAACGTCACGCCGTCAAATGCAACAGGATAGTCTGCCGTCGCTTTTGATCCTGTATCGGCAAGGAACACTTCGCCATCGCCTTTGAAGGACACCTTCTCAAATCCGCCAAGAGGCGCTCGGCAGTCGAACCTGCCGTATTTCTTAACCCATATCGGTTTGCGCTCGTCCTCATACCCCCAGAACGCATCCCCGTCGCCGTCATGAACGGTGAAGGTTGCATTGGAATGCACCGATATCTCCACATCGCCGCCGCTCTGCAACGACGTCTGCCGCGTGACTGCGACACTGCCGCCGGGAATCACCGAAAGGCGTGTGCGCTTTGCCGGCAAGACCGAACCCTGAACCTCAAAGGCCACGTTCTCTACCATTGCCGCTCCGCCGATACGCACATCGCCCTTCATAACCAAAACGTCACCGGGGTAAAACTCCTTCATGAAAGCCACGTAACCGCGTGAACTCTGATTCACCATGAAACTGCGGTCTTCCGTGATTGAGGCGGATAGGCTGACAGGAACGTCAAACACGATTGGATTGTCCGAAGTGTTTACGACAGCCGCCCTGACATCCCAGACATCTGGCGAGACTGATGTGCGGTCGTTCGATCCGAATTCGATTGACCCCTCTCCGACGAATGCGACAGGTGCCGTGGGTCTGAATACGCATATCTGGTACGCCTTTACGGCCTCGTCTACGGTGATGCGCGTGTTGGTGTATCCGCCATCGAAAAGCATCGACTGTTCAAGCGGATTCGCCGCCTTCACCTTGCCGCTGTCGATAAGCCAGTTAACGTCGTTCGACCAGTTGCCGTCCACCGTTCCGCGCCATTTCGACAGATTGACGTGCGAAAGCGAATGTGACGCCCTCTGCGATGCACCCTTGCGCCAAACCACTGGCTGCCCATTGATCCATTCAAAGTTCCATTCGTCTGCCGCACCGTTGGTCTCAAGCGTGACCGACGGACGGGAATCATCGGTTCGGAAATCGTTCACGTGACGCGGCCCGGTCATCAATGGCGAAGTCGGGAAGTCGGAGTTGTTCATGTCCGGAGTTGAGATTGTCAGTCTGTTTGACGAATCCATCTCAACTTCATTCGCGTCTATGTGCGCATATATCGCAGCAACCGTCTTCAGTCCGGCGCCTGTCCCGAGAACGAGCCGTTCGACCTGGAACGGATAGTCACGGCTGTTCCACGCCCAGTTTTTCATCTCAAGCTCTCCGCCACCGGACATGGAAACACGCGCAAGTTGATTAGAGAAGCCTGTCTGCACATTGCGTCTGTTGCCGATGTAGTTCGAGAAGAAGAGCATCGCATTCCCCTTGCCGTCGAAATCGGCGACAGCCCCGGCATCAAAGAGGGGGTTGCCGATCTGGATGTTCACCGGGCCGCCGTCGCTTGCGGTGGTGGATGCGAAAACACCCTTGCGGAAACGCCAATAGCAGTCAACGTTGCTCAACGCCATCACTTTAAGTGTTCCGCCTGACGTTGCGGAGCTGAATCGCACGGCATTCCGAGAATCGATGTGCATGTACTGGTTGAGATCCGCAGCGGCGATTGGAGCGGATGCGTTTTTGTTCGCCACCTTTATTTCGCGAATGTTTACGGCGACATCCTTTGCGTCACCTGAGAAGCGGAGACTGTAGACATTCAGCAGATCGCCGGAAATCGCAATGTTGTCGTTCGTGAGACACAAAGTCAACTTAGGTGCTATGATCCTCCCGAACGAATACGCACCGGATTCTGATATCGGATGCCAGTCCTGCGCATTGACCGCGTTGGTGTGGACGAGTTCGGACACCGCAAGAATGTCTGGTGCGTCCGGCAGCGTGTCGCGCCCGTTGAACACGATGCGATCTCCACCGGATATGTCCATGGAAAGCCCAGCACTGTTCAGGAGATTCGTGAAGAATTTGCCGTGCGGAGCGAACGTACGATCCCACACTCCACCAGACATCGTGAACGTTCCAACGTAGAAAGCGCATTTAACGTCAAGAAGCCCAGACTTCAGATTCACAAACCCAACAGGTTCTGATGCGCCGTTCCATCCGTTCTGCAGACAGATGCTGCGATTTCCGTCGCCGTCGCACGTCACCGCGCCGCCGTCGATCACGAGACGCCCCGGCGCAGTCTTTATGTAGTGCGTGTAAGGGGTGTATGCGCCGCGCCGGACAATCAACGTGCCGCCTTCGCAGTACTGTACGCTGGTTGCGCTCACATAGATATCAGGACCATCCATTTCAAGCGTACTGTAGATGCCGATCTGCATTGTGGTGCCGCCATTGTTGTTTTCTGGCGTCAGCACGAGCCGCCCTGAACCTTTCAGCGTAACTGTGATTGGAGATGAAGCCGATTTCGACGGCAGACTGAGGCTTGCGATTTCATGTTCGCCGTCAACGGTTATCGTGCAGTTGGACACCACTTCGACCTTGTCGCCAACACCGGGAAGCGTCCCAGTCTCTCCGCCGACAGTCCCCTTGTGCCATTTGGTCGTATCGCTCCAATTTCCGCAGCCGGTCGATGTCCAGTAATATTGATCGGCAAAGCCCCCCGCAGTCACAAGGAAAACCAGCAGTCGAATCAGAGTCTTCATTGAACGCATCCTTTCTTGTAAATCATCAACGGTCACATGATATCCACATGCGTACTAATGTATCAAAAGCATCCGCTCGACACAACTGCTAAAAGATGTTTTTTTTTTACCATAAAATGCAACGTTGAACGGTTCGCCCAAAATAGATAATCAAAGCGAATGGTAGACGAGATGAAAAGGAACATTACGTCCGACCGTTTCCGGACGGTCTTTCTCGATGCGATAGACGCAATTACGCCACAGAATGTGCTGACGCGCGTCGTGTGCAGATCCACGCGTCACAATACTTGAAGTTGCTGCGTGGCCGAATCGTCTCGGCGTGTTACTTATCTTTCTTTCCGACGACGATTCGACCGCTGCCTGTTGCGCATTCGTACGCGAGTGGATAGTTGGGGTAGACCGACAGCGGCGCGGCGGAGGAGGACAGACAAGGCAGACCGTCCGTTGTCTTGAACGCTTTCGCGTAGTCGGCAAGTACGAGGTAGTCGAGACCGATGGCGTTGTTCACGTGACGGGCGTTTGGCAGCATCGCAAGCGCATTGAGACAGAATGTCAAAATAGTAAGTGACTTGTAAAGGGGGTGGGGCCGCAACGAAATGCAACATGGTAAGTTGCATTTCGCCGACAATGGCGCACAGGCGTTCTGCGCTTTCAGCGGATGGAGAACACCGATCCTCTGGCGTACCGGATCTTGATCTTCTTTCCGTTCGACGTCATGTGCCATCCGTACGGCAGATCCTCCGCATTTGCGAGAGACGGCAGATCTCCGGACATTCCGCCGGTGAACGTCGCGATGGTGTACGAACCGACGGAGCGTTCCGCCCTGTCGAGATTCTCCACCGTGATGGATGAACCGGACGGAAACGCGAACGAACCGGGACACTGCGCGTTCTGCAGCAGATCAAACCTGAACTTTGCGCCCGAAAGCGAAACGCCCGCCCCTACGCTCAGCACACCGCCTTTGAAGACAATCGTCGAAGCGGACGGAATCGCCCCGCTAACGTTGGCGACAAGTTCGCCGCCCTCGATCACCGTATCGCCCGAATATGTGTTGGCGGCACCAAGAATCAACCTTCCTGCGCCCTTCTTGGTAAGGCCGCCGGATACTGGAGCTGCGGACGTAAGTGTGCAGTCGTTCGTGACGACGGCCCGCACATCCCCGACATATCCGTAGTCAAGCACCGCCTTCGCCCACGTATAGTCGCATCCGGGCGTCAGCACACGAACACCGGCGACTTTGCGCGTCTCCATGTTGAAATCGCAGACCGCCGTGGCGCCGAAGCCGTCGCCGATGATCAGCACTCCCGGCGGCCCAACAAAATCGTTTGTGACCACAATGTCGCCCGTGAACGGCACAGATGCTATTCCAAGTCCCGTTGGAGCGGAAAGCGAATTGGACACAGTCACCTCTCCGTCCGCTCCAAGCGCGGAGGTGTCGATCGTCGCTCCGCCCTCATACAACGTCACAGCGTCAACCGCATTCACGCCAGTTCCGAAAATGTCCTGATTGGACGCTGTTGCAGCAAACGTGCCACCGTTGAAGTTCACGTACGCACGATTGCTTCCCTGATCCTCCTGCCAAGTCTCGACACCATATTTCCTGAATCCATATGCGGAGAACCTACCGCCGTTCATGTTCACAATGGCGGTTGTGGTCTTGCTTCCGCCGGCCATGGTCACACGATTGATCACGGCGATATCGGCATCCGCCTCCGCTGTAAGCACGGTCTTTGTGTCATACACATCAAGACCTGTCCTCGGCATGGAGAGGTTGGTTATCACGGTATGTCCGCCGGACACAACCCAATCAGACAGAGGGCCGCAGAGTCCGGCCTGAATCTGCCCCAAATTCACATTTCCGCCGGTCTGGCGGATGGTGGTGTAGCCAACGCCCATCGCCATTCGCATATCCGCGCAGTACAGATCACCGCCGGACTGCAGATACGCCCCGTATCCGCAGTCGCTGTGACCGATCCACGTAAGGCCATTCCAATCCTTTGAACCTGTTGCGTCCACGCTTCCGCCTGTCTGCCAGACTGCGCCGTGGGCTTTCCCGCATCCTACCGCAAGCCCTGTTGCGACCTGCGCCCCGTCTGCGATCTCAAGGATGGCATCGCCATATCTGCCGTTTCCGACAATGAACGCTTTCTCCTTGGAATGCTCCCCTGCGGCGCTGCCGTCGGACTTCACGGTGGCGTCGCATATCTTCATCCGTGCTATGCGATGCGGCGCATTACGTGTCGCAGAGCCGACCGATACGGGGCCAAACGCAAGGGTGGCCACAACGCCGCCGCAGAAACGCACCTCTGGCGCGGATGCCGCCAATCCGTTGTTCGCCACCCGCCCGCGTCCAAGCGTGATCTCGCCGCCGTTGAACTCAAGCGTACCGCCAAAGCTTCCGAAGGCCATCGGCTCAGAGAAGGTTCCGGACGGCGTGACGGAAAGCGTTCCCACGCCATCATGCGCGAGCCGCAGCGGAACGTCCGCAATCTTGCTTCCGTCCAACTCCATCGTGCATGCATGGTTCTCGCAGGCCTCGGTATCGACGGAGATGTAGGAATCGCCGCCAAGCGCAGCGGTGGACGCAAGCGAAAGCACCGCGTCGGCATCCCAGTTCGGCGCGACGACGATGATGCGTCCGTTGGTGACGGCAAGCTGCGAACAGTCCGGCGCAGAGGTAGGATAGCCAAGCTTTACCGCTGAATCAACATAGCTCTCCCCGTCTTCAATCGTCACGCCGCCGGTGAACGTGTTGTTGGACTGCGCAAGGTAGATGCATCCCCTGTCTGCGCCACGGAACATCTTGAATCCGCCCGGACCGGAAACCTGTCCGCCAAGCGTAAGGGTGGCGGTGCTGAACCTGTTATTGAAACGGAAGATGCCGGTGTTGGAATCTGCAAACGAAAGAAGGCCGGCAAGATGGTTGACGTTCGTGCCGGGATAGTCATAGTTGGTTGTCAGAGATGGACATCCGTCAGCATCGACTGCTGTGGCGTCAACGAGAAGCGCCCGCGACAGGTTTCCCATCGCGTAGGAAATTATGCGAACATTGTCGCGCAGCACGATCGGTGGCGCATCCGACGGACCGAGATCCGCCCCGGAATAGCACGCCAGCTCCAACCGTGCCCCGGATGCGGGACTGAAGTCTATCCGCCCGGCATTGCTGATGGAGGAGATGGCGGGGAAAACAAGATATCCGTCACCGTACACGGTGAGCGAATGTCCGTTCATGTCAAGGTTCTGGTTGATGTTGATGTAGCCGGCGACATACGACCCGCGCTCCAGCACGAATGTCGTGTCGCCGTCAAGCGTGGCGTAGTTGAGTATTCCCGGATGATAGTCACGCACTATGTACGCGCCAGTGCCGTTGGCTCCGGTGCCGGAAAAGTGGATGCGCTTGTTGCCGAACGTCATGGCAGTCTGTTTCGTGTCTTTTGTGACGATACCGTTGTCGTTCACGAAAAGCGTCGCTCCGTTCGTCACATACAGGATTCCGTCCGCCGAGCCGAAACTCTTGATGGTCGATGTGCCGCAAAGCGTCGCCGATATCTCGTTCGTTCCGCCGGCAAGCACGAAATCGCCGCCATACGACGAGAGGTCGAGAGAGTATTTCATCAGGCCGTCTCCGGTGCGCATCACCTTGGCGGAATCGTGCCTCTCCACGCTGAGTACCGGCTTGACCGTCATCGCCGCAGTTGATTCGTTTGTGAGAACGAGCGTCGTCCCTTCAGACAGCAGGACAGTTCCGGCGTACGAGGTCTGGGCAAGCGCCAACGTCCCGGACAGCAAAGTGACCGTTCCGGACTGCACATCAAGTCCGGCATTCACTGTTACAACCGATTTTTCGCTGGAGTTGTCGATAACGAGATTCGCGTCGGACGGAGCGGCAAGCGTCCCTTCCCCTGGAGTCGATCCGATCGTCAGGTTTGCCGCCCCATCTTCTATCATCAACCTCGACAGCGTAAGCGTCTCCGACGGCATCGACACCGTCGCGTCCACAGACGACTTCTGCACAAGCGTCGAAATCTTCGTGGAGTCCTTTTCGAGAGTGATTGATCCAGCATCGCCGGGAGAGACGATTCCTACAACCTTCTCCGCGCCGTCGGCAATCACACCGCCACGGGCCGCGATTGAATCCGTGACCGTCATGCCCATTTTCGCAACTTGCCCGTCCGCTCCGAAAGCTGCGCTCTTCCCGCCCACGGTGATCCACGACGGCGTGGCGTTCGCCTTCGCAGTACAGACAAACGACGCCCCATTGCCAAGCGTGATGTCGAGAACGCCGCTACCGCTGCGAACGATGGAAGCGGCGGAAAGCGTTGCGCCATCCGCGACAGCTATGCGGTTCACGCCCGAACCTACCTGAATTGAACCGACCGACTTCGATTCTGCCGCCGTGACCGCAAACGTGCCGCCGCTCAGCGTAACTGGCGAATTCTCCAGTGTGCCGCCCGCGCCAAGGGCAAGAGTGCCGCCGTTAACGGCTGTCGCTCCAGTAAACGTGTTTGAACCTTCAAGAATCCAACGCCCCGCCCCCTCTTTCGTCAAGGTGAGCGAATGCGACGGCTGATCGACGAGCGGCGTACGCATTATGCCGTCCGCGCCATCGCCCGCGAGATAGAGCGATGCGCCGGCGGCGGCCGTCGCAGACCTAATTGCGCCTGTCACAACAAAGTCGCCCGTCCCGCACTGCTCAATGCGCATACGGCTGTCGCATGTCCAGGTGCTCATAGATTCGCCGAACACAAGATCGCGATCCATCGTCTCGCCGGTTCCGGTGTAGCGCAGACATCCGCGAT
The DNA here is from genome assembly GCA_964567665.1 of uncultured Lentisphaeraceae bacterium. Classification (GTDB taxonomy): domain Bacteria; phylum Verrucomicrobiota; class Kiritimatiellia; order RFP12; family UBA1067; genus UBA1731. Next base: position 49,197 of record CAZMNN010000007.1, read on the forward strand.
TCAGAAAGCGGAACTCCCCGATCGCAGAACACACACCTGTTCCATCCCCCTTCAGCCCGATGGACGGCACGGCGAGCGTAATCCATCTCAGGGCATCGACTCCTGACGTGAATTGGAGCGCGACCGTGCGGCCGACATCGCATGGGGCGCGAGTGAATTCATGCACACCTTCACCGTACAGGATGAAATCTCCGGTCTCAACGTTATCGCGGCAGATCGCCACGTCGATTATGTTGCTGTACAGCCCGAAAACGTTGAGCATTCCCTGCATGTATATTTTGCTTTTGTTCGGAAACTTGAGCGCACCTTCACCGCAGATGCGCAGAGGAGCCGCTGGATTCACAGACCATTCGTTGGTGAACGCAATGACGACATCATTGTCTATCTCCATTGTGCGCATGAAGGACGCATCGCCCCCGCCGGAGTGGATGCGAAAAAGCCCCTCTATCGACTCCCTGAACCTGACCTTGCCGACATTGTTGAACGCAAGCTCGTAGTTGGGAGTTCCAGCTCCTCTTACCAGCGTACCGTTGACATCTGTAGGGCCGACGCCGCGAAACACAAGTCTCTGCCGCCTTGAACCATCCGTGCATCCGAAATCGTTCATGACAAGCGTACCGGACGAATCATTCTCAACTATCTGATAGGATTCTGTGCCGTTGGTGGCGACGTCTTGGCCGCCAAGCGTGGCCGAAATCACAGGGACGTTCTGCGCCGGCACGGTGGCATCCACGAAGAACCCATTGTCATTGCCGGTCGCCGATGCCGTGAACGGCAGCTTCAGGACTTGCGTCGCATCCGTGCCGAACACGTATTTCGGAGTGTCTGCGCCAGTCACGAGGATCTTGCCGACAAGCGCCATGTCCGTAAGGTCAATGGAGGTTGCGCCCGACGATCCCTGTGCACCGAACGTGGCTGTGTCCGACTGGCCAGGAACTCCGGCAGTCCAGTTCGCCGCATTTGTCCATGCGCCGTCAACGGCTCCAGTCCAAACAGAATCAGCCGCGTTGGCGACAAGACCACTGACGGCAACCACAACCATGCACAATGCAGACTTTTTCATGGCACACTCCTTGCAACCTGATATTGCTTAAAAATGGTGCTACGAATTGTATGTTTTTTTTTCTGCAGTCAACTATTTTTTAAGACGCCGCAACCGGCTCAGCTGATTTCGAGAGGTCGCCAATCTGCCGTCAGCGGCACAGCTCAAGCTTTTTCTTCGTGGAGGCCTTTGGCCAAAACCTGTCCGGGGCATCCATCGACGCCCTGAACAGGAGCGCCGCACGTTTCATGTCACCATCGTGCAGAAACGCCGTCCCCAACGCATCGAGCATCATTCCACGCCGGTCGAGACGAATGTCGCGCAGGACATCCGCACCAATGCGCTTCACCTCCTCGAAGTCATCGTATCCGCCGCGTGACGCCAGCGCATACGCAAGCCTGGCCAGCACATCCTGCCGGTTGAAGCCACCTGCGGGAACGGTGTCCGCAAGCGTCAACGCCTTGCGGTAGAGCGCGATGCCGCCGTTGAAGTCGCGTCTGCGTGAACACTGCGCATCTGCAACATGCACCATTGCGCGAGGATGTCCGGGATCGCAGTCGAGGGCGCGTCTGTACGCCACGCCGTCGTCACGCCAGAAGCCGAGCTGACGAACTGTCACGGCGGAAAGGATGACAACGAGCATCGCCGATGCCGCAAACGCACATCTCCGCCAAACGCCCGGGACGACGGCCGCACCGGCCGACCTGTCCAACCATCTCACGGCAAACGCGGCGAGCAGAAACGAAAACGCCATTCCGGGCAGATATGCGAAACGGTCTGAATGAGCCTCTACGCCAAAGCTGCCGAGGACGCCAAGCGTCGGCGCGGCGGACACAAGAAACCATGCCGCCGAGAAAAGAACCGTCCGCCACACGCCGGTCAGCGCCCCGGAGGTGGAACAGCCTCTCGCGGCAAGTCTCGACGCAAACGCCAGAAGCGCAATGATACAGGTTCCGGCGCCCAGTGCAACCATGTTTCCAGCGAACCCGATCGGCAGTGATGCGGAAACCGTGCGGCAGTCTATGTGAAGCCCGGCCGGCCACAGCGCGGCACGGATGTAGAAGCCGAGCGCGGAGACGGCGCCGACAAGACGGCTGGAGAACGAGCCAGCATACAGAGATGTCGTCTCCTGTCCTGCGACGTGCGTCTGCGAATACGCCGCCACCGCCGCTGTCAACGCCGCAACGGCGAGAAGCGGAAGATAGCACTTTGCTCTGCGCAGAATGAATCGGAAACCCTTCTCGCCGTCATCGGCGACGATGTGCCGCTGCCACTCAACCAAAGCCGCAAGCAGCGGAAAGCACATGGCTGTCGGCTTGCTGAGACAGGCAAGAATGCAGCACAGTAACGCACCGAGCCACGGCGGCGAAACACGGAAACGCGCACCATGCGATGCGCTGTCGCATCGGTCAAGATGCCTCACCCAGAACAAAAGCCCCGCAAGCGCGAACAGCGTCCAGAGCAGTTCCTTCCTTGCCGCAATCCAGGCGACAGGTTCCACGCGCATGGGATGCACAGCCCAGAGAAGAGCCGCCACAACCAGCCATACTTCATGCGAACAGGAATCGAAACCTCCGTGCAACGTTTCGACCGAGGCGGCGGACGGACAAAAGAGCGTCCTCATGAAACGAATGAGAAGCAGAAAGTTGACCGCATGGAGCAGCACGTTTACGAAATGCATCAGCGCAATGAACGATATGCCGGTGAGGCGGCTGACGGAGGCGTCCACCATGTAGGATGCGTACGTCGCCGGCATCCATATTCCGCCATGGCGAAAATTCGTCGCCGCCTCGACGATGTTTCCGAACGTCACACCGACGGCGACGAACGGATTGCGGAAGGTGTACGCGGCGTCATCGATGCCTATGAACGAAAACGCAACGGCGGGGATGAACAGCGCAAAGACCGCCACCGATGCAACTGCCGCCAACGCCAGTCTCTGTGCACGAACCTTCATGTTACGCACTCACGCATCGGCGGCCATCCTCTGACGAACAGGCCCTGCACGAAAGCGGCGTCCGTCATTGCCTGTGTTCCGCGCCTCGACGGCTGAACACCGTCGAAATCGTGAACAGGACAAGCGCCACCGCCACGACAAGCAGAAATCCTGTGGCGCCAAGCCTCATCCAGTCGCCGGCGCCGAGCGCTGCGGCAAATATCGCAATGAGCGCATACGACGACACCGAAAGCATGAAGCACATCGGGATGAGCGTTATCCAGCAGGGTTTTCCGTTTCTGACGAACCACAGCGTTGCCGCAAGCAGGGTGAGGGACGCAAGAAGCTGGTTCGCGGAGGCGAAGATCGTCCAGAGAGACTTCGCCGCCTTCGGATTTCCGAGGAGCAGCGCGGCGCCCAGCGCACACACGATCGTGGTTCCCACGTACATGTTGTGGAAGAAGCCGAACGCCTTGCCGCGCCCGGTTTTCGACGCATCTGAGCCGCACTTCCGGGCGGGGACACAGGCGACAAGCTCCTGCCACGAGAAGCGCGCAAGGCGCGTCCCGGCGTCGACCGTCGTCATCAGAAACGCGGACACCGACAGCAGCATGAACGACTCCGCCATGCGCTTTCCGACTTCCTGGGACAACCCGACAGCCTCAAAGATGGATACGCAGAATCCGGCAATCGTGGAGGCGAACATCTGCACCGGCTCCATTGTCTGAACCGCAGCGACGTACTCCTTCTGGCTCATGTACGTTCCGGCGACGCCGATGAGCGCAATTATCGCAAGCACACCCTCAAGCAACATTCCGCCGTAGGCGATGGGACGTATCGACTTTTCGCTGTCCAGCTGCTTCGCTGATGTGCCGGAGGCGACAAGCGCATGGAAGCCGGAACACGCCCCGCAAGCAACCGTCACGAACAGGAACGGGAACAGAAGTTCCGGGACGCCTCCCCTTCCGACGGCGGAGAATCCCGCAAAGGCGTCAATGTGAAGCGTGGGGTGAGCAACGAACACGCCGAGGAATCCCAGCGCCATCATCGCGTAGAGCAGATATGCGTTGAGATAATCACGCGGCTGGAGAAGCAGCCAGACCGGCATCGTCGAAGCGAAGAAGCAGTACACAAGCAGCACAACCGTCCAGAATGACGTCGCCCCCGCCTTCGTCATGCCGAACATTGCGCACACGTCAAGCGGAAACACGTTCCCCACCCACACGAACGCAAACATCACCGGCACGAATATGAGGGATGCCCAAAGCACCGGCATTTTCAGGCGATATACGCAAAGCCCGAAGACCACCGCCTCGGCGATGAACAGCAGCGAAGCCGTGGCGATCGCAGGATCGGCAACGAACGTCGCCGCGATCTGCCGCGTAAACTCCGCAAGCACAAGCACAAGAGCCGACCAGCTGAACAGCAGGAACAGCACCCGTCCAGGCTTTCCGAGCACATCGCCGATGACGGTGCCGATCGATTCGCCTTCATGCCGGACGGAGAGGAACAGCGCAATCATGTCATGCGCGGCGCCGATGAATATGCATCCAAGAACTATCCAAAGCGCAACGCTCGCCCAGCCGAACTCCGCCGCCAGAACAGGCCCCACGATCGGGCCGGCGCCGGCTATGGCAGCGAAATGATGCCCGAAAAGCACCGTCGGGTGCGCAGGGATATAGTCTACGCCGTCGCGCCGCGTATGCGCGGGCGTTCGGCGAGACGGATCGATGCCAAGCACCTTGCCGACATATCTGGAGTAGAGGAAATATCCGCCAAGAAAGCAGACAGACGCAATCAGAAGCAGGGCAAGACCGTTCATGGCAGATGTCATCCTTTACTTGTTCATTTTTCCTGGGTCGGCGGCGGCTTTGGAAGAAGAGCGGCAAGCTTCGGGCTGAGTGTGCTCGTGCTGGTGCCGGGAGGGCCCTTCTTGAGGAAGTCCCGGATCTTGTCCATGGTCTCGGCCGACAGGATGTGCTCCATGAGACAGGCATCCTTGTCCGCAATGCGCCATGAGACACCGATCTTGATGAGAAATTCGCGGATCTTGTTGTGGCGGTTCAGGATCATCGTCGCAATGCGCCGGCCCTTGGCCGTGAGTTCCACGTCGCCATACGGCTCCTGCGAGACAAGACCGAGCTTCTTCAGTTCGGAAAGCCCCTTCACCACGCTGGGCATCTTGACCTTCAGAGCGTTGGCTATGTCGCGCACACGTGCACGGCGCTTTTCGTGGATGAGGACGTAAACCACCTCTATGTAGTCTTCAAGCGACTTTGTCATCGATCGGCTCCAGTTTCCGGGGATTGTGATTGCTGCTGTTCCGTGGACGTCTGAGCATCCGGCACGTCAGGCTGCAACGTCTGCTCTGGCTCGTCCGACGCATCGGCTGCGTCCGCCGCTGCTTCATCGTCAAAGCGCGTCGGAGTGCGGGCGATGAATTCGCGGGCGAACGCACGGTATGCGACCGCCCCCTTGCAGGTCGGGTCGTAGTGCATAACCGGCTGTCCGTAGCTCGGTGCCTCGCTCGTGCGGACATTGCGCGGAATCGTCGTCTCGTACACGCGATCGCCGAACTTCTCCTTGACGACCGCGATGACCTCCTTCGTCTGCGTCGCAACCATGTTCACCATAGTGAGAAGGATGCCGTTCAGCTCTATGGACGGATTCGCACCGGCGCGAAGCTGTTCGAGGAGGTTGGTGATGAGGCCAAGTCCCTCCATGGCGAGGAACTCCGCCTGCATCGGCACGAGAACGCCGTCCGCCGCCGCGAGGGAGGCCGTCATGACGATGCCGAGCGACGGCGGGCAGTCGAGGATTATGTAGTCGAACACGCCGGAATCGCGCACCGGTGCCAGCGCGTCCCTGATCACGGAAAGATGGTTCTCCTGTCTGGCGATCTCAATCTCCGCGCCGGCAAGATCCACTTCGGAGGGGATTATGTTCAGGTTGTCGTATGCCGTCGGCTGAATGACGTCAGCGATCTCCGCCTCTCCGAGGAGCACCGGATAGATGGAGACCCCCTGCTTCCGCTCAAGGCCAAGACCACCCGTTGCGTTCGCCTGCGGATCAAGATCCACGACAAGCACGGTGTACCGTCTGCGGGCGAGCGCGGCCGCAAGGTTGACCACAGTGGTGGTCTTGCCGACGCCGCCCTTCTGATTGGCGACCGCTATTATCTTTGTGCGTTTTGTCATCCTATCATCCCCGCATTCTTGAGATCTTCCATGTTGTGCGCCACCGATGCATTCGTATGAAGCCAGAAGAACCTCATCAGGCACACGTCCCACGGATCGTCCACACCCTCGATGACCGCATCGAACGGGCGGTCTGCAATCTTCACGTCGCGTATGACGCGCTCTGCGACAGCCTCCATCGTATCGGTGACGATCTGTTCGGAGAACGCCTCCTGCTTAAGCCGGTAGCCATACTTGAGGATCTTGAGCTTGTCCTCGTTCTGCTTCAGGAAGTCGTAGTACCTCTGCGCCATCTCCCCGAAACCGTCGAACTCGTCCTTCACGTACCGCTCCGGCGTTATCAGTTCAGGCTTGCTCGCCTGAAGCCGTCCTTCGCGGATGCGTATCTTGCCAGGACAATCCTCCAGCTCCGCAAGCAGGTGATAGTTGACGCAGGTCGTGCCGAACGTCTCAAGTGCGCGCGTCGGCGCATGGAGCACCTTCGTCGCCTCTGCGGCGTACATGAAGTCGTATGTGCGGTCTCTGCTCACCCCTTCATCACCTCATCGAAATCAAGACCGAATTCCCTCAGATTCACCTTGAGGTCGTATTTGTCCCGTGCGAACGGCTTCATCAGCGCGTCCGCCGCCGCATCGCCGGTCGTCTCCTTCGCCGGGTTCCACTTGAGCGAAAACGACTTTTTGCCGCGACCAAGCTCCATGCACATCTGTCCGAGTGAACACATCGCAGTGGAGAGATGTCCGCCGAGCGCGTTGGTGACAGTCATCTTCGGATCGCCGGCCTTGATGGCCGCAAGCCAGTTGTCGACGTGCAGCTGCATCGGATTCGCGCCCATGGGCTTGAGCTTGGGCAGCAGAGAAGCGTCGGACGCCGCCATCGGCGCAAGCTGTCCGGGACGCACAGGCACATCCGGATCGGAGGGCGTCACCTTGACGGCTCCGCGTGTGCAGAAGAGCCAGTCTCCGTTCTCTCCGACGAACTTCACTCCGTTCTGGTACTTGTTGCAGACGTGCACGTCAGTTGCGCCGCCGTTGAACGAATAGTGCAGATCGTAGGTTGTGTGGACGTTCCACAGTCTGCCGCCGGAGAGATCCATCCATTCGCACGTTCCGCTCACGCCGTCCAGACCGGTCGCGCCAAGCCCCCAGCGGGCGATGTCAAGATGATGGGCTCCCCAGTTCGTGATCATGCCCCAACCGTACGGCGCAAGCTGAATCCAGCCAGGACGGTCTGCGATGCGCGAAAGATCCTGCGTGTGGCAGCGCGTCCAGTTGTACGGAACCGTCGGATCCGTCGGACCGAGCCAAGTTGCGTAGTCGAACGTCTTCGGAACGGGTTCGGCGGCGGCGACGCCACCGGAGACGTCGAGGCCGATTCCGACCTCAACCCTCTTGACCTTGCCGATGGCGCCGGCCTTCACAGCCTCGCATACGCCCTGGAACTGATTCCAGCTGCGCTGCTGCGAACCGACCTGCATGACGGTGTTGAAGCGCTTTGCGAGGTTTGCGATGAGCCTGCCTTCCTTTATCGTCTGAGTGAACGGCTTCTGCAGCCACACGGCCTTTCCGGCGCATATCGCAGTGGAAGCGACGAGCGCGTGCCAGAAGTCCGGGAGGCAGAGCATCACGGCGTCAATGTCCCTGCGGGCGCACACCTCCTTGTAATCGTGGTACGTATCGACCTTGCATCCGTGGATTCCCTGCCTTTCGTACTCCTTCTCGATCTTCTGCTTCGCGAAATCGCGACGACGGGAATCGAGGTCGCACACGGCGACTATGCGGGCGATGTCGCTGCGCTTCAGCACGGCCGGCATCTCAAATGTGGATGCGATGCGGCCAAGTCCGATCACCGCCACGCGAATCTTCTCGTTGGACGAGAATGTGAGAGCTGCACACCCCGGCAGCGCCAGCGGCGCGGCCGCGAAAGAAATCCCCTTGATGAATCCTCTGCGATTGACGTTCATTTTCTCAACACTCCTTCAAGTTTCCTCTTTGCATCGTTTATTGCGCCGCACACTGCGCGAGACGTTATCGTCGCGGACGTGATGGCCTCGATGGCTCCGCCGTCTTTCTTCACGGCAAGCGGCGACGAGGCGTCCATGCCGGAGAACTGTCCGGAGAACTCCTCGCTCGTCAGGTTCGAGCCAAGTCCAGGTGTCTCGGAAGCCTCAAGCTTCCTGTACGCGATGATCCTGAAATCCGGCGTGAATCCCACCATGAGCGCAATGTTCCCGCCGTATCCAGACGGGTCGTCCCCTCTGACCGCGTAGCCGACAGGTCTGCCAGAGGCATCCTTCCCGGCAAACACCCCGTCCGCAATGCTCTCGACGCTGGAGGATTCGACGGACGGCGGCATGACCGCAGCGGCTGCATCAAGCGTCTGCTTAGCGCGGATGTCCCTTATCGCATCCTTCGTCACGGCGTTCACGCTTGCGAGCACCCCGGCGCAGACCGCCGAGATGACCGTGAGACTTAAAATCAACTTAACTATTTTCACGCATTCACTCTATGTTCATCCAATGCCGCAGAGACACCAGATACACGATATCCCTTGGCAAAACGCCGAAAATGATACCACATTCCCTATCCAAAAGCAATGTTTGCCACCGCAAAACCATTCACCGCAACACCCACTCGGCATAGGCCTCCGGATGGAATTTCCTTAGAAACGCGCTCCCTTCATCCTGTCCAAGCACAAAAAGCGTAGTGGATAGAGCATCGGCGAGCATTGCGCTGGATGGATGCACAACCGTCACCGACGCCACACGGTTCGACACAGGCCTTCCGGTCCTTCCGTCGTATATGTGCTTGCCCCTTGCGTATTCGCCGCTCGTCGCACAGGCCATGCCGTTCGTCAGCACAATGCCGCGCACCACGCCGCCGGATCCGGACGGGTCGAGTATTCCGGTGTTCCATGTCCCGGAGACCGCCTTCAGGTTGCCGCCAAGATCAAGCAGAATGTCATCCGAAACAAGGCCATTCTCAAGAAGCCGCCTTGCCGCCAGATCCACGGCGAACCCCTTCGCTATCGCGCCGAGGTCGGGCCCCTTCGCGTCTCCGCGCCAAAACGGATCGAACGCGCCGCCGGATCTTTCACGCATCGCAAACGCCGCCTCGTAGCACGGACGCGTTTCCGCCGAAACGCCGTCAATCGAGGTGTAGTTCGATATCTCGGAGTGCGGGTTCCATATCGAAAGCCGTGACTCCACATCCCCGTAGACCTCGCGCACCGCAGCGCAGACCCTGCGCTTCAATGCGACATCAGGCGCACATCCCTTGAAGGAGACCTTTGCGACAGTGCCCATGACCGTCCATTCGATCGAATCGACGTGCGGTCTGCCGCCGCATCCAATGGCGGCAAGCATCAGCAGCAGCGCAAGCAGTCTCAAACTATCTCACCTACCAGTATCTGCGGATGCGCTTCGGTTATGCGCACGTTCACCGCCTCTCCGGGAGCGATGCGCACTGACGGCTCAAACACGACAATGCGATTGCCCGAATCGCGTCCGCTCCAGCGAACCTTGTTGCGAAGGCTCGGCCCTTCGACAAGCACTTCGCGCACAGATCCGACGAGACGCCGGTTTCGTTCAAGCCCCCGTCTCTCCTGGTCTGCGAGAAGCACCTGATCGCGCCGCTCCTTCTCCTCCGTCGGAACGTCGTCCGGCAACGCCGCAGAGCGTGTGCCGGGACGCGGAGAGTACTTGAAGATGAACGCATTGTCGAATCCGGCCTCCTCCATCAGCGAGCGCGTTGCCTCGAAATCGTCCTCCGTCTCGCCGGGATAGCCCACGATGACGTCTGTGGTCACGGCAAAATCCGGGTCGAACGCACGGAGCTTTGCGACGGCCGCAAGATATTCGGCCCGTGTATAGCGCCGTCCCATCTCGGCAAGTATGCGGTCGCTTCCCGACTGCACAGGCAGATGGAGATGGCGGCACACCTTGCGACATTCGCGGAAAGCCGCCACAAGCTCGTCGGTGCACCCTTTCGGATGCGCACTCGTAAACCTGATGCGCTCAAGTCCATCGATTCCGTTCAGGGCGGCGAGCAGACGCGGAAACGGCTCGCTGTACCTGCCGTCCGGATCTTCAAACCAGGCCTTGTTGCGCACTCCGTAGCGAAGCACGCTCTGTCCGAGCAGACACACCTCTTTCACGCCACGCGCCGCAAGAGACTTCACCTCCGCGACAATCTCCCTTGCAGGACGCGAATACTCATGGCCTCTGACATCCGGCACAATGCAGTAGCTGCACCGGTTGTCGCAGCCGAGCAGAACCGTGACGTAACTCTTGAAGCATTCTGACTGTCCGCCGTCCGCAGCGTCCGGATGCGAATCAAGCCCCTCCGGAACGTCATCAGGATCTGGCAGCTCCAGCACGTTTGCGCCTGTCTTCGTTTCTGGATATCCAAGCGACTGCAGTTCGGCGACTATCTTCGGTATGAGACCGAAGCGGCGCGGTCCGACGGCGAAATCCAATGTGGGCAACTTCTTGAACACGTCCGCGCCAAGACGCTTCACCGCACAGCCCATGAGACCGACGATCTTCGTACGCCCCTTCGGTGCGCACAGATTGCCGCACTTGCCGATCGCCTTCTCCTCGGCCTTCTGCCTTACTGTGCAGGAATTGACGATCAGGAGGTCGGCTTCGTCTTCGCCTTCCGCCCTCACGTGTCCTGCGGCCTCCAGCATCGCGCCGACCGCCTCCGAATCGCGCACGTTCATCTGGCACCCGTACGTATGGATGTGAAACTTCAACTGCGGCTCCTTCCGGCTATGCCCTCGGATGGGCTTTTGCGTATATGTCCTTCAGACGCTCAATGGACACGTGCGTGTATATCTGGGTTGTCGCGAGCGAGCTGTGTCCAAGCATCTCCTGAACGCTCCTCAAATCCGCGCCTGCGTCAAGCATGTGCGTTGCGAACGAATGGCGCAGCTTGTGCGGCGTAAGATCCTGCGGCAGTTCAGCGGCGGCAAGCCACTTCTTCATCCGCCGTTCGACCATGCGCGGCGAGATCCGCGCCCCTTTCCGCGTCGTGAACACGGGCGCGGAAGATTCGCCGCGTTGTTCGGCGAGACCCTCTTCGGCATCCATGAGACGGCGCATTGCGGCGATGGCGCGGGCGCCGAGGATGCAAAGCCGCTGCTTCGAGCCTTTGCCCGTCACTATCACGCTTCCGGTCGCAAGATTGACGTCACCCCACGACAAAGCCGTCATCTCCGATATCCGGCATCCCGTGGAATACAAGGCCTCAAACAGCGCTGCATCCCTCTTGCACGCGAACATCTCATCCTTGTCCCGATCAGTCTCGCCGCCAATCCCGTCAAGCTCCTTGAGCGGAGCGGCGAGGAACCTGTCCACCTCCTCGATGGACAGCACCTTCGGCAGCGGCTTCGGCAGACGCGGACCGCGCAGTGCGGAAAACGGATTTTCCACCGTCACGCCCTCGCGTCCAAGCCATCTGAAGAAGGTGCGCAGCGACGCAAGCTTCCGCCGCGTCGTCGACGCCTTCGCGCCCTCCTTGGCGAAGGTCATCAGAAACGCCCTTGCGTCCTCCGGCGTGGCGGATCGCCACGGAAACGGCGGCGGAGTCTCCACGCCCCACCGGAACGCCGCAAACTGCGCAACATCCTGGAGGTAGCCCTTCGCAGTAAGCTTGGATGCATTCTTCTCGGCGAGCAGAAACGCCTCGAAACGCCTTGCCGCAGGATCGTCGAAAGCGCCGTTATGGATGGTCAGCGACGTGCCGCGCCTCCCTTGCGACGCTTCGTGCCCTCCTTCGGCTCCGGAAAGCCAAGCCGCTTTGCGCGTTCCTCGAAGTTTCCGATCTGATCCTTGTACGGAACGAGGAGCTTCTTGAGCGCGGCGACCTGCCGCGAGGTGAGGATTTTCCTGCGCCCGAACTGAGCCTTGAGGGACTCGGCGAAATCCTTGTCGTCGAACACGCGCTTGCCTCGCTTCACCGGCTCGCGCCACGTCTTCACCTCGTCAAGCATGGACATCAACTCCGGCAATGCCGGGTCGGTCTGCGCGACCTCGACGCCGGACGGCAGATACTGCGCGAGTTTCTCCCTCAGAGCCGCATGGCTGTCTCCGTCGCAACACTCCGCAACCGTACGGGCAAGTATCGCGAACTGCTTCTCCGAAAGCGTCCTGCCGGTGTCGAACTGTTTGCGCAGCGACTCCACGAACTTGTTTCCCTCAATGCCGCCGACAGCGTCAAGCGCGGCGAAGCACTCACCGACAAGCCCCTCCGGCGGCGCGGCCTTCAGCTTCTCGACCAGTTCGCCCCAGCCAAGCTCGGCAAGACGCGCATCCGCGTCGGCGATCTGGTCGCGGTATGACGCCGCAAGCGTCGCAAGCACCCGCAGCTGCCGCTCCGAAAGCTTCTCCGGCTCGTTCTCCATCTGTTCGCGGACGGACGCGATGAAATCCCTGTCGTCATACGTCTTCTTCCCGACAGTCCTTGCCGGACGCCACCCCTTGACCTCGTCGAACAGTGCGAAAAGCGATTTGAACCTCTCCGGATCCGGCGGCGGCTCCTTCGCGGCGGCAAGCCACGTTAGAAACTTTGCGTAGAATGCCGAAAGCATCTTTTCTCCGGTCTCCGCACCGTCCTCCACGCGATCCAGCTCCGCCTCCATCTGGGCTGTGTACCCGACATCGAAAAGCGCGGGCAGCCGCGAAACGAGCCAGTCGTTGACGTCTTCGCCCCTCTTTGTAGGCACGAGCTGGCGCGATTCACGCGTCGCATACTGGCGGTTTACCAGCACCTCAATCGTCTGGGCATACGTGCTTGGACGGCCAACGCCGTTCTCTTCGAGAGCCTTCACGAGGGCCGCCTCGGAATATCGCGACGGCGGCTTCGTCTCTTTTCTGTCCGAAAGCCACTGCACGACTTCAGGCGCATCTCCCTCCGCGAGCGGCGGAAGCGCATCGACCTCACCCTCGTCGTCATCGGAATCCTGGCGCTTCTTTACGATGGCCGTAGGCATGGCCTTGAGGAATCCCTCGAACGTGACGGTCGTGGTGGATGCGACGAACGCATACGAGTGCGCAATTCCGTCTTTCACGGGTTCGATTGTGACGGATCTGAGGCTCATGCGAGCATCGGCCATCTGCGATGCGACAAAACGCCGCCATATGAGGTCGTACAGCTTCGCGGAGGCCGCATCCAGCTTCACCGCATCACCGGGTTTCAGCCTCACGTCTGTCGGACGTATCGCCTCGTGAGCCTCCTGCGCCCCAGACTTCGACCTGTATATGTTCGGCTTCTCAGGAAGGAACTCGCTACCGTATTCGCTCGACACGAATTCCGCAGCCGCGTCGCGCGCCGACTGCGCAATGTTAACCGAGTCCGTTCGCATGTATGTGATGAGGCCGCCTTCATACAGCTTCTGCGCAATCCCCATCGTGCGGTGCGGGGAGAAGCCGCACACCGAACTTGCCGCCTGCTGCAGGGTGGAGGTCGTGAACGGAGGATACGGATGGCGTGTTTTCGGCTGATCCTTCACGCCTGATACGCGCAGAGAGGCACCGGCAAAATCCCTCATCGCGTCAGCGGCGGCGCCTTCATCGCGGATGTCAGGCTTCTTGCCGTCCATGCGCGCAAGACGGGCCTTGAACGCAACGCCGTCCTTCTTCGCCTCAACGCCGAGAATCCAGTACGGCACGGGCGTGAACGCCATTATCTCGCGCTCGCGCTCTACTATCAGCCGCAGGGCGACGGACTGCACGCGTCCGGCGGAGAGAAAACGTCCGTACGAAAGATATCTCCAAAGCATCGGCGAGACCTGAAAGCCGACGAGCCGGTCAAGGATGCGACGAGCCTGCTGGGCATCGACCCGTGCCTGGTTTATCTCGCCCGGATTGGCGACTGCCGTCTGCACTGCGGACTTCGTGATTTCGTTGTATGTGACGCGGGCGACCTTCTTCCCCTTCGTCTCCTTGGAAAGGACTTCGCTGAGATGCCAGGCGATGGCCTCTCCCTCACGGTCGGGATCGGGCGCAAGATACACCTCGTCGGCGGCCTTCGCCGCCGCGCGGAGTTCGGAGACGACCTTCTTCTTCTCCGGGGTTATTTCATATGTGGGCTTGAACGTCCACTCCCCCTCCACGCCCTTCACCGGAGCAATCTTGATTGCAAGACCGCCCTTCTTGGGCAGGTCGCGCACATGTCCGACAGAAGACTTTACCGTAAAATCATTTCCGAGATATTTGCCGATGGTCTTCGCCTTTGCCGGAGATTCCACTATCAAAAGCTTTTTCGTCATTTCTGGACATCCATATCTTTGCAATCCAAATTAAACCGTACGCTGCGCCGCCGCGAACTTCACTTCCTCGGCTTGTCGAAATGTCGCTGCCTGCGGTTCGCAAGGAAGCGCGAGGCCGCGACAAGCACACACGTGAACACGAGCATCAAAGTGGAGAGCGAGTTGATTACGGGCATCTGCCTTGAATGCTTGATCATCGAGTATATCTTCAGCGGCAGGGTGTCCGCGCCCGGCCCCGTCACGAAGAACGTGATTACAAAATCGTCGATGGAGAGCGTGAACGCAAGCAGTCCGCCCGCGACGATTCCCGGCAGGAGTATCGGAAGCGTGACCTTGAAGAACGCCTGCATCGGCGATGCGCCAAGATCGTATGCGGCCTCAACCACGCGGTCGTCAAAATCCTGAAGACGCGCAAGCACCGTCATCGTGACGTAGGAGACGCAGAACGTGACGTGTGCGACAAATATCGTGAACATCCCGCATCCGATTCCGATCGCCGTGAACATCATCAGCAGCGAAATGCCCATCAGTATTTCCGGCATCACAAGCGGCGTATAGATCAGGCCGTAGTGTATGGTCTGCAGCCGCCCTTTCCAGCGATGGAGCGCAATCGCGGCGGTCGTGCCTATCACGCAAGACGCCACAGTCGCCATCGCTGCGATCACGAGCGAACGCTGGAACGCCATCCATATCTCGCGGTTGCCGGGGGAGAACAGCGCGTTGTACCACTTCAGCGTAAAGCCAGCCCATTCACCGCCGTATCTCGACAGGTTGAACGAATTCGCTATCAGCACCACTATCGGCAGGTAGAGGAACGCCATGACGAGCATGAGCACAACCACGCAGAACTTGCTGTGCTTCATGCCGCACCTCCGCTGAGCTTGTGCGCAGTCGCGGCGGCAAGCCGCTTCTCCTCGCGTTCATCCTGCCGCTTCATCCACCATGCGACACACGCGAGCGGGACAAGCACGGAAAGCCCCGTCACCGCCGCCAGCGCGGACGCATGGGGGAGATTCCTGTCGGGGAACGTCCGCTGGTATATCTTGTTTCCGATCAGCTCCGAATCGCGCCCGCCGACAAGATCGGGAATCACGTACGACCCGATTGCGGGGATGAACACCATCAGCACGGCCGAGATTACGCCGCGCTTGACGCCTGGAAGGAATATCTTGCGGAACGCAAAGAAGCTCTTTGCACCGAGATCGCGGGCTGCTTCGAGCAGCGAGAAGTCGAACTTCTCCGCAGCCGTGTATATCGGCATTATCGCAAACGGCAGGAACGAATAGACCGATACGGCCAGTATCGCCCCTGAATTGTAGTTCAATATCGCGTCTTTCCCGATTATGCCTACGGCCGAAAGAAAATGATGGAGAAAGCCCTCTGGATTGAGCAGCGTCCGCCATGCAAACACGCGCACTATGAAACTCGTCCAAAACGGCAGCATTATCAATCCGGCTATGACGGCGCGCCAGCGCACCGTCATGCGCGCTATGGCGTACGCGCACGGAAGCGAAAGGACGACGCATATGAACGTCGTTGCCGCAGATATCCAGATTGTCCTCCAGACTATCTCCTTGTACGGAGTCCTCAGCACGGCGCGCCATGTCTCAAGCGTTATTCCGCGTGAAAACCCGCCATCCGCATCCGGCGCATGGAACGCGATTCCAAGCACTATCAGCGTAGGTATGACAAAAAGCAACGTCAACCATGCGAACGACGGAAGCGTTGTCAGTATCTCCGAATAGCTCTTTTTATCTGTCTCTTTCAAAACTGTTCCAGTATATCATATTCCGTTGCGGCGTGAAAGATGCGATAATGCGATTTGACCGGCAAAATGCAAAAGAGAAAAATCCGCTTCGCAACAGCGCGAAGCGGATTTTCTGCATACATCGGCAATATGCCGCGTCAGCCGTTCTTCTTCTCGAAGTCCTTCATGAACTCGACAAGAGCGTCCACACCTTCCATCGGGAATGCGTTGTAGATGGAGGCGCGTATGCCGCCCACGCTGCGGTGTCCCTTGAGAGACCCCATGCCGAGCTTCTTCGCATCGGCGATGAACTGCGCCTCAAGCTCCTCGGTGGGAAGTCTCCACGTCACGTTCATGTTGGAGCGGAACTCCTTCTTGGCCGTGCCGCGATAGAACTCGGTGGAGTCGATCACGTCGTAGATCTTCTTCGCTTTCTCGGCGTTGAGCTTGAAGAGGTTCTCCTTGCCCATCTTCTTGACCCACTTCATCGTCTCGCCGAAGATGTAGATGCCCCAGGTGGGAGGGGTGTTGTAGAGCGAGTTGTTGTCGATGAACGTGCGGTACTGGAGCATCGTGGGAAGTGATGCGTCACCCTTCTCCGCGAACTCCTTGCGGATGGCGACGACAGCCATGCCGGAAGGGCCGAGGTTCTTCTGCGCACCGGCATAAAACATCGAGAACTTAGAATAGTCACGCGGGCAGGAAAGGATGTCCGAGGACATGTCGCCAATCAGAGGCGAACCGGTTTCGGGAATCTCCTTCATCTCCGCGCCGGAGATGGTCTCGTTCGTGCAGATGTGGCTGTATGCGGCGCCGGGCGTCCACTTGTACTCGCCGGCTTCAGGCTGACGCGTGGGGATGTCCTTCTGGCAGTCGGCGGCGATGTTGACCGTACCGATCTTCTGCGCCTCCTTGATGGCCTTTGCACCCCATGTGCCGCTCTTCACGTAATCCGCAACCTTGTCCTTGCCAAGGAAGTTCATCGGAATCATCGCGAACTGAAGCGATGCGCCGCCCTGGATGAAGCACACAGACCAGTCGTCGCCAAGTCCGCAAAGCTCCTTGAACGTGGCGATTGCCTCCTGATGGATTGCATCGTATTCCTTGCCGCGGTGGGACATCTCCATCACCGACATCCCGGATCCCTTGTAGTCCACCAGATTCTGCTGAGCCTCCTGCAGGACCTCAAGCGGGAGGACGGCCGGACCGGCTGAAAAGTTGTAGACTCTCGACATTTATCTAATCTCCTTTGATATGAAAAACGGCGGGTATTTTACTCTTTTCCCTAAGCCGTTGCAAGTCCGCCTGACGGGATATGTTTATCAGCACACCGATTGCCGTAAGCGCGGCCATCATGTTTGTGCCGCCATAGCTGATGAACGGCAGGGCAAGCCCCTTCGTGGGGAGAAGCCCGGTCACGACGCCCATGTTGAACAGCGCCTGGAAGAATATGAGAAACGACATCCCGAAAGCCATCAGTCTGCCAAGACGGTCTGCGGACTTCGCTGCAATCACGATTCCGCAGATGAACACAGTGACGAACAGGGAAAGCGTAAGCAGCGAAAACCCCACTCCCCACTCCTCCGCACCGATTGCGAATATGAAGTCCGTATGGTTCTCCGGAAGGTACCGCTCCTTCTGCCGCGAACAGCAGTATCCTATGCCGATCTCGCCTCCGTTCCGGATTGCGATCAGCGCCTGGTCGAGCTGGTGGTTCGCCTCGCGGGCGTCTTCGCTCGACACCGTGAGATCGCCGACCCAAGGGCAATGCTCCGAGATGACCTCCTTCGCGGTGTCCGGAAGCCATGCCGATATGCGCCTCATGCGGTTTCCGTTCGACAGCAGGAGCGAGCCGACAACAAGAAGCCCCGCCGTCGCCAAAAGCAGCATGTGCCGCCATCTCATTCCGCCGATGAACATCAGCACACCGCCGGATAGGCCGATTACCATTGTGGAGCCGAAATCCGGCTCAAGGACGGCCAGAGCCATCGGAAGCGCCACGATTCCAAGCGCACAGCATGCCCCTCTGCGGAAAAGCTCTATCCGCCATCCTGCCTTGTCGAGGAACACCGACATCGCGATGATGACCGCAATCTTGGCGAACTCGCTCGGCTGCACACGGAGCGGCCCCAGACACAGCCATCTGCGCGAACCGTTGATCGGACGGAAGCCGAAAACGGCCACGAGAGCAACTATCACCGCAACATACATCACCACTGTCAGCCAGGGGCGTTCGCGCCATCTGCGGTAGTCAAAAAAAACGGCAGTAAGGAAAAGCGGCATGGCAACAACGAGCCATGTCGCCTGCTGCTTCAGAAAATGATAAAAATCATGGTGCTTTCTGAGGCCCACCGGACTTCCGGCGGAAGAAAGCACCACGAATCCTATCGCGACAAGTGCGAGGACTGCAAGTCCAAGAACTACGCGAGACTGTCTCACTGAACCTTCGCGCTGTCCGGCAGCTTCAACACCTGTCCGGGCGTAAGGGCATCAGTGCTTTTGAGGTTGTTGATGTCCAGCACAGCGCTCGGAGACACCTGATACTGAATTGCGATTGAGAGCGCGTCCTCGCCGTCCTTCACGACATGCGTCCTCGGGGACGTCGCTGGAGCGGCCGCAGGTTCAGGATTGACCGGAGCCGCCGCATTCTCTGCCGCCTGAGGTTCCTCCTCCGGCTGGGTTTCGGTCGCCGCCGGCGCCTCCGCCGGCTTCGTTTCTGCGGCGGGCTTCACCTCCGCATTCTCAGCCGGCTTGTCCTTGGCGACAGGCGCTGCGGCTGAAGCCGCATTGCCGGCGGCGGGCTTCGCGGCTTCAGCCTTTTCAGCCTTCTTCGCGACAGTCGGCTTCTCGGCGGGAACCTTCAGCTTCTGTCCGATGCGGATGAAGTTCTTGTTCAGTCCGTTCATCTCCTTGAGGCACTTGACCGTGATTCCGTTGTCGATCGCAATCTTGCCGAGCGTGTCGCCGCTCTTCACCTCGTATGTCTTCGTGGCACCCTTGTACGACGATGCGCGGGAGGGAGCGACACCCTTCTTTGCCGTAGACTTCGCAGCTGCCGGCTTTGCGGCGGGCTTTGCGCTGTCTTCCTTCAGTTCGAGGACACCGGGGAGTTTGATCTTCCTTCCGGCATACAGCTTGTTGGGGGAAAGACCGGGGTTCAACTCCAGAACCTGCTTCTGCTTCAGACCGTACGTCACGCAGATTGCGGAAAGCGTATCGCCGCCCTTCACACGGTACAGGGTGTATTCCGGTTCCGGGGCCACGACCTTGCATCCGCAATCCGCCGCGCCGCACTTGCATGGTGCGTCGTGCGTCGTTCCGGGAGCGCACTTGCAACGAGCAGGCTCAGGCTTGACGGCGGGTGCGGCAGTCGTCTTCGGCGCACTCTTCGAATCGCCATCGTCAACATCAACGGCCGTTTGCTTCGCCGGAGGCGGAGTCGGACGAACCGACGAACCGCCGGACACGTTGGCCTTCGGAGCCTTGCAACCTGTCATCGCCGCGCACACTATCGCGGCACCAACCACCAGACTGAACTTGACGTTCATTTATTTCCCCTTCTTTGGCCTAAACATCGAACCATTCGCTGTTTTCAGCCGTTATTTATCTAAATTGTCCTTTGACGGCCACCGCCGGTGAAAGACGGCAATCCGCCATAGATGCGAATGCCGTGTAAGATACCCTTTTGCATCGGACTTTGCAAGCATTTCTTTTGCATTTTTGCCGCATCGGCGTTGCGGCCGCTGATGACGTCACAACGCACCGCCGATAAGAGAGCCGAACGTGCTGATGGGCGTCGTGTCGCGATAGTTGTCGACAATCTGCCGAACATCCTTGACAAGTCCGGAAATCTCGTCGTACAGCCGCGAATCGGCCGAAAGCTTGCCGAGCGTCCCCTCGCCCTTTTCAAGGCGGGACGCGACGGTCGCGAGATCGCCGGAGGCGGCGGCCAGCTTCTCTATCAGCGAAGCGGCATCCGAAGCGAGCTTCTCGTCATCCGCGAGCCTTGCGAACAGCCCCTTGCCGTCCTTGAGTTTCGCCGAAATGTCGCGGATGTTGGCAAGAGACAATTTCAGATCCTGATATACAGTATCGTCGGACGAAAGAAGCTTTCCGACGGTGCCCTCCCCGCGTTCGATCCTTGTTGAGATCGACTTTGCGGCGGCGATCGTCTCCTTGGCGTCGCGGTACATAGTATCGTCAGACGAAAGAAGCTTGCCCATCGTCCCTTCGCCGCGCTCAAGGCGGGTGGCGATTGATTTGGCGGCGGCAGCCGTATCCTTTATGTCGTTGTAGACGGTTTCGTCTGCGGAAAGGAATTTCCCGACGGCGCCCTCGCCCCTCTCGATGCGCGTGGCGATGGCGTTCAGTTTTGCGGCAACGGCCTCTACGTTCGTGATTATGCCTTTGATTCCGCCATCGGCCACGATGTCTCCCACGCTGTTCGCGATGCGGCCGATGTCGCGCATCCAATCGACGGGGCGTTCTCCGTGAAACACAGTCGTCTCAAGCGGCAGAGGCTTGCCCTCGCCCTCTTCAAGCAGCAGGTAGCAGCCGCCAAGGAGGGATAGCGACGCGACGGATATTCGGTAGCCCTCGCGCAGCACCACGTCACCGTCGATGCGCACCGTCATCGTGACGTTCGTGCCGTTGAGGTCGATGCTGTCGATTACGCCGACCTTCATGCCACGGTACATCACGCTGTCGCGATCCTTCAGTCCGCCGACATCCGGAAAAGCGATCTTCACCGGCACCTTGGCGCTCCCGACGAAGATGTCCACTCCTGAAATCACGATCGTGAAATAGGCGAGCAGCGCAAGCACCGCCGCCATGAATATGCCGACGATCGTCTCAGAAAACACTTCATTTCTCTTTTTCATAGCTCTCCTTTGCTGGCGGACACAAACTCGCGCACTGCCGGAATCTCAGATTTCATGAACTCCGCAGGTGTCGCCACAAGCTCGACATGACCGTCTTTCAGCATGAGAATCCTGTTCGCCATCGAACAGGCGCCGGCAAGATCGTGGGTTACAACCACGCTCGTGAGGTTCTGTTCGGCGTTGAGACGCTTTATCAGACGGTTTATCGTCTGCGCCGTGACGGGATCGAGACCGGAGGTAGGCTCATCGTACAGAACAACGTCCGCATTGCGCACGATCGCCCGGGCAAGCCCCGCCCGCTTGACCATGCCGCCGGAGATCTCCGCCGGATACTTCTCGGCCGAGTTTTCAAGCCCCACGGCCTTGAGCGCACCGTCCACAAGCCGGTCTATCTCGTCATCGCCAATCTTCGTCGTCTCCCTGAGCGGAAGCGCCACGTTCTCGCGCACAGTGAGCCACGCGAGCAATGCGCCGCCCTGGAAAAGGTAGCCGATGCGGGAGCCGTCACGCACAGTCACCGTGCCGGAATCCGGCGCAAGCAGTCCTACAATGTGCTTCAGGGTCACGGACTTGCCTGTGCCTGACGGACCGACTATCGCAAGTATCTCGCCGTCGGCGACGTCAAAGCTCACGCCCGAAAGCACTTGCTTTCCGGCGAAGCTCTTGCTCACGTTGTCAAACCGTATCATGGCGTCAGAAATCAAAGTAGAACAGACGGGTTATCATGTACCCGAACATGAGTATCAGCAGGAACGAAATGATCACGCTGCGCTGCGTGGCGCGTCCGACACCGACGGCGCCGAGTTTCGTCTCGAAGCCCTCATGGCACGAAACCGTGCCGATGACCACGCCGAACACCGTAGCCTTGAGAAGCCCGGTAAACAGATCCTTCATCTCCGCTATCGACATCGCGCTCGCCATGTACTGCGAAAACGGCACGTTCAGCTGCGTGTAGCCGACAAGTCCGCCGCCGACGACGCCAAGGATGCAGGCGTAGAACGCAAGGAGCGGACTCATCGCGATGAGCGCGACCATTCGCGGCGCGACAAGGTAGCGCACCGGCGGAATGGACATGATCTCCAGCGCGGCCACCTCATCGTTGACCGTCATCGTGCCGAGTTCGGCGGCCATCGCGGAGCCGACGCACGCGGACAGGCATATTCCGGTGACGAAAGGCCCCATCTCCCTGATGAGCGTGATCATCACCGTTGCGCCGAGATACATTTCCTGATTGAACTTGCTTAACGCAAGCCCTACCTGAAGACCAAGTATCATGCCTGTGAAAAGACCTACGACAGTGATTACGGGAAGTGTGCGTATGCCCGTCGAATACAGTTGAAAAAGCATGGAACGCCTCGCGTCGCCGTTCACCAGAACATGCGGCACATACGCGAAAGCCTCCGCCGCCATCCGCCCTGCTCGGCCAATGCGGGAGAAGACGTTCGCTCCAGATTCGTCCCTCGTTATCTTCATTGTTGGCGTGACATTATATCAAAAACTGTCGCCGCGCATAAGCGGCTCACCGCATCTCACCAACATCTGTCACTTGTAGGTGACAGATATTGGTGATTTATGCATCGAAAGAAACGGCTGGTGGTTATTAGACGGACTTGTGGACACTTAGCCACACAAGTACCCCTGACTGGAAATGTACCAGGCTGGGGATTTTGAATTCTACAGGAACAACACCTGTGCGCATTCTCTGACAACTATCGAAAAAAGCGACTGTCACACTGCCTCGCGCTGTATGATTTCAAGTCCCGACACAATTTTCTTGATGGTCGGCAGCTGGCTTCTGGAATCTTTTCCATTCCGCACCGACAGGTGTAATCAACACGCCAACTGTCACTGCGCGGCGGCCTTGGCGGCAAGCATATCCTTGACGAGCGAGGCGACGATGCGCTTTACGTCCTCGAACGTGACATAGCGCGTCACGCCCTTTTGGGCAAACTCGCCGAGAAACGGAATGGCCTTGAGCTTTCGGGCTGTTTCCGGCGTCACCGTACGTGCGGTGAACCTGAATCCCTTGTCGTCAAAATCGAATGCGCCGGATGCGCCGCCTGACAATACTGCGAACAGTTCCGCCCCTGCAGACGGAAACCGCTCCTTCAGCGCCCGCCGCGCAAGCGGTTCGGACGATGCGAATGCGCACCATTCAAAATCCGGCGAAAACACGGCATATGTCGGAACCGTCCGTCCTTCATCCGCAGGAAGCAGCACCGTATCGGAAGACATTTTCTCAGACCCGGCATGGTTAAGAGCCATCTTGGCGATCTTGTCGACAGTCGGATAGACCATCACGACATCATAGCTCCCCTTGCCGTCCGGATAACCGACCCAGCGCACAGGGTCTGCGGCCCGCATCTTTCCGTACATGTTTACGATGCGGTTCTGGGCGAACGACACAAGCATCATCGGCAGCATTGCGTTCCCGACGGCATTGCCGATCTGCTGCTGCCTCGACTGGAACGAATCGAATGACTTGAGTTCGACCATCCACGGACCTGCGGCAAACAGAGCAGATGAAACGGCACAGACTGCCAGCATGACACACCGGCGGACACTATCTCGCATACTCAACACAGCGCTTCTCTCTTATGACTGTGACCCTGATCTGTCCGGGGAATTTCAACGAGGACGATATTTCGCGGCATATTGCACGGGCTATGCCTTCCGCATCGGAATCCCCGATGACATCCGGATTCACCATTACGCGCAAGTCGCGTCCGGCCTGCACAGCCATGGCGCTCTGCACACCATCGTGACGCATCGCTATCCGCTCGAACTCCTCAAGCCTCTGCACGTAATCGCCAAGCGTCTCCTGTCTGGCGCCCGGACGGGCGGCTGAAATCGCGTCTGCCGCCATGCAAAGCACACCGTATATCCCGTCAGGCTCACCGGCTTCGCCGTGGTGTGCGGCGACAGCTGCGCAAACCTCTGCATCTTCGCCGTGCATCTTGAGAAACTCCGCGCCGAGTGCCGCATGGGATCCCTTTCTCTCTGCGGTTATCGCCTTGCCTATGTCATGGAGTAATCCGATCCTGCGTCCCTTCGCGGCATCAAGGCCGAGTTCCGAGGCCATCGCCCCCTCAAGCAGAGCGACCTCAACGGAATGACGCAACACGTTCTGCGAGAATGACGAGCGGTATCTCAAAGAGCCAAGAAGACCGAGCGTCTCCGGCGGAAGCCCGACCACACCGGCCTCTGCAGCGGCAGATTCGCCAAACTTGACGCTGGAAGAACGCACCTCCTCATCCGCCGCCCGCACAGCCTCCTCAATTACGGTGGGATGTATGCGGCCGTCGGCAACCAGCGCCTCAAGTGCACGCCTTGCCACCTCCCTGCGAATCGGATCGAACGCCGAAAGCACAACGAAGTCTGGCGCATCGTCAAGAAGCACCGTCACTCCAGTGACGGTCTCAAACGTCCGGACATTGCGTCCGTCCCGCCCGACAATGCGCCCTTTCATTTCTGCATTCGGAACGGCAACCGTGGAGACCGTCGCCTCGCTTATGTGCGACACCGCACATCGACCGATGGCATCCGCAACAATTCTCTTGGCGATGTCCGTCCCCTGCTCGCGTGCCGCCTCCTGAATGCGGCGGCTCATCGATTCTGCATCATCACGAAGCTCGGCATGGACGCTTTTCAGCACCTCACGTCTCGCCTCTATGTAGGTCATCCTCGCAATGCGCTGGAGACGCGCCTCAGCCTCCTCCATGCGCCGCGTGGCGTCACCGGCAAGCCTCTCCGCCTCGTCCGCCCTGGACTTCAGTATCGCCTCTCGCGCATCAAGGCGAAGCGATTTCCCGTCCAAGGCATCCTCCCTCGCCGCCAACCTGGCCTCCGCCTGCTCCTGATCAGACCGGCGGGACGCCATGGAAGCCTCAAATTCCTCCCTTGCCCTAACGATCTCGGCACGGGCAGCCACCTCCGCCTCCTTGCGAATGGACTCCGCCTCAGCCTGCATCGCCTCGGCTCTGAGTCTTGCAGAGCGTTCCATGGAATCAGCCTGCCATCTTCCAATCAGCCACCGGAACACAAAACCGATGATGGCGCCGGCAAGAATGAAAAGCGCGGCAATGATCAACCCAGCGGCATCGGACAGCTCCATCCACAGGTTGCTGGAAAGAGCAAACAATCTTGAAAGGTGCATTGTGGCGAAGATTGCTGTCATGTTGCAGGTTGCCTGATCGACTTAAGCAGACCGAACAGATACTTGCGCTCACTCGCTGGATAGGCGTCGAATCCGTCAAGATGCGAACGCATGTCATCGACAGCCGCGTCAAACCGTCTGCGCTCTTCGCTTGCGTCATCCTTCGCGAACGGATAGCTGCCTTCCCTGATCCATTCATCCACGCGAGAGGCGTCCGCCTCCGCCGCCCTTACGCGGAAGTGATCGCGCAGCGTCTTGCGAGCCGCTTCAAGATACGCCCGCGTCTCTGCGTTAAGTTCGTCCATCACCAGCATGTTCTCGGCGTTCAGTTCAGAGAAGCGCGGCGAGACAACATACGCGGTGAAACTGAACGCCGCACCGGGACGCACACCGGCGGGCTGCTCGTGAAGCGCAAAGCCGTCCTTTCCGCAGAACACCAGCTTGCCGGCGCCGACGAACCGCCGACGCCATTCGATGACTTCAAGACGAGCCTCTGCGCCTGACGGAAGCTGAAGCCTGTAGTCCGTGACCGCCTTGCGGACGATCACAGGCGTCACCGGTATGCCGGAGAAATAGATATGGACGTTGGGATATGCCTTCAGATAAAGCGCAAACTTTGCGGCAAGCGATGAAACGACTGTCCCCGCGTCGGTAAGCGCATCCGCCGTCGGGCGCACGTTGGTCACATACACCTCGGTGCCTGTAGCGAAGCCGGGCGATGTCTCCTCCATACGGAAAAGCCCCGGCTCCTGAAGGTCTCCGGAAATCACGAAAGACGCCACGGGCGACTCCGAAGACGGTCCGCCGGAGACCACTGCTCGTGTGGTGCGCCACTCTACGTGTCCGCCAAGAGCGAACGCCTTGAAGCGACCGCGTCCGTGCCGCCCGTGAAGTCGACGGCGAAGCCCGGAAGTGGCGGTACGCCCCCTTTTCCAGCTTCCGCCGAGTCCGCCAAACGTCGAATCTATCCGCTCTACATCGATACCGGTGCCGTTGTCGGATATGCGTATGGCATCAACCGCGCCGAGGGGATTCTGGATGACGTCGATCTTAACCTCGCTTGCATCGGCGTCAAGCGCGTTCCACACAAGTTCCTCTATGGCTGCAAGCGGGGAAGCGTGCGACAGGGAAGCTATGTAGTCAGCCTTTGCCAGAACCTTGATATCTCTTGCCATGCGCCCTCAGCTATACGATGTCCAACGGCTCGACCTGCGGAGGCTCCGCCGTTCCTGATACGACCTTCTCGATTCTCTGTCTCACAGCCTCAAGCTCGGCGGTGCATGAAGCGACAAGCTTCTTGCCCTCTTCGAAGTTGACCATCATTTCGTCAAGGGAGAGCTTGCCGCCCTCCATCTCGGAGACGATCTTCTCAAGCCGCGCAAGGCTCTCCTCGAACTTCATCTCCATCACCTCGTTCCGACGGCGAATGCGTATGCGTTGCGGAACATCCTCATCCACGGGCCGTCCTTGGAGAACACTCCCGGATTGTAGGAAAGCTGCGCAGCGCGGAATCCGCGCTCCGGATGCGGCATCATTATCGTGACGCGGCCGTCCGTTGTGGTGAATCCGGTAAGCCCGCCCTTCGTACCGTTCGGGTTGAACGGATAGCGTTCCGTCGCATTGCCGCGTCCGTCAACGTACCTGAGCGCGGTGCGCACCGCAGTCTGCGGCTGTGCAGAATCCCACACAGCACGACCCTCGCCGTGAGCGACGGCTATGGGCAGACGCGAACCCTCCATGCCCTTGAAGAATATGGACGGAGATTCCAGCACCTCCAATGTGCAGGTACGGGCTTCGAACTGCTCCGAAACGTTGCGCACGAAACGCGGCCACGCCTCTGCTCCGGGAATGATGTCCTTGAGCTGCGACAGCATCTGGCATCCGTTGCACACGCCAAGCGCAAACGTATCGGGACGCGCAAAGAACGCGGCGAACATCGCCTTGAGCCTGTCATTGTAGAGGATTGACCGCGCCCATCCGGAACCGGCGCCGAGAACGTCGCCGTAGGAGAACCCGCCGCAAGCGACAAGTCCGCTGAAATCCTTGAGATCCACGCGGCCGGACATCAGATCCGTCATGTGAACGTCTACGCTCTCGAATCCGGCGAGCGCAAACGCCGCCGCCATTTCGATGTGCCCGTTTACGCCCTGCTCGCGCAGACACGCAACTCTCGGCTTGGCCTTTCCGGCCTTGGCTGCGGCGACCTTCCCGTCGGGATCGTACGTTAGACTGTACGTAAGGCCGGGATCGTGTTCGTCAAGTCCGTTGTCGTACTCCTCACGCGCCGTGACCGGATTGTCACGCATCGCCTGCATCCTGTATGTCGTGGACGACCATTCGCGCCTGATCCGCGTGATGTCCGTGGAGAGCGCGTGGCGCAGGCCAACATGGATGTCAAACCGCCTGTCATCCGTTGGTGCGCCGATGACATATACGTCATCGCCGAGACCGGCACGGGAGAAGATGGACAGAACTGTCTTCAGGTTGTCCTCGGACACCTGAAGCACCGCGCCTGGCTCCTCAGAGAAAAGCACCTCAAGCGGATCGCCGTCCGGAAGCGCGACATCAATGCCGCGCCCTCCGGAAATCGCCATCTCCGCAAGCGTGACGGCTATGCCGCCGTCGCTCCTGTCGTGGTATGCAAGAGCCATCCGCCCTTTGACGATCTTCTGCATGGCGTTGAAGAAGTGCTTTACGCTCGGCGCATCGGCGTCGGCGTTCTCGCAGCCGAGCTGGTTGTACACCTGGGCGAGACAGCTGCCGCCAAGGCGATACTTGCCGTGTCCGAGATCGACATAGACGAGCCTTGAGACACCCTTCTTGAGATCCGGAGTGAGCGTAAGCGTGGCATCCTCCACCGGCGAAAATCCGGAGACGACAAGCGAGAGCGGTGCGACCTGTCTGCGGTCAACACCCTCCGAATCGCGCCACGTCGTGTGCATCGAGCAGGAATCCTTGCCGACGGGAATGGACACGCCGAGGGCAGGGCAGAAGTTCAGCCCGACCTCCTTGACCGTGTCATACAGATTCGCATCCTCGCCCGGTTCTCCGCAAGGAGCCATCCAGTTTGCGGAAAGCCTTACGTTCCTGATGTCCCCGCAATCCGCCGCCGCAAGGTTCGTCAAAGCCTCGGCTATTGCCATCCGGCCGGACGCAGGAGCGTCGAGAAGCGCGACGGGGGTGCGCTCGCCGGTTGCCATCGCCTGGCCGTTCAGCGTCTTGTAGCCCATCATCGTGACCGCGCAGTCTGCAGCCGGAAGCTGGAACGGCCCAACCATCTGGTCGCGGGCGACAAGGCCTGTGACCGAGCGGTCGGCAATCGTCACGAGGAACGTCTTGTCCGCAATCGTCGGAAGCGCGAGCAGACGCGAAAATGCGTCGCCGGTCTTCACGCCCGCAAGGTTGAGAGGCTTGTGCGGAGACTTCACGTGCTTGACCTTCCGCACCATTCTGGGCGGCTTGCCGAGAAGCACCTTTACGTCCATGTCAATCGGGCTGTCCCCGAACTGCCTGTCGGTAAGCACAAGTCTTCCGTCACCCGTCGCCTCGCCGATGAACGCGACGGGGCAGCGTTCACGGGCGCACAGCTCCTCGAACTGCGCCCTCGCCTCACGCCTCAACGCCAGTACGTAGCGTTCCTGAGCCTCGCAGCACCATATCTCCATCGGACTCATCGACGGCTCTTCGTTGTGGACTTCGCGAAGCTCGAACCTGCCGCCGGTCGCCTCAACGAGTTCCGGGCATCCGTTCGAGAGTCCGCCCGCTCCGATGTCATGTATCGAAAGCACCGGATTCCTCTTGCCCATGGCGGCACACGCATTGATCACGCCCTGGCACCGGCGCTGCATTTCTGCGTTGCCGCGCTGGACGGAGTTGAAGTCGAGAGCCTCGGAGTTTGTGCCTGTCATCATCGACGACGCCGCTCCGCCGCCAAGGCCGATGCGCATCGCCGGGCCGCCGATCTGGACGATGTACGCGCCTTCCGTAACCGGCTTTTTCGTCACCTGGTCGCGAATGATCACGCCGTGTCCGCCGGCGAGCATTATCGGCTTCAGATAGCCGCGATGCTGTCCGTTCTCCTCGTGTTCATACGTGCGGAAGAACCCGGTCAGCTGAGGACGACCGAACTCATTGCCGAACGCCGCGCCGCCGATAGGGCCGTCCGTCATTATCTGGAGAGGCGAAGCAAGACGCGACGGACGTTCGCCGTAGTCCTTCTCCCACGGCTGCACCGCATCCGGTATGCGAAGGTCGGAGACCATGAATCCGCATATTCCCGCTGTGGAGCGAGACCCGGTGCCGGTCGCAGACTCATCACGGATCTCTCCGCCAACGCCGGTCGCGGCGCCGGGGTACGGGGAAATCGCCGTAGGATGGTTGTGCGTCTCAACCTTCATCAACTGGTCGAGCTGCACCTTCTTGAACGAATACGCGCCCTGCGACCTTGCGGACGCAGACGGCTGAAAGACTTCAGTCTCAAATCCTTCGACAACAGACGAATTGTCCTTGTACGCCACAAGCGTGCCCTTGCCGTTCTTCTTGTGGGTGTTCTTTATCATCCCGAATAGGGAATCCTTCTGAGCCTTCCCGTCGATGATGAATTCCGCACCGAATATCTTGTGCCTACAGTGTTCGGAGTTCACCTGACCGAACATCACCAGCTCCGTGTCGGTGGGGTTGCGCTTCGCCGCCTTGAACGAATCCGCCAGATACTGCATCTCCGGCTCGGATATCGCCAGCCCCAGTTCGACGTTTGCCTCGCGGATGGCGTCAATCCCGCGCCCAAGCACGTCGAACGTGCGCCCCGGACGCGGCGGCAGTTCAACGAAAAGGTCGTCGAGAGAAAGGTAGACGCCCTCCGTCATCCTGTCGAACAGGGCCGGAAGCGCAGGCTTAAGCTCCTCGAAGTTCGACGGGAAGGCCGAACTGCCGCCTGTTCCGCACACCATGAACCGGACTGCGCGTTCGACGCGCTTCACGCCCCTCACGCCGCAGTTCCTGAAGATGTCTGTCGCCTTCGTAGACCACGGCGATATCGTACCCTTTCGCGGCGACACGTAGAAGGTCGTTTCGCGGCACGTGCCGGAGAATCCGGCAGATTCGCCGACGGCGTTTCCGCCCTGCCCGACGTTCAGAAGCGCGGAAGCCCTTTCAAGGCTTTCCTGGGGAATGCCGTCCTCGTTCTCGGCTTCAAGCGCATACACCCAGCGGGCACGAACGTCAACGCGCTCCATTCCGGGGACAAGCTGCCCCATCGCTTTCTTCAACGCATCAAGACGAAACGGAGAGAACGCCTCCGACCCCAACAGCAAGACAGGTTTCATTGATTATTATTGCTTTCGGTTATGTTTTTACGGTCTTCACTCATTTGCCGGCAGTCCCGGATCCGGGCTTGATTATGGAGGTGCAGGCCTTCAGCACTCCGGCGACATCGGCAAGATCGGAAGGTATTATCATGGAATTGTTCGTCTTCGCAAGCTGTCCGAACTGCACAAGATACTGCTGTGCGAGCTGCATGTTCACGGAGTTGAGTCCGCCCGGCTCGTTCAGCGCGGCGGCCACCTTACGTATGCCCTCCGCCTGAGCTTCCGCAACGAGAGTGATCTCGCGTGCGCGTCCCTCCGCCTCGTTGATGCGGCGCTCGCGCTCACCCTGAGACAGTTTGATGGCCTGCTGCTGCTCGCCCTCTGCACGGTTTATCTTCGCCTGGCGCTCACCCTCGGATTCGGCGATCATTGCGCGCTTTTCGCGTTCCGCCCGCATCTGCTTCTCCATCGCGTCGCGGATCGTCTGTGGCGGCGTTATGTTCTTGATTTCGTATCTCGTGACCTTGATGCCCCACGGATCGCTCGCCTTGTCGACTGCGGCCACGATCGCCGCGTTGATGGACGTGCGCTCCTCGAAGCTGCGGTCGAGATCGAGCTTGCCCATCTCGGAACGCATCGTCGTCTGCGCCAGCTGCGTAGTGGCAAAGAGATAGTTGCCGATTCCGTACGAAGCCTTGGCCGGATCCATCACCTGCATGTAGAGAACACCGTCAACGTCCACTGCGATGTTGTCCTTGGTGATGCACTGCTGCGGCGGCACGTCTATGGCCTGCTCCTTGAGCGTGTGCCGGTACGCAATCTTGTCGAAGAACGGCACAAGGATGTGGAAACCGGCCTCAAGGGTGGAATTGTACTTTCCAAGCCGCTCCACAATGTATGCCGTATTCTGCGGCACTATCACAGCGGTCTTTGCAATCGCGACAAGCACCACGATTGCGATGATGAAAAACAGAATCAGCCCTCCGCTTATGGCCATGGCAACACTCCTTTCCAGATAAAGATGAGTTAATGTGCGTATTATAGCACATCCCCTGCCGATTCCCGAACCGGCAGGGGATGCTGGCTACAGATTGGCGAACGGATTGCAGCTGAAGCCGCTCGAATAGGAACGCCCGCCATGCTCGCCGCCGACCCTACGCAGTCCCGACTGGCGCGGTCCGCCACCGGAGACACCCGCAGCCGGACGGGGCTTCGTACGGGCCGAAAGCGACACCCGATTTCTCGCCTTGTCTACGCCGATCACACGCACCTTGATGCGGTCTCCGGTCTTCACGACCTCCGCAGGATCGCGCACGAACCTGTCGGCGATCTCCGACACGTGCACAAGCCCATCCTGGTGTATCCCGATGTCCACGAACGCGCCGAACGCCGTGACGTTTGTGACGACGCCTTCAAGCGACATCCCCTCCTTCACGTCATCGATCGTCATCACGTCCTCGCGGAACGCCGGACGCTCGAACACCGCACGCGGGTCGCGCCCCGGCTTCTTCAGCTCGTCGAAGATGTCCTTCAGCGTCGGCTCGCCGACCTCATCCGAAACGTATCTCTTTGCGTCTATGCGATCAACCAGCTCGCCGTTGCGCACAAGATCCTTCACGTCCACGCCGAGATCCGCCGCCATTCTTTCAACAAGCGCATATCGCTCCGGATGCACACCGGACGAATCGAGCGGATTGGCTGCGCCGCGTATGCGAAGGAATCCGGCGGACTGCTCAAACGCCTTCGGGCCAAGTCCGGAGACCTTCCTCAGTTCACTGCGGCTTTTGAACGCTCCGTTCTCGTCACGCCACGCCACAATGCGCTTCGCAAGCGATGCGCCGATGCCGGATACGCGGGTGAGCAGCGGCGCGGACGCGGTGTTCAGCTCCACGCCGACATTGTTCACGCAGCTCACCGTCACATCGTCCAGCTTCGCGCTCAACAGCGGCTGGAATACGTCATGCTGGTATTGTCCCACGCCGATCGCCTTCGGGTCGATCTTGACAAGCTCCGCAAGCGGATCCTGCAGACGCCGCCCGATCGATATCGCACCGCGCACAGTGAGATCCAACGTCGGGAACTCCTCACGGGCAACCTCGCTCGCGCTGTACACCGAAGCACCGGATTCAGATACCGAAACCACCATAACATCCGTCGCCCCGATCGCCTTGAGCACGGTGCGCACAAACGCCTCCGTCTCTCGGCCAGCCGTCCCGTTTCCGATCGCGACTGCCTCCGGCCTGTAGCGGGATACGATCTTGGCGATCGCCTCGCGGGCCTCATCCGGCTTCTGCATCGGATAGATCACGGTGTTGCCGACGAATTTCCCCGTTGCGTCAAGCATCGCGACCTTGCATCCGGTGCGTATCCCCGGATCGATGGCAAGCACCCTTTTCTCGCCGAGCGGAGAAGCAAGCAGCAGATTGCGCAGGTTTTCCGCGAACACCTCCACGGCGGCCCTGTCGCTCGCCTGCTTCTTCTCCATCATCACGTCAAGTTCGCAGGCCGGCGCGACAAGCCGCTTGTAGGCGTCGGCCGCCGCCTGACGGAGTTCGTCGGCGAGAGGGCTTGCCCCCTTCACACCCGCAAGCTCACCCATCCTGTCGACAAGCGGAGCGGAGTCGACGACAAGGCGCACAAACAGCACACCCTCCGCCTCGCCTCGCCTGATGGCCAGGAAGCGGTGGGACGGCATCTCCGAGATCGGCTCCTCGAAATCATAGTACTGCTCGAACTTCGTCGGTCCGTCAGGCTTGGTGAGGCTGACGGACGACTTGACGACCGCCTTTGTCGCGTACGCCTTGCGCACGAGACCGCGCACGTCAGCCATGTCCGCAATGCGCTCCGCACAGATGTCCCGCGCCCCGGCAAGTGCGGCGGCGGTGTCCTCCACGCCCTTCGCCGGATCCACAAACGCTGCTGCGGCGGCATCGGGCGTCTCGTCGCCCTGTGCCCACAGGATGTCCGCAAGAGGCTCAAGCCCCTTCTCCTTGGCAATCATTGCGCGTGTACGGCGCTTCGGCTTGTACGGCTGGTACAGATCCTCCAGTGCGCTCTTCACCATACACGCCTCAATGCGGGCGCGAAGATCGTCGGTGAGCTTGCCCTGCTCCTCTATGGACTTCAGGATCGTTGCCCTGCGGTCGTTGAGTTCCGCGTAGTAGGCAATGCGCTCCTGCACCTTCAGTATCTGAACCTCGTCAAGGTTGCCGTGCGCCTCCTTGCGGTAGCGGGCGATGAACGGCACAGTGTTCCCCTCCCCGAGAAGACGCGCAACGGCGGCGACCTGGGGTTCCCTTACGCCTACTTCGGCGGCTATGCGACCGTACACCGTCAGAACTCCCATCCAGAACGGATGTACGGCTTAACGTACCTGTTCGCTTCGCCGCTGCCGACGAACACCTGGTTCGCGCTGTCCCACGTCAGCACACCCGGAACGCGCTGGGCGATGCAGCCCACGAGCATTCCTTCGAGCATTGGAACGGAATGTTCGATGTCGGCATAGCAGCGCGAATGCGTCTCTTCTATCATCGGGGTCTCGCCCTTTATGGCGTCAAGGAACTCGCCGTACTGGCCGAGTTCGCCCTTCTCCCTGCGGCGTGGCAGATACGAGCCAAGTGCCTTGCAGGCGGGGTGCTTGGTGGTGCTTCTGACCTTCTTTTCGCCGTTCAGCGCAATCAGCGCCTCCTGACCGTAGTCGTTAGTGGAGCACATGATGCCCTTTGTGCCGATTAGCAGACAGCCGGTGAGAGGCACCTTCGTGAGCGTTGCCACAACCTGCGGCATTATCTCCGCCGGCGGCTGATGATCGCCATCGTACCACACAACCTTCGTCTCCGGAAGCGTATGCCCCTTGCGTATGCGGCTCTTGCGCGGCGCATACGTGACTTCGACGACGGAACGCGCCGGGTACGCAACGTCGTTCGGCTCTACGGACATCTTGCATTCGGCCTTCGTCACGACGCCAAGCTCTGCACCGCGGAACGGCAGGTTCATCGTGTGGCAGGCCATGTCGCCGAACGCACCTGTGCCGAAGTCGTAGAATGCCCTCCAGTTGAACTTGTGGAATACGCCCTTGTGACGCGCCGCCCATTTGTTGCGGAAGTTGAACACATACGATTCGGGACGGTTGCCGATGTACGGGCGCTCAGCGGCGCATCCGAGCCATCCGTCCCAGTTGAGCGCATCCGGCGGTCTTTCGCCGGGAAGCGCGGCAAAGCTCTTTGCGTCAAGCCCCTGCGGCCAGATCGGACGGTCAGTCCATACGTGTACCTCAGTTATGTCGCCGATCACGCCCTGCTGCAGAAGCTCCACGTTACGGCGGTGCCCGCTACCGGAAGAACCCTGGTTGCCCATCTGCGTAATCACTCCGCTCTCGCGGGCGACTTCGTCAAAACGCTTCGCCTCCCAGATCGTTCTGACAAGAGGCTTCTGCACATAGCAGTGCAGTCCGAGCTTCATCGCGTTCACCGCAATCGCCGCATGCATATGGTCGGGAGTGGAGACGGTAATTGCATCGATGTTGCGCTCCTCTCGCTCAAGCATGACGCGCCAGTCCGCATAGCGCCTGACCTTCGACGGATCGCCGCCGAGCTTCTGGAACTGCACAAGGGCTTCTTCAATCTCCCTCGCATCCACATCGCAGAACGCAACGATCTCCGCACCTGCGGCGAGCATCTGCATCCAGTCGAACGTACCCTTTCCGCCTACGCCGACCACGCCAAGGCGCACCTTCTGCCCCTTCGCGACCACACGCGCCCGACCGGTGCCGCCAAGCCAGACGCATCCGCCGGATGCCGCCGCTGCGGAAACCGCAAACCCCTTCAAGAACGAACGACGATTCAATGACATTGCTTTTTGCCTTCTGTATACTGCCTTTGCTGCTGTGTCTCCGCCGATTGAACGGAGTGGTGGCGGATTATACCAAACATGGCATATCGGCGCAAAGCAGCCAGAGGTTGCAATATCTCGGCTGTTACTTTGACAAGTAACCTGCAACATCTCAGGCAAGTTGCAATATCTCGCCCAGTTTGTCAAATAGGAAGGACACTCCGCAGATAGACTGGTGGTTTCTGGTTTGCCAAATACTGGACACTCAACAATCTTTCATTGACGTGGTTCTGTCTAGTCCCGCCACCTGGTGCAGACCCGCCTTCGCGGCAAAGGACGGCCGCCCCCGAAGGGGTGGCGCGAAGCGCCAAGGCCGGACGGGCCGCGAAGGTGGAAAGGTCTGCGCCCATGCGCCTAGCCATGTTGTAGCGCTCCTGAATGCGCCGTATCTTCTTCAGACGCTTCAGGACGCGCCTGTGGAGCTCCATTCCGCTGAGGCCTGCCCTGTACGCTTCGAGGCG
>CAZMNN010000008.1:0-1522 GCA_964567665.1 uncultured Lentisphaeraceae bacterium
GCTGCGCCGCCGGGAGATGCTGCGTGCCGGAATCGATGCGGATGACCATGTAGTCCGGCGGCGTGTTCGTCGCCCACGCCGTCACACGCGCCGTCACCGGCAGTTTGCGCGGCAGGAGCATATTGGGCCAGCTCTTCTCCGGTCGCCACCACATTCTGCGCGTCGCACCGCTTTCGCCATCACCCACTTCGATGACCTTGTGCACGTCTCCGGTGACGTTGTTGAACTTCGCGCCGCCGATGGACACGCCGTTCGTAAGGAAGTCCACCGTGACGATGGCCGTCTCGCTGAGCTTGTATTCCACTGTGACCCTGCACGAGCTTACGTCCTGACTGAGCGTAACATCGCTCACCACCGGCTGTGCGGATGCACAGAGCGCCGCACCGAGCGCGGCGCAGAGAATTGATGCCGAAAACTTCATTGTGTACGTCCTTTCCTGTCAGTGAGATTGATTTACCGCACAACGATCCGCGTTGCTTCCGTCAGGGCAGGGTCAGGCACAGGCGGAAACCGACATCCGTGTTCGGGCTAAGTCCCCAAACTCCGTTGCGATACGGCACAAGCGTAGTGCCCAAACCCGTCTTCCACGAGCCTCCGCGAATGACGCGCAGCCTTCCGTTATTGTTGCTATCCTTATTTGCGATGGTCGACGGACCGACTGGATCGACATAGACGCAATCGCTTGAAGTGTCTGCAAAATAACTCGTGTTGTTGTACAGCACATAGTTGTCAAGACACATCTCATTCACATTTCCCGTCATGTCGTAGATGCCCCAGTCATTCGGTTCATACGACCCGACGATGGCCGTACCGCCGGCAGAGGGCGGCGTAGTCGCAACGGCATTCTCCGGAGCAACAGTGATGTCCATGGACAATTCGCAACGTGCATATCGCGCAACGCGGGCGGTGGATTCCAAAGTTTCGGGGGAGTCGGCAGACGATCCAAGCTTCAGAATCTCACCGTCCGGCAAAACACCGCCTTTGCCTGCGCGAGCCGCGAACTCCCACTGTGCATCAGTCGGCAGATCGAACGCCTGCCCCGTAATCTCTCTGACACTCCACAGCGCATTAGGTGTGGCGTCGGTACCGTCGCTCTTCATGATCTCGTGTCCGCTCTCAGGCCAGTACTTGCGCTTTCCGTTCTCAATTGTATTGTTGCCATCGTAGTTGACCCAACCGCGCAGTTGGTGCATTCCAATGTTCTCGACCGGACGCATCCTATGGTCTGCGGTGAAGAACGACAGATTGTTGGTGTACTGCGTGGCGCCGCCGCTGTCTTTGTATTTAATTTTTACGTTAAGGTGTTCAAACTGCCTCTGCGTCATCTCGTAGATGCCGATATAGAAATCGTTCGTCAATTTGACATAATGCGGCGGGGTTGCCTCGGCCACGTTACATTCCCCTTCCGCCCTGCCGCAGCGGAACTTCACGTTCGCCGCCGGACACTTCCGGAACACGAGATAGTCCGTCTTGCAGAGGTCGTTCTGCACGCCGCCGGGGAACGGAAGCGCGTCCGCCGTCT
>CAZMNN010000008.1:1532-73752 GCA_964567665.1 uncultured Lentisphaeraceae bacterium
ATCGATGCGGATGACCATGTAGTTCGGCGGCGTGTTCGTCGCCCACGCCGTCACACGCACCGCAACCGGCAGATCTCTCGGCAGGAGCGCATTACGGCAACCCTTCTCGGGACGCCACCATATTTTGCGCACCGTGCCGCTTTCGCCATCACCCACCGAGACGACCTTATGCACATCACCGACAACGTTGTTGAACCTCGCACCGCCGATGGACACACCGTTCGTCAGGAAGTCCACCGTGACGATGGCCGTCTCGCTGAGTTTGTATTCCACCGTGACCATGCACGAGTTTACGTCCTGGCTGAGCGTGACGTCGCTCACCGCCGGCTGTGCGGATGCGCAGAGCGCCGCACCGAGCACGGCACAAAGAACCGATGCCGAAAACTTCATTGTGTATGTCCTTTCCCGTCTGTGAGATTGATTTACCGCACAACGATCCGCGTTGCGCCTGAAATGCTGCGGAAGCGTCCAAGTCCGTTCGAATCGGAGCCCTCCGTGCCGAACGTCTCGATGCCGCCAGTTGCGACACAGGTCGCAGATGAGCTGACTTCCGCCGTGCGGGCTGTTGCATCATACACCCACGGCACATCATCGGCCGCCGCCGTCAACGGCAAGGCCACAGCAAGAGCCGCCGCAGCGGCAATCCGTTCTGCCATATTCATGTTGCGATTCCTTTCGGTTAGAGGCCTACTTTTCCCAACAGGCAGCGAATATAGCATATGCTTTTTTTTTTATCAACCCAAATGAGCGAAAAATGTTTTTTGCGCAGTTTGCCATAAGAACGGACACTCTCGGCAAGCGGGGTGGGGGTATCCGCTTGCCAAATACTGGACACTGTGAGAAACTGGAGGCATGAACATGTCACGAATGGCGACAACCGAATACATCGGCGCAAAGCGCATGGCATACGCCCAGGCCGACCGCACATAGAGAATGCGAATGCTTGACGCAGGCATCTCATGTCTCCCGGATAGCGCAGGCACCTCGAAGCGCACAAGGCTGACCTCAGCGGAATGGTGCGCCGCAGGTGCGTTCTGAATCGCCTGAAGAAGATACGGCGGCGTATGCAGGAGCAGTATAAACCGCGTCAATGAAAGATCGTTGAGTGTCCAGTATTTGACAAAACAGAAACCGCCGGACTATTTGCGGAGTGTCCTTCCTATTTGACAAACTGGGTAATATCTAATGGGTCAGCAAAAAATAAAGGACGGCCATGTGGATCGACGAAGAGGAAGGCTATACCCCTTTACAAGTCACCAGCAACACCCACGACATATGCGAATCGAAGACTTTCTGCGTCACTTGGGGTGCAATTCGCACTACGCAAGCCTGACACGCGGATCGAGCCACGCGTACAGCAAGTCGGTCACAAGATTCACACCCTGATACAGAAGCGCACCCAGCACAACAACAGCTCGCACAACGGCCATGTCGCTGGAATGGATGGCGTTGATGGACACGTTTCCCAATCCCGGTATCCCAAAGAAGCTTTCAAGCATCAGCGAACCGGTGAACAGATACGGAATCGCAAGCGACACGTACGTCACTATGGGGATGAGCGAGTTGCGGAGAACATGGACGAAAAGCACACGCGCAGAGGAAAGCCCCTTCATCCGCGCAGTGCGGACGTACGGCTTGTATATCTCGTCGAGAATCGCCGTGCGGAAGAACCTCACGTCCACGCCAAGTCCGGAGACGATGCCTATCAGAACCGGCAGGACAAGATAGAATGCGTTTTCATAGCCCCATACCGGAAACAGCCGCAGCTTGAACGCCAGCAGAAACTGCCCCGCAAGAACCCACACTACATAGTTGACGCTCATGAGCACGGTCGAGCCGACAAGCACAACCCGGTCGAACAGGCCGCCGCGCCATGCGGCGCAGAGCATCGCCAAGGTCAACCCAAGCGCAGTGCCGCCAAGCAGGATCGGAACCGTAAGCGAAAGCGACGGACCCACTCCGCGCTTCAGCACGTCCAGCACCGGCTCGTCCGCCTCCGTTGACACTCCGAAGTCACCGTGCGCCAGATCCGTGCAGAACCTCGCAAACTGCTTCGGCAAGGGAAGGTCGTATCCGTACTTGTGGTTGAACGCGGCTATCGACTCCTTCGTGGCGTTCTTGCCGAGTATCACCTGCGCGGGCGAACCGCCCACCACATTGAACAGAAGGAACGTCAGCACGATTATCCCGAAAGTCGTCGGAACAACCTCTACAAGCCGTTTCAACACGTACTTCAGCATGGCTTTCTGCTGTTGACGAAACGTATGAACAGGTTGCGGCACTCGTCAAGATTCGCCGCCTGCCACATCAGCGCCCGCATCAGGAACTCCTTCTTCTCCGTGAACGAGAACCTGCCTGGAATCGGCGGAGAGAACCGTATCAGCTCCTCCCTGTACCGCGTAAGCCGAAATGACATCGCACGGGTGCGGGATTCAAAGCCAGCAAGGAAACGCTCGCACAGCATCGTCCGCCTTGCCGGCGTCACCTCGCGGTCACGCACGAACGCAAGGAACGCATCAGCATAGGCAAGCATGTAGAACTTTGCGGCGGCCTTGAAATTCCTTTCGGTGCAGGAGATGTCCGGCCAGCCGCACGTGCCGCGAAGGGAGCACGTGGAGACTCTGCCCGGCATGAGCCTGTCCAGCTCCGCATCCCACGTGAAGCGGTATATCTCCTTGCCGACGCCGAACAGTGCGGACTTCGACCCCTCATCGTACTTCTTCATCACGAGGTTCTGCGCTGCGGCATCCCCCATCAGGAATACGCATCTATCCTGCGAAACGGAGTCCGAAATCAGGTTCGCGGGAAGCCGGCTGAGCGGTTCTCCCGCGCAGCGCGTACGGATATAGTAGTCGTACACGCGCCCTCCGCCGAGCGACACATGGCGCAGGATCCGGTACTCCGGAAGGCTTACGCCGACGGCTTTCAGGCACTCGATCCTCGCAAGCACGTATGCGCCGTATCCGTTGTTCAGGCTCGACAGCCGCTTCTCGACGAACGACGACACCAGCGGGCGGCAGTTCGTCTTGAACGATATCTCCCGCGTCTGCCCCTTGCCCAAGGCCACTCCATCTTCGCCATCCTCGTCCTCAGTCCGAAGTTCGTAGACGTTTGCGTACTCAATGAACTCATCCTTGCTCAAGATCTGGCGGACATTCGAGAGAAGCACCTCGGTACGGCTGTCCGCACCGACATGGAACATCGGCGCACCGTTGACGAACGTCGCACCCGGAAGCGCCGTGCGGCGAGCGTCAAACGCAAACGCCGCACCTTCGCCGGATGTGGCGTACACCTCGCCCGTAAGGTTCATGTAAAGCGACTGCAGGAACTCCTTCGACGTCTCATCGGCAAATTCCGGGCGCGTAAGCAGCGAACGGAACTGGGCATCAATCTCCGAAATGCGCATCGACGCCCTTCCGGGATCGGCGTCGGCATCGCCGAGCAGCTCCTCAAGTTCAGGGACGATTTTCTCAAGCGCACTTCCGCGAAGAAGTCCGAAAAGCTCGATCTCATGATGTCCATGAAACTTCGGCATGCGCATGAACGACACCGCATTGCCTTCGAATACGCCGACCATTTCGGAGAGTGCAGTGCGGAACGCCTGAAAATCAGTGCGGGCAAGTCCGGCGAACCTGTGGAACTCCGGCCATGAAAGGAAGTGGACGCCCTTCACGGAATGGTAGTAGTTCAGCGTGGACGATATGCGCTTGCGGCTCTGCGCAACGGCGGCGCGGATTCCGGCCGTAGACCACGCAAGCGGCTTCACGCGCCACTCCTGGCCAAGCTCGCGGTAGTGCTGAAGCGTCTCGTCGTTGCGTTCGGCCATCACCACATCCTCGAGAGAGAGGCCGAGACCGTGCACGAGCCAGTCATCGAGCGTCACCACCTTGGCGCACGGAACGCTGCGCTGCGATATCTCCAACCTGCCGCCCACCACGTTGGCGACAAGCACCGAATACGTCATGGCGTCCGAACGTCGCTCCGGAGGCAGATCGCACAGATCCCACAGTTTGCCGGAGAGCAGCGGCAGCGCCGCAACGCTGTGGTTGCCGCCCGTCACCGTTATGAGATGTCCGAACGTCCCTGGCACAAGGTCGTTCTTCTCGACAAGAAGGACGGATGCGTGTTCGTCCATGTGCTGCCACACGTCGCGCTCGAACACTATCGTGTCGTTGCCGAGATCGAATGCATGAAAGCGCTTCGGGGCGCCCATGACCTTCGCGACAACGCAGCCGGGACGCTTTGTTGCGTCGCTTCGCAGCTTCCTGAAGAAACTCTTTATCCGTGACTTTCGCATTTCCGGGATTCCTCAGTGGCGTTTTTCGTCAACCTTTCACACCGAGCCGCAGCGGCACGATGATGCATGGGCGTGTCCGCCCGACAGTTCGACAAGTCTGTGCGAAAACTCCGCCGTTGCGTTCAGTCCGGCCTCATGCGCGGCATGGTGCAGGTTCTCTGCGGCGCGGGACACGTACTTCGCGAACTGGGGCTGTCCGGCGGATACGAGTCTGCAATAGGCGCCGAGCGCCTGGCACAGCCTCTGCACGGCCGCAAGCGCGATGGATTTCTCCGACGGCGCACCCGGCGCATTCGCCGCGACGCCGGCAAGAAGCCTGCGGTCTGAAGCGTCCATGCGCACATACGGATCGTACAGGAGCGACGCGACATCGTACGCCGCCGGGCCGAGCCGCATACCCTGATAGTCGATCATGTACGGATGCTGAAGGTCTGACGCCCGGTACAGGAGGTTTGCGCTCTGGAAATCACGGTGCACAAGCGTCTGCGGCTCATCGGCAAGCGCAGCGGCGACACCTTCCAGCTCGCCGCGCACATCATCGGGAATGCCCTCCATTCCATAGCGGCCGATCAGACATTCGCGCTCAAAGAGATTTCGCTCCCACGCAAAGAGCGCGGCATCGAACGGAGGCTCAAGCACCGGCAGAGACTTTCCGGCCGACGCAACCTTCCAGAGCGACTTCAGCATCTCAACGGCGGGAATATAGAGCCTTACTACATCCGTCCCCTTCTCGTTCGCCAACGCCTCCAACGAGCGTCCGTCGACGTACTCCGTCGCGTAGGCATTGCTGTCCGGAAGGTCGGCAAGCAGTTTTGGGACGCGCACGCCGCATCCGTCAAGGAAGCGCGTGAGCGGGGCAAACCTCGTGTTTGCGTTCTCCTTCCGCACGGTCTCGTACACCACCGCAAGCGCACTGTCCGACACCCCTTCTCGATAGAGACGGTAGAGCATACGGTCAGATCCACGCGCATCGAGGAACTCGGCCAAAGTGCTTTCGTCCTTCCATCCGAGCGCGGCAACCACTGCGTCAAGCCGCCTGTCCCCGAAAAGCGAAGGCGCCATGGTGCCGGAGTTGAGTTCCCGGAACGTCGCCACCGTGCCTGCATCGCACCAGCACGCTTCCGGCTCCTGCACCCCGACGACAAACTTCGCATCGTTCATCATCGCGTTCTCGTACGCATCAACGACAGAGCAGAAGCCTTCGCCGTTTACGCCCTCCGCCGGACGCGGCGGCGGAAGATGCCGCAGGACATCCGGAGACAGCAGAGCCACTCCGCAGTACGTGTACGTGCCGGGGTATCCCGCATCGTCCGACTTCCAGTTGCATATGCGCCCTTCACGATCGGCTTCGACCGTTCGCGGCCCGAAATCCTCCGACATCCAGCAGGACGCGAAACGTCCGCTCCTCTCGAACGCCTCCTCAATAGGCTCCGGATCCAAATCCTCAACGACGATGTCACCGTTCACAAGCCAAAAAGGCTCGTCGCCGATCCATCCCTCCAACGGACGCAAAGCGCCGCCTGTTCCGAGAATCGCATCCTCACGGGACACGGTTATGCTTACACCCTTGCGGACGCCACCACCAGATTCTCCAGCACCGCAATATTCAGAGACGAACCTTTCAATCTGATCAGCATGACAGTGCGCGTTGACCTTGATGTCCTCCACGCCCCACGACACGAGCATATCGAGAACCCTCGCAAGCATAGGCTCGCCCATGATCGGCAGGAGGGGCTTTGGACGCGCCACCGTCAACGGTCTCAGGCGCGTTCCGAAGCCCGCCGCGAGAACTATGGCCTTCCTTACCGCCATTGCATCCTCTGTCGCTGCATCTTGACTTTCGGCTCCTCAAGTCCAAGGGCCCACCAGGTGTCGCCGATGCCGGAGTTGGTGAAATGGGCAACCCGGTTGTTCGCAAGCGCTTCGCGATTCGCCTTGAGCGTGGCGTCGTCGCTGTTCTTGAGCGCCTCGTTGAGAGCCTTGAACGCCGCATCAACCTCGTTGCGCTTGACGAGCATCCACGTCCATGCGGCGGCGATCAGCACGTTCTGGTTATAGCGGAGACGGCGCGTACCCTTGGCGTAGACCTTGCGGATCTCGTCCGTCGACTTGCCGAGCGTGTACATGCGAGCCATCTTCATGGCGTACATCGTGGGATCGACAAACAGAGCCTTGTCCATCAGAGCATCGCACTTCCGGTATTCCTTGACCATCCAGTAGAGCTGGAACTGCGCCGTTGCGATCTGGCGCTTCATCATCGGAATCCACTTGTCGAACCTGTGAAGCGGCTCGGTGAGCGCAAGCGCAGCGTCGACAAACTTCCGCTGATCGGCGGCAATCTCCTTCTGGGCGGCCTGCAGCGAACTCGGCGGACGCACCTGCCAGCGCTGCATCTTGGCCTGAAGAGCCTTCTGCCCCTCAAGCAGCGTCTGCTCCACCGCCTTCATCGCAGCCTTCACCTTCCGCTGAAGAACCACGCCCAAGGCGATCTGAACGGCGCCGAACGCAAGGATGCCGAAGAATATGCTCCAGCCGCAACCCATGGCCCCGGTCAGACCCAGGGCAAGACACGTCGCCGCCCCGCACGTCAAAGCAATGATCAGAGAGAGCACGGATCCACCTCCACCGTTGCATCGCCCTTGACGATGATTCCGCGTTCCGCAAGCTGACGGAGCCATTTCGCCTGCAAGTCAGCCTTGCACGTTGCCGGTGAGTCGCTGCCC
Source organism: uncultured Lentisphaeraceae bacterium (assembly GCA_964567665.1). GTDB lineage: Bacteria > Verrucomicrobiota > Kiritimatiellia > RFP12 > UBA1067 > UBA1731. Next base: position 8,553 of record CAZMNN010000008.1, read on the forward strand.
TCCGCGTTCTTCACGGGAGAGAACTCGTCCTTCTGATCAAACGCCAGAAACGCCGCCCTCTTTGCGTCAGGGAGAATGTCGAAGATGAACTTCTCGAACTTGTACCCGTTCGGCGCGGACGGCTTTACCGTCTTTCCGCCGCCATCCACCATCGCAATCTTCTTGTGCGCAAGATGGAGCGGCATCGGCTTCGAGGCTTCGCGGTCGAGGAACGCCCTGTCGAACACATGGATGGCAGGCGAGCCGTAGAGGAAGTAGAGACGCCCGTCCCTGCCTTTTCTGTTGCACTGCTCGTCGGTCATCTCCGTATACTCGACCATCTTGAACGTCTTGCCGAACTTCATCGGCATTCCGACCTTCTCGTACGGGTCGCGCTTGGCGCAAAGCTTGAGCGTGTATTCGCTGCCCTGAAGCACATGGTAGCCGATGAACGCCTCGTCGGCCACATCCACAAGCGGATTGTCCACCTGGAAGAAGAACACGGAACGGACGCCGCGCTTTTTCATGTCCGCAAGCGCCCCCGACCGTTTGAGCGCAGCGAGAAGTCCGCCATGCCCGTCAGGCGACATGAACACGTGTCCAGGGGCATCGAGGATTATCTTGCCGTCAGGCGTCATTCCCGGCCACATCCCCTGCTTGAACAGAAACACGTCCTTGCGATCCAGTCCGAACCAACCGTTGTCGCGGAAGCAGGCGAGCGTCGCATCGTAGTTTGCCTCCGACGTCATCACATAGAACGGGACGCTCCTGCCGTATCTTCTCGCCTTGGCGAGCACCTTACGCGCATGGAAGTAGAAGAGCGGGCGATCGGTGGCCGGCCCTATCGGATACGCTCCCTTCGGGCCTTCAAATCCAAGCCGGGAACCCTGCCCGCCGGCAACAAGCAGCACACCTACGCGACCGGCGGCAAGCTCCTTCGCGCCGGCATCCGCCGCCGCATCCAAGGCTTTGCCCTTCAGCACCGCAACCTTCGGAGCCGTCGGCGACGCAACGGATTTCTGCCCCTCATCGGGCTTCGCGTCCTTTGCGGACAGCATTTTCCCGCATCGAGAAAGCTCACCGAAATCAATGGACGCAATCTGCGCCAGCAGCGACTTACGCTCCTTCACGCCCAAGTCGTTCCAAAAACGCAGCACATGCTCCTGTCCGTTCTCGGCCAGAAGCTTCTTGGCCTGTGCGTAGTTCACCCTTTCAACCTCCTTGTCTCAACGTTGTCTATCCCTGTCATATTGCGGAAATTATACCACAGCGGACGGATGTCCCAGGTCATCCGTCAGTTCTCGTTTGAATGCAGTCCGCCGGAGCCGGCGGAGAAGACGACGTTTGACTTCTCCGTGCCGGGCTGAAGCATTGCGCAGTTCCAGATGCACGCTCCGCAGTGCACACACTTCTCGCGGTCGAACTTCGGCGGCTCGCCCTCTTCGTCTCCGGGCATGATCGCCTGTGCGCTGCATATCTCCACGCACGTCTGTTTGGTGCAGCGGCGGCAGAGCGACGGATCGGCGAACCGCACATGGTCGGCGAATCCCGGCGCGGCCTGCACCTTGCCGCCTATCAGCAGGGCATCCTGATGCGTGACGAGCAGTTTGCCGTCGAACGGAATCTGCGGCCAGCCGCAGGCGTCCATCACCGCATCGTGCAGTGGCTTGCGGGCTTTCCGCGCCTCCGTGACGCCCTTTGCAAGCGCCTCCATGTCGCATTTGCGTCCCTTGACGGCTTCGGAAAGCTCCGGGATGCGATTTGCGGGAGGCACCGACTTGAACAGCCAACCGAGATTCAGCAGACCGCCGGTCATGCCGCAAAGCCCCTCGCCAGCCATTCCCCAGAAGAACGACTTGTTGAAACCTGCCCGCGCATGGGTCGCCTTCTTGAGTCGCCTGTCGAGCGCAGACGACCTCCGTTCGGCGAGATACGTCGCCTCAAGGTTCGCCTTTGTGAAATCCTTGCCTTCCGCAAGCAGCTTGAGCACGTTCCGCGCAAGCATCGCCCCGGAGGCCCAGGCCTCGTCAACCCCCGCATTCGCCAGGCAGTCCGTCGTGCCGGAACCTTCACCGATGCGGGCGAATCCGTCACCGCAGAGGAACGGCTCACCCTCAGTGCCGGATTCCTGTATCGACTTGGCGCCCCACGAGACAAGCGTTCCGCCCTCGATATGCCGCCAGATGTACGGGTGCATCATCCAGTGCTGGAGATAGCGGTATGTGGTGCGCACAGGCGTATCCTGCCACGGCGCGACGAATATGCCCATGGACGCCGTACGGTTCGGATGCACGTAGAAGAATCCGAATATCTCAGGCTCAGGGAATCCGAGTGTGTGGATCACTGTGCCCGGCTCAAGCCGGCAGCTCTCCGGCAGCTGCACTACGGCTTTCATGCCCACGCCCCAGTCGTTGCGCACGTGTCCGGACGGCAGACCGAACCTGTCGTCCAAAGCGCGTCCGACGGCGCCGACGGGTCCATCGGCAACAACTGTCAGCCGCGCCTTTACGTCCATGCCGGGCATGTATGCATCGGTCGGCGAACCATCCTTCTCGACACCCTGATCAGCCATCCGAACGCCGACAACACGGTCGCCATCGAAGAGCGGCGATGCCACGGGCGATCCTGGCCATATCTGCGCCATTCCGGTCTCCATGACCTTGCCGGCCGCCCAACCCATCAGGGAACCCATGTTTAGCACAAGGCCGCCGCGCTTGTCCATGAACGGCGGCGTGAACGGAAGCTCCCTCGCATGATGCTCGCCGCCCTTCATGAAGACCTTTCCGAGACGGAAGCACCCGTCGATGAAACGTGTGCCAAACGAGCGCTTCGAGCATCCGAGATGGTCGAAAAGATACGTCGTCTCCTCCGCCGACACGTCGGCGGCGTTCGGAATCTCCTTTGCAAGGTCGACTCCGGGGAACGTGGCGCGAATCGCCTCCGCCTTCGTGACAATGCCGGATACGCCGAATCCGGTATCATCGGCGCGTTCGTAGCACATCACCTGCAGGGGCATCCCCGGCATCACCCTGGACTCGTACAGAGGTGTGCCGTCCTCCTTCATCTTGGCGAGTTCCGGCGCGAGCGTGAGCAGGAACCCTGCGGACGCGGGACCGAATCCCGTCACAACAATATCCGTCTCCATCGTCTGACGTTCCATGGCTGTCATTTCCCTCCTTGTCTACATACAACCGCCAAAGGCCGGCCATCCGCGTTGGACGCCAGCCTTGATGGCGGCATGTGCAAAAACCGACAGGCTCAACGCCTTATGTGCGGTAGTTCGGCGCTTCCTTCGTGATTGTGATGTCATGAGGACGCGCCTCGCGCTGTCCCGCCGCCGTCACGCGGTAGAACTTGCCGCGCTCCTGAAGTTCGCGGATCGTCTTCGTGCCGCAGTAGCCGAGCGAAGCGCGAAGCCCGCCGCAGAACTGCGTCATTATGGACTTCACGTGTCCGGAATACGGCACCATGCCTTCGATTCCCTGCGGAACAAGATCGTCCTCGGCCTCGTTGTCCTGGAAGTAGCGGGCGCGGGATCCCTTTCCGTTCTTCAGCGCGGCCATCGAACCCATGCCGCGATAGACGACGTACTGCCGCCCGTTGGAGTATATCTTCTCGCCAGGGCTTTCCTCCGTGCCAGCAAGCACAGAACCAAGCATGACGCAGTCGGCGCCGGCGGCGATCGCCTTCGGGACGTCGCCGGAGAGCTTGATGCCGCCATCCGCTATCACCGCAACGTCTGTGCCGCGAAGAGCCTTGGCGGCGGAGTAGACGGCCGTGAGCTGCGGAATCCCTACGCCGCACACGACGCGCGTCGTGCAGATCGAACCCGGCCCGATGCCAACCTTGACGGCGTGGGCGCCGGCTTTCGCCAAAGCGAGCGCAGCATCGCCAGTCGCGATGTTTCCGGCGATAACGTCCACCTTCGGGAAATGCTTCACGATGTACTTGGTCATCTCGATGATGCCCTTGGAATGTCCGTGGGCGGAATCGACCACAACCACGTCCACCCCCGCATCAGCCAACTTCTCCATGCGGGAGAGGTCGCCCTTTCCGCCGGAGACCGAGGCGGAGACCCTGAGACGGAACTGCTCATCGCAGTTGTACGTGGGCTTCTGGTTTTCGACGAGACGCTGCACGTCGGTGAACGAATAGAGGCCAACGACCCGTCCGTTCTTGTCGACGAGCGGGAGCTTGCCGATCTTGTTGGCGCGCATGATGTCATAGGCCTTCTTGAGCGATGTACCGGGCTTCGCCGTCACCATGGCCTTCTGCATCACATCGGAAAGCTTGCGCGCCTCAAGCGGCGCAAAGCGCATGTCGGACGACGTGATCATCCCGACAAGACGCTCCTCGTCATCAAGCACGGGGAAGCCGTTGAACTTGAGACCCATGCGCTTCTTCTCCGAACGGAGGAACGAGATGTCGTCGTTCGCATGGAAGCAGACGGGTTTAGATATAAGTCCGTTCAGGTAGTTCTTGACCTTGGCGACCTCGCGGGCCTGCTCATCCTCTTCGAGGTTCTTGTGGATTACGCCGATTCCGCCGGCGAGCGCCATGGCAACGGCCATCGGCGCCTCCGTCACGGTGTCCATGGCCGCAGAGACGAACGGAATCTTCATCTTCTGGCGCGACGTGAGCTTTGTTTCAAGCGATGCGTCGTCCGGCAGGAAGTCCGCATACTGCGTGACGAGAGTCACGTCATCGTACGTAAGTCCCTCGAAAGGGAACGTGGCCATGAATTTGTCCAGATATCTGTTCATATTTTTTCGCGTTTAGTTTTAAAGCCTTTGCGGAAACGATCCAACCGACGCTCTCCGGAACCGCCTTTGCAAATTCCGAATCCGGAGCCGTCCGTCAATCGAAGAAGACCTCTATCACCGGCACTTCGACGTTCGGCTTGAGCATCGGAAGTGTGAGACCTCCAAGCTGCCGCACCTCACCGGTCTGTCCATGGCGAGCGGGCGGACGCCTTATCTTTATCTCCGAGCCGTCGTGCAGGAACTGCGCATACTTTACCTTCTCCCAGAAGTCTATGGGGAGGAATCCCATCGGATAGTCGTAGAGGTGTATGTAGAGCGTGTTGCGCTTGGGATTGTACGTGAAAGCGGTGCCGTTCGGAACCGCAAGATCCTTCGGCGCCTCGGTGCATCCGTAGATTGCGCGTGAGTTGAAGTGCATCCACTTGGCAAAACCCTCAAGCCTGTCCTTGGCACGGTAGTCGAACTCGCCGCGCGCCGTGGGGCCTACGTTCATGATGAGGTTCCCGCCCTTCGAGACGGTGTCGCAGAGAAGCCCGATGAGCTGGTGGGTGCTCTTCCATGTGTTCTCGTCGCGGTGGTAGCCCCAGCTTCCGGAAAACGTCTGGCAGGTTTCCCAAGGTACGCGCTTGCCGCGAACCGTCGGCCATTCCGCCGCCTTGAACTGCTCCGGTGTCACGAAATCCCATCCGTCATCGCTTTCCATGAGGTCGAGACGGCTGTCCACGAGGATGTGGGGCTGAAGCTTGCGCGTCATCTTCATCAGCTCAACGGCGTTCCAGTCCTGCCATGTCTTCCCGAACTGACCCTTCGGCGTGTAGTCGAACCACATGATGTCAATGCGGCCGTAGTCGGAAAGGAGTTCGCGCACCTGGTCGAACATGTACTTGCGGTAGCGGTTCATGTCGCGGTTCGCGTTGAGCTTCGCGACGCCCTCAGCCTTGTCGCCGTGTACGTTCTTGAAGAGCGGATGCGGACCATCGACAGTGTAGTCCGGATGATGCCAGTCCATTATCGAGAAGTAGAATCCCACGCGAATCCCCTCGGCGCGAAACGCATCCACGAACTCGCGCACGACGTCGCGGCCGAACTCGGTCTTCGTGATCTTGTAGTCCGTCGTGGCGGTATCCCACATGCAGAAGCCCTCATGGTGCTTCGTGGTCAGCACCGCATACTTCATCCCTGCGGCCTTCGCCATCTTCGCCCACTCCTTCGCGTCGTAGAGATCCGGATTGAAGCGCGGAAGGTACTTGCTGTCGTAGACCTCGTTCGGAATGCCCTCGAAGCTGCGCACCCACTCGTGGCGGCCAGGGACAGCGTAAAGCCCGAAATGGATGAACATGCCGAAGCGGGCCTCCGTCCACCACGCCATCCGCTGCGCCTTTGCGGCCTCAGTCTCCCCGAAGATGCTCTTGGGCGGCTTAACCTCTCCATCCGCCAACGCAGTGAAACAAAGTACGGACAGCACAACGGCTGGGATCACTGTTCTTCTCATTCGGCACGCATCCTTTCCTGTTTGTGGTGACTTTCGCCCCAACCCAAGACGGACTGAAGCAAATTTCACGTAATTATAGCACACCACGCATAAAAAACGCAATCGACCGCACCCTCTTCGCATCAAGGATCTGAAATGCCGACCTGTGCGTCAAACCGCTTTCCGCCGAACACGTACGGCAATCGCCGGACGGCACCTTGCGGATCGTGGAACTCAATCCGCACGGGAACGCCGCCGCGCACCTCGCAGTCGACCCAGACCCCTGCGGACGTCGGCAGACGGAACGCATAGTCCTTCCACACATTCGGAACGCCGGGCGCAACATGAAGCACTCCCCCTATCTCGGCGACAAGCATCTGCGCCAGCGCGTAGGCGCACATTCCGCTCGCCGTCGTGAACCAGGGATGGATGCGCAGCTGCGGCTCGTTGATCTCCCACGTCTCGCCGAACAGCCCCTGCGCGGAGGCCGCCTCGGAAAGCCAGCGGTACGGCTCATCCCTGTCTCCCAGCGCAACCATGGACGCCACCATCTTTCCGGCGTACCACGGGCACACCTTGCTGCCCATCGGGTACATGTTCCCGGCAGACCGCCCCTTCTCCATGAAGCGCCGCGCCGCATTCACCTGACGGATGTCGTTGGTGCCGAGCACGGGGAACGGATAGAGGCCGCCCAGCGTCCCCACGCTCTCCTCACGGCAACCCTCGTACGCCACATAGCGCAAACCGTCCTCCGAGACAGGAAGACCGCGCACAAGCCTGTCCGCCGCCGCACGGAAGTCCGCAGACTCTACCGCATTCGTCGCAAGGATGTCCGCAGCGTCAGCCGCCGCACGAAGCGCATAGATTGCGCCGCAGGTCGTCAGGAACGCCTTGTCACGCGACGGCCCAAGACGCTCCAGGTCTGTGCAGCGTCCGATGTGCGCCACGCCGCCGCCATCCTCGAATATCCAGTTGTTGCGGAAAAAGAGCGCGCAGTTGCGGATGACCGGATAGCCCCTCTCGGCGAGCCACTGTCCGTCGCGGGCGTACAGGTACTGCGTCCATGCGCTGCGAGCGATTGTGCCCATCGCGAAGATGTGGTCGAGCCAGAACCCAATGCTGGCCGTCTCGACGTCGCCATCCTCAAGCGACATCCACATCCACCGCGCACCGTATTTGCCGGGCTTCATGTAGTAGCCCTGACGCATCTGCGCCCAGTCCATCACGGAATGGCGCCAGTCCGGGCTGCGCTGCGCGACAGCGAAGTGTCCGGCGGCGACCAGCCCGTCGTGCATATACGTCTCGTCAAAGCCAAAGTACTTCCCCTGCCAATGGTGCGGAAATATCCCGACCGGGAATCCCCACCGCCCAGCGTTGCACCTGAGATGGTACTGCGCCACATCATACATCCGCTGGATGTCCGCATCCGGGACGCACACGAACGACTCCGCGAAATAGCCTCGCCAAAGTTTGGCGTGTTCCGCAAAAAGTCCGTCAAAGCCGACCTTGCGCAGTTCGGCGCACAGGGCCTCCGCCCGGACGGACGGCGGTGCTTTCGCCATCTTCTCCTGACGCACCTCCGGAGAATCCCCCACATCCTCCAGTTCGAACGTGTCCGTGAACGCGATGAATCCGTCGACGGTCGTCGCCTCGTCCGGAGTCAGCACGAAGGAGCGCGGCAAAGCGCCGCCGTCTGCCGCCAACACGGACACGGTGAAGTCGATGACCCGATGCCCGTAGGTGCGGCCGACATAGCGGCGCACCGTCCCTTCATTCCGCCACTCTCCCGTCAACCTGTCGTGCGGCGCGATTTCGTAGCCGAGACCGCACTCAATCCGGTGGCTTTTTCCGTCCGACGAACGGAACGTACGCCGTATGCCGATCACATTGCGCTGCTGCGCACAGAATATCCGCGTCTCGACGCGCACTCCAGGATGCTCGCCCTCGCACACGACAACCGCGTTCGTCACGTCGAGCGTCTGCGACCACGAGCGCGGAAGCCCGGCATCACGCCCGTCGACGGACAATGTCGGCGAGAACCGCCCGAAGCCGAACAGCCTCGCCTCACGCGCCACGCTGCGGCGTCCCTGCCAGTAGACCTCCGTCGCGAGACGCCAATATTCGTTCGTGCCCTGTCCGCCCCACCAATCGACGAGCATGTTCAAGTCGCCGTTCGAGATCAGCGGCGGACAGTACCCGTCAGGCGGAAGCCCTCCTGCATCCCGCACCGTCGCGGCAGTCGCCGCAACGGCGACGCAACCGCAGAACACACCCGCGAACAACCTCAAGTCCATCATTGCACTCCTGTAGGTATTTCTCCGCCCGAACATGCCGCCCATCCAGAGCGCGGCCAATATCCGCTAAACTTTCCGTTTGCGTTCAGTCACGCGCCGGATTATACCACAGGTGTGCCGCACCGCAATGCCGTCTTGCCTGAAAGCGCAGATGACAGTATCCAGCTACTCGAAAAGGATGCAGAGCGATTCACGCGGCGGCAGACGCACATCGCATCTGCCCGAAGAGAAGTCGAACGTCCGTCCGTTGAAGATGTCCTTGCCGGACGACGCAAGCCCCTTGACGGAAACAGTCTCAGACACTTCCGCATCCGTGTCGTTGAGAAGCATGAGAAGTCTGCGTCCGTTCCCGGAGAACAGCGCATACAGGAAGCGCGGATTGGGTGAGGAGACGGAAACCGGGCAGCCGGAATTGTAGTACGCGGAATGGGTGCGCGACGGGCCGAACTTGCGCAATACGATATCCGGGCGCTCCCACTGGTCTGCGCCGCGCCCCTGCGGCGTCACCTCAAGGTCGTGTATCTTGAAATAGACCGTCGCGTGGCGGTTCACGCGGTCGTTCTCCGGCGAATGGGGGTCGTACGAGGCAAGCCTCTCCGGCGCATACATCGACATGGCGCGGTCGATCTGCGGAAGCATGTCTATCACGACCTCGCTTGAACGCGACGCATATTGGATCTGCATCATCTCCGGATTGAGCACATCGTAGTAGCTCATCGTGCCGCGAATGAAGCGGTCGTACGTCTCGCCCATCCAAAGGCGGTCGAAGAACACGTCCGCAGGCGTACGCTGATACTGGAGGTGTCCGAGCATCGCGCCATCGGGATTCTTCCTCTTCAGTTCGCGGTAGACGCGCTTGTGGAACTCGCGGCAGCGGCGAAGCGTTCCGTCATGCTGCACACGTCCGAACGCATCCTTCCAGGTGCAGCCGTGCACCCGGTTGTTGCACCCCTTCGACGGAGCGGCCAGATCGAAGTAGAGATCCATCACGCCGAAATCGGGATTGTTCAGGAACCAGCAGGTCGTCCACAGCTTGTGGTCGAAGAAGCTCTTCGAGTTCAGGCATCCAGTCACCCACACGCCGTGGTCACGATCCGCCCTGCTCTTGAACATTACCTCCTCGGCAAAGAACGCCGGATCGCCATAGTCGTTCCAGTCCTGCCCCAGCCAGCCCCACCAGGGCTGAACCGGCGAATTGACCCTTGAGCCGTTGTAGAAGAACACACGCTTGCCCTTCTTCTGAATGTCCTGATACCTCTTGAGCTTCTCCATGTCAACGAATTCCGGCAGCTTCACGTCGAAGAACCTCGCCATCGTGCCTGTCCAGGTCACGAGTTCACTGCGCGGCTGAAGGGCGAACGCCTTGTTCTTCGGCTTCACCGGCGTCGGCTGGAGATAGAAGCCGAAGGTGCGTCTGCCGGAATCGCCGCAAGGCACATCGACAACCTGCATCGACAGCTCGGCGACGTTTGCGTCAGCCCTGAAGCGCACCCCTTCGGCGAGATTGCGGCAGTTCCATCCGCGTACGCTCTCAATGCCGCCCATCAGGCCGACCGCAGCCCCCATCCACCACCACGGACGCTCCACCGGGCTGTATGCGACATTCGCGGAGACACCCCTCGGCAGGGCAAGCTTCTTCATCGGATCGGAGCAGTCGTCAAAGCCGACCACCCTGTCGCGCCGCACAGGCACCCGCACCGTGAGCGTATTCTTCGGCGGTGCGCAGGTGACATCAAACCACATGTATCCGTCGAACTCAACGTGCGCCACCGCCGTGACATCCACACCTTGCGCCTTGAGCAGATAATCGGCGGACGCCGCCTTCCGCGAGACGCTGACAACCTTGAAATCAAGCGTACAGCCATCGAAATCCACCGCGACGGGCGATGCGAGCAGCTCCTCTCCGCCGGATGTGACGGATCGCACAAGCCCCTTTCCGCCGAACTCGACCCTGCGGTTCCACACGGAGAAGCCGCCGTCACCGAACTTCGGCGCAGTCCACGGCGGCGGAACGGTGTCGTCAGCGCCGTAGTCCGTGCCGTCCCAGATGCACTTGCCGTCCGGTTTCGCGTAGTAGGCGTAATCGGAATGTATCACCTTTCCGCTGTCCGCATCCTTCACGCTGTAAAGCATCTTGAACGTGCCGGGCCTCAGAGCCGTCACGTCGAACGGAATGTCGAACATCCCTGTTTTACATTCGAGCCGCTTCACTGCGGAGAACCCCGCGTCGTCGCCGGTGAAGAGATCCTGCATCCGTATCGCAAGGTCAAATCTCTCATCGGGAGACACCCACTGATCCACGCGCATGACGAGGGTCATCTTTTCGGGGTCGGAGAAGACCGTGCGGTAGGCGAACTTCACCGCCGGGTCATGGAACGGATAGAACGCCATGAAAAGAACCGTCCCGTCGGCGTCGAACACGTTGAAGATGTGGTTGCCGGAATCAGGCGCCGGGCCGTTGATGCGAGCTTCAACCGTTTCGCCCGCCTTGACCTTGATTATCTTGTCGCGGATGAAACGCGGCGAACGCGCACCGACGGCGTTTGAGAATACGCGCACCGAACCGGCCCTCTTCGCGGAGATGGAAACAGGCAGGTCTATCGTTCTGTTTCCCAAAATGCCGAAATCAGGAACACGGTATGCCGCCGCATCCTCGTCAAGCACGATGTCAAGACGCATCGTCTTCCCGTTGTCCGCAACCATGTCCACCGAAAACGAAGCGCCGTCCTTCGGCTCTACGCCAAGCGTCTTGAACCTGAAGACGCGGCTTCCGACATGAAGCGCATCGTCATCCCACCAGCAGGCGACAGGCTTGCCCGGCTCGCAGAGCGGAAAGACCGCGCTTGGACGGTCTGCGTCACCTCTCGCAAGCGCACACTGGATGCGGGAGTTGTTCTGCGAGGGGACGGCAGGCCAGCCTGGACGTGTGTTCCAGGCGAAAAGCGACGTGTACGCAAATAACGAAACGGCAAGCAGACTCAATCTGTTCATTTTCCGATCACCTTCCTGAACTCAGGCTCCATGCACTCTCGCCAGATGGCGTACCCCTTCTCTGTGGGATGGATGTAGTCGCCCATCAGCGACTTCGGGATTTTGCCGTCCACAAGGAACCTATCGTACATATCCACATAGACAACGTTCCTGCCGTCGGCAAGCGAACGCAGCTTCTCGCCGGAGATGCGGTTGCGTCCGTCCGCCCCGCCGTCCTTTGCAGGATCGCCGTCCGCCGTGCCGACCGCACGGGGGAGATAGCCCATGAGAAAGACCTTGGCCTGCGGCTGCTTCTCGCGCAGGACGTCAAGGCAGGCCCTCACTCCATCGACCGTGTGTTCCGGGTTGTATCCGCCGATACCGTTGTTGTTCGTGCCAATCATGAGCATGGCAGCCTTCGCCCGGTAGCCGTCAAGCTCTCCATGCCGAAAACGCCACAGCAGGTTCTGCGTCTGATCTCCGCCATAACCGAGGTTCAGGATTGAGTAGCGGTTCGTGAGCGCGGCGTACTCCTTTCCGCCGTAGTCCTCCCAGAAGTGCGTGATGGAGTCGCCCGCGAACACGATGTCGATCTTTCCCTTTCTGTCGCGGACGGCCATGCGGTTGCGCATGAACCTGTCGCCCCACCAGTCCGCCCCCCGCCAGCTCGGCTGGGCGATGCGCGTCACGGCTCGCGTCGCCTCCGTCTTTCCGTCATGGAACGCCTCGCGGCAGAGGCTTGACGGATATGCGGAGGCAAGAGGCATCGGCTCTCCCCTCATTATCGCGTTCACATAGGGCAGCACCGCCGCCGTCCAGATGCGGTAGCCCTCCTCGCGCATATGATGGAAGTCCGGCATGATCGCCGCCGGCAGTGTGCCGTCGGCAAAAAGAAGCCGATCCGAGAAGTCGCACCACACGACCTTCCGCCCGTCCGCATACTTCTGCAGTTCGCGGTTCACGACCGCATTGCGGACGCGCATCGGATTGTCAGGACGCTCCCCGCGTGGCAGAATCGCGCACAGCACCGTGACGGCGTCCGGCTGCTTTGCGCGGATGACCTCAAGGATCCGCTTCACGCCGATGATTGTGTCTCCGGCCGGATCGTTGCGGTATCCGGTGTTGTTCGTCCCGATCGAGAGGATTATCGCCCTGGCGTCGTAGCCGTCAAGCTCTCCGCCCTCGGTGATGCGCCAAAGCAGGTTCTCCGTGCGGTCGCCGGAGAATCCGAGGTTGAGAGCCTTGTGCGGTTCGCCCGCCCAATAGCAGTCCCAAACCGGCCGGCCCATCCCGCTGCCGCCCATTTCGAAGAAGTGCGCCGATGAGTCGCCGAGGAACACGACCTTGGAGCCGCCGGCCTCAACGAGCTTTTTCTTGTCCGCCAGCCGCTTCGACCACCAGTTCCCCGCATCTGTCATCTGCGGCATCGGCGAAACCGAAAGCGCCGCCGCGAACAGCACCGCAAACATCGACGTCATGTGCGCACCTCCCGGATGCTCAGCGTATGCTGATGACCATGCTGCGGTAGTACGGCGTCATGTACACAACGCCGTCATGCGCCTCGAATTTGCCGCCAAGTTCGCGGATGCCGAGGTTGACGGCTTTCCAGCGAGAGACGTCTGGCGCCGCGCCCTCGTATCTGGCGACGGCGACAGCCTTGTACGGACGCTCAAGCGGTTCGCTGCCGACGCCGCGCCCTGCGTCCACCCTGAACGATCCCGTCACCGCCACATCGGAAAGCGTAGGAATCGCCCCCGGAACGGTGCCGTCGGCTGCGACAGACACGGAAAGGCCGCCGTTCGCGATTGTGCCGTTCATGACAGTGCCGCTTCCGCCGACCCGCACGGGCAGCGAGTTGCCGTCGAGATCGACAGCGCCTTCATCAATGCGCGTCACTCCGGTGTAGCCGACAGACGTCGGGCCGAGCGCCAGCGTGCCAGCGCCCTGCTTGACCAATCCGCCAGGGCCGGTGACGGGACGGTTCATCGTCCATGTGGCATCAGCCGGAACGTCAAGCACAAGGCCGACGTTCGTGACCGCGATGACGATCTTCTCCGGCATCTCGCACTCGAACGTGAAATCGCCGGACTTCGCCGGAATCCACTTCGAGTCATCAAACGTGATACGCAACGGATTTTCAGCCGTTAACGCCGCATTCGTCCTTATCTCGCTGCACCTGAACTCCGAACCGTTAAGGAACTTCGCGTCTATCCATGCGGTTGCAATCTGCGACTCCCAATATATCTTCGTGGAATCAAGGTCTTCGTTCGCCGCAAGTATGGAGTTGTCAAACGTCATCTTCGCAGGACGGTAAAGCGAAATGCCGGCGCTGCCCGCCAAAAGTCTGGAGCCGCCAAATATCTCATATTCCGTCGCAGCCACGTTCTCACCTGAACGGTTGGGCTGGACGATGTATGTCGCCATGAGCGTCGAGCGGTCTGCCACCTTCACCTTCGTGACGAGGTCGCTTCTGCGGTTGAACCGGTTGACCATGAGCGTGTCCACCTTGGCGTACGCACCATTGGTGACGAAAAGGTACGGATCGGTGACGAACGAGCTGGCTGTGCTGCCGCCGGGCGCGATGACGAAATGTCTTGACCCCTCATGAAAATCCACCGAGCAGTTGTCGATTACCAGTCCGGGCTGCACCGAACCGTTGAGTGTGGGATGTCCGACCGTGACCACGCCCTTGATGCGTGCTGCCGCATTGTCGCCCTTGCCGCGCAGCACCATTTCGCCGTCGGTGACGTTGAAGCATCCATACGAGGCATTCGTCGGCATCATGCCGTTTTGCTCGTCAAACACAAGCGGATGTATCTGCGATTCATACCACGGCCACGCGGCAGGGCCCCACGGCGCATAGCCATCGCCGGACACAAGCGTCTGCGAGCCCTCAATTTCCCAGACGAGACGCCCGGAGCCACGCTTGATGAACGAACCTGCCGTCGCTTTCGGGGCAGGCATCGTGACGTCGCCGCCAACCACCTTCATTATCACGCCATTCGTCTTGGTTGTCGCGTTTATCTCAAGCGGTGCGTAAAGCGTCTTGTCGCCATCGCCAATGAACTCAAGCGTTCCGTCGCGCAGCATTCCCGGCTTGACGCTTCCGTCCTTCCCTACGCCAAGGGCATCGACAAGCGCAACCGCGATCTTGCCGCCTCTAAGCTCCCATCCAAGCACAAAGAGGTTGTCTTCATTCGCGAGCGTGAGCGCACCGTCCCCGTTCTTGACGAGACGGCCACGCTTCAGCGTTCCGGAAAGCGTAAGATCGGCATCCTTCGCGACATTGACTGAGAATATGTCCGATGCACCGTTTTCGTAACTGGATGAGCGCGTCTCCGTTCCCGACGCGAGGTTGATCTCGGTAATGCCGGCTTCGCGTACTTCATACTTGAGTTCATACCCGCCGCTCCCGTCCTCGGACTGCGAAAGCGTAAGCGCCATGCCATCGTCAAGCCCCGACATCACGACCGCCTTGCTCCATTTCTCAAGCTGCTCCGAGGTCAACGGCTTGGAGAGCTTCAGCACAGAGCCAATGTCGCCGATCGACGCTCCGCCGGTAAACGCGAGGTACACATCGCCGAAATCGCAGTCGCCGGTCACGGTGATTGGCTTGGACGAATCGATCTTCAGGGTGCCGCCGTTGAGGACGAGGTTTTCGACCGTCCGCCCAGTGATGTCCACCGTTCCGCCATGAACCTCAACATACGAAAGTTCGCTCAGGTCGCCCGTCAGCGTCTTCACGCCGTCTCCGGTGAGGATGAGCCGTCCAAAGCCAGCGGCGTCCGCCTTGTCCGAAAACGACTGGGCTATCGTTATGTTGTAGCCTGCCGAATCGACCGTAAGCCCCTTTTCGCCGAGACGCGCTTCGCCAAGCCCGTACATCTGGTAGGTGTTCGACTCGACGGCCTCAAGCGTACCGCCGTTCGCCTCGAATGCAGACTTTCCGACATTACCCCAGATCTGATGGCACTTCACAATGCCGCCGTTGAAAATCAGACGACCGGAACGGTTCGTATGCTCCGAAATCGATATTCCGTATCCACGCTGTCTTGACGTGATGTCAAGTGTACCGCCGGTTATGCGGATTGTGTCCTCCACAGAACCGTCCGTGCCCGCATCATACGATGAACCAGTGCGCAGATGATTGAGAGACACGGTGCCGCCGGAGAGGTTGAATTCGCCATTCCCATAAACTCCAACATTGAAGGGCGTATGGTGCGTAGCAGTCAGTTCACCGCCACTGAAATTGAAGATGCCGTAGCGGTTTGCCGGATAGCCAACATGGATTACGCCTGTGCTTCCGTTAAAGTCGAACCTTCCGCTCGTCACGTTCACCGTAGCCGTCGCAGCCAAAGACGAGACGCTTTCCCATCCGCCTATGAACATCTGTCCTTCAAAACGGGCATACGTGTTGTCGAAATCAAGAACCGCACCGCCCTGATAGCCCGATACAAAGATATGTCTGTTAGTTATCACGCTGTCCTTGAACGTCGCCGGCATAGGCTTCGCCCCGTACCCGATGCCGAAGATTCCGTTTGTATCATTCACCACAAGCGCGTTTGTGAACGACGAACCGCAAAGAAGCATATTGCCGCAGTTGTACACGGAGGCGTTCGTGACGGCAAAGCTTGCCGGCGATTCGCAATTTATGGCGTTCCCCATGTAGAAAGGTTTGGCGGAGTTTTTCGGCGTCATGCGCAATGCGCCACCATCACGGATCACGATGCGGATCGACGGAGAGTCGTTCGTGCAGTTGAAGTTCACCGAATCGGTGCATATCCATTCGCCCGCAACGTCAAAGCCCAAATGTCCGCGCCAATGGCTGATATAGTAATTGTGAGTGAGCCTCGCGCCGTTTTCCACGAAAAAGTTCCATCGCCTGTCTTCGCCGACGCCAATGTCTCTCCCAGGACCTCCGGCGGACATTCCGGCGCGGAACGATACGTCTGCGCCTTTTTTCAGCCAGAACTGCGTCTCGGCGTCGTTCTCCCTTATGTAACTGCCCGTGTGCGGAAGCATTACCGAACCGTGGAACGAGGCCTGCCCGGCGAAGACGACCCTGTTCGTCGAGGCGTTCGACTGCATTCGCACTGTCGGAAACCTGAAACTCGTATCCGCACCGAAGACAAGCTCCGCGTCAACAAATGCATAGTCTTTGCCTCCAAAGAAAATCATGTACGGCGGCGCAGTCCACGAAGAGCCTGGCGGATCGTAGAAGTTGTATGTGCCTTTGATGAATTCACCCTTGACGACGTGCAAGGCGGTGGATGACAGCCTGTACTGAAAATTCGAGATAAGGTAGTCAGGCTTGGAATGTCGATCGGCAGCCGGAAACGCGGCGTACCTTTCAAGGTTGAAGAAATGCCAGGAAGTTCCATTGTCGCAAAGCGCAAACGTTTCATCGGGATATGAACCAGATGGATCATCCGCACGCACAAGCGTAGTCTCAGAACCGTCAATTTCAACGGTC
Organism: uncultured Lentisphaeraceae bacterium; assembly: GCA_964567665.1. Taxonomy (GTDB): domain Bacteria; phylum Verrucomicrobiota; class Kiritimatiellia; order RFP12; family UBA1067; genus UBA1731. The sequence continues at coordinate 25,503 of CAZMNN010000008.1, forward strand.
TGCCCCTCATAGACCGCCGGACGCAACGCCGCATTGTTCGTGAATACGCCTGACGGGAACGTCACCTTGTACGACTGCGCGACATTGAACACTGCCCGATTGCCGATGTCCGGAACAACTCCAAGCGACCAGTGGTTCGCGTTGGTGTAATCTCCGTCATAAGATCCATCGACCGCTATCCAGTTGTTGTTTGTATACGCGCCAAGCTCAGTCGACCACATGGCCACCGACACGGCGCAACCCAACACGGCGATGCGAACCTTGACACTGAAAACCGACATTCCCGAAACAGCGTTTTTCATCTGTTTTCCACCCTTTCGCATGAAACCTGATACGGCTTTGAATTCATTGGACAGGTAATCTACCAAAATGATTTTTTTTTTTCAACCACAAAATGCAACTTTTCGGCTCTTCACCAATGTGGCACAAGGGGCAAAAAAAAAGCCGCAAATGCGATTGCGAAAGGACGTTTCGCGGCCCACCGCCGTGATGGCGCACAAAACAATTGCGCCACGCCCGTCCGCGCATTGTGTACACGGACGGGCGTGGCGATATGGGGCTATGGCTGCGACGCTATTTCGCCGTCTTCGCCGGCGGCGAGAGGCGGCGGCGCTCACCCTTCGCAAGCTTCAGGCTGACGGTTTCACCGTTGCCCCACGGCAACGCGATCTTCACGTCCGCCGCATGGGTCGCCTCAAGGTCGATGTACTGCACCTTCCCCTTCTTGCGGGATGCGCCGACCAGAACCCCCTCATCCGAAAGCATTCCGGAGAACGACGTCTCACGCCACCGGAGCGGTGCGCCCTGAAACACCCGCATCACACCTCCGCGCTGATGCAGGAACATCTCCTGCACGGCGGCGGTGGCGGCCATCGCGCCATCCATCTGCATTATCTCGTCCGGCTCGCCGCACGGTGCGAACGTGTTCTTGCGCATCAGGCAGAATCCGGGGAAGTACGGGTCGTGGCGCGAACCGTGGCCGGGATTGGTGAACATCCTCTCCCACATGTGAAGCGTAAGCTCAGCAGCGTCCGCGTGTCCCATGTGGAGCTGCAGCATTGCCGCCCACGGGAACGCCCAGCCGGACCAAAGCCCAAGTCCTTCCGCCTGCCATCTGTCGAAAGAGACGATTGTCGACCTGCGTATCGCCGGGTCGTCGTAGTCAAGCACGTCGAACGGCACGTATCCGGCGAGATGGGAATGATGGCGGTGCGATTCGGGGAGCGTAAGCCCCTGCCACAGCTCGATTTCTCCGCCGGGCTTGCCGCCAACGAAGGATGCGAGAGGCAGACGCCTCTCCACGTCCATCCACATCGGATCAGGCTTCTCCCCGAGCATCTCCGCTGCACGGATCAGGTCGCGGGCCAGACGGTGAGCCGCTGCAAGCTGGAAGCTCGCGTCGCGTCCCCAGCCGGGATTGTCGTTGAACTCCGGCGACGTGGAGACCGGCAGCGACAGCGCTCCGCCGCGCTCCTCCATCATCGCACGGTACACGTTCATTGCGCCCTTCATGAGGGGATATGCGTCCGTCTTCAGGAATTCTACGTCACCGCTCATCGTGACATAGCGGAACATCATCTGGCAGGTCCAGGCGGTGCAGGCATGATCCATCGTTCCGGCCCAGTAGCCGCCGATGAGGCGGCATCTGTCATCCACCGAATGGGGGAGCATGAACCCGTCCTCGATGCCCACGAACTTGCGGGCGTTGTCGCGCAGGATCGGCCACCAGCTCTTGACCATCGCGAAGAGCGGCTTCAGCGATTCGAGGTGGTTGCCACGGTATGCCGGCCAGTAGCACATCTGCACGTTTATGTTGAAGTGGTAGTCGCCGTTCCATGGCGGCAGACGGTACTCCTCCGTCCACGGCCCCTGCAACGGAGCGGGTACGCCATTCGGACCGGTCATCGAGCCGAACTTGTACATTCCGAAGTCGTGGATGCGCTGGATCGTCTCGTCCGGCACGTCTATGGCGGGCGTATTTCTCCACCATTCTCTCCAGAACGAGACGGATGCCGCCTTCACGGCGTCAAAGCCCTTCTTCTTGCCGTCCGTCAGCGCATTTGTGAGCGCGACACCGGCCGCAGCGCCGTCCGCGCCGCGCACCGCAGTGACAAACGAAGCTCTGCCGGCTGAGACGAATCCGGCGGCGATGGCAGGATCGTCCGGAAGCGTCTGCACGAATCCGCCGCCGTCGGTGAGCATGATGTCAACCGGCGGCACGAAGAGTGTGCTCTCCAGTTCCTTCCTGACCAGTGGGCTGTTCCACGCCGGTATGCCCTTGCCGCCGACAGGGACGCAGCCCTTCGGCCACGAGATTGCAAGCACACCGCTCGCACGGTCGAGTGCGACCGTAATCTCGCCCAAGTCCTCGCCGTCGCGTTCACGCACAACGTCTATTTCGCCGATTCCGTCCTCCGTGTCCAACTCGCCCTCGTCCAGCACAACGCCGTCGGGAAGCGTGAACTCCACGTGTCCGATCGGGATGATGCGCGGATTCCTCGGCTCGCCGGGTTTCTGTTCGCCGCGCCTGAAAAGATCCTTCACCCTGTCGTAGTCGCCCGCGTGGAGAGCCGCCACGATGTTCGTGTAGCACTGGTCGTCGTGCCAGTCGTATCCGCCGCGATGATCCCACGTGTCGTCGCGTCCGACCGTCACCTTCAGAGTACGGCCTTCGCCCCACACGAGAAAGCCGTTCACGGCGTTTCCGAAAGGGATCCCCTGATGCGATTGGGTGAGCGGGAACTGCCACTCCACTTCAACCCGTTCGGACATCGCAGGTGTCGCGACTACGCATACCGCCGCAACCGCCGCCAATCTGACTGCATTCATTGTCTTGCTCTCCATTTCACTGTTCATTCTCATTCACGGACGAAAATGCCCCTTCCGGAAGCGGCGCGGGCATTCCGCCGGACTGCACGATCCTGGAATCCTCAAGCACCTGGCTCCAGTCCGCATACCTCGCGGCCCTGTCCTTGGCGCACATCTTCGACAGAAGGCGCACGAGGCCGGCGGACAGCTCCGGGACGACGGTGCGCGGATCTGGGGCGGACATCTCCGGCTTGACGTGCGCGGCAAGCGTATCGTCGTTCGAAAGATCCGGAAAGAGTATCTGCCCTGTGACAAGCTGGTAGAGCGTTGCGCCCATGCTGTATATGTCTGAGCCGGGGTCGAGATCCGTGTCACCGTATATCTGCTCCGGCGACATGTACGCGGGGGTGCCGGCGATCACATCCTTCGGCTTGCCGCCCTCGCAGCCGTGCGGGTTTCCGGTGCCGCCGCGCCCCATCACGTGACACAGCCCCATGTCCATTATCTTCACGATGCCGTCGCCGCCGACCATCAGGTTGTCGGGCTTGATGTCGCAGTGGACGACCCTGTGCTCGCGCCAGGCGTAGTCGAGCGCATCGGCGACGGAGTCGAGAACGAGAAGCGCATCGGCCTCCGAGAGGCGCTCCTTTCGTGCAAGGAAAAGCGCAAACGTGTAGCCGTCCACGTAGTCCATAACGAAATAGTAGCGTCCGTCGCGGCAGTCCGCCTCGTAGGAATGGACGATTCCGGGATGGTCTATCTGCTCCATCACGCGGCTTTCAAGCATGAACTGCCGGATGTCCTCGCCGGATGCCGCCGCATCCCTGAACATCACCTTGATCGCGACTTCCTTGTTCAGTCCGCCGTGGAACGCGAGCCAGACCTCGCTCATTCCGCCCGTTCCGATCAGATGCTCGAACCTGACGCCGGGAATCTTTATGGGAGGCGCACCCATCAGCGTTTGCGCCCCGTGCCGAAGCACCTCTTGCACAGATTCGCCCGCATCCCCTTGCATTCAGGACACGCAATCTTTCCGACACCACGGCATTCCGGACACAGCTTCACGTCCGGCGGCTTCCTGTACGATTGACGCCCCTGCTGCTTCGTCACGATCCAGCCGTCCTTGCAGTCCGAGCGCGGACACTCCACTATTCCTGTCGCTACGCACTTGCGGCACTGGACAAGTCCGGTCCATCCGCAGGTCATGCACGGCGCCTCGGTGCTCGGTTCGGGCTGCGCGAGATTCCACACGATCCGACGTCCGCGCCCCCTTTCGCATATCGGGCATGGCTTGATCTTCACGTCCCAGTGCGAGCGGTCGTTGATCTTGCCGGTGAACTGTCCGACGTCAGGCGGGCTTGCCTTCAGCGAACCTTTGCCTCGGCACACGGAACACTTTATCTGCATCTTCTCCGCCGCAAGTCCGGGAGCGGCGGACTTCCCGCCCTCCGCCTTGCCGTCCTTGTCCGGGGCATCCGCCGCAACGCCGCCCATCGCGGCCAGCATCATCACCATCAAGCAAATTCGTTTCATATCAGGCAATTATACCACACAGGCAAAGCAGCTATCCTATCCCATACACCGAACGGCATATCGCACACGCCATTTCATGCCGTCAGTGCGCAAGGAGCCTTATGTATGCCGCAGTCAGCCCCGGACCCCAGAACATCCAGATCAACGTCGCGACTGCGATGAACGGGCCGTACGGCACCGCCGTGAAGCCGCCGAGCCGCGCCTTGCCGCGCACCATCAGCGCAATTCCGACGACAGATCCAATCACCGAAGACACTATCAGCACGAACAGGACTGCCGTCGGGCCGAAGAACGCCCCCACCGCACCCATGAGCTTCACGTCCCCGAAGCCGAGAGCATCCTTCCTGAACAGTTTTGAGAACAGCCACCCCATGCCCCACAGGAAGAGAAAGCCGAACGCCAATCCGCCCGCACTCCAGCACAGCGCACCAAGCCATGTGCGCTCAAGCTGAAGCTCCGGCAGCAGCACGGACGCGGGGACGCCTATCAGCATTCCGCCTATCGTGACGCGATCCGGAAGATAGAAATGCTCAAGGTCGATGAATGAGCCGAGAATCAACCCCGAAATGACGATCCAGCACACCGGAACGGCAGGTAGCGCAGAAAGCGGACGCATCGCCAGCACCGGGGCATCGCCAAGCATGGCCGGCATCGCCCACTGGAGATACGCCATCAGGAACAGAACACCCCCGATAAGCTCCACAACGGTGTAGCGCATCGATATCGGTCTGCGGCATTTTGCGCACTTCCCGCCGAGCGCGATATAGGAGAGAACCGGAATGTTCTGGTACCAGCGGATCGGGGCGTTGCAGTTGGGGCAGTGAGAACCCGGCCTGACGACGCTTTCATTTCGCGGCAGACGCCAAATGCACACGTTCAGAAAACTTGCGATGCAGCAGCCGAGCGCAAAACTGAAGAATCCGAATATGCAGAAGTACTGGAAATCCATGCGCGACATTATACCATACGGAATGATCGCCATTCGTATCACGGGAAGTTGCAAGGAAAGCGGAAAGTTGCAACATCTCGTGGGTCAACATGGTGGCGATAAGTATGCCAACGATTCACTTCTTGCCAAAGCGGCTTAAGGAGGTCTTGACCTGCACTCCTTGCCGACAACCCGCATCTACTGCAATTTACACTTGCCGTAGATGCGGATATCGCAGGAGGCCTTTCACCTACTCGGCGGCGCTAAATCGAATCTCGACAAGGGCGAGGTCGTGCTTCGGCAGACTGAACGAAACCGTTCCGTCCGCCACGGCAAGCACCGCCCCCGTCTCGGCGTTTTTAGCAGAGAGGATAGAGCCGGACTTGAGCGACAGCGAGACAGCGCGGTCGCCGTCGGCCCAGCTGCCGCACACCGCCAACAGCCTGTCGCCGCGACGGTACACGGACACCAGCACATCCTTGTCGGAACAGACCGTCGGATTGGCTTCATCCCAGTACGCCGTGTAGACGCAATCCTCTGCGCCAATCCCGAAATCCATGAGCCGGTTGATCACGTCGACAATCGTCTGCGCATCGCTGCCTCGCTGAAGCACGGGGCGCACTTCGTGCACGAGAAGTGAAGCGAGCATCGTTCGCGTGGCACGAATCCGATCCGGACGCTTCTCCGCGCCGCTGAAGCCCGTGATGCCGTCCAGCGCCGTCGGGAAAAGTCCGCCCTGAAGTCCCTGACAGACGGCACGGATGTAGTCCGGCGTGAAGCGCGTCTGGAAGTCGCTTGTCCCGTACTTCCACTCCATGCCCATCGAATTGGCGGCAAATCCCAGAACCGGCAGGATGTTGCCGTTCGTGTGATGCACCGTGATCCACGGGAATCGTCCGCGCGAAACGAGGACGTTCGCCTGACGGCGGCGATATTCACGCGAGTTCCATATTCCGAACGACGGGTGGATGACGCCGTCCTCGTCCACCTTCGCTTCGCCCGTCGCCCAGTTGAAGTTGCAGCAGATGAACGTGTTGTCGTCGTAGATGCCGCCCATCCCCGCCTCAAGCATCTTGTCGAGATACCAGATGGCATAGTCGGCGTAGGACGGCACGGCGACCTTGCAGTTCTCCCATTCGTCCCTGAACGCCGCGTATTCGGCCAGCGGCTGTGCGCTGTCCGCATCGCAGGTGTAGAAGTAGAGGATGGGGTCGGGCTGCCCGTGAAGACTTTTTGCCGTATGGAACGCGCTCCATGTATGCGCCGACACCGTCTTGCGGCGGCCGTCTGCGTCCTTGCGGTTCACCCATGCCGTCTCGGACGATGCATCGCCGCACACGCGGTCGATCCACCGCTGGAGATACGCATTGTCGATCCGTCCTGTGTCAATCGTCTCCCGCAGCTTGCGCACATATTCGAAGTCGCCCCATGCCGGATAGCGGGCGGCCCACCCGGTGAAGTTCCCCCAGTAGAGCGGAGCGGCCAGACAACGCGCCGTCCGTGTACCACGATAGCCGAATCCGTCAGACCAGCCGCGCCAGCCCTTGGGCATCGGCTTGACCGGCGACGCCATCAACGCCAATTCAATGCGCCGTCCGGCAATCCTCTTTGCGCCGTTCAGGATGTTCAGCACGATGGACACGTCACCGTTCCCGCTGCGGTATATCTCCACGGCGTCCCGGCTGTCGGTGTGCGCCCAGCCGAGATCCGTGTCGGCCGCGTAGGCGATGCCCCGCGTATCGGTCCCGATCCAACAGTACGGAATGAAGTTCGAGACGTGGGTCTGCGGGATGTCGCGGCTCTTGAACACAGCCCCTTCGCCCTTCGGGACGAAACCCGCCGGATTCGCCCTCACCCCTTCGCCACAGGCGTGGAACAGCGTGGCGTACGCTTTCTTGACCGGAATCTCAAGCCAGATGCGGTCTGCCGCCGCGACATCTCCGAAATCGACGATGAACCGCAGCAGACCATCCTGTTCGAGGCTTCCCTTGACGGAGTATCCGACGGCGTCGGCCGAATACTCGGCGCGTGTGTCGGAGATGCGGCGCAGCTCCGCTTTCGAGCGTCCGCCGGGAAGCGTCCAGCGACGGCCATCCTTTTCCGCGTGAAGCGCAACCGGCGCGGCGAGTATCTGTTCGCCGTCGGCGACAATCCACGACGGGAAACCGTTCGCCCCGATCACATACTCGCGCCCGACGCATTTGAGCGTATCTCCGTTCGCCTCAACGGCCGTGAATCCCGGAAGAAGGCGATCATCCTTTCCAAGACCAGTCTTGAACCAGGCGTATTTCCTTACCGTGAACTCCTTTTCGAAGATGGCATCCGACGCACCCTTGCGCATCAGCGATGCGACATAGTCGCCGTCAGGCAGGTCGACGCCCAACGGCACAACCTTGCGAAGAAGCGTCAGCCCGCCCGTGCCGGAAGAGCAACCGCCTGTGAGGGGCAGCGTCCCTGCGGCCACCGGCGGCGCACCGACCGCACCGTCTCGCCGCGACACGCTCCAGACAAGTTCAGTCCCCTTGAGCTTCGCCAGATTGCAGGTGATGTCGGCCACCAGCGCATTCAGCGACGGATACCATCCAAGCGTTCCGCCAACCGGCGAATCGCCTTGCGAAAACGCCTTCACCTCACCGTCGGACAGCGTACGGCGATACAGCGTCCAGTCCCTGACATCGACGTCCGCCTCGCCGCCGAGCACGAGATCGCCGAGTGCTGCCTTTGACAGATCGGCCGCAAGATCGGTCTCGCCCTGCTTGATTCCGTTCAAGTAATATGAGATGCGCTTCGGCTCGAAGTTTACGGCAATCACCGCCTCACTGCCGTCGGCAGGACACTTGAACCGCTTGTTGAGCGCCGGCACATCCTTGAAGTGGTGCGCGAAGAACAACATCGTCCGTCCATTGACGGTATCCTCCTGAAATCCAAGGTAGCCGCTTGGACGGAACTCCGTGGAGAAATAGCGCCTCCACCCCTTCTTTTCCATCTTCGGCAGAGTGTTCACGCTCATCACAAGCGCACCCGGCACCGGTATCTTCACACCCTTCACGACACCGTGCCTCACACCGGACGCGCCGCTCTCCGCCACAATGTTCGCCTCCGGCGTGTTCCACACAAACTGGACGGCATTCGCCGGACGGCGGTCGAGCGTATGCGCCTTTGCGCTGCGCGACAGGCGCATCTTCGGATATGATGTGGACTCCGCAAATCCGCCGCCAGGTTTCATGAACGGCGCCTGCCTGCCATCTTGCAGCCTGAAGTTCCGCACCGCGAGAAACGGAAGTTCGCAATTGTCGAACGCCTTGAACCCAAAGGCGGAAGCGGGGATGGCCATCTCAAGCGTCCACACGTCGTTCGTGACAGACCACGCAACCTTCACCTCGTCCAACCGCCAGTCACGCGCCGGCAACCCGTATCCGGGGCTGTGGTGTCTGCCGAACGAGTCTCCCTTGTGGTTGACGATCATCTGGAATATTCCGAAGCGCTTTGCCTCGTCGGCGTGACGCATCTCCTTCGGCGGATCGAACCACAACTCCACCGAATCGTCCATCACGATTCTGCTCGTCCCCGGCAGACTTCCGGCCGATGTCTCCAAACGTCCGCGCGGCGCGGTTTCGCTCATAGACAGAACATACAGGAACCTGTCGTCCCACGAAAAGGCAATCTCCGCCATGCGGGCGTCGACGGGCGTTCCCGCGCCGACGATGCGAAGCGAACGTTCCCACTCGCCGGACGACGCCACGCCATCAACAGTCGGTGCGACAGCGGCAAACGGCACATCCAGCGCCTGTGCAGCGCCCAAGGCCGCACCGTCAGCATAACTCCGCATAATGCCTGCCGACACGGCAAACATCGCAACAACCAGCATCTTCTTCATACGTATGGTTCTTTCATTCCACAATGGCACGACGTTCCGCCACTACACAAGCGGTTCCGCCATCCTTAAAATTCATGCGCGTATTATATCATCCCCGACCGCACACCCCGAATTGCGGCGCAGAATCACCGCATGGCGACCGTAGACCATGAGCCTCCATACGTGTCGGTTCTGCGGTTCCCTTATGCAAAACGCCCCCTCTGCGACAGAGGGGGCGCATTGCGTCGGCGGTGCGTATGCACGAACCGCAAGCACAGTCCGATCATTTTCCGATAAACACGCAGCGGTTGCCGGTTCCGAATCTGTCAACATACGCCTGCGAAACAGGCCCGTAGGTTTCGCGTCCGGTGGACGTCTCGGATATGACGCCGAACTGACCGCCCTCGCGTCCGATGAACAGGTTGTCCATGAGCGTCGGCATCGAGGACGAACCGTCCTCGTTCTTCAGTCCGCTCCAGATCTGGACAAGCATATCGCCGGAAGCGCAGAGGATGTTGCCCCTCACAACATAGTTCTTGGCGCGGTTGCGGTTGCCATGCTGCCAAGACTTGATGTGCGCCGCCTCGTTTCGGTCGGGACGCTGTTCGCAGAATCCAATCCCCGCGTCCAGCATGACGTTCCCGGCGAACAGCAGGTTCTCCATCCGGCTGGGATTCTCGTGCTTCATCGACAGGAAGTATTCAATCGAGTAGTTGCACTTGTCGAACACGTTGTCAACGTAGCGCACGTTCTTCTGGTCGAAGCGCTCTGCGCCCTTCGGTTCGGGGATTCCGAACTGGTGCGTTACGCCAGCATCGTAGATCTGCGAGAAGCAGCTGTTCGTCACAACATAGCCGTCGCATCCTCCGTATATCTCCACACCGTTGCCGTAGCGCGTGGGATAGTCGCGACCGTAAACGCCCTCGCCCTGGATCGAGCCTCCGATCCAGTCGAATTCGCAGTTGGACACCGTGAGGTTTCTGCACGTCCAGGTTGAGACACCATGGGCGCCCACGTACTTGACTGCAATGTTGTCAATCGTCACGTCATTCGATCCCTTGATGACAAAGCCGTGGCATTTCACGTTGAACTCGATTGACTTGAAGCGAACACCTGGATTCGTCTCGCTGTAGAGATACACCTTGCCCGTGCCGCCCTTGTAGTAGTCGTGCCAGAAGTGGAGATCGGTGTCAAGGTCACGATACGAGTTGAACGGACGCCCCGTATACTTGTTGAACTTCTCGCCGGTCTTCCTGTCCGTGCGGATCAGGATCTTGATTGCGTGCGCCGCGCCGCCGTCGAACACGAGCGTCCCGACGTCACGGGTGTCCATCTGATAGGCCCACACACGCGGATTCTCAGTCTGCTCCCACTTGGCGGGATCCGCGCCGTCCGCCGGCGAACCGAATATGCACGGCTTCGGTCCCGTGCCGTAGGCAGTGTATGTGACGCCGCTCCTGACGGACACGGAACCGCGATACACTCCGCCGCGCTCAAAAAGCACGAACGAACCGGGTGCGAGATTTTCGTGCTCCAGCCGCGCCGCAGTGCGCCATGCGGTCTGCGGCGTCAGCCCGTCCGCCGCATCGTCCCCCGATTTCTCCGAGATGTAGCGTTTCGGTGCGTCCGCCGGCACTGCGCGGTTCGGCGTCGCCAGAATCTCGGCGACACGCTTCGCGGCCTGTGCGCGAACCGCTGCATACGGATCCTTGGAATTGGCGATTGCCTCAAGGGCGGCATCAACGCCAAACGCGGCATTGGCGGACAACCTGTACGCCTCAAGAACCGTCCAGGCGGCGAGCGCCCGCACATAGTGATGGCCGCATTCGGCTTCGTTGAACGGGCTGCGCTTGCGTCCGTCGTAGCGGGAGCGGATGTCCCGCACAACCTTCTCGGCGGCGGAGAAATCTCCGCGCTGCGCCAGGCTTGCCGCTACGACATACTCGAATCCGGTCATGTTTTCGCCATAGTACGGGAACGGAACCTCCGGCATCCGGCCTTTCGGATACCAAGCCATCTTGAGGGCCTCCTCCTCCGGGAACGCATAGTCGCGGCCGCAGTTGTACGTTGCGCCTACGTTGGAGCTGGAATTGAGCCGCAGTATGGACTTGAGGGCCGTTTTCGCGTTGGCTTCATCCGCCACCGCTCCAAGTCCGACATGGCGCGACGCATAGTCGCCGAGCAGCTGATCCACAAGGCAGCCAGCGGCGAGCTGGAAATCCGGATTGGAGAGATCCTTCGCGTTCCCGACGCTTATGCCGTCCGCAATCGGCCCCTTCGGCGGCACGACGTGATGCTCGTAGTATTCGCCGTTGAACAGGTTCTTCTCCGTCCATGCGCCGCCTCTTTCGGCCAAGGCACGGCACTCCCTTGCGAATGGCGCATCGTTGACGGCATCGGCCATTGCCGCAATCGCCTTGAGCGCGGCGATATACAGAAACTCCATCTGCGGATTCGGGCCGTAGTACTCCACATCCATCGTATTGTGCTGACAGCCTTCCATCACGCCGTCCTTGTCGGCGTCCCATCCACCCGGAATCCAGCAGAACTCCATCGCCTTGCGGATCTTCGGGTAGAGGCCGCGCATCCATGCGTCATCGCCCGTCTTGCGCCAGTTCTCGTAGGCCTTGATGATGCACTGCATCTGTCCGTCGGCGCAGGCGATCGTGCGACGCGCCTTCGTCGCGAGAGGCAGACCCACGCGGAACGAGATGTGCCCCGTATTCTGATCCATCTGCGGGCCGAACTGGAGTTCTGTCATGTCCTTCGCGAGTGACGGCCAGATGTCGATGAGCGCGTGTTCGTACCCCCATACGTGTGTGCAGCTCCCGTAGCAGCTGCCCTGCGTGTCGGCGCATCCCTCCCAGCCGAAGAAGTGTCCGTCAGCAGTCCTGAAGCAAGTCTCCGTGCGGAAGGTGGAAAGGTTGAAGAGCGCGGCCTCCTTGACCACGTCGGGCGCAGGGACGGAAAGGACCTCCCTGACGAACGACACCGTCTTCGCCTCAAGTTCCTCAAGCCCGGAGAGCAGCCGTTCCGCCGCGCTGTCGGCCGTCGGGTAGACCGTCGCATAGTGGTTGCCAACGTCCGCCGCGCCGTCCGAGAACGTCTCCCACCATGTCGGACGATGCGGATAGCGCCATCCGACAACGAACGGAACGCGCAGTGTCTCTCCAGCGGACAGCGTGAACGAAACGCAGACCGCCCCCATCGGATGGCTGTCCTTGAAACCACCGACATCCTCCGCCTTGCCGGTGCTGACAAAACGCCGCCAGAAGCGGTCGATGCGCGTCCGCCAGTCTCCCGCGCCTATGTCGAATGCGGTCGTGACGTCGCCGATGCCGTTCCGGACGGCAAGCACCACGCGACCGCGAGTGTTGTCGGCCACTGAGACATCGCCGTCGCCGACGGAAATGCCGGCGAGCGCATCCGTCGAGATGCGGGCGTTGAGATTTGTCCGACTGTCGTTCGGACGCGGAAGCCCAACCGGCGACACGAGCAACCCCAGCACCGAAACCTTGACCGGGCCGGATGAAGGGTTCGTGAGCCGCCACCTGAAAAGCGCAGCGGGAATTCCGCTTGCGTCCGGATCTCCCTTCACAAGCGGATTCATCGCCTCAAGCGTGGCGCATACCGGAACGGTCGGGTCGGACAGCTCCACCTGCGCCAACGGATAGGCGACCTGGAAGCGGCAGTTCGGGAATCGCGGGAATCCGTGGTTCAAGGCCGGAGAGCCGTATTCACCTTCGTAGAGAGAGGTGTCGATCGGGCCTTCAAGCAGACGCGCAGATACGTTCCCGGCGGAGTCTTCCGTCCGGATCCAGAATCCGCTTGCGACACCCTGCGAGTTCGGCATATAGCCCTTGGCGGGGATGTTGCGGATCTCCCAGTCGACCAGCGAACCGTTTCCGGAAAGCGATATCGTTCCCGTGCCGATTCCGCCGAGCGGCATCTTGATGCGGCGGAGATGCTCACCCGAATATGTCTTGAGGATAGGCCAATCCGACGCAGACGAGGCAGCTGCGTGCGTAATGCACGCCGACAGCGCTACGCCGATCAGCGGAATAAGTCTTTTCATGTCGGCAATTATACAATATCTGTGACTTGACATCTTTTAATGGTTCCCGTATTGTTGTTTCTCGATTTGCGTCCTCCGCGCCTTTGCGGCACTGCGTCAGGAACGGTCGGCGGCACACAGATTGAGCAGTCCGTAAATGATCCTGTCCTTAGCGTCAACGGAGTGTAATGACCATCCCTCGCGGCGCAGCGTGGACCCAAAGCCCTTTCTCGCCGTTCCTCTCGAACAGGTAAAGCCCATTCTCGTACAATCTTCTGGATGCGTCCGTGACGATGAACTCCGGCGCAGGGACGTCTCCGGCAAAGCTGCCGACGGACATGAGCTTCCGCCATCCGCGAGCGCTGTTCGCATTCAGCCGCGTCGCATCCACCACCAGCTCCGCGCCAGGCGCGAACGTCAGGCTGTTCGTAACCGAGAGCATGGCGGTGCCGAGGTCGGAGAGGTCGAACTTGAGCGTGGACGCCGTCTGGTTCGAAAGCACCATGTCGCTCACGACAAGCCTGCCGGTGACGATGTTTCCGGCGGCATCCTGCCACGCAGGAGCAAGCTCAACCGTGCCTACGCCGTCAGACCCGACAACAAGTCCGCTCTCTATCGTCGTCGTGCCGCCGGCGACGACCATCGAGCCGACCGCCCCGCCGCCGAACGCAAGCGGCGGGCTTCTGAAGAACAACAGTCCGTACCCGCCATTGCCCGGATGCCGCTCAAACTCATTCGTGACCGCGCCGCCGACAAAGAAACGGTTCTTCACCGTGGCCGTTCCGTTCGACACCACCCATGTTCCGGTGCCGCCGAACGCACCGACGCAGACGCGTGCGCGATATGTCGAGGCCCCTCCGTCATAGATGGCACCGCAATCCCATGAGATCTCGCCGCCGGTCTGGACGAGACGACCCTCCGTGCCGCGTCCAAATCCGAGGGGGCTGTATGCTGGACCGATCCCCTTCACCAGTCCGCCGCTCACGTTCATGACGCCGCAGCAGTGGTTGAGATCCGATTCCCACTGCTGGGCATCGCCGAGTATGATGCCACCGCACAGCCCCGGATAGTTGTCGAACGACCAGCCCTTTGCCTCCAGTTTGCCGGCTGCCATGTTGACGGTTCCCGTGACCGCATACGGCGATTCAAGGAACGGGTCAAACAGATGCTTGGAGACGCCGCGTCTGCATGTGCCGACGGAAAGCCCCCAGTTTCCTGTCGTAAAGTACCCGTTGCTGATGTTCAGTTCGGCGTCTCCGGAAAGGTATCCGACCGATATGAGATCGGGCTTGCCGGACGGAAAATACTTCAATTCATTTGACAGATCATCTGATAAGCAGTCCAGCACAGCCCTGCCGCCGGGATATGCGGAATACAGGCAGAGATTCGCGAACTGACGGTTCTTGAGGGACGAATCTGACACTACAGAGACGGACATCCTTGCCGTTTCGCCCGGACCGTCAGGCGCAACGGCTGCGTAAGGCCCGCTTCCGCTGACATCCATCGTCACACCCGCATTGCCCTCGACGCGCCAGTCGCCGGTCACGAAAGTGTAGTTTGTCGGGACTGCCAACGTCGCATCCTGTCCGACAACCTCGACGGTGCCGCCGTTCAGGAAGAAATCGCCCTTTGAAGGCGGCAGCTTGAGCGAGCCAGACGTCACGCGCAACGTACCGCCCTTCTCGGACACATACCTTTTGACGCCATCTGTCGAGTGGGTGAAGTCTATGCCATTCTCGGCGACAATGCGTCCGCCCGCGCCGACATCCATAGCCTTGTCCGCAAACGAGACCGCACCCTTGAACCTGACCGTCGCCGTCTCGCCATCCTGTCCGTTCATGACCTCAAGGTAGGACGGAGCAATCTCGACGTCGGCTGGAACGGTTACCTCGTAGCTTTCTCCGGTGGCGGACACGGAAACCGTTGCTCCATCCCCCGGAACGCCGTTCGGCGTCCACTTGTCGTCTTCGTTCCAGCTGCCGTTTACTGCGGCGGACCACACGACCTGATCTATTACAAGGTTGCCCTCAGAATCGAATGTCGCCGGCTTGCCGTTTACGGTGAGATAGTCCGGGCATCCACCGGCGAAATCCGTCACCTTGATGTGTGCGCCATTTCCGAGCCGGATGTTGATGAACCCGGAGACGCCAGACGCTTTCGCTACGGAGCCGATGGCAAGTTCCGCGTTGTCCGGAACCGCAATTGAGCATGATCCACCGGCGATGGTGATTGCCGGAATGTTCGAGACGGAATTGCCAAGCGTGACGTTCGCGCCGGACATCTTTACGGCGGTGAACTTTTCGGGAAGCGTGTTCAGTGTCACGGCATTTGCGAGTTCAAGGGTCATGCCGTTGTCGCCGCTCGCCGTTCCGCCGAACGTGATTCCGCTTGCGCCGCCGTCAAGCACAAACGCATCGCCTTCACCCTCGGCGGATACGTCACCCGTGAGGACAAGCGCACCCGTTCCGCCGTTGCGGATCGTTGCGACAGTTCCACCCACGCCATTGTGGTGCGGCATCAGCACAATATCGCGGTCGCACGTCTCGCCGACTCCGGTGTTGACAAGCGTTCCGCCTGTTCCGACGAATGCAATCCATGTGCCGATGCCGAGGTTGGATTCCGTCGCGGCGCAGTTCTTGGCGCCGAACTTCGCAGCCTTGACGGTTATCAATCCACCTTCGGTATCAAGTCCCACAAGCATCGTCGCGCCTGAATACGTGTTTGACGAAGTCAATTCAACGACGCCGCCGCCAAGACGTCGCCAGTCGTACGTCGGCTTGCCGAATCCCATTGCGTTGGAGAACCGTGCACCAGACTTCTCGCATCCGCCAAGCGGAACATCAATCTTCAAGGTGCTTTTATAGACCCAGAACATGTATGGATACCCTACTGTATCGATGCGCGCAACCTGCGGCAATGCACCTGCGCCCTCTATCACCGTATTGCCTATCACTGAAAGAAGCGTTTTCTTGCCGTCACCGCCGCCATCGGCAACACCGAAGCCTTCGCATCCCGCAGGGATGACGATGCGCGAAAACGCATCCGAACCTGTATGATTTACACTCCAATCTTTTGGCCTCCAGCGGTTGTTCACCGTCGCGCCCCCGATGTACGTGTCGCCTTTGTGGTTAAAATTGACGCGTTGAATGCAATACTCGTCCCCGCCGCCAAGAAGGCTGAACGATCCGTCGCCGCAAAGATTCAGATACGGCATGTTGTCCTTCCTCTCCGTAAGTTCCGCCCTGCGGATTTTGCTGCAGGCGTAGCCGTTGAAAACCATCTCTGCGGAAGCGGAATTGTTCGTGAGATACAGCGAGGGTACATTTTGAGTTGGTACGATTCCAAAATCAAGCGGACACATGAACGTCTGACGGTTGACGACATCCGCCTCCATGGATATGGATGCTCCGCTTTCGAGGAACAGCACGTTGCTGTCTCTCGTGATGAATGTGTATGCCGGTGTTGCCGCGCCGGAGAACCGGATCGTTTTTATGCCTGCCATGCCGTCTATGCTGACATTCGTGTGGGAGTTTGCGGCGACAGGCCCGAACACCGCAGTGTCTTCATTTCCTGCCACTGCACCCGGATAGGACTCCCTCTCCGTCCAGTTGTTCGGATCCGTCCAGCTGTCAGTGCTGCCAAATCCCGACCAGTGCCAAACACCGGCGGACGCAATGTACACCGCCAACGGCGACAGCGCCGCCGCAAACATAATCGACCTGAACAAGTTTCCGTTCTTTCCGTTCATTGAGTTCTCCTTGTGTTGCCGCAGGAGACACCCGCATCCGCAGGGCATCTCAAACGCGGCGGATTGTATCAAATGTCTCCAAGGCATACAACTGCCAATAAATGTTTTTTTTTTGCACGGAATGTCATTTATTTCCGGAGTGCGTTTTGCCTTTGTTTTCAAGGGTGAGATGCGACTCCACACTCAAGAAACGGGCGGCGCCGAGGTTGACGCAAGCCCGCATTCCGGCGCGGTTTGTGGTACAATCGCCGCCTCATTCAAAATGAAAGGTCATATGATACATAGATTGCTTGTGTTTGTCTGTTCACTTTCTGCGGTCGCCGCCGTGGCCGATGTTTCGTTTACGGCCGGTGAATGGGACATTGCGTTCAAGGAATCCAGTTCCACGCTTACGCTCTCTCACAGCGCATCAGGAACATCAATTTCCGGCACACTGTCATTCATGGGTCCGCCCCGCGCAACTGATGCCGAAGCGGCGGCTACGGAGAAATGGCGCATCGAAGATCCGCGTGACGGCGCCGCAAAGCGTCTTGCGATAGTCGATACGCACGACAATGCGCAGGGCTATGTCACATTCCCGTCAAACGGCGGCAGGGTATCGATATGCGTCTATCACCGCACAGCGCTGGCGTATCAGGGCGAACTTCGCTATGGCGGCACCGTGCGCGGACGCGATGACGCATTCCCTGCGCGGACGCGCCCGCAGACTGGCGAGCGTGTGCTGCAGCTTTCATCCGGTGATGCGGAATCGACGCACAACGACACCCTGTTCTCCGCCGCAAACGACGAAGTGCTCCAGTTCCGTGCGGGACGTCTGCGCATCGGATCGGCGGATGCCGACGGCATTCGTCCGTTCGAGATGTCCGGCCGCATCACAGAGGCTGCGGAATCGGAATTCTCCATCAACGTGGAACGCGACTACTACCGCAGCCGCTGGGTGCCGTACTACACGCCGATAGACCGGAAGCGCAGTCCCAAACCGCCGACCGGCTGGATGAGCTGGAACATCTATTTCGACAAGGCCGGCTCGAAGGAGAATCTGGACGAGGCGCGTCTCGGCGCAAAATATCTCAAACCGTTCGGGCTTGAGTTCTGGTCAATCGAGAGCTGGCAGGAAAACTCAAGCGAACTGCCCGTCTCCAAGTTCCACAACATGAACCTTGAAAACCATCCGGAGCAGTTCCCGGAGGGCATGAAATGGCTTGCCGGTGAAATCCGCAAACTCGGATTTCGCCCTGGCCTTTGGATGGCGCCGTTCGGCACAGGCAGCACGAATTTCTACAAAGCGCACCATGATTGGTTTCTGCACGACAGCTCGGGCCGTCCTCTCGGATGCTGGAACGGCAAGTTCACGCTCGACCCCACCGTTCCGGCGGCGCGTGACCATCTGCGCTCAATCTTCAGCAAGGCTTCGCACGACTGGGGATACGAGTTCTTCAAGATTGACGGCATGAGCGGACGCAACCACGGATACTGCGCACACATGTACGAACGTCCCGAAGTCCGCAAATGCTTCAGCGATCCTTCCTGTCCAAATCCGTTTGAGCTGTGCGTGAAGGCGTTCCGCGAAGGCATTGGGGATGATCGCGTGTTCCTCGCCTGCCAAGGGCATTTCACCGGCGCGGAGGCTGCATATGCCGACGCTTCCCGCACAGGTGCAGACATCGTTCATCCCAACCAGCCGGTCAAGTGGTCAAACCTGATGCTTCAGGCACGATGCACGATCAACCAGATTTTCGCGCACAACGTCGTGTTCTGGGCCGATCCAGACTGCATGATGATCAGCGACAAGGCACTCGCGGATGAACAGGCCAGGGTCGAGGCGACGATAGTCTCGCTTCCCGGACAGCAGATGTTCGCGGGCGACAAGCTCGGCGAACTCGCCCCCTCTCGCATCAGGATGCTTCAGCAGGCGCTGCCCGTGTGCGATGTTCGCCCCGGTTCGCTCTATCCGCAGTTCGGCCATCTTCCGGTATGGAACCTCCATCTGAAGCGTCCGTTCGGCGATTGGCATGTTGTCGCGCTCTTCAACTGGAAGGACGTGCCGGAGGAGGTCGGCTTCGACTGGGCGGAAATCGGAGAACCCGAAAATCGCGCATTTTCCTGCTGGGAGTTCTGGACGGAGACATGGCATGGGGTGAACAGCAAAAGGTTCGCCATCCAGATTCCGCCGCGAAGCGTACGCCTCGTCGCGATGCAGCCGACCGCCGCACATCCGCACTTCGTGACGAGCGACCGCCACATGACGCAGGGCGGTGTCGAACTGAAGGGTCAATCGTGGAACGATAACGTCCTTTCAGCAACGATCGAGGTGATTGGCGGCTTCCCGCTTACAGCCAGATTTGCAGTTCCTGAGGGATTCGAGTTCGACGGAATCTCCGTGCCGGACGGCGTAGCGGCGACGTGCCGCACCGAATCCGGCGGACAGATCCTTGCCGTCTCGTTCACCTCCGCAACGACAACGGACGTAGAGGCAAAGTTGAAGTTCCGAAATAGGCAGATTCAGAGATAGGCTGATTCAACAAATTGATTTTCGATTTGGCGATCCGTCGATTTTTCCATTCACTTCTCAACAATCGAAAATCGGCGAACGCCTCTTCCAACTAAGCCATTCATTCGATTAAAGCCCTGAACCGTTTTCAATAGCGCATCAAGAGATCCAGCATCTCGCGATCAAGCTTGTGTCCACGCCAGTCCTCGTAATCTACGTCCCGGCGGTTCGAGTCCATCACGCCCGTCTCGCCGCGAAGCTGCCAGACCGCCCATCCCATGCCGCGCTCCTTGAAGAGCTGCAGATAGTCCTCCAATAGCGCGAGGTGGATGTTGTGGGGCGTGTTGTTCTCTGCGCCGAATTCGCCGCAGAACGCGAACACGCCCTTTGAAATTGCATCATCCCAGGGACGGATCACCCCACGGTAGAGATATTCCTTGCCGGGATCGCGGTAGCGGATTGGCGACCAGGATCCGTCCACTTCAACAGGGAAGAACCCCTTCGCCTCGCCAGCCCAGCCTTTGAGCCGCTGGCTGAAGTTGACCGGCGGCGCGAAGCGGTTGTAGAACGGCAGCGTGACCCGCCGCGTCCCGTCGGTGGACGCATAGTCAATCGCCCGAAGATTGCACCAGTCCCCCGACTCGCAGACGATCACGACCGAATGTTCGCCGGCCGGGACGTCGAAGCTCCACGTGCCGACGTAGTTTCCCTGCGATATCTGCCACTGTGGAAAGTACTTCACGTCCCGCCAAAGCGCATCGCCCTCCTGCGGTCGCAGGTCAAGTCGCGCAAGCTCGTTCGTGCCGGACGTCGCCGTGAGCGTACAGTGCGAGGAGACGCGGTCTGGGCGGATCATGAAGCGTCCAGGGCCATAGACCGTGAGTGTCAACGGCGCGGCAAGATGCGGCTTGCTGCGCCCCGCGAGGACGCCGGCCGGCGCAAAGCCGTTGAGCGGCCACTGCGGCAGGGGCTGCGGGCGGCCATCCTTTTCCGCCTTCCACCACGAGACCTCCTCCGGCAGGTAGCCACGCGTCGCCTGTCCGAGATCCGTACGGCCGAAGAGCGCCGCGCACGGATGCCGGTCTCCGCCCATCGCGTCCACGACGACGAACCGATCGGGAGAAACGGCGCGAATCACGTCCGTCACCGCCGTCATCACCCGTGCGTACGTCGCCTCAGGGATGTCGCCGGGCGGCTCGTTGACGGGATTGAACGACAGGCAGTCGGCCGGTACGTTGCGATATCGCTCGGCAATGAACCGCCAGTGCTTCTGGAACACGCGCTCGGCCTCGGCACTCGCCCAGAGGGATTCCGGCTCCGGCTTGCCGCCGGCAACCGTGTAGCCAGGTGCACGGTGAAGGTTCACCATGATGTGAACGCCGTACCTGCGTCCAAGTTCAACCGCCCGATCCAGAAACGCGAACTTCTCCAGGTCGATCGACTCCCAGTCATCCGGATTCGCAAGCCAACGCCGATAGCTGAGCGGCAGACGCGCGAAATTGAAGCCGAACTCGCGCATGAACGCAAAGTCATTCTCGGAATATTCGATCCAACCGTCTCGCCAATGTCTGTCCTGAAGGTTGAAGCCGCGCCAACGCTCCGCAGGCCGCCATGCCGCAACCGAAACGGAGACGAGCGCATATGCGAAAATGCCTGTCAGGGAAAGGCGTATGTTCATTTCGATCACCTCACAATCACCACCGTACCATATTCCCGCACAAGACGGATCCTACGCCCAAAAGCCTTAACAACCCATCCCCTCGGCAAGTCCAACACCGGCAGACCAAGCCCTTGCGGAACAGTTTCTGCGAACGCAACAAGCGTATATCTTCGCGCCGGATCAAGCCGCGTCGGATCGAAACCTGTCACAGCAAGAGCCGCGCCTTCGGCGAACCTGCAGAAGCGCTCGTCGACCTTCTTGACCGCACCGGTCATCGCGGACTGGAAGTCGACCGTCAGCCCCGTGATGCCGACCTGACCCGACAACTCGCCGTCCACGACGGAGCCGCTGTTGCAGGTGACATCCGAAAACGTCTGCCGATGTCCGGCCAGATCCAGCGCTCCACCGTCCAAAACGAGCGCAGACGCCGCGTCGAACGCATCGTCGCAGAGGAGACGCACCGTTCCCGCGCAAAGGCGGGTCACACCCGTGTAGGTGTTCGTCGCCGCGATGCGCAACGTTCCTGTTCCGGTCTTGGTCAGCCCGCCGGACATGTTCGTGGCAAGCAGGGCAGGGAGCGTTGCCACCGTCTCCTTGCCCAGGATCAGACGCGCTTCGGCCACACTGTAGTCCCATCCCGGACTCGTCACGCGAATGCCCGTCACGCGCCGCCGCATCGAGTCGAAGTCGGCAACGGCCGTCGCGCCTGAACCGTCTCCGACGATCTGCACGTAGGGTGGGACGTCAAACGCCCGGTTGTGCGTCGCGTCGTCCAGAGAAACCGATGCGACGCCATGCCCCGTCGGCGCCCGCAGTCCGCTACCGACAGAAATCTCGCAGTCGACGCCAGTCGTGTCGATCGTCGCCCCGCCCGCGAAGACAGTGATCCGCGTCGGCGGATGGGCATATGCCGTAGATGCGCTCTCGCCAAAGATTCCCGCCCACGATGTCGGACGAAACGTGCCGCCGTCGAAGTTCACGTAGACGGGGCAGTTCGTATACTGCGCGTCTGTCGCCGTACCATGGGGAAATTCGATGCCCGGATAGACCGTCTCACGCGGCCGCATAATGCTGTGCGCCCGGAACGTGCCGCCGTTCAGATTCACGATGGATGGACGACAGTCGTTCGACTTGCCGTGGCCGGCGCAATAGACGCCCG
The DNA here is from genome assembly GCA_964567665.1 of uncultured Lentisphaeraceae bacterium. Classification (GTDB taxonomy): domain Bacteria; phylum Verrucomicrobiota; class Kiritimatiellia; order RFP12; family UBA1067; genus UBA1731. Next base: position 47,740 of record CAZMNN010000008.1, read on the forward strand.
TACCAAGATCGACCTCGCCGCCACGCTCGACGGTGAAGACGGTCTCCGTGCGCCAGCGGTCATAGTACGGTGCCAAAATCGCCGTCTGACCGGCGCTGACGCCGCTGTCAGAAAAATCGACCTCTCCGCCCGCGCGCACTGTGACGGCCGCCAAGGACTCCCAGCCGCCAATCGTCCAAGTTCCCATTGGGCGGACGGACGGGGGCGTACACGTCAACGTGCCGCCGCACACGTCGAAAATGCCGATGCCGCTCTCGCCAAGAAGCGACGCGCCGGCCGAAAGGAATCGTCCGCCAGAAAGTTCGTAGTAGCCATGCGCGTCCACGCCAAACCACTTGACCTCGCCGCTCGTGCGGGACACGTTGACGACCTCGCCGCCGCGCTGGAGGACGGCACCCGTGCCGCCGCTCGTAGCGACGACAAGCCGCCCCGTCCAACTGCCGCCCTCGACCGTCAGCATCCCGACTCCATTCGTGCCGACGGCCAAGGCCGGCTGTGGATCGGCCGAATCGCCCAGTGAAAGCCCCGCCTGGCGGAACGCGCCGCCAGCCACGGACAGGTCTCCGCCGTCCGTGACAGAGACCGTCGCCGGAACGACGCCCTCGCCTGTCAGCCGCGCCGTGCCGTCCGTTACCTTCAAGCCAAACGGCGATGTCTCCGACAATGCCCCGCCCAACGCAACCGTCACCTTGCCGTCGCCCGACAGGCGCACACGCGCATCCGTCGCATCGTTTTCACAGCCCACGCCATCGCCCTTGAGGGCAAACGGTGCCAGCGTTCCCTCGCCCGCGAAGACGAGCGGCTTCGCGCCATCCGCGACTTCGACCATCTGCGGCGCAAATGACTGTCCGGCGGCAACCGACACCACGGCCGGCTCGACGGACTGCTCCTGCCGCAGAACCAGCACCGCCGTCTCGTCTTCCGAGAGCGTCACGCCAGGCGTCGAACCGTTCGCCGTGGCAATCGCGACAATCTCGTCCGGCGCGTCTGGAATCACGCCCCCGCGCACGTCAATCTCGCGGTCGGCATCGGCGGCCAGGGCCTTAATCTCACCAGCCGCGCCAATCCACGCACGTGAGCCGTTCCGCGTCAGCCAAGCCGGCAGCAGCCCTGCCGCGAAGCCGGGGAGCTTGACCGTGCCGGAGCCGACAACGTCAAGCGTCGCCGTCGCACCGCCGCCAGCAAGCGACGGGACTGTCAGCATCACGCCGTCGTCGATCCGCAGCACGTGCGCCCCCGCCTCCAATGTCAGCGACGCAAACGTCATTTCCGCCGCATCGGCGGACGGCGCAACGGCGGCTATCCGGGCGTTGCCCGACAGAACAAGCGGGGTGTCGACAGACGCCGCGAACGCGACTGCCGCAGTCGAGCTGGAGTTCTGGAGCGTCAAGGGGAACGAGCCGGACGGCGCGGCGAGGAAAACGAGGTCGCCCGTGCCTCCCTGCACCAGCGCGGACGCCGCCGTGAGCGTCAGCACACGGTCGGTGCGCTCACCCGCGCCCACATAGCGAAGCGTTCCGCCCAACAGCGTCACGCCATCGCCCGTCCCAAGCGGACTTGCCGCCCCTTCCGTCCCTATTCGTGCGACCTGAAGCGTTCCGGCCGCAACGGACGGATTCGCCGAGCCAAGGAAGTCGCCAGCCATTTCCAACACGCCCGCGCTCTGCGAATGGAGCGAATAGCCGTGCTCTCCGCCGAAAGGCGCAAGATCGCACGCGATCGTCAGCGTCTTCCCATGCGCGACCTCGAAATTCATAGCCCAATTCTTGGCGTTGACACGCAGCTCGCCCTCGCCGTCAATCAAGAGATCGCCCTTCGCCAACAGGGGCCGCTCCCACTGCCCGTTGTCGGATACGTAGAGGGCCTTGTCCGCATCGATCCGGATGTTCTGCCGAAAGCCGTTATCCTGTGCCGTGATTCTGCCATAACCGTTCTGCTGGGAGGCCTGCGCACAATTCGGTACGTACGTTCCGCCCGACATCTCCATCGAAAGGTTCACCTTGAAGCCAGACGTGTAGAAGTGCTGAAGGCGACGGATCTCGCCCGAACCCCGCAACGTCTGGGTCAGCACCGTCCATCCCGTTGAGGACAGGAAATTCGTCACCGCGCCAATGCTGCACGTCTTCAGCACGGATGTGCCGTCGTTTCGTAGGAAGAAGTGGCTCTCGCCGCCAGGGCTTCCCGCGCCAGGCGCGAGTTCGGCCTTGACGGTTGTCTCGTTCGTCACGCCTTCCCGAATCCAGATTCCGCCGCCACGTTCAAGCGGCAGGGGCGGTGTGTCCCACTCGCCAAAAATATACGGATCCGCCGCCCCGGCCTCAATCACCACATTGGAGATCGAGTAGAGTCCACCCAGTTTGACGTACGAAACTGAACCCGCCGTTGCACCCGCGCCGAAGACGGCCGTGCAGCCTGCCGTGCCGTGCATCGGTAAGTCGTCGCGCCGGAGATCGATCGACGAGTCGTAGTCGCAGACGAAGCGCCCCGGCACCTTGCCCTCGGCCCAGTTCGCCGGATTCGTCCAGCAGTTGTCGCCTGAGGCGTTCGTCCAATGCGCGGTTGCGGGTGCATCAAAGGCGATATCCGCATATAATGACAAATCAACCTCTGCCACATGGATGGAATCATTGAGTGTTCGCAGCCCCCCATTTTTGGCAGTTGCCGCCAACGGCAAGGCTGAAACCACTGCAAAGGCCATCGCGGCGGCAATCCGTTTTCTCATATCCATGTTGCAATTCTCCTTCATCAGAAACCAATTCTTTTTAATTGCCCGATTGTATCAAATGTGTTTTTTTTTTATCAATACGATAAAGTGTTTCTTCAAGCGGAGAACTCCTCTCGCACGGACACGCAACGAGGATTTTTAGATTTGCGACTGTACTGCTCTGCGCGAAGCACAGACTAAAAAACAATCACGTAAATATCGTTGACTTTATCAAAAAAGAAATGTGCGGGACATGGTTGTGTGGTGTTAATCCAGTTAAAAACCATCGGCACACTCCACCACTCGGCGGCTCTGCGCTAAAATCCTCAATTGCAAATCGACCAATCGAAAACCGGCAAATCAATAAATGCCTTACCGCAACTACTCGACCATGATCGCATAGACGGACGTATCGGTCTTTGTCCCGGCGTAGTATGTCAGGCAGTGCGCATCACCAATGGCCGTGGCATTTACGTTTCCCGCGTCCCACGGACGTTCCTCGCAGCCGAACGCTACGCCGACAGGATCGGGCCACGCCATCGGATTGTCGAACACCGCATCAGCTTTCGCCACACGACATTTCACCACGCCGCGTCCGCGTTCGTAGTAGTAGTTCGACACCAGACCCGTCTTGGAATCGTAGATGAGCGATGGCGTGGAGGACAGCACGTCACGGATGTTTGTCCGCCGCCGCGTCCAGGTGACGCCGCCATCGGTTGAGGTCAGCTGGAACTGGCTCGCCATCGATCCGCCGCCGGTCTCCGTCCGCGCCACGGCGAGAATGCGCCCGTTGCCGAGATGTACCGCAGACGGTTCGGTCGGCAGTTCCCCCTTCTTTGCAACACTCTCAACAGTCCGCTGCACCCATGTTGCGCCGTTGTCGGCACTCACAAGCGTTCCCCATGAATGCTTGCCGTCCTCCTTGTAGTTCGTGGCGAACCACAGAGACATTAGGCCTGAGGGCGTCTGAAAGACATCCGTGATCTGCATGGGGAACGGATCGAGCTGGGACACGGCAATCTTCGTGAACGTGACGCCATCCGTTGTCCGGTAGAGTTCGTGGCGCGACTTCGGCCGGCCGATGCAACGCACCCAGAAGAGAGCGGCGCCGTTGTTGTCCATTCCTTTGCCGGTCATCACTTCGCCGACAAGCGGATCGCTTGCCAAGGCAACCTCATCCGTCCACGTACGGCCGCCATCGGTCGATGTCCGCGCATAGGCGTCACGCCGTCCTTCGCCGATGTCATGCCCTGACCCGCGACTGTAGGTGCATACGAGTTTCGGACCGATCGCCTGAATCATCGGCCACGAGTTGTACCCCGGTCTGCTCTCGACCGCGACCGCAGACGGCGGTGCAGCAAGCGGCGTCACCTTCACCTGCACAAGCCCTTCCGGACGGGTGTATGTATCGCCCGCATCATCCGGTTCGCGCTGGATGCGCAACGCAAGCGGCGCACCTGGCTGAACGATGCGGCAGCCATCAAGAACCGTCTTGTGCAACATCCGCGCCATGGACGGAATCGCCGTCAGCACCGGTTTCCCGTCCGTCGAATTAGCGGAGGACGGCATACCGGTGACGAGCGAAGCAAGATGTACACGATAGACGGCGGTCTGGGCATTTGTCGCCGCACTTTCGTTCATCGTCAGAATCTCGATCCGCACCGCCGCACAATTCAAAGGCAGGGGCGGCGTGACGCCGGCGACGGACTGCCCGGCCTGACCACCAGACATTGACCATACCGGTACGGCCGCTGCTCCATGCTGCCAGACTACAAGAGACGGATTGCCCGTCGCGAGCGTCAGGTCTTTGGCATTGAGATAGATGGGGGCGTCAACTTGCCGCGCATCTGCGGCCATTGCCGCCAACGGCAAAACCGCAACCTGCACAGACACAGCGACCAACGCAAGCATCAGCCTTCTGCAACGCGATGCATTGATGGCATCCGCTTTTCCCTGCTTGCAGACAATAAGGATCTGTTTAAAAAGTGATGTCTTCATGGGTGCATTATACATCATCATGCACCGCAACTTCAATACAACAAAAAAAAACTTGGAGAGCTTTCTCCAAGTTTCTCAGTGGAATGGTGGGTGATACTGGACTCGAACCAGTGACCCCTACCGTGTGAAGGTAGTGCTCTAACCAACTGAGCTAATCACCCAAATGGAGGTGGGAAGCGGAGTTGAACCGCTGTAGACGGATTTGCAGTCCGTAACCTAACCGCTCGGCCATCCCACCTTCAAGGCATACGCAGAAAGCGTATCGCCTTATTTCTTCTTGGCCGCAAGAAGCTTCGCGTTGACACGCTTGTTGCGTGCGATGCGACGCGCTCTCTTGGCTCGTGTTCTAAGCTGTTGTCCCATAGGCCGTGTAATATATCAAATCACGGTTTCGGATGCAAGCGCAAAATCATGGATTTGCGTTTTTTTTTTTCGATGCGCACTCCTGTGCCTTTTCGTTCAACGCAATCGATGCGGCAGATGGACTTTGGCGGACACTAAATCGTCTAACGGGAAGCCGCAGAGCGACCGCACTTATGTCCGCTTTGCCATGCATGTGGCCGGCTCGACATCAATCCCGCTTGCTGCCGCCAGAACAAGCCCATAGTTCGTGATGGGGATTCCCGCCTCAACCGCCACTGCGATTCTGCGCTGCATCTCGCGCCTTGTCAGCATACATCCGCCACAGTGCACAACCAGTTTCGGGCGGCAGACGTCAAACGGGAACGTCCCGCCGGAACTGAACGCGAAATCCAGCCTCTTTCCGGCAAGTTTCGCAATCGCCCGGGGAAGCTTAACCGTGCCGATGTCACCGCACTGACGATGATGAGTACAACCTTCGGATATCAGCACCACATCGCCATCCGACAACCTCTTCAACGCAGCCAAGCCTCGGCAGTATACATCAAGGTCGCCCTTTGCGCGGGCAAAAAGAATCGAAAACGACGTAAGCGGAATGTCCTTGGGCAACGCCGCATCCACAGCCTTGAACGCCTGGGAATCAGTGATTGCAAACTTTGGCTTAGGCGACATCGCGGACGCAAACATCTTCGGAAGCGCATCTGGCTGACAGACCTGCGCAATGCCACCAGCATCAAGAATCTCGCGGATGACCTGCTGCTGCGGAAGTATGAGCCGCCCTCTCGGCGCACTCCCATCCTGCGGACAGACAAGAAGCACGGGATCGCCACAATGCACAAGATCCCCGACAAGCGGTTTCGTCGTCTCCTGAACATTGGTAGACGCAACCTGCCGCCTCAGATCCTCAACATCATCACCGCGCCGATATTCCAAAACAACCACGCCACGTCTGCGACATTCATCCATGAAATGCGCGAACTCGTGATCGGTCAGACGTCCGGTGGTGCGCGGCTGAGACGAAACCCAGATTGCCACATCAGTTGAAGCAAGCACTGAATACGCTTTCCGGACGCGCATCTCGCCAAGCTCTCCAACGTCATCAAGACCGGCTGTATCGGTAAGGAGACACGGGCCGAGCGGCTTTATCTCCATCGCTTTCGAGATTGGATCAGTCGTCGTTCCGGCGACATCGCTGACAATGGCAATATCCTGACCGGCAAATGCGTTGACAAGCGTAGACTTGCCGGCATTTCTCAACCCGAAAAACGCTATGTGGATTCGATTCGCCCTTGGTGTCTCATTCAATTCCGCCATACGCCTACCTTTTTGGCGAGGATGACATCCAAAGGACGTAAATGGTGGGCGCGGAGGGACTTGAACCCTCACTCCTTGCGGAACTGGAACCTAAATCCAGCGTGTCTGCCATTTCACCACGCGCCCTAAAACGACAAGCCGACGGATCCGCACCGGGATTCGTCGGCCTGAGAAAAGAAAGAGGGAAACCCTCTTACTTCGCCTCCTCCGCCGTAGCCTCGGCGACGGGAGCATCGTCCTTGATCTCCTCGACGCAGACCCACTGCAGAAGCACCATCTTCGCCGCATCGCCCTTACGGGTGAAGAGCTTGAGGATGCGGGTATAACCGCCGTTGCGGCCTTCAAGTGCCGGAACGATCTTGTCAAAGAGCTTCTTGACGGCCTTCGGCTGGGTGAGACGAGCAGCAGCAAGCCTACGGGCGGACAAATCCCCCTTGCGGGCGATCGTGACGAGCTTTTCGGCAAGCTTTCGCGCTTCCTTTGCCTTGGGCAGCGTTGTTCTGATTGTCTCTGCGAGGATGAGGTTGGTTACCATGTTCCTCATCATGAGGTCACGGTGCGCTGTAGAGCGACCGAACTTCTTTGCAACTCTCTGGTGACGCATTGTAGGTGTCTCCTGAAATTATTTCTTCGATTCAAGCAAATCGGCGTCGAACTTGTATCCGAGGCAAAGTCCAAGCTCTTTCAGCTTGTCCTTGATCTCGGTGAGCGACTTCTTGCCGAAGTTGCGGTACTTGAGCATATCCGCCTCGGTCTTCGAGACGAGTTCGCCCACTGTCGCGATGCTCGCGTTGTTGAGACAGTTCGCAGCGCGTACGGAAAGTTCAATCTCGTTGACGGACATATTGAGAAGCTTGCGAAGGCGCTCGCGCTCGTTCGCTCCCTTGTCTGCCTCGTCATCGAACTCAAGAATCTCTTCCTGCGCATAGTCCACAAACACGTCAAGGTGACGGCGAAGCACCGCCGCTGCTGTCTTGAGCGCATCGTCAGGTGTCACGCGACCATCCGTCCAGATGTCGAGGATAAGCTTCTCGTAGTCGGTGCGCTGTCCAACGCGGGTGTTCTCCACGAGGAAGTTGGCACGGGTGACGGGTGAGAAGATGGAATCTATCGCGATGCGCCCAATCTCCTGATCAGGGAGCTTGTTCGCCTCGGCAAGGCAGAAGCCACGACCAATCTTGAGTTCGCACTCAAGTTCAATGCTTCCGCCCGGCGCAAGGGTGCATATCTCCTGACGCGGATTGAGAACCTCGATGGAATTGCTTTCCGCGAAATCTCCGGCGTAGACCGTACACGATCCCTTGTCAGCCTTCTTCTTGAGGGAAATGGGCTGCAGATCGCGGGTGAACGACTTCAGCAGAACGCGCTTGAGGTTGAGGATGATGTCTGTGACATCCTCCACGCACCCCGGAATTGTACCAAACTCGTGATGGACGCCGGCAATCTTCACGCTCGAAATCGCGCATCCCTCAATCGAGGACAGCAGAACCCGGCGGAGAGAGTTTCCGATGGTGCGTCCATAGCCAATTTCAAACGGCTCAGCAGTGAAGTGAGCGTACGTGCCAGTGGCTGTACTCTCATCCTTGACAATACTGTGCGGCATTTCAAAGCGGCTCAAACGGATCGGCATGAAAAACCTCCTTTGAGAAAGTTGAAAAAACTGTGACCCGAACTATCAGCGGCTGAAGAGTTCGACGATAAGCTGCATTTCAGCGTTTTCAGGAATCTCTTCACGCGTAGGAACGCTCTGGAGCGTACCCTGCATCTTGGCCTCGTCCCAAACGAGCCAGCCGACCACAGGCGACTTGTGCCCCTTCAGGGACTCGACGACGGAAACCATGTTGCGATCCTTCTCGCGCACGGATACGACATCGCCAGGACGGACTATCGCGCTCGGAATGTTGCAGACCTCGCCGTTCACGGTAACGTGACGGTGGGAAACGAGCTGGCGGGCACCGGCGCGCGTCGGCGCAAGACCGAGACGGTAGGCGACATTGTCCAGACGGCACTCGCACATCGCGAGCATGATGTCACCCGTAATGCCCTGCTTGGCCTTCGCACGCTCGAAGAACAGACGGAACTGCTTCTCGCGCATACCGTAGATCGCTTTGACCTTCTGCTTTTCGCGAAGCTGCACACCATATTCGGACATTTTCTTGCGGCGCTTGTTGGCACCATGCTGTCCAGGCGGATTCGGACGACGCTCAAGAACCTTGTCCGGGCCGAAAATCGGCTCACCGAAACGACGGGAAATCTTGGTCCTCGGACCTGTATAGCGACCCATGTTACACTCTCCTCCGTTTGCGGGGACGGCACCCGTTGTGCGCGAGCGGCGTCGTATCGGTAATCATCGTTACGCGGATGCCAGCAGCCTGAATTGCGCGGACAGCCGACTCACGGCCCTGTCCGGCGCCCTGCATACGCACCTCGCATTCGTGCATTCCCTTGGCAACTGCCGTGCGGGCGGCGTCCTGCGCCACCATCGTCGCGGCGAACGCCGTGGACTTGCGGGAACCCTTGAATCCAGCCTTGCCGGCAGAACTCCAGGCGATGACTCCGCCGCGGGCATCCGCAATGGACACCTGCGTGTTGTTGAATGTGCTGCGGATGAACGCGATACCGGCGGGTATCGACTTTCCGGCACGTACCTTCTTCGTTGGCGCTCCGGCGCCTGCGGCCGCCCCGTCGGCGGCTTCAGAGGCAGCAATCGGCGCCGCTGCTGCGGCGACTTCGGGCTGCTTGAGTGTTTCTTCGCTCATTGCTTTCCTGTTGTTTCAAAAAAAGCGGTTACTTCTTGGGCGACGCACCGCGAATCGCGGCGGACGAGGCCTTGCGGTTGCCCTTGCGCGTCTTGGCGTTCGTCTTCGTACGCTGCCCACGGACCGGCAATCCCCTCTTGTGGCGGAGACCGCGATACGATCCAATCTGGATCAGACGACGGATGTTCTGGGACACTTCGCGGCGGAGATCGCCCTCCACGCGATAGTGATCCTGAATGTACGTCGTGATGGCATGGATCTCATCCTGCGTGAGATCCTCGGCCTTCTTGGAAGGCTCGATCTTGCAAGCGGCGAGTACGTCGTCCGCACGCTTCGGTCCAATACCGTGGATATAACGGAGCGCGAAGCGGCTGTGCTTCTTGCCCGGAATGTCCACACCCATGAGTCTCGGCATGTGATTGTTTCCTTTGGTTGGTTAACCCTGGCGCTGTTTGTGCCGCGGATTGGTACAAATGACACGCACCACGCCTTTGCGGCGAACGATGCGGCAATTCTCGCATATGCGACGAACTGAGCTGCGAACTTTCATGATGAGTCTCTTCTTTTCTTCCTGTGTCAAAAAGAGCGTGTATTAAATCATATTTGAGGGGAAAAAGCAAGGGGGTGTTTCATAATTTTCTGAAATTGCGTTTTCGCCATGCCCCGGCCGCCCAATCCTCCCGTCGAGAGTCTTCCTCCATCAGAAGTCGGAGGCGTCGCAGACTATGTTCTCCATGATGTATTCGCGCCTTTCCGGCGTATTGCCGCCCATGTAGAACTTGATCGTCTTGTCCGCTTCGGAGTCGTCCGTGCAGGTGACGGGCGTGAGCCGCATTCCCGGACCTATGAAGTCCTTGAACTCCTTTGCGTTGAGTTCGCCAAGCCCCTTGAACCTCGTTATCTCACAGTTCTTTCCGCAGACCTTGATAGCCTTCTCGCGCTCCTCGTCCGAAAAGCAGTAGTACTGTTCGCCGCCCTTTGCCTTGGGATTCCGCACACGGAACAGAGGCGTCTCGAGGATGAACACGCGTTTGTCGGTTATCAGCTGCCGGTAGAAGCGCATGAAGAACGTCGTGAGAAGCATACGGATGTGAAGTCCATCGACATCTGCATCCGTCGCGAAGATGATCTTCCCGTACCTGAGATGCTCAAGCGAATCCTCTATGTCAAGCGTCTTGATCAGGTTGAAGAACTCTTCGTTCTTGTACAGCACATCCTTGTTCAGTCCGCAGGTGTTGAGGCACTTGCCCCTCAGGAAGAACACGGCCTGGTTCATGGCGTCACGGGCGTTGCCGAGCGTTCCGCCGGCGGACTTGCCTTCCGTGAGGAAGATCATCGTGTCTTCGCCGTACCCCTTCTTCCCGGCCTTGTCCTTGCGCTCGAGATGCAGATGGTTTTTGCAGTCCTTTAGCTGCGGCACCCTTACGCTCACCGCCTGGCCGCGTTCACGCGCCTGCTTCTTTATCGTGTTGAGCTGGCTGCGGAGCTTTGAGGTGTCGTCCACCTTCTTGATCAGCTTCTCCGCTTCGGACGGAAACTTGTGGAAAAGCGTCTCCACTTCGCGCTTGATGTTCGCCACGAGATCCGCCCGGATCTCCGGTGAACCAAGCTTCGTCTTCGCCTGCCCCTCGAACGTCGGCTCCTGCATCCGTATCGAAATGGCGCCGATTATGCCCTCCCGGACGTCATCGCCGTCGAACTTCTTCTTGGAGTATTCGTTCAGAGCCTTCGTCAGCCCCTCCTTGAACGCCGTAAGGTGCGTACCGCCCTCCGTGGTGTGCTGTCCGTTGACGAACGAATAGTACTCCTCGGAGAACCTGTTCGTGTGGGTGAAGACGAATTCAAGCGTTTTCGACCGGAAATGGAACGGCGTATAGAGCTTCTCGAACTGTGCCTCATCCGCTATCAGGTCGTTCAACCCCTCGTCCGAGCATATGCGCTCCCCGTTCAGCGCAATCGTCAGCCCGGCGTTCAGGTACGCATACATCTTGAGCCTGCGCATCACATGCTCTTCGCGGAACCTGAAATTCTTGAATATCGTCGCGTCCGGCAGGAAACTCACGAAAGTCCCGTTGCGTTCTCCGTCCCCCTTGAGCTTGCCGCGCCGCTTGGACTTGAGAACGCCCTTCGCGAACGTCGCCTCCGAAAATTCGCCGTCACGCACCGACCTTACATGGAACTCGTCGGAAAGCGCATTCACCGCCTTGGTGCCCACACCGTTCATGCCGACGGAGAACTGGAACGACTCCGTGTCGAACTTGCCGCCAGTGTTCAGCTCCGAGACGCAATCTACAACCTTGCCGAGCGGTATTCCGCGCCCGTAGTCGCGTATCGAACACCTTCCGGAGTTCCAGTCAAGCGATATCTCTATGCGCTTGCCGTTGCCCATGATGAACTCGTCTACGGAATTGTCGATGACCTCCTTCATCAGGACGTAGATGCCGTCGTCGTAGTCAGATCCGTTTCCCGCCCGCCCGATGTACATTCCGATGCGCCGGCGGATGTGCTCCATCGCGTCGAGATGCTTGATGTTGTCGTCGTTGTAGTTCGCCATTTCCTGCCTTATCTGCTCCGTCTCATATGTAAATTCGCCAATCTTCGCGCTTGTACATTCCGCTACGCCGTTTCGCCGCCGTCAGGACGCTTGACAGCCCTGAGCACCGTGTAGCCGCGACGCTTCACGGACTGGACATCGCAAAAGCGCCTTTCGCAGGCCTCACGTATCATGTCAGGGGTTTTCGCGACCATCCAGCACACGCCACCGGGGGCAAGCGCCACGTGCGCAATCTCCGCGAAGTGATCCGCTATGCGTCCGTCACCATAGTACGGCGGATTCGCAAGCGCCACCGCAAATCCGCCGATGCCGGGATGATCCGGCGGAAGTCCCTCGTCAGACAGCACACATTCGGCATCAAATCCAAGCGCCGACGCATTCCGCTTCGCCGCCTCGATCGCCCGCGTATGGGAATCCACAAGCGTAAGCGGCACGGATGTCGCGCCATTGCGGCGCATGGCGTCGGCGACAAGCAGCCCAACAAGTCCGCAGCCACAGCCGATGTCGAGAATTCCGGACGTCCCTGCGGCGGGAGCCGTCTCCGCCAGCTCCCTCGATGCGACCTCAGCCAGGGCCAGCCCGCCCTCGTCGGCCCGTCGATGGCAGAAGCATCCCGGAAGCGACGTCAGCCTCAGTTTCGGTCCGCCTGGGACGGAAGCCTCAAACTCGGCCTCGAACGAGCGGATGCGCTTCAGTTCGCCCTTCTTCGTGCATACGCATTTTACGGGCGCACGGCGCGAAGCGCGTGACGCAACAACCTTCCCGAACAGCTTCCTCAGCGTTTCCGGCTCTACGCCCTCTGCGACAAGCGTCGCACCGTCCGCAAGATGACGGTGGATGTCCTGAAGCGTATCCAGCTCAAGTTCGGCGCTCACGAGCTTTGTCGTCGCGCAGTAGAATGCGTGGGTGTACGACGCATCCGCAGGAAGTCCGGCGGAACACAGCACCTGCACATTGGACTTGCCCCCGACATCCTCGCGTATCTTTCGCGCCTGATATGCATCGTAGGCGTGAACCGTCACTCGGTCGCCATGGTGGGCGCGGGCGTATTCAAGCGGAAACCTTCCGCTCCGGCACCCCGAAAAAAGAACCTCAAACATCCCTGTCAGGCGTCCGGCCAGAGTTCGTGCGCCATCTCGCGCAGCTTGTACTTCTGAATCTTCTGCGAAGCCGTCATCGGGAAGATGTCGAGGAAATGGACGTACTTCGGTATCTTGAACCAGGATATCTTGTCCTTGCAGAACACCTGCACGTCATGCTCGGAAAGCGTGACGCCATCCGACGGGATTATGAACGCGGCGGGCTGTTCGCCGTACTTCTTCGACGGACATCCCACTACGGCGACATCTTTCACCCCCGGCATCGTGCCGAGGAAATCCTCCACCTCCTTCGGCGAGATGTTCTCGCCGCCGCGTATTATGAGGTCTTTAAGGCGTCCGGTGATGTAGTAGTAGCCGTCCTTGTCCATGCGGCCGATGTCGCCGGAATGCAGCCAGCCGTTCGCATCTATGCACTTCGCCGTCTGCTCCGGCATCTTGTAGTAGCCCTTCATGTTGTTGAACCCACGGCAGCATATCTCGCCGTCGGTGTCGAGCGGCGCAAGATCCCCGGTTTCGGGATCGATGATCGCAACCTCGATGCCGGGCAGAGCCTGCCCGATCGTCTGGCACTTGCGCTCGATGGACTTCTCGAAATAGCGCGTCATGGTCATGACGGGGCCGCTCTCCGTCAGCCCGTACGGATTCGTGATCTCCTTCATGAACATCCTGTCCTGCGCCTGCTGCATCCTGTGCACCGGACACGCGGATCCGGACATTATGCCGGTGCGGAGCGAACGGAAGTCGAAGCGCGAGAAGAGCGGGTGGTCAAGCATGGCGATGTACATCGTCGGCACGCCGTACGTCGCCGTGCAGCGTTCACGCTCGATGGACGTCATCACCTGCACCGGATCGAACTTCTCCAGGAACACCATCGTCGCGCCGTGGTTCACGCAGCTCATCACGCCAAGCACACATCCGAAGCAGTGGAAGAGCGGCACGGGGATGCATACGCGGTCACGGCACGAGAGGTTTTGGCAAGCGCCAATCCAGAAGCCGTCGTTCGCGATGTTGCGGTGCGTCAGCTGCACACCCTTCGGGAATCCGGTGGTTCCGCTCGTATACTGCATGTTCACGACGTCGTTCACGTTGCATTCCGCCTGACGCTTGAGGTAGTCCTCCATCGACGTCTCGCAGGCAAGGCTCTTCACCTCGTTCAGCGAATACATTCCGCGATGCTTCTCGCCGCCGAGGAAGAATACACGGCGAAGATGCGGATATTTGGCGCATTTCAGCTCTCCACGCGGCTGTTCCTTCAACTCCGGGACAAGCTCGTTGATGACCTGCACATAGTCGCAGTCGCGGTAGCCGTTGATGATGAAGAGGTTTTCGGCGTCGGACTGCTTCAGGGCGAAGTCCATCTCGTGCTGCTTGTAGTTCGTGTTGAGCGGCAGAAGGATCGCCCCGATCTTCGCAGCGGCGAACATGAGCACCACCCAGTGCGGCACGTTCGTCGCCCAGAGCGCGATCTTCTCTCCGTGCCTCACGCCAAGAGCCATCAGACCTCTCGCCACAAGATCCACCTCTTCGCCGAACTCAAACCATGTGAGACGGAAATCGCGGTCTGCGTAGACGACGGCGTCATTCTCGCCGCAACGCGCAATCGTCTGGTCAAGAAGCTGCCCAAGCGTATATTCACGCGTAATCGGCAGGTTGTGCCACGGCACACCTGTGGAGACGCTTTGCGTGAACGGCGCACGCGATGGCGCAGTTCCGAACGGATCGGTCAGCTTGAATTCAGACATTTCAGTACCCTTTCTTCCGGCAATTGATTGCGAATGGCGGCAAATGGGTGTGTATTATACTAAATCCGCCGCCGCACCGCAAAACCACCCCCGGCTACCGCAGTTGCGCCGACACGCCCAGCGCCACATCGTCGATCGTCATGGAATCCTCCGGCTGCCAGCCCCATGCCTTGCCTTTCCAGTCCACGGGAACCGTCCGGCGATGCCACAGCTCGATGTCATTCATCTCACCCGGCTTCACCAGCTCCGTCACGTTGACCACTTCACGGTTCGCGAACGGCTCCAGTCCGCCGCCGCCCTTGTTGCGCCCCTGCCCGTTGATCACCACGGAGCTGACGGTGTTCTCCGGCGTGACGATGCGGAAGAAGACGTCGCGCCCTGCCCAGCTCTTCGGCACAAACACCTTGCGCCGCAGGTAGCGTCCGAAGTTCCGGCCTGGAATCTTGCCCGGACGGACGGTGTGGAAATCCTTCATCACGACCTCCCAGTCGCCGTTGAGGGAGAGCGTCTCCGCGAACTGCTGCTCCTCATACATCCACACGACGTCGCAGATGCCGGCCGTGAAGACCTTGCCGCCCGTCATGCGGATCTCCAGCGTGTTTTCGCCGCCGTACTTCAGCAGACCGGAGACGTCCGTCGCCTGGTCGCCGCAAAGTTCGCGATGCACCTTCGCCTGGTCGAAGCTCCTGAACCGCTTTCCGTTCATGTAGAGGTCAGCTTTGTCGTAGAGCGTCTTCACGCCATACGCCACGACGTGCGTCCGCCCTTTGGCCGAGGCCGGCACATGGAAGCGGGTGCGATAGATCGCCTCGCCGCTGTAGTCCTTCAGTTCCGGGAACTGAACCTTCCACGTGCGGTTGCGCGCCTGACGCCAAGTTTTGCCGCCGTCAACGGAGAACTCCCAGGAGTCGAACACACGAAGCCCCGAATCCGCCATCGGCCTGAACTTCGGGAAGTCGAGCGACGGGCCGGCTTTCCAGTACTTGACCTTCTCGCCCCACCACGTGCGCAGTGCGAGCGTCGGCGGAATGTCCTTAGCCGCCGCGAAGATGCGCGTCTTGAATGGGCCGATCTCACATTCCGGGATGCGGACGAATCCATCCGCATCATACGTCCAGCCGGACACGTCTTCGCCCGTGAACGCATCGTACACGCGCACAGGCTTCGCATCAGTCTTGAACGCAAATGACGTCCTTACGGAATGCGGAGTCTGATTCGTGAAGTCCAGCGCAGTGTTGAACGCAATCAGCCAATCCTCAAGCCCGTCCTTGCTCGTCGCCTTTCGCGTCCACACCTGGAACGCCGAAGCGTCCGTGACGCGCTTCATGCCAAGCTGCGCAAAAAGCTCGTCCGTCAGGACGTTGTACGCAGACGGTGTCCACTTTCCGCGAATGTCGGCCGCCTCACGCCAGAAGCCGCTTGCCAAGGTTATGACCTTGCCCCTGCCGACACGGCGTACGCCGGCAGCGACAGACCCGTTGCTGTAGGTCGCCAGAACCTCCGTGTCAGACAGCGTCTTTTCGAGTGCGCGATTGTAGCGCCAGTTGGCTGCCGTGTGCCGCCCGTAGCCGTTGACGTTGAACGTCTTGCCGGACCACTTCGGGAACTCGCTGCTGCCGGCCGTGAACGTCAGCGTCTGCACCCCGCCCGGCAGGTCGCGTGTGCGGAATCCGGAGAGCCGTGCGAATGGATGCGCATCGCGCTTGAAGAGCGTGTGGCGGCCTGTCTCCGTGAACGCGACAAATACACCGCCATCGCGCACGTAACGCTCGATGTCGTCGACCATCTCGTCCGTCATCACGTCCGCGCCGCAGTCAAGCAGGATCGGGTAGCGTTCCACGGTGACGATCCCCTGCGCAAGAGCCTTTTCGCTCGTCATCGTCGCATCGTGATGGACGGCCTGCATCTCGCCGCGCGAAACGTTCCACATGTACGGCGATCCGGTCTGCATGAGCGCCGAGAGCGTAGAGAGGAAAAGCCCGGTCTTCGGCTCGTCGATCAGATACTTTCCGACAAGGCGCGTGACCGGCATCCGCGCCGTCATGCCGCCCGTCTCCTGCTCGAACTTCATGTACTGCTCGATGTCCATGAAAACGGCCGTGGACGATGCGCCGGTGTAGAATATCGTCCCGAAGTTGCGGTCGAAGCGGTCTTCCGCCGCAACGTCACGGCTCGGTTCGCCGATGAAGTAGAAACCGTACTGCCGCCCCATGTCCGGCAGATGCGGCCAGTAGAAGCCGTCCGTGGATGTGGACTGCATCGCAAACCCCTGCTCCGCCCAAAGCGGAGCCAAGTCGGAGAGGATTGGCATATCCGCGCCTGAGATCGAGATCGGGCGATTGCGGTCGATGGCTCGACCTGCGAGAAAGACGCGCTTGTTGCGCTCCACGATCTTGTCGTTCTGGAACTTGATGTTGTCGTAGTAGCGAGCGTTGATGCGCGGATCGGAATACGGGAAGTTCTGCCCTGCGTTCGGCGACAGGGAGACCGGTCCCGCGAATCGACCGCCGCACCGTCCACCCGGCATCTCGACGACAAGCTCGTCCCTGCCGTCGTTCCGGAACGCACCCGCCTCGATCGGCGCGTCGATCATGCCGAGTACGCTGCCGCAGGTCGAGACGGATTTCCGCCCGTTCGCCCAGACGTGCGCCTGTCCGTTGTCTCCGAGATAGACTACAGAGCGAAAGTGAAGCGGCCTGTCCTTGTTCTTCGCCAGCCACTCGCACTTCGGCAGACGAAGCCTGTACCAGCACCGTCCAGATTCCACATAGTTGCACCGGTGCGAGGGCGGCATCTGCACGGTGAGCCATCGCGTATCGGACGGCGGCGGCGTTCCGAGCGTGACGTCAGCATTCTCCACCCAGCCCTTCGCGCCATGCCAAGAACGTTTTTCCGGCGCTTTTGCCCATTCCCAGTCGAAGCCGAAGAGATCCCACCGTTCGCGATCCCAATCGCCGCCAATCAGGTCAACGAGCTGCATGGACGGAACATCCGCCCATGTGCGGTAGGCATCAGGATTGCCTGTCCACCGCACAGAAAGCTCCTTGAGCGTAAAGTGACGCATTAGCCAATCCTTCTGTGCAAGCAACCCTTCCTCCGAGGCGTCCCACAGGATTCCGTCCATGCCCTTTCCGAGCTGGTCGCCAATCGGCTTTCCGCAGTAGAACTGCCAGCCGCCAAGACCCGGATGATTGACGTAGCGGGAAATCGTGTCGCGCTCGAACTGAAGGACGGGCGACGCCGAATCCGGAAAGCCGGGGCCATCATTGTCGAACGCCATGCCCTCCACGCCCTGAATCCACTCCGTGACAAGCGTATGCGTCTGCGTTCTGGCGCACTTCTCCGGATGTTCGTTGTAGACCCAGAGCGGCATCGCACCGGCGAACGTCGGAGACAGCGTCAACATGCTGCCGGCCTTCGCCGCCTCGTCCACGCCAAAATCCCACGGCTCGTAGGAGAATACGCCCGGCCCTTTCGTCTTGTTGAACTCTATGCCGTGGGACAGTAGACCGCCCATGCCCACCTTGTTCGCGAACGTCCAGTGGTTCTCCACGCCAAGCCCCATCAGGGAATCCATCGGACGTTTGTAGAACTTGAGGGCGCGAAGGTCGTAGTAGTCGAGATACGGCGGATAGTTTGTAGGCACCGCCGCTGTGGCGCTTGCGTCCGCGACGTTCCGCACCACCACCGTCCGCTCGTCCGCCATGCTCACTGTTGCGCAACGGCCGGACGCAAACGTGAAGACGTTCCCGGCGACGGCCGGACGCGCCGCGCTCATGCCCGCCAAGTCGCGAAGCAGCTTCGAGTAGACCGTCCGCGCAACGGCGGCGTTCTCGCACGTGAACCTCGCCTCGTCCGCCGTGAATCCGGCGGCGACCTCGCCGCCGTAGCCTCGCAGCCTTACGGCCTCACCCATGCGCATCGCCGCCGCACCGTTCCTGCCGCATCCCGCGAACGCCGCCATCACCGCGACGCCAACGCCACAGATCACACCCATCTTGCCGTTCATCGTCTTCTGTCTTTCGCTCATTTCTGTCACTTGCAAATCTGTTGTTTTCTCACCGATGCACTATACCACAATCGCAGCCATGACGGCACGGCTGTGCAACAGCCGGACGCAGACTTGCGCTGCGTCCATGCCTGCATCCAAATGCAGCTACCTGATTACGATGAATCCGAACTTGCTGGCCCTGAACCTCATGGCCGCATCGTCCGCCTTCGCCGACGTCAGGAACTTCGCCTTGAAACCGACTATCTCCGACATCCCGAACAGCTGCTTCGATTCGGAATCTGTCTCCGCATACGAGAAGCAGCGGCGGGAGACTGCGCCTGTTCCGTCCGCCGGCACCCTCGCCATCACAAGCGGATCTCCGGTAAGGCTGAATTTGCCTATGCCCGAAAACTCCGCAGCCCATACGCCGCCCGACGATTCAACAGTCAGATCCCCGCCGCCGAACTGCGCCGAACCGGTCACGACTGCCGATTCCGCAATCACAATCTTGCGGACGCCTGAAAGGTTGGCGTTGTCGAAGTGGTTGGTGCCGCCAGACAGCACAAGCGTTCCCGCGCCCGTGATGCTGCCGGAGAAATCAGCCCCGGAAACAGTAAGCGACGGAGCTCTTCCCGTGAACGCAACCGTGCCGCCGCCGATGAGGCTTCCGACCTTCTCCTTGGAAGAACGGAGCGTAAATTCGCATCCCTCTCCGATAGTCAGCTCACCGTCGTCCGGCAGCATGTCAGTCTCTCCAAGAGCGGCAAGAGACGACAGATCCACAGCCCTTGTGCAGAACCAGTGATCGTACATGTATGCCCAATTACCGGGCCGCTCACTGACCAGTTCATATCCGTTGTCGCAGCGGTCGATCTCGGCATAGTTCTCGCCATCGTAGGATGCCGATAGCGTCCAAACGTTTGGCACACGGTTGTTTGGAAGCCACTGTCCACCCATGTACAGAGCGTAAGTGTCGAACGACAGATTCGTTCCGCCGTCGATTACGAAGCCGACACCCTGTGCAACCGTCTCCGCGCTGCCGACAGACCACTGCGCCTCGCCGCCATGGTCTCGTGCCTGATTCGTCTCATAGTTGTTCCAGACGTTCGTGACAAATTCCGCCGTGGAGTTGCACACGTTCGTCACCGTCCTGTCGTCCGTACCGGTCCATTTCGCCGTCACGCCGCTCGGCCACGACTGCCATTCGCCGCCGTTGTGCAGCTGCATTTCGCCGAATGACAGGAACGTCCCCACGTTTGTGCCGCCATTGCCGCTCAAACCGTAGACAAGCAACTTCAGATACCGGAGTGAATTGGCGATCTCGAACGTGCCGTCGGCTATCTCAACCGCACCACGCGCCCAGTTCCCGCTTTCGGGGACGGCATCGTCGCGCAGTTCGCCGCGCTTGTACGGATAAAGACCATACTCATAGTCAGAATCCTGCACCTGCACCTGCGTCCACAGCTCGCCGTCCACACTCGTTTCGATGATCCACTGCTGCGGGAGAAGAGCGCCATTATCGGTCATTGCAGACGACGGGACTGCAATTGAAACGGAATCGAACGCGACCGGATACGGCATGTCGATCTGCGCGTAGGCCTCCACCTTGCTGCCCCTAATATCGGCCACATTCCACTGATAGTACGTCTCGTTGTCACCATCGGACAGGTACCGCAGCCTATCGCTGTTCCTGTTTCCAAATGCATCTTGAGACGTTATCCCATGCTGCGTGAAATTCGTTGTCGCATACAGATTCTGCCAACCGTGCGCTGCGGTCGGCAACGCCTGGCGCACACCGCCGAGCCGCAGCTGGATGTCGCCGATCACATGGGCAGTGCTGAACCCTTTTACGGTGACGTAGCGGATGAACCGCGCAAGACGCGGTGCTCCGACAAGCGTCTCCACAATCGCGTTGCGGTAGATGGTCTTGCCGTGAAGCGGGATGGCTGAGGCCGCTTCGCCAAACGCCGTCACCATCCGCTTCGGCTGGGCGAGACGTCCGACAGTGCCGCTCAGCTCAATCGTGAGCGGTGCATTCGCGCTGTCCTTCAGGGCAGGGAGAAAACCATCGGCGAGCTTCAAAGTCCGAGCCTTGCCGTCATTTGTTACCTCAAACGCCGTCGTCCCGAACGAAAGCGATCCGATTTCCGCATTTCCCGTCGCGATGACCACTTCACCGTAGCCATCGATCACGCCGGTGAAAGTGCAGTCGCCCGTCAGGATGATGCGCCCACCGGCAAGCCGCAATGTACCTGCGCCCGAAAGGTTCGGCACACGGCTATTCACATGGTCGAGCACAAGCTCCGCCCCCGCGTCGATCGTCACTGTGTCTGTGGCGGCGAAGATCGGAACAGAGTTCGCAACAGGCTGCGGATCCGTGCGCGGCGCATAGCTACCGATACCGTCTGACGTGCCATATGTGGCGCTCATCGCACCCTTCCGCGTCTCCCAGAGAAACCACTCGTCGCCGTCAACGGAAATCTCGATCGTGAAATCATACGGGGCGCGTCCAGGACAGTTCCAAGGCTGCCCGTAGGAATAGCCGTTGAACGTCGTCGTCTCGCCAATGTCGACAATCAAGTCTACGCCCATCTGCCTCTGCCAGTTCGCACCGTCACCGTCGGCGCGGTTGATCGACAGCACGGCGGACGCATCCGAACCGTCCGAGCCTTGCGCCTGGGCATTTGCCGCATACGGCACCCGCGCACCGTCGCGGGTCAGCCCGAAGAACGAAAATCCCCACGTGCCGTTCGCGTTCAGCGTCTCCCACGGATTTGTCTTCTCGCACTTCACGCGGACATATCGCGCCGTTGTGTCATATGTCTGCGTCAGCGTCTGGCTACCCTCGCTTACGTGTATGGAATCCGCCGCACATCTGTCTGTGGGCAGACACGTCAGCGTCGCCGCAAAGGCGGCGCAGCACACGAGGTGCGTACACGGCGACACCCTGATTCCGGCGACGCAGCGGACTGCGCCGCGCAACGCATTTCCGGCATTTTTGGTTGGCGTCAAAACTCCCGTTGACATGGATATCTCCTAATTGGCCTTTAAATGCCGAGTAGTATATGGTTTTTTTTTTCCATGTCAAATCACAGTCTCCCCGTTGCGTGAAAAATCGGAAAACGTAGCACCAGGCGAGATACGCCTAACACATCATTCGGCCGGATTGCGGATGTTGGCGGGCGTCAATGCAGAGCGCAAGAGCGTATCAAACGTTGGTGCGCATGGCGAATCATGCCTTGATGCGTCCGAACGGTCTGGGCTGCGTGAAGCGGTCGATGAGCGGAGTGACGGCGTTCATTATGAGAATGGCGAATGACACCCCCTCTGGATATCCGCCGCCGGATCTGATGCACATCGTGAGAAGTCCGCACCCTGCGCCGAACACCAGCTTGCCCTTTGCCGTGATCGGCGACGTCACGTAGTCCGTAGCCATGAAGAACGCACCTATCACCACTCCGCCGGAAAGCACGTGGAAAACCGGCGGCACTCCGCCCTTGAAGAACGCAAAGGCATAGACTGCGGCGAGAAACGCCGCCGGGATGTGCCATGTGATAACACGTCTGACGAGCAGATAGGCCGCACCCGCCAGCAGCGCGACTGCACACGTCTCGCCGATGCAGCCGCCGACGTTCCCGAACAGCAGACTTTTCAGAGAGGCGAGCTGCGAGGCGTCGCCGCTCTTGATGAGCGCGAGCGGCGTTGCGCAGGTTACGGCCTCGACAGTGCCACCGCCTACCGACATAAGGCCACGCGGCTCCCCCCATGTGGTCATTGCGCCGGTGAACGATATCAGCATGAACGCCCGCGCCGCAAGCGCAGGGTTGAACGGGTTGTAGCCAAGTCCGCCAAAGGTCTGCTTCGCGACTGCGATGGCGAACACGCCGCCCACAGCGGCCATCCACAGAGGCAGATCGGGCGGCAGGTTCAATGCAAGCAGAAGTCCGGTCAGGACGGCTGAGAGGTCTCCTACGGTGTTCTCCCGCTTCATCGCAAGGCAGCACAGCGCCTCCGTCACGACCGTGGCCGAAATGCACGTCGCCATCAGCCACACCGCCCTGAGTCCGAAAAACCACACGGAGCACAGCGCCGCAGGCGTAAGGGCGATGATCACGTCGCGCATCATCGAATGCACACTCGATTTCGCGTGTGTGTGCGGCGACGAACTCAGGATATAGTGCGTGGATGTTTCCTTTGGCTTCATAGACATACCCGGTTTATGTGCAAGCTCACGTGTATTGCATGATTTTCAAAAGATCATTTCTGCGCCGCCGCTGCGGCCTTGGCTTTTTCCGCTGAAATGCGTACGCGCACCGAGGCCTTGGCTCTACGGCAGA
Source organism: uncultured Lentisphaeraceae bacterium (assembly GCA_964567665.1). Lineage (GTDB taxonomy): Bacteria > Verrucomicrobiota > Kiritimatiellia > RFP12 > UBA1067 > UBA1731. Next base: position 70,599 of record CAZMNN010000008.1, read on the forward strand.
ACTGGGTGAGAGGACGGTACGCCGGACATCCGAACGCACACGCGCCACACTCGATGCAGTCCATCACGCCATACCTTTCGGCGTCGGCGATGTCGTTCGCCTCGACCGCACGCGATATGGCGGCAGGATTGAGGGACATCGGACACGCCCTCACGCAGCGTCCACAGTTGATGCAAGGATGTGACGAATACTGAAAGACATTCCGCCGCGACAGGAGAAGAAGCCCGGATGTTGTCTTTGTCGTCGCAATTTCGAGCGACGGCACGGCAAATCCCATCATCGTGCCGCCGGATATCACCTTCGCGGGGGGTTCCGTTTCGCCGCCGCAGAACGCAACAAGGTCTGCATACTTCGTTCCTATCGGCGCCTCGACGTTCTTCGGACAGCATATGGCGTCGCCCGAAACCGTCGTCACCCGCGAAAGAAGAATCTGCCCCTTCTCCACTGCATCCGCGACAGCCGCAACCGTGCCGACGTTCTCCACTACGCACCCAACATCGATCGGCAGTGCTGGAGGTTCGGGAACAATGCGTCCAACAGTCGCAAAGATCTGGTGCTTCTCGGAACCCTGCGGATAAAGGACTGGCAGCACGACAATCTCCACGTTGCCGTCGACGTCCGCAAACGCCCGCTCAAGCGCGGCGATGGCTTCCGGCTTGTTCGCCTCGACCGCAATGCGCACTGCGCATCCACCAAGTATCTTGCGCAGGATCTCCACGCCGACACGGACGCGCTCCGCCCGCTCAAGCATAAGGCGGAAGTCGGCACACAGATACGGCTCGCATTCGGCTCCGTTCACTATCAGGTATTCGCACCGCTTGTTCGGCGGTGGATTGAGTTTCACGCAAGTCGGGAAGCCGGCGCCACCCATGCCGCAGATGCCCGCATCGTCGATACGCGCAAGAAGTTCATCCCTTGTCGCAACACGCCAATCGAGCGGCTCAAGCGTCCTTTCGGTAACGTCAACGCCGTCTGGCGCAGATGCCGTCGTATCAAGGATTACCGCCGTAGCCTTGCCGCCAGCAGGCCCATGACACGGCTCTACCGACTTTACAAGTCCGTTGGCGGGTGCATGGACAGGAACTGAGATGAAGCCGTTGCGCTCACCGAGAAGCTGTCCCTTCACGACATAGTCTCCAGCCTTGACAACGCACTTCGCAGGCGCACCAAGGTGCTGGCTCATCGAAACAACTATCTCTGGCGGACACGGCATCCGCTCGATTGCAGTCTCCCGTGCGAGTTCCTTGTTGTAGTCGGGATGGACGCCACCCCTGAACCTAAACGCACTTTTTACTGTCCTCATGGCTTCTTCTCCAAAACCTCCCAATGTCCGGTCTTCGGCGGCCCGACACGGCGAATTCGCAAATCCACCTGAAGTTTCTTCAGCTGCGAGGCAACAGTTCGTGGAGAAACATGCAGGATATCCGCCAATTCGTTCTTTGTGATGAATGGATCTGCTCTCATGTTTTGCACGATTTGCAAAGACAGCGAATCTTGACTGTGGATGTTTACAGTGCAGCCAATATCGACATCCATGGGATTTACGGTGCAAGAATTTCCAGTTATCTTTAGGAATTCATCGGCTTTTGTGCCGAATTCAAGAATTTGAGCGATTCGTTTCTGTGTAAAGTCTTCAATTCGCTCCAAACGTTCAGCAGGAAGGTTGTAACGCCTGTGACGGCGGAAACGGAAACCATGCAAACGCCGAACACGCGCAATCTGTTCATCGGAAAGCGATGGCCCGTGAAATTTCAACCAATCGGTGTAAAGGGCCGGTCGGACACGGCTGACGAACCGTCTGAGATCATCAAACTCGTTGAATGCGCCGCCTGGCTGCCATGTTGCCAAGGAGAATAGTCCATAACCGTTGTCAAAGACAGGTGCCGCGCCAACAATTTCGTTCGTGTCATTGTCAACGAGATAACCGAAATTACCCATATGACGATCCGTATTAAAGATTACGGCATCCAGCAAAAATATATCGGCAAAACGCAGATCCTTCAAGGCCTCCTCACGCGAAAGGAGTCGTCCAGCAGGAAGATACCCATACTTGTCGCTCGTGAAGAGCGGACATGTTGAACACAATCGTCCCTTGAACATCGACAGCCCATATGGAACAAAGTCGATTCCCATCGCCTCGGCCAATTGCGCAGCGTAAAACTCAGAATATGGCTCAAAACCAGCGTTCAAGGCGCCTGTCGTACCTGACTTGTAGAGTTCGACACCTCCCACCCTGCGACGCCAGCACTTCGCAAGCATGCCATTCGTCGTCAATTCCGGCGAAGATGTCCATGCTTCTGAAATGCCTGGGCCAACCCCTGTGAACGCAATTGACGCAATGATGTCGGAAAAGCGGTTTTCGTAGAGGTTGTAATCTTTCCATCGTCCATCAAATCCATCCTCAACCACCCAAAAGACATCGTTAAGCGAGAGGCCTCGGCAGATGCGGATAATTCCCCGCAAATCATGCGCATTCAATCCCAACCGTGCCAAGAGATCTTCAATGTAGGCGCGGTGCTTCGGCACGACGCGATGCTTCAGCCAGCGCCAAAGGCCCTCGTCCGTCGCCTCGCCGTGCATATCGAGAGGAAGAAAGCGCGAAGCCGCATCGTTCACCGAGACAATGCGGACACCTTGCGGTTCGAGCCAGTCGAACCGCAGAACTTCCGTGTCTCGATGCTTCAGAACCATTTAGTGTCCAGTCCCGAAATGGGGATCCACGGATATGCACTTCGCCGGACACTTCGCGGCAAGCTGCTCATCCGTCGGCGGATTCGCGTAGTTCACCTTGGCAAGGAATCCCGAAAAGGCGAAATGCCCCGCTTCCTTGCCGCCGGAATTCTTCTCACAGAGATGACAGCCGATGCAGCCGACGCCGCAGACTTTGCGGACGGACGGCCCCTTGTCGGGATTGGCGCACAGCACATGGATCGTGGCCTTCGCCGGCACAAGCTCGATGAGGTGTCGAGGGCAAACAGCCACGCACTTGCCGCAACCGATGCAGAGACGCTTGTCGACCTTGGCCAGTCCGTCCACTATCGATATCGCGTGTTTGGGACAGGCATTTGCGCAGGCGCCGTAGCCGAGGCAACCGTAGGCACAGCCCTTGTCGCCGCCGGCCGTCGCCGCCGCGACGCCGCAGTCGCAGATGCCG
>CAZMNN010000008.1:73840-83323 GCA_964567665.1 uncultured Lentisphaeraceae bacterium
GTAGTCGCCGACGCGAATCGTCTCCGACCGCGTCCCGCAGCACCGGACGAGCGCAACGCGCCTTTCGACGGCAGCGGCGGACACACCGAGGATCTTGGCCACCTCAGCGGCACAGGCCTCGCCGCCCGCCGCGCAGGCGCCGTTCGCCGCCGTTCCGGCGACAAGCGCACGCGCATAGCCGTCGCATCCCGCAAAGCCGCAGCCGCCGCAGTTCGCGCCGGGCAGCGCCGCAGTTATTAGACCTATGCGAGGATCTTCCTGTACAGAAAGATACCTGTCGGCAACGCCAAGCGCAAGAGCGGACACCGCACCCACCACTGCAACGACGCCAACCGCAACGCAGATAGCAACAACCATCAAACCCCTCCTCTCACTGTTCGCACACGCCTTTGCAGAAACGTCATCAATACGGCGTCTTCACAAGTCCGCTGAAGCCCATGAACGCAAGGCTCAGCAATCCGGCCGTGACGAGCGCAAGCGCCACTCCCCTGAAGCATCGCGGCGGATCGGCGTGGGCAAGCTTCTCGCGTATGCCCGAAAAGATCAGCAGTGCGACGCCAAAGCCAAGCGCGGCGGCAAACGAAAAGAGCACACTCTCAAGGAACGGAGTGCCGTTCTTCTGGTTGAGTTCGGCGACGCCAAGCACCGCGCAGTTTGTTGTGATGAGCGGCAGAAAAATGCCGAGGGCGGAATGCAGCGATGGCAGAAACCTCTTCATCGCGATGTCTATGAACTGCACAAGCGCGGCTATCACAAGGATGAACACGAGCGTGTGTATGTAGCCAAGGTCAAGCGGCTGCAGGAGACAGTGATCAAGCAGCCACGTCACGGCGGAGGCGATCGTCATCACGAAGATAACCGCCCCCGACATTCCGACTGCGGTCTCGGTTTTCTTTGAAACGCCAAGAAAAGGACAGCACCCAAGAAAGCGGCTCAGAACAAAGTTGTTCACAAGCACGGCACCGATGACTATGACCAGATAACGCATATTCCGCGCATTATATCATACTCTTCAATGTCAAGGTGCGCACATCGTGGCATCCAACCTGATTTGTCACTTGTCAAGGTAAATGCGACCTCCATAGTCGCATCCACATTCTACTTCTTCCGTCCTTGCATGGTGCGTACGACGGGAACAGCTCGTCGAAAATCGACTAAGTAGTCGTCTTCATGACCGGCCGCTCACTTTTTGACGGCCGCCGGACGGCGGATCATCAACTCGTCGATGATGCGTCCGACTTCAGCCTGTGGCGTCTTCACCGTCAGTATGTAGTGCCGACCGTTCGGATCCGTCTCCCAGTGGTTGTCGCCCTTCGCGTTCGCAATTGAGAACCAGCCGCGCTCCGTGCCGAAGTAGCGGTCAAACCCGCGAACCGCCGCGAGCACCGTCACCTGATCCCACGCCGGACGCCCGCACGTGGCCTCATCGAACACGGGCAGTGCGCGCTTGAAGACGTCGCGGACGGGATTGACGGCATCCGTCAGCTTCGACGCAGGCACACCGCACTTCACCGCTGCACCGTAGTTGAAGTCGAGGAAGTAGACGGGTGTGGGCCAGTCGCGCAGAACGATTTTTGACGACTCGGCGTCGCGGCCGGAATTGTACTCCCACCCGTCCTTGTAGCGGCAGGCCATCGCATACCAAACCTTGACCTTCTTCGCGACGAGAGCCTTGCCGTCCAGCGGGGAGATCGCGTCGCCTTTCGTCTCCAGAAGACGGCGAAGGTTCGTGAGAAAGCCGACGGAGACAATCGTGACGGAATTGTCTAACTGCGATGCGAGAATCCGGCGATAGGTTTCATTCGCGTCCGGAGCCATGTCGCTCGACGGATGCCGGACGGCGGGATGGCTCTTCGCGAAGTCCGCGTAGATTTTGTAAATGGCCGAGTCTACGACCTTCGGTTCCTGATATGCGCCGACGCCGATCTCCTTCGGCGCACCCACGGGGAGCGATGCGCGGCCGTAGAAGTCGTTGAGAACTTCGACCATGGCGAGGGACGGAGCGCCCCGTGTGCAGACGACAGTGCCGAGAATCTCGCACTCGCCGGCATCCGCCAGCGCGTGAAGGACGGCCAGCGCACCCACGTCGTCGTAGTCCGTATACATGTCCGTGTCGAAAATGATCTTCGGACCGGCGGCACAACACACAGCCGATGCCATCCATGCTCCGGACACAACAGCAAGCAGTTTCTTTTTCATGCCGCCATTATACGGCAGTCGGCCGTGTGGTGCAAGCGGACAGGAAGAAAAAACATGGAGGAAACAGTGTCTTCACCGTCTTTGCACAGCAAAGGCGCGAAACTCGTACGGCTGAAGCGTCAACGTTATGCCGCATTGACGCCATTCGGACGCCGTCTCGCCGGTCGCAAGGTCGACCGCAGGCGAATCCGCCGCCGGAAGCGTCACATTTGCCGTTTCCCCTCCCGCATTGACGGCATACGTCCAGACGCATCCGCCCTCTGCGTAGCGGCGCACCTTCACGTCCGTCGTGGAACATTCTGGGACATCCGCAAACTTCCTGCGCGGCAGCGCGGTGAACGCCTTTGCGAACGGCGCAAGCAGCGGCTCCTGTCCGTACGTGCCCATCAGGAATCCGCCGCGTGTTATGCCGAGGATGTCGCCGTAGCGGAACGGCTCGACGTACGCCTTCAGCGCATTCCGCCCAAGCGGGTTTATCGTGCAGACGCGCCATGACGTCTCTCTCAGCCACGGGGCCTTGAGCGGACTGCTGCTGCCCATGGCCGACTCCCAATAGTGGTCGTGAATGTTGAGGTGCGGCTCTTTCGCCGCCGCCAGCGGCTCCCAATACTCCGCAGTGTACGCCTGATTCATGAGTTGCAACGTCTTCGGATCTGTCGATGACTTTCCGTTGAATGCCTGAGGCCCAACAGGACGGCAACCCTCCCGTATCATCAGGTTCGGGATGTCCGCCAGAAGCCTCACATCAAGCGCACCTTCACGCATCAGCTTTTGCTGAAGGTGCGGTGTGGCGGGATCCTGCTTTTCATACTCCACAAGTGATTGCACCGTGATGCAGAGCTTGAGATCCGAACGGGCGGCGGCAATCCGCTGCGCCGTCCGCCGCACCCATGCTGCAAACTGGCGGCAGCGCCAGTCCACCCACGGCTCGTATGCGTTGGCCTTAAGCCATTCGGCGTACTTGCGTCCACGCGCCGGATCGTTGCGGTCTACCGGCAGACGTATTCCGGTGTCGCGAGAAAAACCGTCTATCATCCAGTCGTTGTATCCGGCGTGTATGGTTCCGAGCCACGGTATGTTGTGCGCGGAATGGAAGTAGAAGTCTATGCCTTTGAACGACGGATGCGGAAGCCCCTCCCTTACGAATTCATCGACCATTCTGTCGATGAATTCCTGCACATACGGATGCAATCCGTTGTATGTGGGTGGCTGATGCACCCACTTGGATGCGACTCCTCCATCGTCCGTGATGTCCACGCACGTCCCGTTGAACGTGCCGTTTGTGGCGGTTAGCGCATTGATTTCATGTTCTGCGGCGTACGGAACGTTGTACAGGTTTATGATCGGCATGAATCCGAATTCCTCCTTGTCGAAACGAGCATACCACGCCTCAAGGAATCCGGTCATGTGCGAACGCGAGCTGCTTACGCTGCCTATCTTGCCGTTGTAGAACGATCCGGGATATCCCATGAAGTTCTGTCCGATATGCTTCATGTATGCAACAGCCCGGTTGATGAGCAGTTCAAATCCGGGCATGTCCCGGCCCAATCCCGGTATGTTGTAGCACATACCGATGGACGGATCCTCAAAATACAGTCCGAACAGCCTTCCGCCGCCCGGCGGCTGGGGAACGCCGTTTCCTGCGCGGGACGCAACCGGCAGCGCATCTCCCGCCACGCGGTACACCTTCAGCGATGCAACTGCCGCAGGTTCGCCGTCTTTGAGCGTTCCGACAATTGCGGCGCAATTCGTCGTGCTGGCCCAGTAGAACTGACGCACGGTGTGCATCTTTCCGGACACCGGCCAGAGAGGACCGCCGGACGCATAGCCGGACTGCAGTTCGTAATGGTAGTGCTGGTTCATGGCCGGCTGAACCAGAACATCGGCGAAGCGCGGTTTGTCGTCCGGCCATTCCCACTCAAAGCAGTAGAGCGAATCCGGCGCGGGCAGATCCACGCGGACGGCAAAGCGCGAACCGCGCTTTGGCGCAGTTTCGATGTAGCCCCGCCCGTTGAACGACCGCATCGCAATCGGACTGTTCGTCGCGATGCAATCTGCGGACGGCATCACCCCGAAATCGATTGCGCAGACCGGAGCAAGGGAAAGATTACCGGATGCCGCATCGTGCGTCGGCTCCGCACCCATCGTCCAGAAATCGGCTTCGACGCCGCTTTTCCCAGATGCGGACACCACAACACGATAGCGTCCGGGGACAAACCGCACTGCCGGCGATTCCACCATCGCAACGCCGTGCGGCGGCAGTTCGACGATCTTACGTCCAAACGCCTTTCCGTCCGGAGCCGTAAACTTCGCCTCGGCGGATACGGCGGCACCAGACCTGTTCGTGACGATGGCAGAGATGCGTCCGTCCTCCGTGGGATGCCATGCGAAATGGCGCGTCAGCGACACGGAAAGCGGCTTGTGCGACAGCGCAGCCTTTTCAATCTCCTCTCGCGGAAGAGATTCGCCATATATCTTGAAGTCATCAATCCATCCCATGCACGATGCACCGTACTTCTGCTCTCCGCCAACGACAAACCCCTTGAATTCCTGCTGATTAGACCATGATATCTTTCCGTACGGCGGTTTGAACGGGATGTAGCCGTCACTGCGGCGCTCGTACTCCACTCCGTCCACGTAAAGGTGCATTTCGCCCTTGCCCTTGCCGTGATCCCACGCGATTGCGATGTGCCGCCATCCGGCATACGGCTCTACCGGTACGCTCTGCCATTCTCCGCCCCCCTTGTCAGTGCCGAACCGGGCCTGCAACCGCCCGCTTTCATGCAGGACGTGCGTCCAGCCGGTGCCGTTCATCGCATTGCCGACCTTCGGTCTGTCGAACGCAAACAGCGGACGTCTGTCCCGCACCCAGGAGTCCGTATTCGCATCCGGCCTATACCAAAACATCACCGTTCCGCGCTCCGCATCGACATTCCCCTTAAACGGATAGTGGAGATACCCCGCCCCGCTTCCGAAATGGGCGGCCTTTCCGGATATTCCAGGCCCGTATGTGATGTTTCTCGGCGACTCTGTGGGAGCGACCTTCCCGCCATCTGCCCGATCAGCCTCACAGGTGTCCTCAAACTTCAGCGTGAACAGCGGCTCGGCGGCATATGCCGTCGCAAGCATGGCTGTCGCCAGCACCGATATCGTGATTTGTCTGCTCATGGTTCGTCTTCGTTTGTCCGTTGATTGATGTATTATGCGGAAAGATGTCATGCAAATCTGCGCGACTCAGCGCAAAATGACCACCGTACCCCTCGGAAGGACGCGAAGATACATCGTGTTTCCGCGCATGACCATGGACACAGATCTGCGCGATGCGTTGTTGATCGTCCGTGTCCACCCTTCACCGCACGGATCGCCGCCGGAGAGCTTCGTCGCCGAAAGAAGCGGGTATTCGCCCACTTCGCGCACATCGGCGCCGACGGACAGCGTGACGCTTCCAGATTCCGCAAGCGTGAGCTGGCCGTTCACCGTCAGACGGTCGTAGCCTGTTGTGTCCTGGATGTCGAAAGACAGCACGGAGACATCGCTCACGGCGGCGGCAACCGTGCAGTCGCCGATGACATCAAGCTCCGTTACCGCAAGCGCAACGGTGTCCGGAACGGATATCGTGCCGCCATTCGTTATGCGAAGCGCAGAGAGCGAATTTGTGAGGACTGGCCTCTCGCCCTCACCGAACCATTTCCACGCCAGATATCCCTGCACAAATCTGCGCTGCGCATCGTTCAACCGCTTCTTGAACGCTATCAGCTCACCCTGATAGCAGCCACCGGCGCGCGAATTGCGATCCAACGCAATCGTGCGTATCGGCACCGCACTTGTCGGCGCGGCAGAAATCACATGGAACTGGAGATTCGTCAGCCTATAGTCGTATGCTACAGGTTCACCGTCGATGGCCGAGTATCCATTGCGAACCGCATCACCATACGTTCCGTCACGAAACGCGGAAAACAGCGATCCGTTATCGCCGCGATGGAAGGGATAGTAATTCACATCCGAGAACACAAATCTACCGCCGTATCGGCTCTTTTCCTCGTGCGCATCGCAGTATACGACATGCGCCTCCTCCACAAGCTGATCAATGTTGTTTGGATGATATGCGTTCATGCGGCTGCCGTTTCTGAAAATCGCCATGCCTGCCGCCGTTGTGCCGGCAGAAGGATTGGTTGATTCGTTGAATTCGCCGAAATCCACGACCGGCATGGTCTTGCCGTTGCGCGTCTCTACAGTGATCAGCGTCGGCTTTGCGACGGAGCGGTTCTCTATTACGCTTTTCGCAGACATCCCGTTGCGACGCACATCGAGCCATTCGGTGATGTTCGTCTTCGCCGTTCCGTCGCCGTTGTCCGCAACGTCCGTGATGAATGAATCGGCATCAGTCGCATCGAAGTGATAGAACGCCTTGCCCAGCACGTCGTTCAGTCCGACATTCAAAGTGCCTGCCCCATCCCACGAGAGCGTTCCTCCGTCGGGAATGTCAAGCGATTCGACATTTACGGGACGGTCTCCGGAAAACGCAATCGGCACATCCGGCGCAAACGACACCTTGCTGAGCGATATCGTCTCCCTTGCGGACGGAGAAGTCTCTCCGCGCCACTTGCGCATCAGATAGGCGATCGTGCGGCGGCGTTCACCCTCGTTCAGCTTGCGCGTGTAGAGTATCACCTCTGCAATCTGCTGTCCGCCGTACACAAGCCCGCGATCATCTGCAAGACGGTTCATGCGAAGCGCGTTGTTCGCGGAGAAGCTTACGACATGGAATTCCTCCGTCCCGAAATCGAAACTGTCCAGCTGCGGCGACACGCGCTTGCCGTCAATCTCCCAGTGTGCGCACGGCGGCTCTCGCTCCGTGTACCAGGACATGAGGCATTCAGTTCCGCTGCGGGTGTACGTCAAATCGTTCGCCCAGAACAGCGGCGGAGGATCAATCGACGTACGTAAGCTGTTGCCTGAACTGTACTGGCGACGGTAGTACGACAGTTCATTTTTCATGCGCCACACCGCGAATGCATCGCAGACTTTCAGATTGCTCTCATTTGCCTGTCCGTTCTGACCAATCCTGACAATCCTCATGCGAGAGGCGTCGGAGTTGCTGGCATCCCAGTTTTTCGAACTGGGGAGACATCCGTCCCCGAAATCAACTGCGGCTTTCCCGTTGACGGCATTCGCAACGACAAACGGAAGATTCGTATCCGCCGAACCGGTCATCGGCATGGCGCAAAGTGCCGTCTGGGTCGCACGGCGGTCGTTCCACCGCCCTATGTATGAACGCCCTTCGATGCCATGCACCATCGATGACGCGACAAGCGAACCTGCTACCGTGGCGTCTAACCACAGTTCAGGATTGTCTGCGGGAGCCGCGTCGTCCGGGACTGAGAGTTCTCTGTTGAACGTGACTGCACCGCCGTTGACCGTCAGAGCCATTCCCTCACGCACGACCGTGTCCACGTTCAGCGTGCCTCCGCCGTCCTTCACAAATGTCATGAAATCAGGGACGTCAAGCGCACCGATGGACGCCGTGCGCCCGGCAGGCACATTTACGCCCTGGTTATCGGCTGTGGTATGCACTTCGCGGACGGCGAATGCACCGCCTTTCTCATTCGCCCACTTCCGCTGAAGGTAGCGATGCACAGAAATGCGCTGGGCGGACGTCAGCACGTTCGTGTATATTATGGCCTCACCGATCCTTACGCCACCGTAGCGAATGTTTCTGTCCTGCGCAAGAGTGTCGAGGCAGACGAACTGCGGGGCATCGACAGTCGGATCGGGATTCTCTGAAAGGCTCGTGGAAACGACGGTCATCGGTGTGCAGTCGTACGATCTATAGTCGGTGGACTTATAGCGGACACCATCAACATACGTTTCGTCATTTCGGTGGTATTGGTCTGTCCAATACTCGAAGAGACCGTTCTTCTTCTGCCTGTGCAGATGGTAGTATCCTTTGGCGCCAACAACGAACGGCTGCGCATTCGTCGACTGCACGTCCTGCCACGCCAGAAACACTTCGCGCACCTGCGTCGCCTGCGGGAATTCAAGCGATGCGGATGGGCCGAACACATCCTTCAACGTACCATACTCAGGTGTCTCAGGCGTAGTCTGCGTTGCGTCCGACGCATTTTCCGCTGCACCGAAGTCCACAAGTGGATATCCACCGATGGAAGTCGCGGTGCTCAACCACGGACGCGAATTGCGTACGTTGTTACGGATATCCTTTCCTGTGTGCGGAACTGCGACAACGCTCCCGCCCTCAGCATCTCGCCATGCTGTGACATACCTACGGCCGTTCTCTTCCACAACGTCGAGGGTGTCCGGACGCGCAGCGTCAAACCGGACGTATATGCCTTCGCGAACGGGGATTTCCGCCGGGTAGTCCGAATAGTCAAGCGTGACAGAGCCGCCCGTATCCTCAATCCGGATGTCGGTGCGCATCTGATCGTTCGGGTTCACGCCCTTGATGTGCAGAGTGCCGCCCGCGCCGCGCTTGCCGACCGTGCCTCCTCCGACAAGCCGCTCAACAGCTGCCGTTCCGGATGCGAAATGCAGGAACGGCGCATTCGTGACCGAGAGCGTCGCAAGCGTCGGCACAAACGATTCCGTCGGCGCAAGATGGATCCTTGAATGTGCGTCCCGCGTCGTCCATGTTCCGGCAAAGGCGTTCGGGTCCTTGACATGGAGATCGCGATATGTCGTATGTCCACCGCTGTATCTGTCCGGCAGCCTTATCGTCTGGTTCGTGGCACCGACGACCGTTCCAAGATGCCACTCGACATTGCGTATATCTGGAAAATCAAGCTGCTGGTCACCCACCACTCCGTTCGGCGCGAAGTTCGCCGTGGCGGCGGAGTTCGTCGGAACCATGCCACCTTCCCAGTTAACCTCATCTGTTATCGAGTACGTTCCTGCCTCGACCGGCAGCCAATTGGCGGATGCGGCGCTGTCCGCAATGACAGTCTGCACCATAAATACAGAACACGCTGCCGCAGTGGCATTAAAGCTTATCGTCCACAGTTTCATCGTTTCGCCTTTCTGACAGATGGATGTGTACAACTACGCCAAGGAAACAAATGCAATATACCACAAAACGGTTTTTTTTTTCAACCAGAAATTCCGTCTGCTGATGTGCACATTTCGCCCCCGCACGTTTTTCGCGGTACTTGTCCCAAACGGCCAGGCATTGTATAATGCGCGGTGTTTTCATTGAGGGTGTTGCGCCCCTGGACGGAAAGCGAGGAGACTGACATGGCAAAATACCTGGACCCCAAGGCGGACGTGACCTTC
>CAZMNN010000009.1:0-68987 GCA_964567665.1 uncultured Lentisphaeraceae bacterium
AGGTCTTCAGGCACGGCACGTCCCTGTCCGGGAACGCCTCGAGCAGCATCATCCTCGCGTCGTAGGGGGAGTGCCTGATGGTCGGCACATTTGCGGGTCGCTTCTTTCAGAAACTTTGGCTACCAACGGCCATTCATGTATGGTATAATTGGCGGACAAGAGGGGACAAGATGAATTTCACTGCGAACAGAAGAGATTTCCTGAAGGGTGCGGCTGTGGCGGCGAGCTTTCTGCCGAGTTTCAGCATCCTTGGCGACGACAAGGGCAAGCTGCCTGAGGACAAACGGCCGATCGGGCCTGACGACGACACAATAAACGTGGCGATGATAGGCTGGGGCGCGGAAGGGCGTGTGCTGTCCAATTCTCTTGCGCGGATTCCGGGAGTCCGCGTACGCGCCGTGTGCGACATATGGAGGTTCCAATGTCAGCAGGCGCGGGCGTTCTTCAAGGGCTACGGCATGGATGTGCGCACCTATGAGGACTACCGGGAGATGCTCGACAAGGAAGACGCCAACATCGATGCCGTTGTTGTAGCCACCCCTGACTGGATGCATTGCGAGCACACCTGCTACTGTCTGCGCAAGGGCAAGCACGTGTACTGCGAAAAGGAGATGAGCAACAAGCTTGAGGAGGCTGCCGAAATGTGCCGTGTCCAGAAGGAGACGGGACGGCTTCTGCAGATCGGCCATCAGCGCCGCTCGAATCCGCGCTACAGGCACTGCTTTGAGCATGTGGTGCCGGAGATGCTTGGGCGCGTCACCACGGCGTATGCGCAATGGAACCGCACTCTTGCCCCGTTCTTCTCTGTGAAGCGTCCGCCGAAGCAGTCCATCCTCACGAAGTACGGCTATGAGAATGCGGAGCAGTACCTGAACTGGCGCTGGTTCCACAAGTACGGCGGCGGTTCCATGGTCGATCTCGGTTCCCACCAGATAGACCTCTTCTTCTGGGCATGGGGCGTTCCGCCGTCGAGCGTGACGGCGATAGGCGGAACGGATGCGTTCACGCCGCGCCGCCAGACGTACGACCGCGTCTACTGCATATACGAGTTCGCAATGCCCGACGGCACGAAGAACGAGGCCGTGTACCAGGTCATCTCCTCCAACGCGCGCGGCGGATTCTACGAACAGTTCATGGGCGTGAACGCGGCGCTCACGATCGCCGAGATATCTGCGCGCGGCAATACCGTGCAGAGGGAGCTTCGCGAGGGCGGATATTCGGACGTCGAGTGGCAGAAGTTCATAGACAAGGGCTGGATACTTCCCACCGAGGGCGACAAGGTGAAGAAGGAGGTCACGAAGGACATAGCGGTCGATACGCGCATCTCCGCACAGGCGACAGGCAACCCGCTTGCGGTCGAGATGAACAAGCCTGCGCATATGCCGCATCTTGAGAACTTCTTTGCGGCCTGCCGCCACGGGGCGAAGCTCAACTGCCCTGCGGAGCTTGCGTACGAATCCGCAGTAGCGGTCCTTGCGGCGAACGTCGCCGCCGATACGCGCAAGACGCACTACTTCAAGCCTGAAGACTTCAAGGTGCCGCCGCGCAAGGCTTGAATTGCAATGTGATTTGTGGTAGATTTACCGGCAACTTGTACAAGAAAGGCATAGTCGACATGGCGAATGACGCAGCGGCCCAGAAGGCCCAGAATTTCACGAACCGGGGAAGGCAGGCTCTTGAGGCGAGAAAGTTCGATCTTGCGGCCGAGATGTTCATGCAGGCGCTTGCCCTGGTGCCGGATGCGCTTGAGACGAGGCGTATGCTCCGTGCTGCGCAGATAGGCAAGTTCAAAAGCAATCCGCCGAGCGCCCTGGCGCAGAAGATGCAGGGGCTTGGCGGCTACTTTGCCCGGCAGAAGGTGCTTGGCCTTGCGAAGAAGGGGCAGGGGCTTGAGGCGATGGACGAGGCGGAGAAGCTGCTGATGCAGAACCCGCTCGATCCCGGCAACATCGAGTGCGCAGTGAAGGCCGCTGAGGCGGCCGGTAAGCCGGAGGCGGCCGCCATAACGATCGAGGCGGCGTACAACTGCGGCAACAACGATCCTGCGCTTCTCGAAAGGATTGCCACGTACTACACCATCGCCAAGCGGTTCGACAAGGCCCGTGACGCATACCAGAAGCTTTCGGCGCTCAAGCCGGGCGACCAGCGCATCCTTCAGCTTCTCAAGAACACCGAGGCGCAGGCCACGATGTCCGCAGGATGGAACGATGCCGTCGGCAAGAAGGGTGGATTCCAGCAGCTTATCGCCAACAAGGAGCAGGCGAAGAAGCTCGATCAGGCGAACAAGGCGATGGTTGTAGGGGACGATGCGGATGCGCTCATAGCGGAGAAGCTTGCGCAGATCGAGAAGGAACCAGCCAACATGAACTTCTACCGCGCCCTTGCCCGCATATACACGCAGAACAAGCGGTTTGGCGAAGCCATCGCCATATTGGAGAAGGCGATTCAGCTCAACAGCTCCGATCCGGAGCTCGACAGGATGCTTTCGTCCACGCGCACGGCGGACTATGAGCATCGCATCGAGCAGCTCAAGGCCGAAGGCAAGACGGCGGAGGCCGAGGAGCTTGAGGCGGAGAAGAACCAGTTCGTGTTCGACGACCTCGCCGCCCGCGTGGAACGCTATCCGAACGATCTTCACCTCCATTTTGAACTTGGTCTGCAATACTACACGTACGAGTACTACGATGAGGCAGTGCAGCACTTCCAGCTCGCGCAGAAGAGTCCGAAAGACCGTCTTGAAGCGCTCTACTACCTTGCGATGTGCTTCGTGCACAAGGGTCAGATAGACATGGGCGTGATGCAGCTTGAGACGGCCCGCGACCAGATTCCGACGATGGACGAACTCAAGAAGAAGATCGTCTACCAGCTTGGCCTCTGCGCCGAGCAGTCCGGCGATTTTGAGAAGGCGTACGCATACTACAAGGATGTCTACTCCACTGACGTCACGTTCGCGGATCTCAACACCCGAATGCTCGATGTGGCGGCGAAGTTGAAGAACGTCAAGTCCTGATTTCCGGAGTTGGCGTGATTCAGCTGTTGCTTGTGTTCCTTGCGGTATTCTTCGCGGCGGCGTTTGCCGTCGCGATTCGTCTGCTGCTCAATGCTCGCGCCGTAGCAAATGCCGCCGAACTGGCCAAGGTTGAGCTGGAGGGCGCGAACTCAAATCTCCGTGCGCTTCTTGCCGCGAAGGATGAGAACCTTGCAGTCCGCATTGCGGACAAGGAGCGTTCCTGCGCAGAGCGTCTTGAGGAGCAGCGCAACACGTTCAAAGCGGCGATTGAAAGCCTGAAGAGCGAGTTTTCTGCTCTCGCGGCGGAGAAGCTCGGGGAGAAGGCATCTGCGCTGTCCGAAAAAAACGCCAAGGACGTCAAGCCGCTCTTCGATGCGCTCAAGGAAAAGATAGCGGAGCTGAAGGCCTCCGCCGAAAGTTCGCGGGAGGCGAACGTCAAGCTGGGCGCAGAGCTGAAGTCAACGCTTGGCGAGGTCGGCGAGAAGGCGCAGAGCCTTGGGCGTCAGGCGGAGAACTTCATATCGGCGCTCAAAGGCGGAAACAAGAATCAGGGCAACTGGGGCGAGGGCATTGTTCGCAACGCCCTCGAAAAGGCGGGACTGAAGCCAGGGTTTGACTTCGTGGAGCAGGAAGGCGTCTCCGGGGCAGGGCTGCCGGACTTCACGGTGTCTGTAGGTCTCCACCGGAAGGTGGTGATCGACGCGAAGGTGAACATTGACGCATTCCTTGATGCCGTCAGGGCTGCTGACGAGGGACGGTCGGCAGATGCGGAAAGCCTCATGAAGGTTCATGCCGAAAACGTCCGGAGACAGATCAAGGGTCTTGCATCAAAGGACTATCCCGCAAGGCTCAAAGAGAAGGACGGGACTGCGGAGTATTCCCCGATAGTCATAATGGCGATGCCGAGCGAAGCGACATATGCCGCCGCGCTGTCGTCGGATCCGAAGATAGGTGCGTTCGCCAACGAAAACAACATTGTCCTTGCGTCTCCGCAGATGCTTTTCGGCTATCTCGTCCTTTTCAAGATGGTGCTGGACAGGTTGAAGCTTGACCGCGACAGCAAGGAGATATCGAAGCGGGCCTTGCAGATCGTCACGCGCATGGATCAGGCCTTTCATGCGCTTGAGAAGGTCGGCAAGTCGCTTGAGGATGCCCAGACGCAGTATCATTTATCCATGAAGAAACTTGGCGGCGAAACCGGCGGGCTGAACGTCCTTGTGCCCGCCAAGGAACTGGCGAGGCTCGCGAATCTCGACAAGGAATGCAAGTCCGCCGCGATGAATCCGCATGATGAAGAGTGAGATGCGGCGGCGCGTTCTCGGTGCGTCGTGCGCAAGTATGGTAGAATACGCAGCGGTTTAACTTGGAAGAGGTAGAATGGCTGAAGAAACGAAAGAGAGGCTTCTTGAAACTGAAGCCGTGCGCGACCGAGTGGGAGCGCTTAAGGCATCCGTGGCGGAGATGTCGGAATACATCGGCATAGAGGATCGCCGCAAGCGGCTCGCGGAACTTGAGGCTCAGCAGGCGGATCCAGATTTCTGGGGGAATCAGGCGAAGGCCAAGGACGTAATCGCCGCAACGAATGCGGAGAGGGCGTATACCGTGCCGTTTGACGCGCTCGTCAAGACCGTTGAGGATGCCGGCGTAATGCTGGAGCTGGCCGAGATGGAGGAGGGCGAGGCTCAGCAGGATGCCCTCAAGGACACTCTCGCCGAATGCGCGAAGGCGGACGGATATTTCTCCAAGATACGTCTTCAGTCGCTTCTCGGCGGCAAGTTCGATGCCTGCAACGTGTTCGTGAAGCTCCATGCCGGGCAGGGCGGCACCGAGGCCTGCGACTGGGTCTCGATGCTGTACCGGATGTACAAGCGCTATGCGGAAGACCAGGGATGGAAGATTGAGGAGTACGACAGCCAGCCGGGCGAAGAGGCGGGGCTTAAGGATGTCTACTTCCGCGTCGAAGGCCCGTACTCGTTCGGGATGCTGAAAGCGGAGCGCGGAATACACCGTCTCGTCCGCATATCGCCGTTCGACGCGAACAAGCGCAGACAGACGTCATTCGCATCGATGGAAACCGTCGCGGAGATCAACGATGACATCGACGTGGAGATCAAGGACGAGGATCTGCGCATCGATACGTACCGCAGCGGCGGCGCCGGCGGACAGCACGTTAACAAGACGGATTCCGCAGTGCGCCTCACGCATCTTCCCACAGGAATCGTGGTGGCCTGCCAGAAGGAGCGTTCGCAGCACATGAACAAGGAAAAGGCGATGAACATGCTCCGCGCCCAGCTGTACGAATACTATGAAGACCAGAAGAAGGCGGAGATGGATCGCTTCTACGGAGCGAAGAGCGAGAACGGCTGGGGCAGCCAGATACGCTCGTACGTGTTCTGTCCGTACACGATGGTGAAGGATTTGCGCACGGAATACGAGACAAGCGACGTGAACGGTGTGATGGACGGACACATCCAGCCGTTCATTGAGGCCTGGCTTCAGATGAAGGCCAAGCAGAGCTGACGTATCCCGCATGGAAAGACCATGCAATCCTTGGTTTTGCCGTGTTGTCATGGTGACGAGCAAGCGCACAGGGAGAACCGCGTGACGGTCATATTGGCATCAGGCGCCGCACCGACGCATGAGATTCCGCTTTCACATCTGCGCACGGCGGATGGTCTTGTCGCCTGTGACGGAGCCTGGCGGACGGCGATCGCCCTTGGACGAATGCCTGATGCTGTAGTCGGCGACGGTGATTCGCTTGGCGGCGGCGATCGGGAGGAGCTTGCCGCCCTTGGAATACCGCTTGTGATCGACAGCGAACAGGATACGAACGACCTCTGCAAGGCATTTCGCCATGTCATGTCAAAGTCCTCTGAGGATGGAGACGGCATTGTCATCCTCGGCGCCACCGGCAAACGCGACGACCATATGATCGGAAACATATTCCACCTTGCTGATTTCGCAATGCTGAAGCCTGACGTATCGATTGTGACGGATAGCGGAGTGTTCGAGCCGCTTCTTCCGCCGGGGCGATCCTGGCCGGCGTATGCAGGGATGCCTGTTAGCGTGTTTGCACCATTTCCCGATACCGAAATCGGATCAGAGGGATTGGAGTGGAAGCTGGACGGTGTCTCACTCAAGACGCTGTGGAGCGGAACGCTCAATAGGGCGACCGGGGATTCGTTTTCCCTGCGCACGAACAGTCCGGCGATAGTGTATCGTCCGCATCCGGGATGCGTCCGTTGAACTGCTTGGACCGCAGATTTGCGGTCAGGCGTTTGTGGTATAATTTGCCGCTGACATGCGGTGTTGGATGTCAGCAAGGAGGATGATGCCATGATGGAGAAGTGGGTTGATCTGCAGGTGAACGGGTACGGCGGCGTGGATTTCAACGCTCCCGGACTTACGGTTGCGCAGGTGATGGCTGTCACAGAGCGTCTTGAGCAGGATGGTACGCACGGCTATCTGCCTACGATAATCACAGGCAATCCTGAGACGTCGGTGCAGACTCTGCGTACGATAGCGCAGGCGCGCCGGGAAAGCGCCAGATGCGAGCGCAACATCCTTGGCATCCACCTTGAAGGGCCGTTCATATCTGCGGAGCCTGGAGCCGTCGGAACGCACCCGATCGAGTGGGTGGCGAAGCCGTCCGTTGAACTCTTCGGACGTCTCCAGGACGCCAGCGGCGGCATTGTGCGGATAGTCACCGTCGCGGCGGAGATACCGGGGATGTCTGAGTTCGTGAAGCGACTTTCGTCCGAGGGTATCGTTGTCTCCCTTGGACATCAGATGGCCGCGACACCGGAGGATGTAGCCCCGTGCATCGAGGCCGGCGCAAAGGCGTTCACGCATCTCGGAAACGGCATCCCCAACATGATTCCCCGCCACAGCAACATCATATTCACGGCTCTTGCCGAGGATCGCGCCAGCGTCATGTTCATTCCCGACGGACATCATCTGCCGGACGCGATGTTGAAGGTCTACACTCGCGCTGTGCCGCTCAAGCGGCTCATCGCGGTATCGGATGCCCAGTACCCGGCCGGGATGCCGCCGGGCGAATATGATGTCTGCGGTGCCCACGCCAGGCTTGAGCCGAACGGCCTTCTGTGGAATCCGGCGCGGAACTGTCTTGTGGGCGCCACAACGCCCATGGCGGCCATGATGCGGCTTCTTCGCGACCGCATCGGTCTTACCATGGATGAATGCATTGCCATTGGCCGCGAGAATCCGCTGGCGCTCATCGGGATGCGGTAGACTGACTTTCGGTAAACTTCCTTCGACGATGCTCCCACGCCAGATCTGCATACGATGTGTGTGGTGGTGGGTATCTCTGCTTGGCGGGTGGTCATCCACACGAGGACGGCGGTCGTCCGTATGGGATGGTGGTGAAACTGCGCCGATAGATACCCCCCTGAATGCTTAAGCGTTCTCTGTGTGAGATAGAAACTCCCCAAAATCGAAAAATCCACTCACTACGAACTATTCACTGCCATCTGTCAACTGGTTTGTTGTTTTATTTAACGCAAAGAACGCAAAGAGAACGCAGAGGACGCAAAGGTTTTTGGGCTGGGATTGAACGGATTTAAAGGGTTGGTTTTTGCTTGTCTGCCCGCTACCCGCTACCATCTACGAACTATCAACTGCTCACTGCCAACTGGTTTGCTGTTTTATTTAACGCAAAGGGCGCAAAGAGAACGCAGAGAACGCAAAGGTTTTGGGATAGGATTGAACGGATTTACAGGGTTGTTTTTTTGTCTGTGCTTTGCGCTACCCACTACTACGAACAGCCAACTACGAACAGCCAGCTGGTTTGTTGTTTTATTAACGCAAAGGTCGCAAAGAGAACGCAGAGGGCGCAAAGGTTTTTGGGATAGGATTGAACGGATTAAGGGATTGGTTTTTGCCTGTGCTTTGCGCTATCCACTACTACGAACAGCCAACTACGAACAGCCAGCTGGTTTGTTGTTTTATTAACGCAAAGGTCGCAAAGAGAACGCAGAGAACGCAAAGGTTTTTGGGATAGGATTGAACGGATTTACAAGGTTGTTTTTTGCCTGTGCTTTGCGCCACGCCCTACCGAATGGCGAAACATCAGCCCGGCTACCGCATGGCGAGGCGTCTGCCCATCCGGCGGAGCGTCTGCCCATCCGGTAGGGCGCGACGTCCCTGTCGCGCCGGGTTGTATAGTGCGGGCGCGGAAGTTCGTTGCTTCCGCTGCGTGGAGTTCAGGAGTCCCGGAGTTCGTGGAGAATTGTGGAACGCCCTTACGTCTCCAAGCCTCCTAAACTCCCAGTGGCGAAAGCAGCAACACCCCTACGGCAACTGCTCACTACCAACTGGTTTGTTTTTTTTTATTTAACGCAAAGAACGCAAAGGCTTTGGGATAGTTAAGGGGTTGTTTTTTGTCTGTGCTTCGCGCAGGGCAGTTTCAGCCGAAAGAACTTTGCGCCTCTGCGTGAGGCATAAACTCCCCAGAATCGAAGAATCCACCCACTGCCAATTGATTGGTAATGGGTAGAGGACAGATAGGTAAAAAGAATAATCCTATCCAAAAACTTTGCGTTCTTCGCGCCCCTTTGCGCCCTTAGCGTTAAAATGAAATTACCACTGCCCGCGAACAACTGCCATCTGCTGACTGTTTGTTGTTTTATTTAACGCAAAGAACGCAAAGAGAACGCAGAGGACGCAAAGGTTTTTGGGGGATAGAATTGAACGGATTTAGGGGGTTGGTTTTTGCCTGTCTGCCCGCCAACAACTGCCATCTGCTAACTGTTTGCATTTTTCAACGCAAAGAGCGCAAAGAGAACGCAGAGGACGCAAAGGTTTTTGGGATAGGGTTGAACGGATTTAAGGGATTGGTTTTTGTCAGTGCATCCGCCCATATGGTATAATTCATGGATATTCATTTTCAAGAAAAGCATGGTCGGAAAATGCAGAGTAGAATGTTCATAAAGGCTGGAGCGGCTGCGCAGTGTACCTGAAACAACTTGACATAGTCGGCTTCAAGAGTTTCGCCGACAAGACCCGGCTCACGTTCGAGCCGGGAATGATTGCGATCGTCGGTCCGAACGGATGCGGAAAGTCGAACGTGTCCGATGCGATCCGCTGGGTTCTCGGTGAGCAGCGCCCCACGGCACTCCGCTGCACGAAGCTTGCCGACGTGGTCTTCAACGGCACAGACACCCGCAAGCCGCTTGGGCTTTGCGAAGTCTCGATCATGTTCGCAGACTGCGAGAAGGAGCTTGGCACCGAGTATGACGAGGTGACGGTGACGCGCCGCGTGTACCGCGACGGCAGCGGCGAATATTTCATCAACAAGGTGCGGTGCGGACTGAAGGACGTGAAGAGGCTGTTCATGGGGACGGGCATCGGCACGACTTCATATTCAGTGATGGCGCAGGGGCAGATCGACCAGATTCTTTCGTCCAAGCCGGAGGACCGGCGGGCGGTATTCGAGGAGGCTGCCGGGATAACCAAGTTCAAGGCAGACCGCAAAGAGGCGATACGGAAGATAGAGCAGACGGAGCAGAATCTCCTGCGAGAGGCCGACGTGCTCCGCGAAATGAAGCGGCAGATCGGATCTCTGCAGCGTCAGGTCGGAAAGGCGCAGAAGTACAAGGAGCTTCGCGACGAGGTGCGGGGGCTGGACATCTACGTCTCCCGCAACAAGATACGCACATTCGATCTCGCCCTTGAGCTGAACGCCTCAAAGCGTGTTGAGACAGACGCCCTGATCGAAGATGCGCTGCGGGCTGTCGCGGATGCCGAGGAGTTCGGCCGTCAACTGCATCAGGACATACACGCCGTAGAGGAGCGGCTTGGCGCACTTGCGACGGAGGCTGCGGCGGCGGAGGCCGGATATCGCCGTGCGCAGGAGATGATATCCGTAAATACGCAGCGCATAGCGGAGTACAGGGCATTCTCCGATCGCGACGGGCGCGAGATCGCCGATGCGAGACGTCTTCTGGAAGAGGCGGAGATGCAGCTTGAGTCGCTGGAGCAGAAGGCGACGCTCCTTGAGACGGGCGTGGAACGCGCACAGTCTGAGCTTGATGATGCGCAGGCGGCGTTCGACGCATCGCAAAAGGCGATAGACGCGCTCAGGTTCGAGCTTCAGAGCGGCAGGTCAGAATCGGCGGCCTGTGACAGGCGGGCGACCGAAGTGCGGGACGCGATAGCGAAGATCGAGTACGAGACCCGCGAGGCGATTCTCAAGAAGGAGCGTCTTTCGTCCGAGGCGGCGCAGCTCAAGGAGGCCGTTGCGGCATCGGAGGCGAATCTTGCCGACGTCACGGCGAGGCTTGAGGCCGCACAGACGTTGGAGGGCGAACTTTCCGCGTCACTTGACGCAAAGTCGGCGGAGGCCGAGGCGTTCAGGAACGAAGTCGAGGACTTGAGGGCCAATTTCGGCAAGATGCAGTCCGAAGCGGCGGCGAAGGAGGCCGAACTCAACTATCTGAACGATGCGCAGGATGCCGCCGCCGCGTTCTCCGCCGGTGCGCAGGCGCTTCTCGACGGAAAGCTCGGTCTGCCGGCGGATGCCGTGATCGGATCGCTCGCAGACAGGTTCGATGCTCCGGCCGAGTGCAGGATTGCGCTTGAGGCGGCATTGCGGAACTGGCTTGACGCCGTTGTCGTGAAGGATGCCGCCGCTGCGGCGTTGGCAGTGGATGCACTTGTGAAGGGCGATGCCGGCAGCGCGAGGATAGTGTGTCTCGATTCCGGAACAGCGCCGGAGACGCGCAACGCAGAAGCGCAGCCAGGAACGAGACTGATCGATATTGTGCAGGTGGACGATGCGTTCAGGCAGTCCGCCGAAACGCTCATCGGCAACGTCTATGTGGTTGACGACCGGACGGCGTTGCCGCCGGACGGGCTGATCTTCGTTTCAAGGGACGGCGTGATCCGGAGGTCTGACGGAATTTTCGAGGTGTGGCAACCGGGGACTGCGGCCGCATCGCCGCTTTCAAGGAAGATGCTCGTCTCCGAGACGCAGAAATCGCTGGACGAGCTTCGCCGCAGGATCGAGGCGGGGGAGGCTACGCTTTCCACGGCATCCGAAAAATCCGCAAGGCTATCCGACGAGTTGAGGAGCATTCAGGAGCGCCTTTCAGAGGCTCGCCGCGCCGCTGCGCAGGCTCAGGGCGAGCATGTGTCGCTTGAAAGGGACGCAAATCAGCTGAAGGCGCGTCAGGCGAGCGTGTCTGCGGCGCTCAGCGAAACGCTTGCCGCAAATGCGGACAGCGACGCGAGACGTGCGGAACTCTCCGAGGAGCTTGACGCCGTGGTTGCCAAGAGGGATGCGCTTCTCGATGCGACTGCGCGGAAGCAGGACGAATTGGTTGAACTTGAGACGTCCAACGCCGAGAAGAGCCGTCTTCTCACCGAGAAGCGCGTCGCCGCAGGGCAGATGGAGAGCGAGCTTGCCTTCACCAGCAGACAGCGGGAGGATGTGGATCGGCGCAAGGGAGAGCTTCTCAAGACCGTGGCCGGCCGCGAAAGCGGAATCAAGGGGTACGAGGAGTCGATCGCTCGTCTGACAGACGAGACGGTGGAGCTGAAGTCGTCGCTGCAGCCATTGCAGGAGAAGTTCGCGGAGGTGAGGGCGCGCACCGACGATGAACGCGCAAGGCGCGAAGGGCTTAACGCGGAGCTTGCGAAGTCCGACGCCGAGATTGGCGCGAAGCGGACGGCTCTCGATCAGGCGCGTGACACGAAATCGCGGCTTGAGGTCTCCGCCACGGAATCCACCATGCTGCGGCAGAACCTTTACGACCATCTCAGCCAGGAATACGGGCTTGACGCCCAGCAGGTGATGCGCGAACCAGATCCGGTCTTCAAGGGCGAACCGCCGCCACCGGAGCAGCTGGAGGCGAAGGTCAACGACATAAACGCCCGAATAGCCGCCCTTGGCCCGGTGAACATGGTTGCCATCGACGAGTTCCGCGAGCTGGAGGAGCGCTACACGAAGGAGAAGGCGCAGGAGGCGGATCTGCTCGCCGCCAAGGCTCAGATCCTCGAACTCATCACGGATTTGAACGGGAAGTCCGGGGAGATGTTCAAGGCGACGTTTGAAAAGGCGAACGAGAACTTCCAGAAGATGTTCACAAAGCTCTTCAACGGCGGCGAGGCGAGGCTTGTTCTGCTTGAGAACGAGCAGGATCCGCTTGAGTGCGGCATCGACATAATTGCGCGTCCTCCGGGGAAGCGTCCGCAGAGTGTCACGCTCCTTTCCGGCGGCGAGCGCACCATGACGGCCGTGGCGCTGCTCTTCGCCATCTTCAGGATCAAGCCTGCTCCGTTCACGATGCTGGACGAACTTGACGCCGCACTTGACGACGCGAACATCGGGCGATTCGTCGATGCGCTCAAGGAGTTCCTCGACCGGTCGCAGTTCCTCATCATCACGCACAACCAGCACACGATCGCCGGTTCGGATCTTGTATATGGCGTAAGCCAGCAGGAGAAGGGCGTGTCCCGCGTAATATCCATGAAGCTTTCGGATATCGGCGTAAAGAAGGTGCAGGATTGACGGCCATGTTTACGGGGCTTGTCGAACGTATCGGCACTGTCCGGCGGATCAGCCGGGGACGCGGTCTTGTAATCGAGGTCGCCTTCGAGCCTTGGCCTGAACCGCTGACGCCTGGCGAATCGGTGGCAGTGAACGGTGCGTGTCTCACCGTCGCAAGATGCGATGCGACGCGATTCACCGCCGACGTGCTGAGGGAGACGGAGGAGCGCACCCTGCTGGGCGGACTCAAGCCCGGCGACAAAGTCAATCTCGAACGGGCGCTCAAGGCCGGGGCGAGACTTGGCGGACACATTGTGCAGGGTCATGTGGATGGACGCGGGAAACTTCTTTCCAAGACTCCGAAGGGACGCGATTTCGCGTTCCGATTCCATTGCGGACGCATCATTGCCGCCTCGTGCGTGATGAAGGGGTCAATCGCGGTCAACGGCGTTTCGCTCACCGTGAGCGGTCTTGGACAGGATTGGCTTCAGGTAGACGTGATTCCCACGACGCTGCGCGAGACGAATCTCGGAACGCTTGCGCCAGGCGATGGCGTGAACCTCGAAACGGACGTTCTCGGCAAGTATGCAAGGGCGTCCTGCGGCGGCGGTTCGTGCGGCGGTTCGTGCGGCGGTTCGTGCGGCGGCGATGCGGCGGACGGTTGCGGCGGAGGTCTCACGATGGAGACGCTGGTGGAAAACGGTTTCGCATGATGAAAAGGATTGCCATCATTCTCGTGCTGGCCGCCATGGGCGGCATTGCGTGGTTCTGCCAGCGCAACGCCGGTTCGCGGTCTGCCGAAGCGGACATGATAGTTGCCGGGCTTGGCGGGTTCAGGGGCATCATCGCGGAGGTGGTGTGGTTCCGGGCGGACAGGCTGCAGGATGAGGGACGGTATTCGGAGATGGCGCAGCTGGCCAACGTGCTCACGTCCCTTGAACCACACACGCCAGAGGTGTGGACGTATGCGGCGTGGAATCTTGCATACAACATATCCGTCATGATGCCGACTTCGGAGGACAGGTGGCGCTGGGTGAAGGCGGCTCTCACGCTTTTGCGTGACGACGGGCTGCGCCTCAACCCGGAGAGTCCGGAGCTTCACCGTGAGATTGCCTGGCTGTTTCTCTCCAAGATAGGCGGCACAATCGACGAGGCCTCATCACTCTACACACGGAAATGGAACGCGGAGGTCGATGCTGCGGCGGGCGATTGGGCGTCGCTCAAGATGGACGCTTCGCTGCTGGCGTACATCGACCGCAAGTACGGGAGGCAGGACTGGAGAAGCCCAAAGGCCTCTGCGCTCTATTGGGCGCATTACGGACTTGCGCTGAAGCCGAAGGGACGGGCAAGGGCGGAACTCCGGCAGGTGCTGTACCAGACGCTGATGATGGAGTCGCTTGAGGATCCCAGGTTCGCTCCAAGTGCATTGCGGGCCATGCGAGACGCCTACGTTGAAGAGCCGTCCCCTGCTCTCAAGGACATGATGCTGCGATTCCGCGCGAAGTTCGCACTTTGATGATTGGTGCCGGTGATGAAAAAACGCCTACATATTCTTCTGCCGGTTCTTGCGGTGCT
The DNA here is from genome assembly GCA_964567665.1 of uncultured Lentisphaeraceae bacterium. GTDB lineage: Bacteria > Verrucomicrobiota > Kiritimatiellia > RFP12 > UBA1067 > UBA1731. The sequence continues at coordinate 14,097 of CAZMNN010000009.1, forward strand.
TTCCGCATGGACGGCGGCCGCCGTCGATGTGAACGTCGGACCGCTTTTCGAGTACGATTCCGAAAGGGATTTCGTTGCGGTTCGCCCGCTCTGGTCGTCAACTCCCAAGACCGAGGACTTCGTCTGGCCGCTCGGAACGTGGCACACGGCCGACGATGCGTTCTGGTACAGGTTCCTTTTCCTTGTGTACGGACACGAGCGCAGCGTCAACGTGTTTCCGCTCTGGTTCTCCGGACGCGACCGCGAGACGGACGAGTTCCATTGGGCGGCGTTCCCGTTCTACGGCGAACATCCGCACATGCTCTTCATGGATGACATTCATTTTGTCCTTTGGCCGCTGTACATGGACTATTCGGTCAAGGATGTGAAATCCCATGCGGTCTTGTGGCCGATATTCTCGTGGAAGGATTCGCCACGGGAGGCGGTCGGCATATGGCCGGCGTGGGGATGGTCAAGGTTGCGCGAATCCATCCACTACTACATGCTCTGGCCGATATTCACCTGCGCCGACTACGGCAAGGACAGAGACACCTCCGGTGCCGGACGAAGCTACATGATATGGCCGCTGTATGGTGAGGTGCAGAGGGAGCGTGAGCGCCAAAGGCTGATTCTGCCGCCGCTCTTCTCGGTTGCGGAAACGCCGCAGACATGGCGTCTGCGCTGTCCGTGGCCGTTCGTGGACATAGAGTTGGGCGCCCGCAGAGACAGATGGAGCGTATGGCCGCTTGTCGAGCACAGCGTACAGAAGCGGTATGCCGACGGTCGGGCGGATGACAGCATATGGCGTTTCGGGTGGCAACTGGTTGAGAAGACGAACTCACGTCTGAACGTATTTCCGTTCTTCACGATGGAAAAGGATTTTATCCGTGTGTGGCCGTTCTGGAGCAAACGTACGGACGGCGGCTGCGAGAAGGTGAAGGTTCCGGACATCGTGCCGATCCGAAACGCCGATGGGCTTGTGCGGAACTGGGAGCCGTTCTGGACGCTCTACTCGTCAGAAGACCTTCCGGACGGGTCTGTCCGCCGCAGGTTCCTGTGCAACATATTCTGGTGGACGTCTAAACCGGACACTCCGAAATGAGGTGATTGCATGAGGTTCGATCTGCACATTCATTCATGCCTGTCGCCGTGCGCGAACCTCGAAATGTCGCCGTCGGATATCGTCAAGAGGGCGGCATCCGCCGGAGTCGAATGCGTGGCGCTCACAGACCACCAGTCGGCGCTGAACGCACCAGCCATTGCCGAATGTGCGAAACGGGCTGGGATCGGATGTCTCTACGGAATCGAGGTATGCACCGCCGAGGAAGCGCACACGCTTGCGATATTCGACACTCCGGAACAGGCGCTCGCGATGACGGAGTGGGTGTATTCTGCGATGCCGAAGCGGGTCAACGATCCGGACGTGTTCGGCGATCAGCCGATTGTCACATGGGACGATGAAATCGTGGACATGGAATGGCGCATACTCGCCATGGCGTGCCGAAGAACAGTCCAGGAGGTGTCGGCCAAGTGCCATGAACTCGATGGCGTATACGTTGCCGCACACATCGACAGGCCGAGCTTCAGCGTATATTCGCAGTTCGGGTGCATTCCGGACGGATGCTTCGATGCGGTTGAGTTCAGCCGGACGGCGGACGAGACGATCTGGCTGCCGAAGGCGGACGGGTACGCCGTCACAAGATCGTCGGACGCCCACAACCTCGACGATGTTGCAAAGGTATGGACAGAGATAGACACAGACTCTCCGTCGGTTGCGGGGCTGAAAGCGGCATTCAAAAGAAAAGCCACGAAGATTTCCCCGCGCCTCACGGCTTTCGTGTGATATAATTCTCCACTCACAACCGCAAAGGATATTTCGAGATGGCTCTCAACATCGTAAAAGACATCGACAGCCGCGTGGCTGTCAAGAACGTGCTTATGTCCGTATCGGACAAGACTGGACTTGAGACGTTTGTACCTGCTCTCATAAAGGCCTGCCCCGGCGTGAAGATTTTTTCGACCGGCGGCACGTACGCGAAGATCAAGGAACTGCTTGGTGCGGAAGCGGACAAGACGCTTGTCGCCGTGAGCGACTACACCGGGCAGCCGGAGATGCAGGGCGGGCTTGTGAAGACGCTTGACTTCAAAATCTATCTTGGACTTCTCTCCGAGACGTACAACGATGCCCATCAGGCGGATCTGAAGCGGCTCTCCGCTCTCCCGATCGACATGGTGGTTGTCAACCTCTATCCGTTCCAGCAGACCGTAGCGAAGCCTGATGTCACGCCGGAGATGGCGCGGACGAACATCGACATCGGCGGCCCCTGCATGGTACGGGCATCTGCGAAGAACTATCTTCGCGTCGCATCTGTCACCGATCCTCTCGACTACGGCAGCATCGTCGCCGAACTTGAGGCACACAGCGGCACACTTGGGCTTGCGACGCGCTTCAAGCTGATGAAGAAGGCCTTTGCCCACACGGCGGCGTACGACACTGCGATATCGCAGTTCTTCGCATCCCGTACGTGGGAGGAAATCGACGGCACGTACGTTCAAAAGTGACGCAGCTTGCGATTTGGCCCGGCGGATGTGCTTCTGCCCGGCGATAAAGAAAAGAGAACGGCCGATGAGCATAGCATCGACCGTTCTCTTTTCCGCATTAAGCCAGTCAGCGTCACTGCTGCTCTGCGTTTGCCCCGGTGCCTTCAGCAGGGCTGTCTGCAATTTCAACTCCGTCGTCTTCAGCAGGGGTGTTGACGGTGTTTTCTGCCGTATCGGCGACCGCAGTTTGTGCGGCCTCTCCATCATCCTTGTCTTCTGCCTCGCAGACCGAAACGGAGGCCAACTGTGCGCCGTCCGAGAGCCGCACAAGCTTTACGCCCTTGGCTGTACGTCCCTGTACGCTGAAGTCAGACACTGCGCTGCGCACCATCTGCTGGTCGCTGGTGATTGAAATCACGTTCTCATCCTCGGAGACGGCGTGTGCCGCCACGACTTCGCCGTTGCGGTCTTCGCCCTTGATTCCGATCATGCCCTTGCCGCCGCGATGGTGCGGCGAGAAGTCCTTAAATGCGCAGCGTTTCCCGTAGCCGTTGGATGTGGCGATGAACAGCGTCTTTGCGTCATCGACGGCATCAAGCGAGACGACCTGATCACCCTCGCGCAGCCTGATTCCGGTCACGCCGGTGGCTGTGCGGCCCATGCGCCTTACTTCCGATGACGGGAAGCGCATCGCCAATCCCTGACGGGTGAGCATGATCACGTCTTCGCCGGGCTTGACGAGACGCACCTCGACAAGCTGGTCGCCATCCTCGATGTTCAGTGCGCGGATGCCGTTCCGGTTGACGTTTCTGTAGTCCGAAAGCAGCGTCTTCTTCACAGTGCCAAGCTTCGTCGCGAAGAACACGTCCACATCGCCGTCAAAGCTGCGAATCGGAAGAAGCTGGAGAGCCTGCTCGCCCTCTTGAAGGTTCAGGAAGTTTATGAGCGGCTTGCCGAAGCTCGTTCTCGGCGCTTCCGGAATCTCATAGGCGTCCTTCAGGAAGAGACGGCCGGTGTTCGTGAAGAACAGAAGGGAGTCGTGCGTCTGCGCGACGAAGACGAGACGTATGAAGTCCTCCTCCTTCACCTGCGCACCTTTTACTCCGTGGCCGCCGCGCTTCTGCTCGCGGTATTCCGAAAGCGGAACGCGCTTCACGTACCCACGGTTGGAAAGGGTGATCACGCACGGTTCGTCCGCGATGAGATCCCTTATTGAGACTTCGTTTTCGTCCGGGACAATCTCCGTGCGGCGGCGTGACGATTCCTTGTTGGCGAACTTCTCCTTGATGTAGGCGAGGTCGTCCTTGATTATCTGGTAGATGCGTGCGGGATCCGCAAGGATTGCCTGAAGGTCTGCGATCTTCGCGAGGAGTTCGGCAAGTTCCGCCTCAAGCTTTTCGCGTTCAAGTCCGGTGAGCTGGTAGAGCCTCATGTCGAGGATCGCGTTCACCTGAAGTTCGCTGAACATGAAGCGCTGCACGAGCGCGTTCTTGGCGTCTTCGCGGTTCTTCGACCCACGGATGATCCGCACCACTTCGTCAAGGTTCGCGATCGCGACAAGCAGACCGTCAAGGATGTGCTTCCGCGCCTCGGCCTTCTTCAGCTCGAACTGCGTCCGCCGTGTGATGACTTCGAAGCGGTGGTCTACATAGCACTTGAAGAAGTCCTTGAGGTTGAGGATTCGCGGCCGCCCCTTGTCGATGGCGAGCATGATCGCGCCGAAGGTGGTCTGGAGTTCCGTGTGCTTGTAGAGGTGGTTCAGAACGATCTGACCGACGGCGTCGCGCTTGAGGTCGATGACGATGCGCACATCCGCCTTGGAGAGGTCGTGGATGTCGGATATGCCCTCGATGACCTTCTCCTTGACGAGATTGGTCATGTGTATGAGCATTTCGCGCTTGTTGACGTTGTACGGAATCTCCGTTATGACGATGCGTTCGCGTCCGTTTTTCTCCGTCTCTATCGTCGCCTTGCCGCGAACGCGGAGCTGTCCGCGCCCCAGCTTGTACATTGCGGAGATGCCGTTGTATCCGCAGATCTGCGCACCGGTCGGGAAGTCCGGGCCTTTGACGTACTTCATCAGGTCGTCTATCGTGCAGTCCGGGTTGCCGACGTAGAAGGTGAGAGCGTCGCACAGTTCGCCGAGGTTGTGCGGCGGGATGTTCGTGGCCATGCCGACGGCGATTCCGGACGAGCCGTTGAGAAGGAGGTTCGGCAGCTTGCCTGGCAGCACGGACGGCTCCTTCGTGGTCTCGTCGTAGTTGGGCACCATGTCCACGGTGTCCTTTTCGAGATCGCCGAGCATTTCGTCCGTGATTCTCTGCATACGGACTTCGGTGTAACGCATTGCTGCGGCGCCGTCGCCGTCTATGGAGCCGAAGTTTCCGTGTCCGTCGACGAGCGGATAGCGGAGAGAGAAGTCCTGCGCCATCCGGACAATCGTGTCGTACACGGCGGAATCGCCGTGCGGGTGGTACTTACCGATCACGTCACCGACGACGCGGGCGCTTTTGAGATGCTTCGAGTTCCACGTGTTGTTCAGCATGTACATTGCGTACAGGCAGCGACGGTGCACAGGCTTCAATCCGTCGCGCACGTCTGGAAGGGCGCGTCCGACAATGACCGACATGGAGTAGTCGATGTAGTCACGCGCCATCTCGTCCTCGATGCTCACATCCTCAAGCGTCCCTGTCGGCACCGCAGGCATCTGCTCCAGATCAGTCTCGTTCTTCTCTTCTTCTGACATTAATTCAACCCGTTCTTTTGGAATCAAATAAACCTGTACATTATACCATATTAACCAACGTGAATGTTGTGCCAGAGCAGTTGTGCAATGTTGCGCCGGGATTCTGATCGCAATGCGCAGATGCCACAAACGTAGCGGTTTGTGGTAAAATGCTCCCCCAGTTATGGCGGCAGTTGTTTTCGACAGGGTCTGCAAAGTGTATTCGCGGGGAGACGCCCCTGCGGTTGACGGCTTTTCGCTTGAAATAGCGGATGGCGAGTTCGTAGTGCTGGTAGGCCCGTCCGGGTGCGGGAAGTCCACCACGCTGCGTATGGTCGCCGGGCTTGAGCTGCCGACATCCGGCAGCATATCCATTGCCGGACGCGACGTTACGGCACTGCCGCCGAAAGACCGGGACATAGCGATGGTCTTCCAGAACTATGCGCTGTATCCGCACATGACGGTGCGCGAGAACCTTTCCTTTGCGCTGAAGCTGCGCCATGTGCCGAAGAGGGAGATTGCGCAGCGGGCCGATGCGGCGGCGGAGACGCTTGGGCTTACGCCGTATATGGATCGTCTGCCAAAGGCGCTGTCCGGCGGACAGCGCCAGCGCGTCGCGCTTGGCCGGGCGATTGTGCGCAATCCGAGCGTATTCCTCTTCGACGAGCCGCTTTCCAACCTTGACGCCAAGATGCGCGTCGAAATGCGCGCCGAGATTGTTCGTCTGCACCGCAGGCTCGGATCCACGATGATATATGTGACGCATGACCAGACAGAGGCCATGACGATGGGGACGCGCATCGTCGTGATGAACGGAGGGCGCATACAGCAGGCCGCCGCTCCGATGGACGTGTATCGGCACCCCGCCAACACGTTTGTGGCCTCGTTCATCGGAACGCCGCCGATGAACCTCTTCCCGCCAGGAATGCTGGATCTTGGCCGCACGGTCGGAGTTCGTCCGGAAGACATCGCGATAGTGAGGTGCGCTCAAGCAAACGCATCCGGGGAGACCGCCGGCATTCCGGCGACAGTCGATCTTGTGGAGCCGCTCGGAAGCGAAACGCTTGTGCATTGCGTAACGGCGGAACGCGGCGTCAAGGTCACTGTGCGTGTCTCCGACAGGGATGGAGATTCGTTCGTCGCGTCCGGCGGAGATGCGGTCGTGCTCGTGCCGGACATGAGAAAGGCGATCGTCTTTGAGCGCTGACGGTTAGATGCCGGACGCACGAGATATGCGAATGCAAGAAAGGATTGAATGACATGGACGTACGTTGTTTTGACAAGGCCGCCGACTTTCTTCCGGACGAGTGCTTCAAATTGCCGCCTGACATCGCGATTGTGCTTGGGAGCGGCTGGGGGGACGCCCTGAAGAAGGACAGGACGCTTTGCCGCATCTCCTATGCGGACATCCCCGGCATGGGCGAGACGACCGTCGTGGGGCACACGGGTGAGTTCATCCTGTACGAATACTGCGGGAAGCGCATCGTCGCGTTCTCTGGGCGTCGCCACTGGTACGAGGGTGTGGGCTGGGAGGCGGTCGTCATGCCGGTTGAGCTTGTCCGCAGGATGGGTGGAGAGACGCTGCTTCTCACGAATGCCTCTGGCGGAATCAACCCTGCGCTGCGTCCCGGCGATTTCGTCATCGTGAAGGATCACATAAACACAATCTCGCTAAATCCGCTCATCGGACCTACTGTCGAGGGGTGGGGCGTGAGGTTTCCGGACATGACGGAAGTGTACGACAGGCATTGCCGCAGCGTCCTGATGGGGGCGGCGCATCGTCTCGGTCAGCGTGTGATGGAGGGCGTGTACGCATTCACGAGCGGGCCTGTCTACGAAACGCCGGCCGAGATACGCGCATACGACCACATGGGGGCGGACATCGTAGGCATGAGCACCGTCCCGGAGGCAGTGTTCGCGAAGGCGTGCGGAATGCGCATTGCCGGGCTTTCGCTCGTATCGAACTACGCGGCAGGCATATCATCGCATCCGCTCGCGCACGACGGGGTCATTGCCGCGTCAACGGCGGCGAAGCCGATGATGTCGGCGCTGCTTGACGAATTCATCAGAACGATATAAAGACAAAGAACATTAAAGGAGGAGATTCATCATGGCCATATTGATTGACAGAAGAGGATTTCTCGGCGGTGCGGCTGCGCTGCTCGGTGCGAGCGGATGCCGTTCGCTGGGCATAGGCGGCCCCACCCCAAATCTCGTCTTTGGCGTGATAAGCGACATTCACGTCACCACACCGGAATCCACAGATGTGTTCCGGAGCATACTTGGATATTTCCGTGACCGCAAGGTGGATGCCGTTGTCGTGGCGGGCGATTTGACCGACTGGGGGCTTAAGAGCAGCCTCAAGTACGTGTCTGATGCGTGGGAAAGCGTGTTTCCGAACGGCGTTGCGCCTGACGGGCGCAAGGTGGAGCGTCTTTTCTGCACCGGAAACCACGACTACGAAGGATGGCGGTACGGCGACATGACGCTCGACATGCACTCGCTCGGATACTCCGAGGACGAGGCGCTTGTGAAGCTTGGCATGAGAAGGTGCTGGGAGGAGATCTTCAACGAGCCGTTTGCAGCTGTGCGCCGCCGCACGGTGAAGGGCTACGACTTCATCTGCGCCGAATGGGATGGCTGGGACAAGGAGGCGGATGCCTGGTTCGCGAAGAACGGTTCGTCGCTCGACAAGAAAAAGCCGTTCTTCTTCTTCACGCACTGTCCGATCGGCGGAACGACGTCAAGCAGCGTCCGGGACGACGGAAGCCCGCTGTATCCGCAGATCCCATCGCTTTCCGGGATGCCGAACGCAGTCGCGTTCACGGGGCACAGCCACTGGACGCTCAATGACGAGCGTTCCATCTGGCAGGATGGATTTACGTCCATTTCCGTGCCGTCCACGTCCTACACCACGGTTCCGCGTGGCTACGAAAACGGTGAAGATTCACGCGACGGAACGTCCCGCCGGTCGATGGGGGTGCTTCCTGCCCGCAGGAATCTTGAACGGGCGCAGGGATTCGTCGTTTCGGTGTTCGACGACAGGATGGAGGTGGAGCGCCGGGACTTCGCGAAGGGCGTGGAGGCCGCACCTGCGTGGATTGTCACTCCACCAGCCGCCGGTGCGAGCAGGTACGCTTTCGCCAATTCGAGCAAGCGCACTCCGGTGCCGCAGTTCCCCGCCGGCGCCGCACTGAAAGCCTACACGAGAAACTTCGAGACGCGGAGCTGCCGCTGGACGATAATGATGATGCTTGAGTTCCCGTCCGCCCGCGCCTTGAAGGGACGCGTCTACGACTATGAGGTCAGGATCGAGATGGAGGATGGGTCTGTTGCGGGCGTGAAGCGTTTCCTCGCCCCTGCGTTCTACATGCTTGAGCGCGAGGAGCCGGCCGTGCAGCACTTCGCGGTAGACGCGATGTCTCTTCCTGAACACGGCAAGTACCGTTTTCGCGTATATCCGCGCAACTGCTTCGGCGTGTGCGGAAAGCCGATCGAATCTGCCGTCTTTGAAAGCAAGCCCGGAAAGGCGAAGGTGCGGTCGTGAAGGGCATCGTTCGGGTTTTTGCGCTTGCGGCCGCGCTTGCGGCGACCTCCGCGTCTGCCGCAGACGAGGAGGAGTTCGATTTCGACCGCTGGTACGCCGGGGCGTCATGTTCGCTTGTGCTGCCGCAGGGCGGCGGCGGAATGCGCCGTCTCGGCGGCGGAACGGCGCGCATCGGCTACTACTGCACGGAGACTCTCGCCGTCGAGGCAGATGCCGCATGGCTTGAGGACTGCGCCGGAATCGGCGTTCAGGGGCTGTGGCATTTCTACGGCTACGAACGCTTCGACCCGTTTGCGACTTTTGGCGTGCGCGGATGGATAGATGGCGACGTTGGCCCCACGGCAGGGCTTGGCGCGTTCTACCATCTCACCGACTCCTGGTCGCTCCGGGCTGACGCCCAGGCGACGCTCGGCATCGACGGCGACTGCTCGATGGTCTATTCGCTTGGGGTCGGAGTGCAGTACAGCTGGTAGCAGACTGCCAGGGCGGCAACGGAGAACGCGGGCCGTCTGTCAAGGAAAACGCAAGATGGCTGATGGTGACTATGAAAGAGATTTCAGACGGAAAGCCGAACTCGAAAGAATCGGACGAATACTTCGCGCTGCTAAGGTTCCCGACCGTCGGTGCGGATCCGATGCATCTGCGCGACTGCGTCCAGTGCGCGATGTGGTTGAAGGGATGGCTCGAAGAGATCGGGGCTGACGTCGAGTTGCTGCTGCCTGAGGATGGCGGCCTTTCCGCCACTCCACCTGTGGTGTTCGCGGAGCGGACAGGGGACGAAGGCGCGCCTACAGTGCTTTTCTATGGACATTACGACGTGCAGCCGCCGGATCCTGTCGAGGAGTGGAACACGCCGCCGTTCGAGCCGACTGAAAAGGATGGCCGCGTCTACTGCCGTGGAGCGCAGGACGACAAAGGGCAGTTCTTTTCGTTCCTGTGCGGTCTGCGGGATTTCCTCGCTTCACATCACGGAGCGATGCCGACACTGAAGTTCGTCCTTGAAGGGCAGGAGGAGAGCGGAAGCGCGGCTGTCGCGAAAGTCGCCGCCAGGATCGGGGATAGGCTTCGCGCCGACATTCTGCTTGTGAGCGACACCGGCGCGGCGGCGGATCTGCGGCCGGCGATCGTTGCCGGACTGCGCGGCGTGAGCCATTTCACGGTGAACCTGACGGCTGCGGACTGCGATCTCCATTCCGGACGCTATGGCGGAATCGTGCCTAATGCGGCGCAAGGCATTGCCGAACTGATGGCGTCGCTCCACAATCCGGACGGTTCGATAGCGGTGCGAGGATTCTGCGACGGCATTGTGCCGCCGACCGACGACGAGCTTGCATTGGCGGAGGCATCCGCCATGGACGATGCCGCATACGAGAGGGAGACAGGAGTCGCCCCGGTCGGCGGCGAACGCGGACTGTCGGTGACGGAGCGGAATTCCTTCCGTCCGACGATTGAGGTTAACGGCATACATTCCGGATATGGCGGGCCAGGCTCAAAGACAGTGATTCCTTGTTCAGCGACGGCGAAGCTTTCGATGCGCCTTGTTCCCGGACAGAACCCCAACGACTGTTTTGAGCTTGTCGTCCGGCATCTTCGGCAACATCTCCCGATGGGCATGAAGATGACGGTAGACGAAATTACCGGCGAGGCGCCGGCGATGAGGCTACCGCTAAAGAGTCCGGTGTTCCGGTTGGCGGCGGACGTGCTCGGCGAAATCGACAGACGCGGTGCGGTGTTTCAGTGGGATGGAGCATCAATACCGATCGTCTCCACCCTCGCCCGCATCTCCGGGGCGGCTCCGCTTCTTGTGGGGTTCGGGCAGGGCGAGGACAGGATACACTCCCCGAACGAATCATTCTCATGGCGTCAGTTCTCGCTTTGCCGCCGTTGGGCGCATGGCATCCTGTCGGCGCTGTGCGGATAGAATGCCGCTTATGCTATAATTCCCCCTTCCAACAAAAGGAGCAGAATGCACAGGCAGATGCCGCTGTCGGAGATTTGAGCGGCCGGGCGGCGTGGTGAGGTGCATGGAGCGCAAATGGCCAAGGTAAAGTACAGAAAAGAGTTTTTCGATCGCGATTACACCGTGCGCGAGGCGTACAGGCGCGTGTGGAAGTACGTCAGAAAATACAGGTTCAGGCTTATCGTCGGGATATGCAGCGGAATGCTCACGGCGGGGACGCTCGTGCCGTTTTTCCAGATTGTCCAGCCGGCGCTGCAGCATGTCGAATCGCACGACAGCGGGATCGAGGCCTCAAAGGTGGAGCGGACGGTTGAAGTGCCGCAGACGGACCGCCATGGCGATGACGCCGCAAAGGCGAAGCCAGGCAACGTCTTTGAGAGGCAGATAGCGAAAAACTCCAAACTGCCGAGCTGGTATCCGAAGGTCGAAAGGCTTGCTGCGAAGGTCGGCATCAAACTTCAGGACGAGAACGGGAGCATGGGCGGCGCCCTCGCGCTCATCGTCTGCGTGATTGTGCCGCTTGTGGCTGTGATGCGCCTTGGACTGATGTACCTGAACAACTACTGTCTCAGCTGGTCTGGCGCTCACGCAGTGGCGGATCTGCGGCAGGAGATGCTTGAACACGTGCAGAGGCAGTCCCTGCAGTTTTTCGGGCGTGTCGATGTAGGACAGCTGATGTCCCGCATATCCGGGGATCCTCAACAGATCCAGACGATAATGACGGCCATTCTCACCGAAGTCGCGCTTGCGCCGTTCGAGATACTTGTGGCGTTCGGCTTCATAATATGGTTCGCCGTCTCCAACCATATGCTTCCCACGCTGATGCTCATCCTCATTGGTTTCCCGCTTTTCGTGCTTCCGGTGCAGATGCTTGGGCGGAAGATAAAGAAGTGGGCGCGGAAATCCCTTGAACGCGGCTCGATGATTGGCGCGAAGATACACGAGATACTCACGTGCATCCGAGTGGTGAAAAGCTACCACACTGAGGAGTACGAAAACCGCAGCTACGCCGCGACGAACAGGTATCTTCTCAAGTCCACAATGCGCGGGCTGCGCATCGGGCTGATGGTTGGGCCGTCGGTGGAGACGGTGGGCATACTTTTGATATGCGCATTTGTCGTGTGGTGCTTCATGACGGGCGTAAAGATTTCCGATGTGGTTCCGATGCTTGCGCCGCTCCTTGTGATCTACAAACCGGTGAAGCAGCTTTCAAAGCTGCAGGTGCAGGTCGAGAACTCTCTTGCCGCGCTGAGCCGAATCTATTCCGTCCTGGATCTCCACATGGAGCTTCCGGAAAAGGCCGATGCAGCAGTAAAGGCGAACTTTACGGACAGGATATGCTTCTCTGACGTGTCTTTCAGGTACGACACGGCCGATTGCGACGCAGTGTCGCACGTTTCGTTCGAGATTCCTCGCGGAAAGATGGTTGCGGTCGTAGGCGGCACCGGCAGCGGCAAATCGACGGTGAGCGGACTGCTCGCCCGGTTCTACGATCCGCGTGAGGGGCGTGTCACGATGGACGGCATAGATCTGCGGGATATGCGCATCTCCGATCTGCGCAGCCTTGTCGGCGCGGTCATGCAGGAGACGCTGCTCTTCAACGATACGATAGAGGCTAACATCCGCTACGGCACTCCTGATGCGACGCATGAGCAGGTCGTATCCGCCGCGAAGATGGCGAACGCGCATGAATTTATCATGTCGCAGCCGGAGGGGTACGGGCGCATCGTAGGCGAAAAGGGCTTTGCGCTCTCCGGCGGCGAGCGGCAGCGCATAGCGATTGCGCGCGCGATACTGCGCAATCCGCCGATACTCATTCTTGACGAGGCGACGTCCGCGCTCGACACGGTGACAGAGCGGCTTGTGCAGGATGCGCTGAACAACCTGATGAAGAACCGCACAACGTTCGCAATCGCCCATCGCCTTTCCACGATCAGGAACGCAGACATGATACTTGTGATGCGGGAGGGGCGCATTGTCGAACGCGGCACCCACTCCGAGCTGTACGGCGCAAACGGTGTCTACCGCAAACTCTGCGATATGCAGCACCAATCCTGATGGACATTGTGGACATGGCGGATTTCTGCGCGGATTCGTTTGCGGCAGATCGCAGACGTTCTGTCGCCGCATTGGAATCGATGGTCGGCTGAATCGCAGGCATACGCAGTCTCTTCATCAAGGGATTTCAGGTGGATTGAGTTGATTCAGTCTGCCTTGCGTTTTTGGGCTGTCCGCATGGGCCACCGTGCAGGTGACGACTGTTGCCCTCCCCAACTCCGAAACTCCCGGTGGCGAAAGCAACAATACCTCTACGGCATCTGTTCGCAGACGATCTCTTCGAGGGTGTGCAGTGGACGCGCTCCGCGTTCCTTCAGTCGAATTTTCACTTGGCGCAACGTGAAAACCGCGATGTCGCCCTTTGTGATTTTCTTGCCAGAAAAATCGGGGTATCTCCAACGATGCACCCCCTTGAAAAAAAAAAACACATTTGCTATACTTGTTGGCACTTAATTGTTGATCACTGATTTAACTCAACGGAGGTGTCCATGACAGGCAAGGAATCTGTTTCAGCCATGACAGGCAGAGTGTCTGTTTCGACAGGCAGGAAATATGTTTCGGCGGTTTTGCTTCTTTTCGCAATTGCGTCAATGTCGGCATCGGCGGCCGATGTCGTATGGACGGGGGAAAGTGACAGCGTTTGGACGAATGCCGCAAACTGGGCTGGCGGCGTAGTCCCCTCCGGAGAAGATACGGCGGTGTTTGCCCCAGCCGGTGATATAGCCGTAAGCGTGAGGGATGGCGACAGGTTCCCGAAGACAATCAAGGTTGCGTCAGGATCGGTCTCGCTCGTCCTGCATTCCACGACATTTGCCTATCTGTCGTTCGGGAACAATGCGGAGGGAATCATTGATGTCGCCGAGGGCGCTGTGTTCTCGAATGCGTATGCGAGGATAGAGAAAAAGAATCTCAGCATAGTCAAGCGAGGCAAGGGCAAATGGGTCAACAGGAATCAGATGGGCTGTGATGGCGACCCATCTTTCAGTCAGCTTGTCTCCATGAAGGTTGAGGAGGGGACGTTGGAGCTTTCAGGAAGAACCGGCAACATAAAGGCCGCGAAATTTTCCGTGGACGGCGATGCCAGATTCGTCGTTTCTGAAGGCAGCACCATCACCACCGCCAGTGACGGCGGCGTTTCGCTCGTCATAGACGGCGAGATGGAACTTGTCAATGCGAACACGCTCCGCGTAGCCACGATGACAGGCTCAGGGCGAATTGTGGGTCTCGGCAAAGACAACCCAATCAGGTTTGAAAATCCTGACGGATGCAGCGCCTCCGTATCCATTCTCGGGAATTGTCCTGTGTATTCCGGGCACGGATCGGTAACGGGTGCAGTGACGGTTGCAGATTTACGTAAGAGCGGCGGCGACATCAGGCTTTCCGCTCCATTCACGATTCTGGACGGTGACGCAAGCCTCAATTTCGATTCGTTCCTTTTCTACAGACCTGTTCCGCTTGTGATTGAAGGTGGGCTTATGACAGCCAATCGTGGGCTTCCGGCCGCTGCAAACAGGTTGAGGTCTGCTCCAATTCCGAATGGTTGTCTCTTAAGGGGTGAAAACGGAAGCATCACGTGTCAAGTGCATGTCGTCCAGAACGGCGGCACCCTGTATCACGGCGAGTACTGGCGGGATGGGGAAAAACAGCACAACTCGCTTGCGAATCGGTATGACCTGAACGGTGGCACACTTGTGATATCGACGGCGCAACGGTTGCGGCCGCACCTGCTGGCCACAACAGAAAGCCCCAGCGTATATTCGCTGAACGGCGGTCGCCTCGCCGTGGATGCCACAAGGGGTATGATAAGGAACGGAATCTTGAACGAGGCGGACGAAGATTCAGGAAGGACATATATTGAAGTGGGCGAGAAAGGCGGCTCTTTTGGGGGAGCACATGTGGATGAGAAGGCTTTGCCGTGGGTGAGGTTCAACTGGCCGATGGTTGCAAAGACAGGCGTTTCCGATGGCGGCATATCCATCGAAGACGGTGTTGAATATGTCTTCTCCAAGCCGGTCGGCATATCCGGTGGCATACGTGTGAATGACGGCGGACTTGCTCTTGATTCCGCCGCCGACACAGAATCTGCTCCGTCCTTTTTCGGAACGGGGGCGATCACGCTGCACAATGCACCGCTCTCGTTTGTGTCATGCACGGAGGACAAGGGTCTTGAAATCGGCGAACTGCGGTTCGATGGGGCGGCATATATTCGCCTTCGCCGTGGCGGAATGAACGAGAACGGGATGTCGTGGTCGGCTTCATGCGCCGCGCAGACGCTGACGATCGGTTCAATCGTGCGCGGCGGCCTGGGTTCCGCTCTGTTCGTGACCGACGGAATATCGTCTTCGCTTGGTGAGACTGGTTCATCGAAGGTGATGGTGACTTCCGTCCCGGACATGAGAGCGTCCGGCGTTCTGGACATTCCCATATTTGGCGTACGCCAGTATTCGCTCGACTTCATGACGTACAGTTCAGACGCCGGACTGATTCCATATGCGGGATATGTTGATGTCGGTGAAGCGACTACGGCGGAGACAATTGCTTCGGCGTCGGACAGCTTCACCATTGCGATCGGCGCAGAGAAGACTGTCGGCGGTTTCCGCTTCTGCGGAGAGTGGAAGACCGCCTATGTGAACGGACTGCTAAACGTCCGGGGAACGCGGACGATCCTTCTTCAGAACAGGTGCAATCTGATGGGTGCCGGTACGGTAGACTTTGGGGATGGAGAGGGCCTGATAGTGTTCGGTCCCAGCACAGATATGGCATGGAACTCCACTATATCGGCGTCGATAACCGGCTCCGGAGGGATCTCGTTCGCTTCAACTCCGGATTGCAACTATGGGCGGCGGCGCATTTCGCTTTCCGGTGCGAACGGCTGGACGGGCGGAACGCGCATCAACTCGGTTCGCCTCGAACTGGCGAATGAATCCGCACTTGGCGGCGGCGATGTGATCGTGGGCGGAGGAACGCGCAACGGCGGGCGGTTGGCCTTCAATGCGCCGGGCGCGACGTTCGACAACAATTTCACCGTTTCCGGAAGCGGTTGCCGCGATACGCACTGGGATGGATTCAGCGGTGGAGCAATGGAGTTCATGGCGGACACTGCGATTTCGGGTGACGTTGAGCTTGCAGGGCATTCGCGGTGGACGGCTCCGACGCCGAACGTGACGGCTGTCGTGTCCGGTCAGGTTTCCGGCGATTCGCTTGAGATAGTCTCCACGAATGTCGCTGCTGCCGGCACAATCAGATTCGACGGATGCAACAGCTATACAGGCGGCACTGAGGTTGTGCGCTCCGTCTTTGCGCTCAGCAAGGGCGATGGAGCCGGAACCGGGCCGATGCTGCTCGACAATTCGGTTCTTGTGTTCAATAACGTGGATCCGATAACAGTTGAGAATTCAATCGGCGGTACAAACTCTGTGGTGCGGCTTACCGGGCTGGGTGAGGTGGAGCTGTCTGGACTGGATGGCGAACCAAAGGCTTTCACGCTCGATTTGGCTGCAAGGACGACGGCGATCGGTTCTCTCTCCGGATTCTCGCAGATTACGACCTCCCGCTCCGGCACGACACATTTGCTCGTCGGGGATGGAGACTTCTCCTTTGCGGGGGCGATTCCGTCCAACGTGCAGCTTCACAGGCGTGGCGAATACAGCGGAACATCGCTGAGGATAATAATCAGGTGATTGCAGATCAAGGGAATGATTGCGATGCGGTCTTGCGGTTTCAGGCGCGGCGTCTTTGAGGCGTTTGCGGCGGCGTTTGCGTTTGGCGGCATAGCCGCAGAGGCGGCGACAATCGACTTCGCGGGGGCAAAGGAGAGCCTCGCTCCGTTTGTCTGCTCAAATCTCGGACGGATTCGCCTTGTGCGGGAGGAGCTGACATGGAACGAGTGCGGAGAGCTTGCGCTTGGAGCGCCGGCGACAAACCGTGAAGGGTTTGTGGTGTGGAACGCGGTGGCTATGATCGGCACGGACGGCAAAACGACCGGTTTCCCGGTGAAGGGCGGAAGGAGGTATTCATTCTCCATTGAGGTGAGAGGCGGTGTCCCGTCTGTCGGACTGTCCGCAAAGGCATGGAACGAGGGCTTGTGGAAGGATTCCGTCAACTTGAAGACCAACCTCAAGGATGTGCCGGTAAAGGGTGACTGGACGCTGTACAGGGGAATTGTCGATGTTCCTGACGGAAAGACGCGACTTGTTCTGCAGCTTCAGATGTGGTCATCTACGCAGTATCCGCCGGTGAAGTACAAGGAAGGCGATTCAGTGCGTTTCGACAATGTGACATTTGAGGAGATGCCGAATACGCACTATGTCGCTGAAATACGCGAAAGGTATGAACGTGCATCAAATGATGCCGAGAGGTCGGCGTTGAGGGGAAGGTACGGGAAGCTTCTTCGTCCGTTTACGGTATCGGTTGTTTCGCGCACGAGCGATTTCGCTGTGCCATTCGTCCCTAAGGAGGCGTTTGAGCCGCCGGATTCGATAGGCGTATGCGCTGCGGTGAATGAGCGCACCGGTGTTCCGGTGGCGATAATGAACCTCACAGATGCGCCGGAGACGTACGTCGTGCGGCTTGAAACGTCTACCGCCGACCAGCAGAAGCCGTGGGCGGAGAAGCAGTTCGACGGAGAGTTCGGTCTTTCAGGATTCCCGCAGGACAGGATTGAGATGCGGACGGCGATCAGGATGAAGGATAGCGACAATGCACCCATTTCTCTGAGGCTTGAGCAGCTGGCGAAGATGGACGAAGCGAATTCCATCATTGTTCAGCCAAACGAAGCTGGGCTTGTGTGGATAGATTTCGACACCACCGATGTTAAGGCCGGCGTATATCCGGGACGCTTGCGGGTTATTCCGCTGTCGCGACCGGCAAAATGGAAGTCATGGAAGGGCAGATACCATGACCGCATCTATGAGGGGGATATGCAGGATGTCCCGTTCAGCCTCGAAGTCATTCCGGTGATCCTCCCGAAAGAGCCGTCAATGCCGTTCGGCTTCTTCCAGATGCCGACGACAAAAGGGCAGTTCGACCTCATGCGTACGCTTGGTACGCGGGATTTCCAGATAAGCCCCTGGAGCTTCGAGAATGACGCCGCAATCGCCGAAGAGGGGAAGAATGTACGGAACATATTTGAGTGGTCCAAGGCGGAAGGAATGCACCCTACGTTTTTCATAGGCTTTTCGGCGTTTCACACTTTCCGCAGGACGACGCCGGGGATGCTCGACGCAGATTTCAAGACACAGCTTGAAAAGTGGCCGGATTGGATAAGGAAGGTGCAGAGAACGATGAACGCATGGGGCGTCGCCGACGCCGACTATGTGGTGGAGGTCTACGATGAGCCTGATCCGAAGATAGCGGACGACATCATGTCCGTGCTGTCTGCGGCAAAGGCCGCCGCTCCCGGCATCCGTCTTGCGCTTACGCTTGGTGCGCATGTCATGGATGCCGACACAATGCGAAGGTTCGCTCCGTGCGTAGATACGTGGATTCTATGGAGCCACGGGTATTTCAGGGATCAGGCGCACCTTGCGTTCATCGCGGAGACGTGCTCCAACGGCGGATCGGTGTGGCACTACACCTGTTCGACGTCCGGTCGCGCCCCGATATACGAAACCTACCGTCTGCATCCGTGGTTCGGATGGGCGCACAGATTGACCGGCAACCAGTTCTTCATATTCCAGGAGATGACGGGGGGATTCGGCCCGTACGATTTCAAGTGCGCCATGTCATCCGGAATCGCGTACCGCAACTTCAACGTGACGATGCCGTCTTTGCGGTACATGGCATTGCGTCGCGGCGTGTACGACGTGAAGTACTTAGAGGCGCTTGCCGCAGCAAGGGGTGGCGACCCCGATGTCAAGGCATTCCTTGAACGCGCACCGATGGAGGTGCTTCAGAATCGCCACGACACCTCAACTCCCGATCGCATCCGTGATGAGGCGATCCGTCTTCTGCTGCAGCCCGGCAAGTGATGGTTTTCGCTTGCTTGTTTTGCGCGGAAATGGGATAATCGCCACATTTCACAACTGAAAGGGTCTCAGGGATGAACTTCAACATCAGGTTAGGTGCGGCGTTGGCTGCGGTTGCGGCTTTCGGGCTGTTTGCAGGTGCGGCACGCGGCGAAATGGTGCCGTATGCGCAGTTTGGGTTTGAGGAAGGGTGCGGTGCGTACACCGAGGATTCCGTTTCGGGATTGTGCGCAGAGCTTTCGCCGTCCGCAAAATGGGCATCCGGCGCGTTCGGCACCGCTCTTGCCGTCGGCGAGCGTGGCGCGTCGGCGACGGTCGCAGGACTTGACGCGCTTGACGGCGCGGACAACGTCACCATGTTCATCCGCTTCCGCAGGAACGGCGTCGGAACCGGCAAGTACCCTAATCTGCTGACAAGCATGGGATGGGGGCCGAAAGGCGGCGTCATGCTTTTTGCGCCCGACGGCAAATCCCTCTCTCTCCGCCTGCGGGCTGGCGGCAACGGGCCTGAATGCGGATTCGTCGCGTTCAACGCGATGCCGCAGGAGAAATGGTCGTCCGTGGCGTTCGTGCTCAAGCGTCCCGACATCACGGTATATGCGAGCGGCAAGCCGGTGTACAGAGGCAAGTGGGATCATCCGTTCGTCTCCGGCGGAAAAATCCAGTTGGGCGGATGGGGTGCCGATTCATTCGGCGGGTTCATCGACGACTTCCGGATGTGGAAAGGCGCGTTGAACGACAGTCAGATGGCGGAACTTGCCGCCGATGCCCGCTATGACGAAATCGAGGGATATCAGGATGACGGCACGGGCGGCATCCGGAAGACGGAAGTGCGTGGCCAGGGCGGGACGCCGTTTGCCACCATCGACGGCGATTCC
Source organism: uncultured Lentisphaeraceae bacterium (assembly GCA_964567665.1). Classification (GTDB taxonomy): domain Bacteria; phylum Verrucomicrobiota; class Kiritimatiellia; order RFP12; family UBA1067; genus UBA1731. Next base: position 33,751 of record CAZMNN010000009.1, read on the forward strand.
GCCACGCTCGTCCTCGACAATTTGGGTTCCATCGCGTCGCTGAAGGAGAAGGCGACGGGGCGCGAGCTGATATCGAACGCGACGGCGTTCGTCACGGCGACATTGACGGACGGTCGAAACATCGCCGTGCGGCGCATCGAAAAGCGCGGAGACGGACGCTTCGCGTTCATCTTCGGAAAGGCCGGCGAGGCGGTCTTCTCCGTGACGCAGTTCAAGGGCGGCTGGACGTTCACGGTGGAGTCGTGCAGCGTCAAGGACGTGAAGCGGTTCGAGTTCTGCCGGGTGCAGCCAGTGTGCCGAAAGTGGATCGGGGACTTCGCCAACGCCTGGAGCGACGAGAAGTCCGCTGTGTGCGTAAGATCCTACGACCTGAAAGGCGAGCCTAAGTGCTACGGTACGCTTCGCATCGCAGTCGATTCGCCGTTCACCGTTATCGGACGCAAAGCGGGGCTGGCGGCAGGCCCGCGAGACGGGTTCCGCGAACAGCTGAAGGGCATGACCGTCGAGGCGGGCGTTCCGCGCAGTGACGCCGGCGGCGCCTGGTCGATGGACAGCGAAGTGGCGCGGTGGAGCTACGTGTTCACGTCCGTACAGAATGGCGACATCGACAGCTGGATCGATTTCGTGAAGCGTCCCGGATTCGCGAATCTCCACATTAATTCAAGCTGGACGACCTGCCTTGGTCAGTGTCCCGTGAACAAACGCGCATTTCCGGGCGGGCTGGATGACATGAAGGCCTGCGCGGCGAAGGCGCACGAAGCGGGGCTGCGCGTCGGAATGCACACGCTCACCGCCTGCATCAATCCGCACGATTCGTGGATCACACCCGTCTGTCGCGAGGATCTTGTGGCGGACGCCACATACACGCTTGCGGCGGCGCTTGCGGACGACGCAACGGAGCTGCTCGTGAACGAGCGCCCGATAGACAAGCACGTGAACGTGTTCACGTATTCGTCAAACGGAAACGTGCTGAGGATCGGCGGCGAACTCATCCAGTACAGCGACATCAGGCGCGACCGCACCCCGTATGCGTTCACAGGGCTGAAGCGCGGCGCTTTCGGCACGAAGAAGGGCGGTGCGTACGCCGCCGGGACGAAGGTCGACTACCTGCATCAGCGCTACATCGCGTTCTATCCGAAACCGGACTCGGAACTTGCGGAGAAGCTTGCGTCACGGCTTGCCGAGGTGTACAACACGTGCAATCTCGACGAGTTCTATTTTGACGGTTCGGAAGGAATGGGAACCCGCTACGGCATCGACGCAATGCGCCACAGGATATTCTCGAAGCTCAAGGCAAACAACGGACATTCGCCGTCCATCGAGGCCAGCTGCGGCGGTGCGAACAACTGGTGGTTCCAGACGCGCATGGCGACAACAGACCACGGCGTGTACGGAGTGAAGCGTTTCCACGACTGGCACGTTACGTGGGCGATAGACATCGGCCGCTACGCCAACTTCCTTGAGCCGCAGATGGGCTGGTGGATGCCGCGCACGGACATACCGAGGGCACGGGGGCACATGATCGATGAGATGGAGTATTTCGCCGGGAAGAATGCCGGACACGATGCGGCGATGTCGTTGCAGGGGATATCTCCGCGACAGGGCGTGACAGGGGTGCGCCGCCAGCTCACGGTGCTTGGATGGTACGAATGGCCGCGCATTGCGAGGGCGTTCACAGACGAGGCGCAGAGACATCTTGCGACGCCACGCGCAGAGGCGCGTCTGCGTCAGAACACCAAGGGCGTATGGTCGCTCACGGATGTCGAATCGTTCGTGCACAGGGCCGGGCTGCCATGGACGAAGGCATGGACGGTAGACAGCGCATCGGCACGTCCGGCCGCACTTCGCGTGGAGGCCCTCTACGCGGCCGGAAGCGATGCGGACGGCGAGACGCTGCTGAAGGCTGACGCATTCGGCGAAATGAATAAGTCTTCAGCGCCGGGCGTGGAGGCGTCGTTCGATGCCGACGCTAAGGATGCAAAGGTTCGCGCATTCCGGCTTTCCGCTAAAAACGACACGGCGGCACAGAATGCCGCCTGGGCCTGCGCATCGAAGACGTTCGGCTTCAGCGGCGTAAACCTCGGCAAGGATCGCATCGCATTCGGCGCATGGGTGAAGGGCGATGGATCGGGCGCTCTCCTCAACCTGCAGTTCAGGACGCCCGGTGCGTTCACCGGCGGCATCTCCGACCACTACGTGAGGCTTGATTTCACCGGATGGAAATACATCACGGTGCTGCTGCGTGAACGCGATGCCGACGGACACTGCGAGTACCGCTGGCCGTACGGCGGCTATGCGGCGGTATACCGTGACATGGTGAACCCTGAACATCTCGGCACGTTCAGCGCCTACCTGAACGACATCCCGAAGGGCGGGAAGGCGACGGTGGAGATCGGCGAGGTGCGTGCGCTCAAGATGGTTGCGGCGAAGGCGGAGGATGTGGCCGTTTCCGTAAACGGCGAGCGTTTCGCGGTTCCGTTCGCAATGACATCCGGCGAGTACGCCGAACTGGATGACGGTTTCTGGACGCACTATTCGGCCAAGGGTGACGCTCTTCTGCGTGTCGCCGCCGCTGCAAAGCCCGTCCTCAAGGCCGGGCGGAATGAGATCGCCCTCACAGACGGAAAGGATGAGTCCGCCGTCCGTGCGGAGGTGACGCTTTTCGCGTTCGGAAAGAGCCGTCCGGCATTCGCCGCCAAGCTCACGCCAGAGATGAAGTTCGCGATGCGCTACGAAGGTGTGATGCCGTTCGAGTATGCGCCGTCGAAGGGGCTTGTTCCGCCGAAGTCGATACCGGTGCGTCCCGGCGAAAAGGCGAAGCTGTCCATGGACATCTACGGTCCTGCAAAGAATCCCACGTTTACGTTCAAGCGATTCTTCGGGCTGAAGAAGACGGTCTGTGCATTTGCCGTGGAGATCGGTGCGGACGAGCGTCTGGTCTGCTCCGACGGACGTAAATGGAAAGTCGAGAAGATGAAGGATGGAACGGTAGTCAAGGAGGGTGAACTTGCGATGCCGCTTCCTGTGCTGGGCAAGAGCACTGCGTTCGAATTCTCCGCAGACCTGAACGGCGATACGCCTTGCGTGGTAGACATCCTCAAGGAATACAGGTAAGATCGGCAAAGGCGGCACTGCGGTATGGTTGACGGCATGGATTTCATACCAAGCGACTATGCGGGGGTTGTGTTCGACTCGCGCATAGTGCGGCCGGGCTGTCTTTTTGCCGCCTTGCCGGGCGCTACGGCAGACGGCCATGTGTTTGTCCGCAAGGCGTTCGAGAAGGGCGCAAAGGGACTTCTCGTCAGGAAAGATCGCGCCGCAGAGTTCACCGGTCCTGAGCGGTCGGCTCTGATTCCGGTCGATGACGTTAAGGTGTCTCTGACCGAGACTGCCACGAAATACCGTAGATCGCTCAAGGCGAAGGTTATAGGTGTGACCGGAAGCGCCGGCAAGACCACCGTCAAGGAGTTCACTGCGGCGTTCCTGCGGCGTATCGGCAAGACACACGCGACGTGCGGAAACTACAACAACGACCTTGGGCTTCCGATCACGATTCTCGAATGTCCGCCAGACGCTGACTTTCTCGTTGTGGAGATGGGCACGAATCATCCCGGCGAGATCGCTCACCTTGTCGACATTGCGCGTCCGGATGCCGGAATCATATCCTCCATCGGCACTGCGCACATTGAGTTCTTCGGTACGCAAGACGGAATCGCGGAGGAGAAGGGGACGCTTTTCCGGTCTCTGCCGCCGGACGGATTTGCCGTGCTCGGCACAAACAATGACCGCTACGACGCACTTGTTGAGATGTGTGGCTGCCGTGTCGTCTCGGTGGACGGCTTCTCTCCGTTTGCGTGTCCGCTCGTCGGCGACTACAACAGGTGGAATATGGCACTCGCGTGGAACTGTGCGAAGGAGTTTGGCGCAACGGATGAGATGGCCGCCTCTGCGCTTGCCGACTTCCGTCTTCCGGGAGACAGGTGGCGCAGAAGCGAACGCGACGGGGTGACGTTCATATCGGACTGCTACAACGCCAACCCCACATCCATGGCGGTTGCGCTTGAGACGTTCGCATCCGAGCCGTGCGCCGGGCGGCGGATTGCGGTGCTTGGCGATATGTTTGAGTTGGGTGAGGCGAGTGGACGGTTTCACGCCGAAGTCCGGCGCAAGGCGGAGTCGCTGCCGCTCGATCTCGTGATATATGTTGGCCGGGAGTTCGGCGGCGTTTCGCGAGACGAGGCCAAGGCTCAGCTCTTCACTTTCGTAAGGCCAGGCGATGCGGTACTTCTGAAGGCTTCGCACGGCATGGAACTCAACAGGATCCTTGACCAATGAACGCAGTCGTCCTTGGCGCCGGAAGAAGCGGTCAGGCCGCTTCTGCGCTTCTGCGCCGCGAAGGGTGGAACGTGACGATTCTCAACGGTTCCGATCCGTGGGATGGAAGCGGATGCGACCTGTGCGTGACGAGCCCGGGCATTTCCATTGATCATCCGTGGCAGGCTGCGGCTCGCGCTGTCGGCGTACCGGTCATCTCCGAACTGCAGCTCGGAGCGGAGAGATACCGTTCGCTTGGCGGCAGAATGCTTGCCGTGACGGGAAGCAAGGGCAAGAGTTCGGTGGTGAAGCTTGTGTCCGATGCGCTTGGCGGCGTTCCGTGCGGAAACTACGGAACGCCTCTGTGCGAAGTCGTGAACGATTGGGTGCAGAACAGGAGCACGGGCGGCTACGTTCCGCCGTGGGCGGTGGTCGAGGTCAGCAGTTTTCAGATGGAGACTACGGAACTGCCGTCGGATGCGTTCGTGGCGGCGGCCATATTGAACCTGCAGGAGGATCATCTCGACAGGCACGGGTCTGTGGAGACGTATCATTCGCTCAAGCGCCGTCTGCTTGATTTCGCCGAACGCAGAATACAGTGGCGCGACGGGGCGGAGCGGAAGTCGGACGCAGAGCTTTTCGCCGGCGGGTATTTTGACAACGGAATCTTGAGGGACAATGCAATCTGTGCTGTGCGGCTGATGCGTGCCGCCGGGTTGTCCGATGACGCCATTCGCAGTGCATTCGCGAGGTTCGAGCCGCTGCCGCATCGTATGCAGGGCGTCGGGACGTTTGGCGGTGTCGTTTGGATCGACGACTCGAAGGCGACGAGCATAGCGGCGCTTGCCGCCGGCGTCGAGATGGCGGCATCACGCATCCGGCCGTCAACGACAAAGGCGGTTCACTTGATAGCGGGCGGACTGCCGAAGGGTGATGATCCAAATGTTGCAGCGGAATGTCTATCGAGATATGTGCGAAAGGCGTATCTGATAGGCAAATCCGCCGAATCGCTTCAGTCGTCATGGAGCGGCATCGTGCAATGCGAGGTCTGCGAAACGCTTGAACGTGCAGTGAAGTCCGCAATGCGAAGTGCGGAGAGCGGCGAATGTGTGCTGCTTTCTCCCGGTGCCGCAAGCTTTGATCAGTTCAGAAGCTACGGTGAGCGCGGCGACCGGTTCAAGGCTCTCGTCTCGGAATTGTCGCAGTCGCGTTGAGCCGAGCGAATCATTCGCCACGCTGACGGAAGTATGCGATGGTCTTCGCCAAGCCGTCCTTCAGCGGGACTTCGGGCTGCCAGCCAAGCAGTTCCTTTGCGAGGGATATGTCGGGCTTGCGGCGCTTCGGATCGTCGGCAGGCACGGGCTTCCATGCGAGCTTTGACTTTGATTCAGGAATCTGCCGCAGCGTCTCTTCCGCGAGTTCGCGGATTGTGTACTCTCCGGGATTGCCGGTGTTTATCACCGGCGCCCCAAGACCTTTGGCGGCAAAGAACGTGCGGATGGCGTCAATCGGCAGCTCCATGTACCGTCTGAACGCCTCGATCAGGTCGTCACAATACTGGAAGGAGCGCGTCTGCGAGCCGTCACCGTAGATTGTGATGTCCTCGTTGCGCAGAGCCTGCATGATGAAGTTCGATATCACACGTCCATCCTGCGGATGCATCGCCGGGCCATAGGTGTTGAATATGCGAACCATGCGCACATCGACCCCGAACTCCCTGATGTAGTCGGCGCACAGCGTCTCCGCGCAGCGCTTGCCTTCGTCGTAGCAGGAGCGGATTCCGATCGTATTCACGTTGCCCCAGTAGGTCTCGACTTGCGGGTGGACAATCGGATCGCCGTACACCTCGCTTGTGGAGGTGTGGAGAAGCCTTGCGCCGCACCGTTTCGCGAGTTCAAGCACATTGAGGATTCCAAGAACCGATGTGCGGGTGGTGAAGGTCGGCCGTGCCTGGTAGTGAACCGGCGAAGCGGGGCAGGCGAGATTGTATATCTGGTCGAAAGACTCGTCTGTGGCGAAATCGATCACGTCACCCTCAATCAGCCGGAACGCCGGATTGCCAAGCAGGTCATCCACGTTCCGGCGTGATCCGGTGTACAGATTGTCGAGCGCGACAACCCCAAATCCGTCGGACAGAAGCCGACGACAAAGGTGCGAACCGAGGAAACCGGCTCCGCCAGTGACAAGCGCCTTGCGCATTGAGGCTTACTTGGAGTATATCACCTGCGGACCGTTGTTCTTGCGGACGCGGATGACGCCTATCTGATACCACTTCTGGCGGATGTTCTTGAACACCGCCGCCATGCGCTTGAGCGAGGCTTTGGGCATGATGAGCACATAGCCGACACCCATGTTGAACACGCGGTACATCTCGTCGTGATCGACCTTGCCCTGACGCTCGATGAACTTGAAAATCGTCGGCGGATCCCATGTGGAGCGGTCGATCTCGGCGGTCACGGCCTTGGGCAGCACACGCGGAATGTTGTCCGGGAAGCCGCCGCCCGTGATGTGCGCCATGCCGTTGATCTTGATCTTGTTGTCAAGAAGCCGCGTGACGGGCTTGAGGAAGCTCTTGTGGACGGTGAGAAGTGCGGAGCCGATCGTCTGGCTGGTGCCGGGGAGCTTGTCGGATGGCGTCATTCCGCAGATGTCGAAGAACACGCGGCGGGCGAGCGAGAATCCGTTTGTCTGGAGACCGTCGGAGGGCAGACCGATGATGACGTCTCCGGCGCGGATCGACTGACCGGTGATGACGGCTTTCTTGGAAACAGTGCCGACGATGGTTCCGGTGAGATCGTATTCGCCGGCCGGATACAGGCCGGGAAGTTCAGCCGTTTCGCCGCCGAGAAGGGCCATCCCGTTCTCCTTGCAGGCCTTGCAGAGGCCGGAGACAATCTGCTGGAACACCGGGCCGTCGAACTTTGACGTTCCCACGTAGTCCATGAAGAAGAGCGGCCTTGCACCCTGCACAAGGATGTCGTTCACGCAGTGGTTCACGATGTCCTGACCGACGGTGTCGTGCTTCTTCATCATGCACGCGATTTTGAGCTTCGTCCCAACGCCGTCCGTGGAAGCGACAAGCATCGGATCCTTCAGTCCCGCGGGAAGCCGGCACAGACCGCCGAACGACCCGATTCCGCCCGCGACATTGGCTGTCTTCGTTGAGCCTACCATTGTCTTGATGGCTTTCAACGCGGTCATTTTGTTATCGATATTCACGCCGGCGGCGGCGTAGGCAGATGAGGTTGCGCTCACTTGACACTCCTTGTGTGTGAAAAAACGCCACATAGTGTATCATTTTTCGCAATGGATTGCAATGCCATTGTTTTCCATTGACAACTTTGCCGTTTTTTCGTATTCTACCGCAGATTTTTTATTGGAGACCAGTAGGGTCTTCATGCAGGAATCGATTTGTTTTTTGACAGACAAGGAGAGTGAAAAATGGCGGACAACCAGTTGCTGGCGATGGTGAACTACATCGAGCGCGAGAACGGCGTGGATCAGGAGATCGTTCTTGTCGCGATTGAGCAGGCGATTCAGCAGGCAGCTCGCCGCAACCCTGGCGTCACGAACGATCTGCGCGTATCTATTGACCGCAAGACGATCACTCTCCATGTCTTCGATACGATGGTCGTGTCCGACGAGGATACCGGAACGGGTTTCATCTCCGTCGCCAAGGCGCGTCGCATCAACCCCGACGTGAATGAGGGTGACACCATAGAGATAGAGCTGCCCGCTTCGCGTCTTGGACGCATCGTTGCGCAGACGTCGCGCCAGATGATCATGCAGAAGCTGCGCGAGGCCATCCGCTCCAACACGTTCAACGACTTCAAGGGGCGCATCGGCGAAATCGTCTCCGGCACAGTCACCGGGCTTAACCGTCGCGACATCTACGTGATGGTCGGCAAGACGGAGATGGTGCTCCCGGCCAAGGAGTGCATCCCCACCGAGGAGTATTCGGTGGGCGATCCGATACGCGCAATCGTGCACCATGTGAAGCAGGATGCGACTGGGCCTGCCGTGACGCTCTCCCGCGCATCGGGCGAATTTGTGAGGGCATTGTTCCGCTTGGAGGTATCTGAGATATCGGATGGCGTGGTCGAGATTGTCTCCGTTGCCCGCGACCCCGGCTACCGCAGCAAGATCTCCGTCAGGACGATGGACGAGAAGGTCGATCCGGTCGGCGCTTGCGTTGGACTGCGCGGTGCGCGTGTCCGCAACATCGTGCGCGAACTGAGCGGCGAGAAGATAGACATCGTCCGCTGGTCGGATGACGTGAAGAGCTACATCACACAGGCTCTTGCCCCGGCGAAGCTGGAATCCGTGGAGGTCGATCCGGAGCAGGACAACACGGTTCATGTGACGGTCGCTCCCGATCAGTATTCGCTCGCCATCGGCAAGCGCGGGCAGAACGTGCGACTTTCGACGAAGCTTACCGGGTGGCACATCGATGTGTCCAAGGCGATGAGCCTTGCGTCGTTCGAGGATCAGAAGGCCGAGGCGATCAAGTCCCTCGCAGATACGTTCTCGATATCCACCGCACAGGCCACGCAGCTTGCGGACGCCGGATTCCTTTCGGTTGAGGGGATTCTTGAGACGGACGAGGCGGACTTCGCGGCGGCCACAGGTCTTGACGACGTCACGGCAATCGGCATCTACGCCGCAGCGAAGGCGGTGTCCGAGCTGATCGGAGAAGGGGAGGCAGAATGAGAGTATACGAACTTGCCGCAAAGATCGGCACAACGTCCCTCGCGGTAATGCGCCTTGCCGACGAGAGCGGCGTGGAGGTCTATTCGCCTCTCAGCGCCCTTGAGCCGGATGAGGTTGATGCCGTAAACAAGGCCTTTCTCGCCGCCGGCATGGAGAAGATGCGCGAAGATGCAATCTCCGCCCGCGATCGCCGCGCGAACAAGAAGCACAGGGCGCTCAAGGCTGCCGAGGAGATGAACAGACTCCAGGCCGATGCGCTCGAGGAGAAGCGTCAACGTGCGCTTGCGGCGTACAAGGAGCAGGGCGGCACGATTGTGATGCCCGACACCAAGAAGGCTCCCGTCGCCGCCGCCAAGAAGCCGGTACAGGAGGAGATCAAACTTGACCTCCCCGAGGTTCCGAAGGTCAAGATAGACATCTCCGAGCCTGAAGACGACACCTGCGCCGAAGACGCACCCACCGTCGACGACTTTGAAGACGAGGACGAGGATGACGGGAGCGAGTGGCTTCAGGGGAAGGATCGCAGAGCGCAGGGTGGCAAGGGCCAGTCTCTGTCGATGAAGAAGCAGCAGACGTTCGACAAGAAGGAAAAAGGCAAGGATTCCAAGGAGAAAGGCAAAGACGCAAAGAAGGAGGCGGAGAGCAAGCCGGCGCCGAAACCCGTCGCCCCTGCGCCGAAGCCGGCTCCAGCCCCACGTCCGGCGACGCGCGTCGGCGGCATCCGTGCGGGATTTGCGTCCGTCTCGATGAAGACGGCGAACACGATGAGGATATCTACGGCGCAAGGCAGCGCACCTGTCGTGAAGCCGACGGTCACGATGAGCGTGAACGTGCGCGAGATATCGATTCGCGGTGCGGTCATCGTAAAGGAGCTGGCCGCCAAGCTGGGCATACGCCCCAACCGTCTCATCGCGGATCTCATGCAGCTTAAGGTGCTTGCCTCCATCAACCAGCGCGTTGAGCCGGAGATCGCCATCAAGGTGGCGCAGAAGTACGGCTACCGTGTCAACGTTGAACACGCCCGCGATGCGGCGAACAAGAAGCCGGTGCTGAAGGCCATCGACGCCGATGACGAGATTCCGCAGGACAAGCCGGAGCAGATGATGCCGCGTCCGCCGGTCGTCACGTTCCTCGGCCATGTCGACCACGGCAAGACCACTCTCATGGACTACATCCGCCACACGAAGGTCGCCGCAGGTGAGGCCGGCGGAATCACTCAGGCGATCTCCGCGTATCAGGTGGATGTGCAGGGGCGCAAGATTACGTTCCTCGATACGCCGGGACACGCCGCGTTCAACGCAATGCGCCAGCGCGGTGCGCAGCTTACGGACATCGCCGTGATAATCATCGCCGCCGATGACGGCATAATGCCGCAGACGCGTGAGGCGATCAAGTTCGCCCGTCAGGCAGGCGTTCAGATCATGGTGGCCATCACCAAGTGCGACAAGCCTACGGCGGATGTCATGCGCGTGAAGCAGATGCTCCAGAAGGAAGGGCTTACGCCTGAGGACTGGGGCGGCGACATCGTGTGCTGCGAGGTTTCCGGAGCCACCGGACAGGGTGTGGATTCATTGCTGGAGATGATTCTGCTTCAGGCCGATATGCTGGAGCTTACGGCGAATCCGTCTCGCCGTGCGAACGGCTATGTGATCGAGGCCGAGCTTGAGCAGGGCTTCGGCCCGTCTGCCGTCGTGCTTGTGACCGGCGGAACGCTGAATGTCGGCGATGCAATCCTCGTCGGAGAGCATTTCGGAAAGGTGCGCTCGCTCATCGACGACCACGGTCGTCGCATAAAGTCCGCACCGCCATCCACACCGGTGAAGTGCACCGGTCTTTCCGGAGTTCCGGAGGCGGGCGCCGAGTTCCGCGTGATGCTCAACGAGAAGCGTGCGCGTACGCTTGCGGAGGAGACTGCGCAGCGTCGCAAGGAGGAGGAGCTTTCGCAGTCCAAGGCCGTATCCCTCGACGATCTTCTTTCGAAGATGGGTGCAGACGGAAAGCGCGAGCTTTCTGTTGTCGTCAAGGCCGATACGCAGGGTTCGCTTGAGGCCATCGTCGGCGCTCTCCGCGAAATCAAGAGCGAGAAGGTCTCCCTCAAGATCATCGGCACCGGCACGGGCAGCGTGTCGATGACGGACGTCAAGTCCGCCGCCGCCGGCAAGGCCGTGATCGTCGGCTTCGACATCGGCAACGATTCTGGCGTTCAGGGGCAGGCGCGACATGACGGCGTGAAGATATCATCCTTCCGCATCATCTACGAGCTGATCGACCATGTGAAGAAGTGCATGCTCGACCTTCTCCCGCCGGAGTACAAGGAGACGGTCAAGGGTCATGCGGAGATCAAGGCCGTGTACGACATCGGCAAGGTCGGCAAGATCGCCGGTTCGCAGATGCTCGACGGTGTGCTTCTCGCCAACGGACGCTACCGCATCATTCGCGGCAAGGAGACGATTTGGGACGGCAAGCTCCAGTCACTCAAGCACTTCAAGGATGAGGTCAAGGAAGTAACCGGACAGCAGGAGTGCGGTGTGCACTTCGTCGGCTTCGAGAAGTTCGCCGAGGGCGATACAATCGAATGCTACACGCTTGAGGAACTTCCCCGCTCGCTGTAAACCGACTGTGAAGGTGTCTGAATGGCGGTAGACAGGATAGAGAGAATCGATTCGCTGCTCAAGCGCGTCATCGGCGATGCGATGTTCCGCGTGATGCAGACGGACGACATCGGGGCGGGGCTTGTCACGGTGACATCCGTGCAGTGTGCGAGGAATCTCCGAAACGCCACGGTTAGGGTGAGCGTGTTCGGGGAACCAGAAGTGCAGCAGCGGGCGCTTCACCATCTTGTGCACCACGCGCACGATTTCGAGCGGGCAATCAACCGCGAGGTGCGGATGAAGTTCACTCCACAGCTTCGCTTTGTGCTTGACCACTCCATCGAGAAGGGCGACGCCGTGCTCGCCATGATCGACAGGCTTCCCGGCGCGAACGATGGCGAACATAGCTAACATAGCCATGCTGGCCGAGCTTGACGGGGCGGTTCTTGTGGACAAGCCCGTCGGGATTTCGTCGCACGACATAATGAAGGCGGTGAAGACGCGCTTCAACCTCGTGAAGGTCGGACATGGCGGAACGCTCGATGTCACTGCGACCGGGCTTTTCATCCTGCTGCTCGGCGATGCCACACGGTTCTCGAACGAGCTGATGGGCGGCGACCGGGCGTATGACGTCACGCTCACCTTGGGACGCGAGACCGATACGTGCGACCGCGCCGGAAACTTGCTGCGCGAGGCGTCGTTTTCCGATGTGACGCGGGAGCGGTTCGATGCGGAGCTGAAGGAGCTGCGCGGGGACATCTACCAGTCGCCGCCGGAGTTTTCCGCCGTAAAGATTCCCGGAAGGCAGGGCTATGAGATTGTTCGCACGGCCGAGGGTGATGCGCTTCGCGAAAGGCTTGTGCACGTGTACAAGTATGATGTGCGCGAGTTTGCGCCGCCTTCCGTCGCTCTCTCCGTGGTGGCGACAAAAGGCGTGTCGGTGCGTTCCGTCGCCCGCGATCTCGGTCGCGCCCTGGGCTGCGGCGCATTGGTGGAGTCCTGCCGCCGCACAAGGTGCGGGCGTCTCTCCGTGGATGGCGCAATTCCGTTCATGAAGCTGATGGAGCTTCATCCTGCCGATCTCGCCTCTGCCGTCATTCCGAAGAACAGGATTCTCGCGTGAACCTTGCCGTCGGCTTTTTCGATGGCGTCCATGCCGGACACCAGCGGATTCTTGACGGCGCCGATTCCGTGTTCACGTTCATCAACCATCCGGACACGGTGCTTGACCCGGATAACGCGCCGCCGCTTCTGATGGATCTCGACGAACGCATCAGATGCCTTGAAACGGCCGGGCTTCACGGCAGCGTCCCGCGCAAGGTGTTCGCCGTGGAGTTTACCCGCGATCTTGCCCAATGCCCCCCTCTGCGGTTCGCCGAACTCCTGCGCAGTGAACACCCTTCGCTCTCCCGCATACACTGCGGCGCAAACTGGCGTTTTGGTGCAAGAGGCGCAGGGACGCCGGAGACTCTGCGCGGCATGGGGTTCGACGTGAAGGTTGTTCCGTACGCAACATACAGAGGCGAGCGGATATCATCTACACGCATACGCGAAACGCTGATGAATGGATGCGTGGAGGACGCCAACGCAATGCTTGGACGCCGTTTCTCGGTGACGGGGCGCGTATTCAGAGGAAAGGGCGTCGCCCACGGGCTTGGCGTCGCCACGGTCAATGTCGCCGTTTCGGCACCTTTGCGGCTGGGCGTGTATGCCGTAGGCACTTCGTTGGGATATGGCGTGGCGAACTACGGTGTGGCGCCGACGATGGGCGCCGATGCGTGGACTGCGCCGGTTCTTGAGATACATCTTCTCGACACCGGACGGACTGCGGAGTTCTCCGTTCCGCAGGTGTTGCGCACCGAATTTCATTCGTTCATCCGTCCGGAGATGAAATTTGCGTCCGTTTCCGCCCTGAAGTGCCAGATGGCGGAAGATGTCGCCGCCGTCCGCCGCATTTTCCGGCAGGGGAATCCTGATTGACCTGCGGAACGCCGGCGATCAGGCGACGAAGTCGGAAATCACCGCTCCGAAGCGGCGCTTTGCGCGTGTAGGGTCTTTCTCCACGCCGAGCATCACGCGCAGGGCAACGGACTCCATAAGCGCATAGAGCGCTTCGGTGGCGGCTTCGGGATCGACGTTGCGGCGGAACTCTCCGGTAGAGACGCCTTCCTTGACGAGATTGCGCAGGGCAACCTTGAACCCGCCCGTGAACTGCTCTATCCTCTCCGCCATGTCATGTCCGGAGCGGGCCATGGAGAAGACGAACTCATATATGGCCGAGAAGAACTCCTTCTTGCCGTACATCGCGTCGATGACGGTTGAGCAGGATGCCTCCATGCGCTTCGCGGCCGATGCATCCATGGCGGCGATCCTGCCAAGCTCGAACCTTATCCCTGACGTGATCGCATGGATGGCTTCGTCGAATATCTCCCGCTTCGTCTTGAAGTAGCGGTAGAGCGCAGTGCGGGCAAGCCCAGTGGATTTCGAGATGTCGAGAAACGAAACCTTCGCGAATCCCATGCTGGCGAAAAGCCGCATTGCATTCGCGACTATGAGCCGCCGCCGTTCCTTGTGGTCTACCGTTGCCATGTGGCCGAGCATTATACCACATGGCGCAAGAGTCCATCATTCCCACTCGATTGTGGCGGGCGGTTTGGACGATATGTCGTACACCACGCGGTTGATGCCGCGCACCTCGTTGATGATCCTGTTCGACATAGTTGCGAGCGTATCGTACGGCAGACGCGTCCAATCCGCCGTCATGGCGTCGATCGAGTTCACCGAGCGGATTGCGCAGGTGTACTCGTACGTGCGCTGGTCGCCCATCACGCCGACGGATCGGCAGGGCAGCAGCACCGCGAACGTCTGCCATATCGTCTTGTAGTCAGGAAGCTTGCGCACCTCCTCCTGAACCCGGAGATCCGCGAGCTGCAGAATCTTGACCTTCTCTTCGGTCACTTCGCCCAGTATCCGTACGCCGAGACCCGGGCCTGGGAACGGCTGCCTGTCGAGAAGTTCGTCCGCCATGCCCATCACCCTGCCGACGGCGCGAACCTCGTCCTTGAAAAGCTCCTTCAGCGGCTCGACCAGCTCGAACTTCAGGTCTGGCGGAAGCCCGCCTACGTTATGATGGCTCTTTATCGTGTGTGACGGGCCTTTGACGGGAGAGCGGCTCTCTATCACGTCCGGATATATCGTACCCTGGGCAAGGTAGCGGCAATGGCGGTAGCGGCGGGCCTCTTCGGCGAACACGTCGATGAACAGCTTTCCGATGGTCTTCCGTTTCGCCTCAGGTTCATCGATGCCTTTCAGCGCGGCGTAGAACCGCGGCGCCGCGCGTGCGATGGTGAGGTCGAGACCGATGTTCTTCCTGAACATCTCCTCCACCTGCTCCGGCTCGCGGTAGCGTCCGAGACCGTTGTCCACATAGATGCAGTGCAGTCTCTTTCCTATCGCCTTGTTGAGCAGCACGGCGACGACCGACGAATCTACGCCGCCGGAGAGGCCGAGTATCACCTCGTCGTCGCCGATCTGCCGTCTCAGGCGTTCGACGGTGGATTCGACCCAGCCGCCGAGATTCCAGTCCCGACTTGCGCCGCAGATCCGCAGTGTGAAGTTTTCGAGAATCTGCGTTCCGTACTGGGTGTGGACAACCTCAGGATGGAACTGGAGCGCATACATGCGCCTGTCGTTGTTGAACATGGCGGCGAACGGACACGTCGCCGACACCGCTCCACGCTCAAAGTTCGCCGGGATGGCCTCAACCCTGTCGCCGTGGCTCATCCACACCGTGATTGTTCCGGGGATGCCCTCAAAGAGCGGATTGCCCGGCATGACCTCTATCGTCATCTTGCCGTATTCGCGCTCCACGCCCGGCGCCACCTTGCCGCCGAGTTTCTGGCTCATGAGCTGCATCCCGTAGCATATGCCAAGCACCGGCACCCCCAGCTCGAATATCTCAGGGTCGACGGTCGGCGCACCGTCCTCGAACACGCTGTTCGGGCCTCCGGAGAGGATTACGCCTATCGGCGGATTTTCGCGCAGGCTTTCCGCCGTAGTGCGGCAGCTCACGATTTCAGAGTATACGGACATCTCGCGTATGCGTCTCGCTATGAGCTGCGTATACTGCGATCCGTAGTCGAGGATCGCAATCCATTCGCGTCCTCCTTCGGGTATCTCCTTTTCCATGACCGTCATCCTTTCAAACGCTCTGCCGCACAGTTCCGTGCGGCTATATCCTGTCGGCAATGCCGAGTTTCGAGAGCCTGTAGTTCATCATGCGAGGGCTTACGCCAAGCTGCCGTCCGGCGGCGCTGCGGTTGCCGTCATTGCGGCGTATCGCCTCCTGGAGGACCCGTCTCTCGTACGCCGCCAGCTTCTCCGCCAGCGTTTCGCTTTCCCCGCTCTCCTTGCCGAACGGCGACTCCGCATACTCGTCGGACTGAAGCTGGGGCGGCAGGTTGTATCCGTGTATCGTGTCGTCCGTCGCGGTAAGCACTGCGCGTTCGATGCAGTTCTCCAGCTCACGCACGTTCCCCGGCCATTTCCAGGCGAGCAGCATGTTCACGGCGGGTTCGGAGAGCTTCGTGACCTTCTTCCCGTACTTGAGGCTCATCCTTCCCATGAAGTGCTCCGCAAGAAGCAGCAGGTCGCCCGTTCGCGACGCCAGATCCGGCATTGATATCGGGAACACGGAAAGCCGGTAGTACAGGTCTTCGCGGAAGCGTCCTTCAAGCATCATCTTCTCAAGGTTACGGCTTGTCGCCGCGATGAACCGCACATCCGAGCGGATTTCGTCGTTGGATCCTATGCGCGAGAACGTCCTCTCCTGGAGAAAGCGCAGAAGCTTGACCTGCAGCGGAACGGAAAGGTCGCCAATCTCGTCGAGGAACAGTGTGCCGCCGTTCGCCGCCTCCGCACGGCCTATCCGGCGTTCACGGGCGTCCGTGAACGCTCCCTTTTCGTGTCCGAACAGCTCCGATTCGACAAGCGCCTCCGGAAGGGCGGCGCAGTTCAGGGTGATGAACGGCCTGTCCTTGCGCTGCGACAGCTTCTGTATGGCTCTCGCCACAAGCTCCTTGCCCGTTCCGCTCGCTCCGCGTATCAGCACGGTGGCGTCCGATGGGGCGACCTGTCGTATCTGCTCGTACACGGCCCGCATTTCGCGGCAGTTGCCGATGATGTCTCCCGGCGTCTCGGTGAGCAGTCCACGCAGTTCGCGGTTCTCCGTCTCAAGCTTTTCGCGCTCTTCGCGCTCCTTCAGGCACACGCCGGCCGCATCGGCCGTGATGTTGGCGATTATCTGCAGAAGGGCGACGTCGCGGTTGAACGAATCCGCCGTTCCCTCCGGCGGATTCGAGCGGTCTATCGAAAGCGTTCCGATCACCTGGCCGAGATGCACAAGCGGTACGCATACGAACGCGATCGATTCCTTTCCGCTGCGCGCCCCCGTGCGGTTGAGAAAACGCCGATCCCGGCGGATGTCCGGCACGACTTCGGCGCGTCCTGTCTTCGCCACGATGCCGGTGATTCCCTCGCCGAGCCTGTAGTGTCCGTGTGCCTTGGCCGTCTCGCCAAGTCCGCGTGACGCCTCGATTGAGACTTCGTCGCCGTCCAGCAGCGTGAATGTGCCGCGAAGCGTACCCATCCGCACCTCAAGTATCTCGAGTACCTTTTCAAGGATGTCGCGCACGTTCCTCTCGCAGACGAGAACGGAACTGATCTCTTTCAATACATCTATTTCCGGCGGCAACTTCGCTTTCATGGGGGCAATATTTTATCAATTCTCAAGATGCCGGTCAATGCGCCGCCCCAGAACAGACATTTTCGCGCAAAAGTGCGCGTATGCTGCATGATTCCGGCATGAAATGCGACATTACGGCGCAATATTTCAAATCTGAAAAAATGTGCATAAAAAAAAACGATATTGCGCAGTTATGGCGTTTGTGATATCTTACTTAAGCGATGTGTGGAGTGGGTGTCGGGGCTGTGGAATCTGAAGGCGATTCAGACGCTGCGCCGTGACGGAAATCAATCGTAAAACGAAAGGTGACTGACATGAAGGTTGGTGTTCTGCTGGCGTCGTTCGCGGCGGCGTTTGCCGCAGCGGCGGAGGTGAACCTTGACGGTGAAACGACATGCGCCGTTGCCGGCGGCAGTGCGACAAACCGCATTTCCGAAAAGGTGACGGGGACAGGCTCGATACTCAAGACGGGGGCAGGGGTGCTTTCCCTCACCAATCCAGGGAACGACTTTTCTGGCGGCATCGTCATATCGGAAGGTACAGTGTCTGCTGCGGCGGAGGGGGTTCTCGGCTCCGGAACCGTTACCGTTTCGTCTGCTTTGTCCAGGTCGGCAGGAGTTCACTTCAACGCCGCCGCATCGTCGGGCAGCTATGCGGTGTTCTCGAATCCGCTTGCCTTCACGGGAGACAAGGACGTGGGCGACTATCGGTCGCTGTCCCATTCGGGAGGGTATGAACAGACCAACTTTAACGCCGTCTTCTACAAAAACACACGTCTCACGGGCGACATAACCGGCACCCGCTCGTTCAGGCTTCGGCACAATCCGGTCAGCACGAGCAATCCGAAAAACGGAGGCCCCTCCACAATTTTCGATGGTGCTTTGAGTGCCGTAGAAAAGAGCATCTACCTTCACGTATATGGCACCATGACGGTAAACGGCCCAGTCACGGCCAAAATGCTCTGGGGCGGCGAACCGTGGTCAGGTGGGGGGACGCTTGCGCTGAACAATTCTGAAAATGCAATCGGCACAATCATCATCAGCCACAACAATCTGTCATGCGGGGCGGCGAATGTCCTCGGCGGCGCGACCATTGCCTGGCGGTTGACAGGAGAGTCGCCGCATCCTGGACTTTCGTGTGTCAACATGAACGGGTTCGACCAGACCGTCGCCGGTCTCTCTCAGGTGGTGTTTGACAATAATGGCTGGAACAAGGCATTTGTGCACCGGAATGTCGGGATGAACGAGAACACCTACTGCGTGACGTCGTCGGAAGCGGCGACTTTGACGATAACCGGCGGGGTGGAGAACCTTACGACATACGCTCCGCTGATGGGTGCCGTTTCGCTTGTGATAGATTCCCAGAGCAACTCCGCATTCGTCCAGACGTTCACGAACAACCTCAACACATTCACCGGCGCAACGGAGGTTCGAGCCGGCATACTTAAGATCACCGGAAATGCGAGGTTCAGCAAAACGCCATCCATAACCGTTGCGCAGGGCGCATCCCTCATCTGCGCATCCACCAATTCTCTGCCGGCGCTTGAATCCGTGAAGACGCTTGCCGTAAACGGAACGTTCGATGCCTCAACTGCTAAGACAGCACCGTTTTCGACGATAGAGAGCCTGTCCCTTGGCGCAGATGCATCGCTTTTGCTCCCGGCCGGCATGGTTCTCTATGTCAAGTCCATTACCGTGAACGGTCAACCGAAGACGGGTCGGCTCTTCACTCCGGAGAATCTGCCGCAGTTGAAGTCCGGAACGATAATTGTGGATTCGGTCGGAATCGATGCGACGTGGACGGGTGCGGAATCGCAGTCGCTTACGGCTGCCGGCAACTGGGATGCTTCACCGCTCGAATTTTCCAACGGCAGCATCAATGCAACGTTCGCCAGCGCCGGTGCAACGGCGATTGCCGACGATGACGCTGTATTCGGTTCAATCAGGTTCAGGGCGGCGGAAGGCGAGAACGGCTTTGCCATCAATAGGGGCGATCCTGAACATACGGTCACTGTGCTGGACGGAATTTCCGCCGTGACGAACGGCGCGGACTGCACGGCGCACACCTACGTGATCGACACCCCGCTGAAGATCGCCGAGGCCATAACCTTCCATGCCGACACCAACCAGACGCTGACAGTGCGCAATGCACTGCGCGAGACGGCTGAGGATATGGGCAAGCACACCATTACGGTCGATGGACATGGGCCTTACGCGAACCGGATCGGCTCGGTGCGTTTTGAGGGCACAAACTGGTTCGGCGGCAAATTGGCGATGACGACGAGTCTTGTCCGCGTAAGCGGCGTACTGTCGAATCCGGGAAGACTGTACACGGGTGTTCCGGCGGGCAAGACTGCGGGCGACATAATCCACATCAAAATGAACACCAACAATGATGCGACTCGGGCCGATGCCTCCAAAGGGAACATGGTGTACGGTCTGTTTCTCAACAACGCCACGATCGGAAAATCCATATGGGTGGACAGCATGATTGGATGCCGTTCGATCACCACAGAGAGCGGCACCACAAATGAAGTGACCGGGTACGTCCGCTATAACATCTACGACCATCAGGGAGTGGAGACCAAATGGAACTCGGAGCTGATTCTCTCCGGCGGTCTCTACGGGAGCCATTCGTTCCGCAAATACAATTCCGGTACGCTGCGCATCCGGAACGTTCCGGTGAATTGCACACAGTCCGCAGGGTTCAATCCGGAGGAAGGGCGTGTGGTGTTCGAGGTTCCTGACAATACGTTCAACTATTTCATTCTTGGATATAACTACAATAAGACGCTGACGGTTGAGATGACCGTGGACAACGTGCTGACCAACGGACTTGTGCAGATTGGCGGGAGTGGTGGAGACGCCAATAATTGCATGCCATTGTCAAAAGGAAACTATACGCTTGACGTCCATGGAACAAGGCAGCGCTGCGAGAAGCTGGCGGTCCTGCCGCGAGGTACCCTCACCGGCGAATATCCGGCGATGGTCGAGGTGTATGACGGATGGCACGACGGCAATCCCGCCGGGTACAGGTACGTGACCGGAAACATCACCGGCGGCGTGGGGCTTCTGCACAGCGGCACGGGTACGCTCACCCTGACGAACCGCGCATTTGCGTCGTGCGGAGATCTCGCCGTCACGAACGGCACTCTTGAGTTTGCGGCGAACGCAACATGGCTCAACGGCACAAACATCACAGTTGCGGGTTCGGGGACGCTCAGGCTTGCCAAGGGCGGACATTTCAGCAGGAAGAACGCCATACTGTGGTTCGGTGCGGACGAAGATGCGTGGAAGATCGACATCCCGGCCGGAATGTCGCAGACGTTTTCGGCGGCATACGATGCCGACGGCAGACGGCTTTCCGCCGGAACGTACGGCAATGCCGCGTCAGGCGCCACGAACGTACGCTATGCCGGTCACTTCCCGAACGCCGGACGCGTCAACGTGAGCTATACCGGCACGATAGTGAGCATCCGTTAGCGATTGAGGCGCGGTGTATGCTATGATACCGCGCTGTTTTCGGGAATTGCAGGCCATCGGTCTTGCAGTCCAACCAGGACAGAAAGGGTAGAGGAATGAAACCGTCTTTCGCAAAAACGCTGTCGGCGGCGCTGTTCGGCATCGCCATATGTTCAGAGATGTGCGCCGAAGTCAAGCCGATAGTGGTGGAGGGTGCGCCGTTTCCGCTTACGGTGGCGGAGTGGACGCCGCCGCCACGCGACTTCCCCATCACTGAATACGGCGCGAAGCAGGACGGAAAGCCCGTCACGGAGGCGATCGACGCAGCGATTGCGGCGGCGTCGAAGGCGGGCGGCGGGCGCGTGGTTCTGCCGCCCGGCGAATGGCTCTCCGGCGCGTTCCGTCTCAAGAGCGACGTTGCGCTTGTTGTCGAGGACGGAGCGGTGCTGCATTTCCCGGATGATCCGGTGATTGTCATGCGCGCCCCGCTCAGGGCGAATGGACGTCCCGCGATTACGCATCAGGCGCTGATCGGGGCGACGGGATGCACGAACGTGGCGGTCATGGGCGGCGGAACGATACTCAGTGACGTCGCCTACTGGCACGACAACTTCATGCTCAATCCGCAGGGCGGCTTTCCGCGTCCGCAGGTGATGCACTTCGAGAAGTGCAGGAACGTGCGCGTGGAGGGGGTCAAGGTTCGCGGTTCGCCGGCGTGGACGATGCACTTCCGGATATGCGAGGACGTTGTGATGCGCGGGGTCGATTCCGTATGCACCGGGCCGAACACGGACGGTCTTGACCTTGATTCGTGCAACCGCGCCTTGATTGAGAACTGCTCCCTCGACCAGACCGACGACACGTACACCATCAAGAGCGGGTTCAACGAAGAGGGGCGCAGACGCAACATCCCGACGCAGAATGTCGTGATCCGCAACTGCCGGGCGGTGCATGGACATACCCTGCTTGCTATCGGAAGCGAAGTCTCCGGCGGAATCCGCAACATCTACATGACGGACTGCACTGTCGAATCCGACTGCTGGCGCTTCCTGTTCGTGAAGACCAACGCGAAGCGCGGCGCGTTTGTGGAGAACGTGTGGATGGAGAACATCAAGGGCGTCTCCGCCGGAACCGCCGTTTTTGAGACGGAGATGTACTACGACGGGAATCCGGTCAAGGAGCTTACGAAGAAGGCGGCAAAGACGTGGCCAACCGCCATATCCAACATCGTTGTCCGGAACGTGACGTGCGCCGACGCCGGATACGCCGTCAAGGTGCGCGGCGATCCGGAGCTTCCGCCAAAGGGTCTGCATGCCGAGAACATCCGCATTGGGAAGATTCGCAGTCAGGCGGTCAAGGCGTCCAACGCACCTGAGCTTGAGGTGAAGGACGTGCGCGAAGATCCGTCCGTGGTGCGCGAGATCGCCGGAGTGCCGCCGCAGGTGCGTACGTTCGATGCGGCGATTGACGGAAGGGACGCACCCGCGTTCGACCTTGCGGCGCTTGAGACGCTTTCCGCGAACGAGGTTTGCCGCCGGGTGCTTGCGGCGCGAATCGCTGCCGAGATGAAGTGCGGACGGAACGTTGCGCCGCGTGTTACGCCGCAGACGGCATTGGAGAAGTCATACAGCGGGCAGTATTCCCGCCGTCTTGTGAAGATGCTTACGGATATCGGATGCGCATTGCCGGGCGCGTGGATAGCAGACGACGTGCGGCAGGTGTCGCGAAGCGGAAAGGACGTTGCGCTTGATGTCGTGCCAGACCGTGCAAAGGGCGTGGTGAAGGTGTGTCTGACAAACAACGGCGGCAAGGCTCTTGAGGACATATGGTGCGTGGTGCATCTCGCACCGGAGTGGATGACACGGCGGCAGACGTTCCGCGTCGGGCGCGTCGCCCCCGGCGAGACGCTTGTGCGTACGTTGGAGTGCGGCGCCGGGGCGCACTATCTGCCGCGTCCGCTTGGGGCCTCGCCCTATGCCGCATCGGTGGACTTCACGCAGGGTGGCGTTCGCCGCCGTGTGTGGGCAACGGCCGAGACGCCGGACGCGAAAAGGGCGCCGAACCTTGTGGACGCGGTTCTCCATGCGGGGCCGATGGATGTGCTGGATGCCGATGATGCAGTATTGTGCCGTGCGTCTGCGGACGGCGAATTGCCGCCGCTCGGACGGCACGGTTGGAAGCGTGTCCCGTTCGCCGGGGCGGCATGGTACAGCGCATCGCCTCAGCCGCGCCCATATACTGAGGCGGAACGTGCGCTTCTTCGCGGCAGCCGGGCCTACGAAGTCGCAGCCGTGCAATTCGAGACGCAGAGCAACACAGTGACCATCCTCCGCTGCACAGCGCCGAACTGGACAGACCGCGCCGTAGCGTTCCTCAACGGCGAGCGCATAAGGCTCACGTCCACAACGATGAACATCCCGGCGCGTATTGGACTCAACCGCCTCGTCGTGAAATATCCATGCCGATCCGGCGACACGACCGCCGCATTCCAGATGTCCGTATATCCGTGGGACGCCTCGACCTGCTGGCCGTGCAGAGCATTCCCTCTCGCAAAGCTGGGACGGCAGATCGGGCAGATGCCGCAACCGAAGGATTCGCTTGAGTTCGCGCTGGAGTGGAACGAACGTCGTGACGTCTCCGTTCCGTATGAGGTCGAGATATCCACCAACAAGTTGGCCAGGCTGATGAAGCGTCCGCCGTCCGGCTTTGCTGTCGGTGCGCTGTCCGCGAAAGGCGTGAAAAGGCTTTCAGCATCGATGCTGCCAGGACGGTCTGACGGCAGCGTATTCCTGCGCTTCAAGGTGCCGTCCGGAACGACCGGCCTCGTCTGCCGTGCAGTGTCCCGGACGAAGAACGTGCTTGCTGATCCGGATTCCACGGACAACCTTTTCGGCGGTGCGCTCACGTCGTCCGAGAAATGGGTCGGCACTCCGAGGATGAAGATTGAGTCCGCCGGCAAGGACGCACTTGTGTTCTCGGCGCGTTCCGACGGCGGGCCGGAGGCGACATACGACGTTCCGGTGCCGGCGGGGATGTGCGGCAAGCCCGTTGCGTTCGAGACGGATGTGGAGAACCTTTCACCTGAAAGCTGGAGTTTTCTTCTTCGCGTCCGGCAGTTGGACGCGAAAGGCAACGTTCTGCCGGAATCGGTCGTGGACAGGCGCTGGACAGGGCTTATGATGCCGGCGAACAAGCGGGTCAGGTTTGCGGAGCGCGGGCAGCTGCATACCGAGGCCAAGACGGTCAGGCTGTTCCTCAAGCTGGGATCGGCGGCGAAGAAGCATGACCGGTACGGGATGCCGAGCAGCGGAACTGTTCTGCCGCATCTGCGCATGACGTCCCTTGCGCTGCGCCCTGCGTACAGCCTGCCGTTTCCGAAGTACGACGATTCGAATTTCGGGAAGGGCGTATCCGGCGAAAGCGGCGACGGCGCAATCCGTCTTGGCGGGTCGGACGAAAAGGCGTTCTGGTATCAGACGCGTTCGTTGGCGAGCTGGTCGGACGCGGTTCAGCAGCGTGACGGGCTGCAGATGTTCTTCCCGACAAACGCCGGCACGGTGGAGGCCTGGTTCAAGAGCGACTGGAGGCCTGATGAGTACAAGGCCAACGGTGTAGTGAAAAGCCGCCCCATCGTTCTCTTCCAGTGCTACCAGAGCTTCCGTCAGCATATGTGCATCGGCGGGAAGGGTGCGATGCTCCAGCTTGCGTACCGTCCGAAGCCGGGTACGCTCGAACTTTCGCTCAAGGATCGGTTCAACACGGAATGCAAGGGAGCGGCCGACGCGAAACTGCCTTCCGGCAGGTGGTGCCATCTGGCGGTGCAGTGGATGCCGGGCGGCACGGCGCAGCTGTATGTGGACGGGCGGAAGGTCTTGGATCTGCCGGTCGAAAAGCTGCGCGGACTTGAGCTGCATGATCCGGACGTGAAGTGGCCGAGCGACGAAGGAGGGCTTGAGTTCTATCTCGGATCAACGTGGCAAAGCGCACGGGCGCATGGCGAGGTTGACGGTTCATGGCCGTTGTTCAGCGGATTGGCCGATTCGCTGCGCGTCTCATCTGTCTGCCGGTATTCAGGTGATTTCAGTCCGGCGAAGTCGTTTGGGCTGGATGGCGACACGCGGGCGCTTTTTTCGTTCGACCGCAATTTCGACGGCGTTTCCGCCACTGGCGCCGGGCGGATACCCGCCACCACGCGCTCGATCGGTGTAGGGCGCGTAGCGCGTGACGTCATGGTTGGCGGCAAGCCACTGCCGTATTGGCCGAAGGGTGTTCCGCCGGAGAACGATCCCCGCGTTGTTCTGCGCGGCGACAACTTCTCTGATCTGCCGACGCCTGCTGACGTCGAGGCGGCGCGGCGTCCGTTCCGCAGATCGGCGACGCTGAAGCCGGGGGAGACGTTCTCGCTGAACTGTCCGGAGAAGGTGACGACGGATTTCGTGGAGATCGAGAACGTAGGCGACAGTCCGCTTCTGTTCCCGATAGTCCTCAACGACGGCGACGTGGACACACGCAGCTATGGCGACCTTGCGGACAGCATGGCTCTCGACGGGCTTACGGAGCGGCAGCGGGCGGACAAGGTGTTCGGCTTCGTGCTGTCGTCCATGGACTATTTCATGAACCACACCGCCATGTTCAATCCCGGAAGCGATGTGCCGCGTGACGTGGAATACAGCGCAATGCGTATGTTCAACGGCTACTGCGGGTTCGAGTGCGGGCCTCTCAACAACCTCGCCGTGAACCTGTTTGTCGAGGTAGCCGGCCTTCCGGCGGTACAGACCGCCGGATATGCACACAGCTTCCAGCAGGTCTTCTACGGCGGACGGAATCATGTGTACGACGTGTCGTTCAGGCGGTTCTTCCCGGCGATGGACAACGAGACGGCGGCGGGCCTTGCCGAAGGTGATGACGAGTGCGGAGTCTATCCGAGGCTTGGGGTTGCGGCGGAGTATTTCACGCGCAAGTCCACTCGCGGACATTGGATACAGCCGCCGGAGAGCCTTGCGAAGATCGGCGTCACGCTGAATCCCGGCGAAAGCTTCCGCGTGTGGCAGGTGAACGACGGGAACTGCAACGATCTTCTCGCCCGCACGAAGACGGGGCCGTACAGGGGGTATGAATCGCCGTTCCGCCCCGATGCGTCCGCACTTTGCCACGCCGACACAGCCAAGACGTTCCTGCAGCGCACGGAACGGTTCTTCCCGCAGTACCTGAACGGCTTCATCCGCTTTGACGGCGCACCCAAGCAGGGGAATCCTGCGTTCGAGGAAATTGCGGCGGACTCATTCTGCTACAGCGTCCGCAGCGGCTATCCGATCGTGTACGCCGAATATGCGGCGAAGAGGCGCGACGGCACATCGGTTCCGCTTGAGATATCCACAGACGGCGGAAAGACGTTCCGTGCGCTGTCAAGTCCAGCGGACTACGCCGTGCGGGCGCGGTATGCCTATCTCGTGAAGGTGAATGCGCCGATTGGCGACATCGTTCGCTTCACTGCCTCCACAGAGGTGCAGCTGAACCCGCGCATTTTCCCCGGTCGCCTCAAAGAGGGCGGGAACAGGCTTACGCTCAAGGCCTCCTCTGACGGACTGGCGAAGGTGACGGTGCAGGGCAGGGTTCCGGCGGGACGCATCTCGATCCCTGCCGCCGCATCCTCCGGTGCAGTCGTCGGCGCAGAGACGCTGTTCTATGCGTTCGACCCAGCGACAAGTCCCGTGCTGGATGTCATCGGCGCATCTCCGTCTGCGACGGTGAGAACGTCCGGAGGGGTGAAGGCCAGCCTCTCCGGCGGCAGACTGACGCTTTCGGCCCAGCCCGGCAAGCCGCGCTTCGCCGCAGCGACGATTGTGGACGGCGGTGCGGAAAAGACGCTTACGGTGCTTGTCGGAACGGGTGTGCGCTTTGCCGTCGCAAAGGACGCCAAGATGAAGGACGGGGCGAAGATGATGCCGCCGGATGCGACAAGTCCGCAGTTCAGGGGGCGTCTTTCCCGCGCAAACCACGGCGCCGAGATATCGTTCATGTTTGATCCGCTGCCAGCGGGAAAATATGCGGTTCTCAACCTAAACCGGTTCATCAACGCCGACGGGCCGATGCCGGAGATGGGGCTGCACGATACGCAGTGCCTGAGGATGATATGGCCGGGGCTTAAATCGACGGATGCCGGATCGTCGCACAACCTTGGATGCGCCTACAAACGCGCACGTTTCGGACGTCCCGGAGAGCCGGCAAACTTCAAGTGGGACTATCCGTGGGATCCGCGCACGTCATACCCGTATCCCGTGATACGTGTCGCGGAATATCCGGCTGGCGACGGCGTCCGTTTCAGGTCGTGGAGCAACGAGGAGACGGCGGAGATTGCGGCGGTGCTTGTCGTTCCGGAACCGGATCGGGAACTGCGTTGCGCACTTACGAAATTCCTCTGCGGGCTGAACTGCGACCCGTGGCGGATGTCCGTGCGCTGAACGCTCTGCACGGATGTCGGCACCAAAGCGGCTTTTACATATTTTGTAATCGTAGACAACCTGCTTTTACAGGATGTGT
Organism: uncultured Lentisphaeraceae bacterium; assembly: GCA_964567665.1. Lineage (GTDB taxonomy): Bacteria > Verrucomicrobiota > Kiritimatiellia > RFP12 > UBA1067 > UBA1731. The sequence continues at coordinate 61,110 of CAZMNN010000009.1, forward strand.
AAATACGCTGCCAAGAGGCAAATGAGCAAAACATGAAAATGGCATCAAATCGGTCACAGGGATTCCAGTTGGGCGGAGTGGCTATGATTTGGCACGAAAACTGCTTACACATTGACAAGGATATTGTATACCCGCAAAACTAAGGAATAGAAAATGAGCAAGTATGTGCAGAATGTCTTGGCGGACGTCAAGGCGAAGAATCCGAACGAACCGGAATACATTCAGGCGGTGGAGGAGGTTCTCCTTACGCTTGATCCGGTGCTGGAGGCGAACAAGCAGTATGAGGCGTCGGCCATTCTTGAGCGCATTGTCGAGCCTGAGCGTGTGATCATGTTCCGCGTTCCGTGGATTGACGACAAGGGCTTCGTCCGCGTAAACCGTGGCTACCGCGTTCAGTACAACTCGGCGATCGGGCCTTACAAGGGCGGTCTCCGCTTCGACCCCACGGTGAACCTTTCCGTCCTCAAGTTCCTCGGCTTCGAGCAGGTCTTCAAGAACTCGCTCACCACGCTTCCGATGGGCGGCGGCAAGGGCGGTTCGGACTTCAATCCGAAGCAGAGCCCGCACACCCCCGGCGTCCGCTGCAGCGACAACGAGGTGATGCGCTTCTGCCAGAGCTTCATGACCGAGTTGTACCGCCACATCGGGCCTGACACCGACGTTCCGGCGGGCGACATGAACGTAGGCGGCCGCGAGATCGGATATCTCTTCGGCCAGTACAAGCGCATCGCGAACGAGTGGACCGGCGTCCTCACCGGCAAGGCCCGCGAGTTCGGCGGATCGCTCGTCCGTCCCGAGGCAACCGGCTACGGCGACGTCTACTTCGCCGAGAACATGCTTGCGGTCAAGGGCGAGACGCTTGAAGGCAAGGTCTGCGCCGTTTCCGGATCCGGCAACGTCGCATCCTTCGCGACGCAGAAGCTCATCCGCCTTGGCGCGAAGGTCGTCACGCTCTCCGACCGCTCCGGTACGCTTTATGTCGAGAACGGCTACACCGAGCAGCTTCTCAACGAGGTGATGAACCTCAAGAACGTGAAGCGCGGCGAGCTCTCCGAACTCGCTTCCGCCGGCAAGTTCTTCAAGGGCGCGAATCCGTGGCAGATTGCGGACAAGCTTGACTGCGCGTTCCCCTGCTCGCGCCAGAACGAACTCAACGGCGAGGATGCCAAGTATCTGCTCGATCACGGCGTCAAGCTCGTCGGCGAAGGCGCGAACATGCCCTCCACCCCGGAGGCCGTCGAGGCGTTCCTCGGTGCGAACATCCTCTACTCGCCCGGCAAGGCCTCCAACGCCGGCGGCGTTGCGACGTCTGGCCTTGAGATGAGCCAGAACTCCGAGCGTCTCTCCTGGTCTGCCGAGGAGGTCGATGCGAAGCTTCGCGGCATCATGAAGGACATCCACGACAATGCGTACGAGGCGGCGGCCAAGTACGGCAAGAAGGGCAACTACGTCGTCGGCGCGAACATCGCAGGCTTCGTGAAGGTCGCCAACGCCATGGTCGCGCAGGGCGTCTGCTGACGCTGACTGCACACCACTGTGCGTTCGGAAGGGAGGGCCGGCGACCGCTTGCCCTCCCTTTTTGTACGGAGCGTCGCTATTGAACGCAGTGGGGTGTTTTGGTAGAATACCGCTCAAATTTCAGAAAGGTTTGCTACACTCATGAAGATTGCTATCGGCGCCGATCATGGCGGATTCGAACTCAAGGCCAGGCTGATGGCCGCATTCAGGGACTGTCAGGACATGGGGTGCTTCGATCCCGAGGCCTGCGACTATCCGGACTACGCCGAAGAGGTCGCCATGGCCGTGGCGAAGGGCGATGCCGACTTCGGAGTTCTCCTCTGCCGCACCGGCATCGGGATGTCGATGGCGGCAAACCGCTTCCACAATGTTCGTGCGGCTCTGTGCCGCACGGTAAAGGACGCCGAGACGGCGCGACGCCACAATGGCGCGAACGTGCTGTGCATCGGCGCCGACGTCACGGACGAGAAGACGGCGCGTGACATGCTTGCGGCGTTTGTCTCCACGTCCGCCGATGATGCGCCGCGTCACGTCATCCGCCGCCGGAAGGTCGAGCGCGCGAAGCGGCTCGCCGATTTCTCGCTGCTCGCGTCCGAGGATGTCGAGGTCTGGCAGGCGATAAAGGATCAGGTCGTCCAGGAGGATACCGAGATTAACCTCATCGCATCGGAGAACACTTCGTCGCGGGCGGTGAGGCTTGCGGCCGGAAGCGTTCTCATGAACAAGTACGCCGAGGGCTATCCGGGCAAGCGGTGGTATTCGGGATGCCTGCCGGTGGACGCCGCAGAGGAGCTGGCGCGTCAGAGGGCTTGCCAGCTTTTCGGCGCAGAGCACGCGAACGTGCAGCCGCACTGCGGAAGCTCGGCGAACATGGCCGTGTACCTTGCGACGATCAAGCCCGGCGACACGATCCTTTCGCTGTCGCTCGACCAGGGCGGACACCTTTCGCACGGCTCTCCGGTCAACTTCTCCGGAAAGCTCTACAACATAGTTCCGTACACGGTGGACAGGCAGACCGAACGCCTCGACTACGATGCGCTTGAGAGGCAGGCCATGGAGGTTCGTCCGAAGATACTTCTTTCCGGCGCCAGCGCATACCCCCGTGCGATAGACTTCCGCCGCATACGCGAAATCTGCGACAAGTGCGGCGCGATAATGATGGTGGACATGGCGCACATCGCCGGTCTTGTAGCCGGCGGCGCGCACGAATCCCCTGTGCCGTACGCCGACTTCGTCACCAGCACCACGCACAAGACCCTTCGCGGTCCGCGTGGCGGTCTCGTGCTCTGCAAGGAGAAGTATGCCAAGGCGCTCGACTCCGCAGTGTTTCCGGGAATGCAGGGCGGTCCGCTCGAAAACATAATCGCCGCCAAGGCGATCTGCTTCCGCGAGTGGATGAAGCCTGAGATGAAGGACTACGCCGCGCAGATCGTCAAGAACTGCAAGGCGATGTGCCAGGCGGTGCAGAGCCGCGGCTTCAGGATCGTCAGCGGCGGCACGGACAACCACCTCTTCCTCGTGGACGTGAAGGCGAAGGGCATGACCGGCAAGGATGCCGCCGCAGCGCTCGACGCCGCCGGAATCGTAGTGAACAAGAACACGATTCCGTACGACACCGAATCGCCTTTCAGGACGAGCGGCATCCGCGTGGGAACTGCGTCCATCACCACACGCGGAATGAAGGAGGCGGAGTCCGCCACAATCGGCGGATGGATTGCGGACATACTTTCCGACATCACCAACACCTCGCTCCAGCAGAAGATAAAGGCGGAGGCCGCAAAGCTCGTTGCCGGCTTCCCTGTGCCGTGACCGTCGGTTTCGTGAGCCTTGGCTGCGCGAAGAACGCAGCCGATCTTGAAGTGCGGGCGGGGCGTTTCCTCTCCGAGGGATGGACGCTCGCACCTGATCCGGACAGGTGCGACACGCTTGTCGTGAACACTTGCGCGTTCATCGCCTCCGCCCGTGAGGAGGCGGAGCGCGAGATTCGCCGTGCGCTTGAGCTGAAGCGTCGCGGCGACGTGAAGTGCGTGGTCGTGGCCGGCTGCTACCCGGAACGCTATCCGGAACGCGCCGAGATGTTCCCCGGCGTTGATGCGTGGGAGGGTGTGCCGAAGAGGTTCGATTGCCAGCGCGTTCCGGGGCTGAGGTTCTCAGGGAAGGCGTATGCCTATCTCAAGATTGCTGAAGGATGCGCCCATCGCTGCGCGTACTGCGCAATCCCCGGCATACGCGGCGGCTACCGTTCGCGTCCGCTCAGGGCAGTCCTGCGGGATGCGCGGGATCTTGTGCGCACCGGCGTCAAGGAGATAAACCTGATTGCCCAGGATCCGATGCTGTACGGAGTGGACATGAGGGACGGGCGCGGAACCGACATCGTCACTCTGCTCAGGTCTTTGGACAGGATGCGCGGCGATTTCCGGGTGCGCGTTCTCTATTCCTATCCGAGCGAGATCACCGACGAATTTCTCGACTGGATGCGCACAAGCCCACGCGCCGTGAGGTACGTGGACGTTCCGCTTCAGCATACCGATCCCGCCATCCTGAAGGCGATGGCGAGAGGGAGCGCGGTGAAGGCGACGCTTGCGGCTGCGGAGCGGATTCGCTCGGCCGTGCCGGGCGTCACGCTGCGCACAACCGTCATGACCGGTTTTCCGGGCGAGACGGACGAAAGCTTTGCAAGGCTTCTTGCGGACGTGAAGCGCATGGAGTTTGACCATCTCGGCGTGTTCGCCTATTCGCCGGAGGAGGGTACCGCCGCCGCGAAGATGAAGGGACGGCCGTCGGCGAAGGTCGCGGAATCCCGCGCACTCAAGATAATGTCGGCGCAGAAGCGGATATGGGAGAGAAAGTCGGCGGCGATGGTAGGGCGCACGTATTCCGCGCTTGTCGTTGCGCCAGGCGTCGCAAGGCTTGAGAGCCAGGCGCCGGATGTTGACGGGGTTGTGCATCTCAAGGGAGCCGGAAAAGTGCCCGTAGGTGAATTTGTGGATATCCGTATCACCGAGGTTCTCGGATATGACTTTGCGGGTGTTCCCGTGAAAAAAGGCTAAATTATGAAGAGGCAAAAAGGAATTGTGTCGGCGGCGTTTGCGCTGTGTGCGGCTCTGCTCTGTGCAGGGGAATGTCCGAAATACGTGTTTCTGTTCATCGGCGACGGAATGTCCATGCCGCAGCGCATGGTGGCCGAGGAGTTTGCGGCCAAGACCGGATATGGTGAACTCGCGATGAACAGGCTGCCGTATCAGGTGTGTACGCGCACGAAGTCCGCCAATGCCGTGATAACGGATTCCGCAGCGGCCGCGACTGCGATTGCGTGTGGCGCAAAGACCGACAATTCGATGCTTGGCGTGCTTCCTGACGGGACGCGGCTCGAATCGATGGCTGAGGTCGCAAAGCGCACGGGAAAGAAGGTGGGGATTGTGACGACCACGACAATCTCACACGCCACGCCGGCCGGGTTCTACGCCCACCGCAAGAGCCGGGGCGAGGCGTACAGGATTGGACTTGACCTTGTTGACAGCGGATTCGACTATTTTGCAGGTGGCGGATTCGGCGGGCTTGAGGACGACCGCAAGGATTCTCTCTATCGCGGAAACATCTACGACCTTGCCCGCAAGGCGGGCTACACGGTGGCGACGAACATTGAGACGTGGGCGGCCCTGCGTCCCGGCGCAAAGGCGCTTTGCACTCTCGCCGTGAATGGCCTTGGATATGTGATAGACAGAAAACAGTCCATCCCGAGGTTGGCGTCGCTTGTCGAGAAGGGGATTGAGGTCTTGGACAACCCCGCCGGGTTCTTCATGATGTGCGAGGGCGGTGTCCTGGACTGGGCCGGACACGCCAACGATGCCGCCACGAACCTTCGCGAGGTGCTTGGGCTTAATGATGCGGTCAAGGTTGCGCTTGCGTTCGCCGAGAAGCATCCGGACGATACGCTTATCATCACCACGGGCGACCACGAGACGGGGGGGCTTTCCATGGGGTTTGCCGGAACCGGCGGCAAGTTCAAGGTGGAGCTTCTTGCCGGACAGAAGATGTCGACCGAAAACTTTTCTGGAATAGTCAAGAAGATGTTGATGGACGATGTAGACATCCCGTTCGAGCGCATCAAGCCGCTGATAACGGAGAACTACGGTCTTGTCTTCGGCGGAGAGACGGCTGATCCGATGAAGGTCACGGAGGCTGAGGAGAAGGTTCTGAGAAATGCGTTTGAGAAGGACAGGGAGCAAACCAGAAAGCGCATAGCGGATACGACGGCGTACGATGCCAGCAGACGCTACAGGTTCGCCGCCACCGTATGCGGTGTGCTTGCCGCACACGCCGGAATCGGATGGAGTTCTGGAAACCACACCGCGCTCCCCACGCTCACGACGGCGCAGGGACGCCATGCCGACATTCTCATGGGCATGGCCGAAAACACGGATATCGGCCGTCGCGTCAAGGAGCTTCTGCTCAAATAGCCGGAACATGAGGCGCAGAGACGCAATTCATGCAATCGCGTTCGCGGCCCTCTGCGCGGCAATGTGGTTCGTTCCGCCGGTGCGTCCGCTTGCGGATGACGGCGGCATCCCTATCCGTGCACGTGTCGTTTCCGTTGATGACAGCGGGATAACGCTCACCGGTCTGCTTGAATACGGAACGCAGAACCTTGAGGTTGAGCTTCTCGGCGGCGATGCGGCCGGAAAGGTCTTCCGCGCATCGAACGAGCTTCGCGCACAGCTTGATCTCGACAAGAAGTTCAGCGTTGGCGACGTTGCGCTTGTGACATGGCCGGATGGCGGTGCGAAGGAAGGGGAGGTGCTGATCGCCCGCGACCATTGGCGGCTCGGATGGGCCGGTTTCCTTTTCGCCGCGTTCTGTCTGCTCCTTGTGCTGTTTGGCGGATGGACCGGCGCGAAGGCTCTGTTCAGCTTCGTCTTCAGCTGCCTCGCGGTGTGGAAGCTGCTTGTACCGCTCTGTCTGTCCGGATGGAGCGCATCCATGGTTTCGTTCGTGTCCGTTTCGGCGCTCACCGCCGTCATAATGTACCTTGTGGCCGGATTCACGCGGCGTGGGATCGGTGCGTTCCTCGGCGCCATGCTTGGGGTGTTTGCGTCTCTGCTGCTGGCGTGGTTCTTCACGGATGCGATGCACGTGACCGGCGCGACGATGCCGTTCGTGCAGGCTCTGCTCTATTCCGGGTATCCCGATCTGGACTTTGCAGACATCTTCAACGGCGCGGTGATACTTGCGTCGTCCGGTGCGCTGATGGATCTTGCGATGGACATCGCCGCCGGGGTGGATGAGGTGGCGCGGCACAACCCTGCCCTGCCGCGCCGTGAACTCTTCTTCAGCGGTCTGCGCATAGGCCGTTCTGTCGTTGGTACGATGACGACTACGCTGCTTCTCGCATACTCCGGCGGATATCTTACGCTCTTGATGGTCTTCGCAGCGCAGGGAACGCCACCTTTGGCATTTCTGAACTCCACGCTCGTATCGGCGGAGATGGTGAAGACGCTTGTTGGATCTTTTGGACTTGTGCTTGTCGCGCCGTTCACCGCGTTCGTTTCGTCGGCGCTTTTCCGTCCTGCCTCAGAGTTGCCATCCTCTCAAAGAGCCGAACAATCGTAATCGCTGCGATTTAAGTGCAAAGGTGCAGCGGGCCTTTGTCAGAGCAAATGAGACTAAAAATGTGCCGTTCTGTCTCATGGTCGCATCTACTTTGACAAGTGACACCAAACACCGCTCCCAAATCGAGGAATCGAAAATCCATCCGCACATATGATATAATTGCACACATGAGACCGATAGCAACTACGACGAGCGATTTTGCAGACCTCCGCAGGAAGGGGTGCATCTACGTTGACAAGACGGCGTACTTCCACCGCCTCGTCACGGACGTGGGCACGAGCATGTTCTTCCTCGCACGTCCGCGCCGGTTCGGCAAGTCGCTCATGATCACCGCCTTGAAGGCGATCTTCCAGGGGCGGCGCGAGCTGTTCGACGGGCTGGCCATCGCGGAGACGGACTGGGCGTGGGAAAAGTGGCCGGTGTTGCATTTCGATTTCGGTGCCGTCGACACGCCGGACATTGATGCGTTTGACCGGTCGTTCGTCTCCACGGTCAAGTGGTGTCTCGAAGACGCGGGCCATGTCTACGATGACGCGCTACCGGCGGGTGTCAACTTCGGCCGGGCCATCCAGTCCCTGTCCGCCGCGAACGGCGGGAAGGGCGTGGTCGTCCTGATCGACGAGTACGACGCGCCGGTGTCGCACGTCCTCGACCGGCCGGAACTTGCCGAGGCGATAAGAAGCCGCCTTTCCTCTTTCTACACGGCGATGAAGTCCCGTACGGGCGACATCCGCTTCCTGATGATGACGG
>CAZMNN010000010.1:0-64181 GCA_964567665.1 uncultured Lentisphaeraceae bacterium
GCCGTCGAATGCCGCATCTGGAACGAGGGCTACGCCAACTGGTGGATTCTCTCGGACATCCAGCGTCTGCCGTCGCCGATCCCCTGTCGCGGAAACGTGGGAATGTGGCGGTTGTCACCGGATCTTTCTGGTGAAGTTGAAAGGATATACACACCAGCACACTCGGAAATCAAGTGTGTCACGTAAATCATGTCAACGGGCGGTGCGAAAAAAAAACATAAAACTATGCGTCCTCATATTATCGCAATTGAACAGGAGGCGTAGATTCAATTCGTTCAATCTCAATCATGCAGATTTAATTCGCCCGATCTCAATCATGTAGATTCAACTCGCCCGATCTCAATCATGCGGAGGATGAAAATTTACAGTTGAAAAAAAAAATGGATATGCTACCATTCATGGCATTCAAATTTACGTAGAGAAAGGTGGCTGCTTCCATGAAGACTGTCCTCGTTGCGCTGTGTGCAGGCTTTGCCTTGGCTGGCATATGTGAAGATGACATATACGTCGGAACCGGAGAGATCGTCCGGCGAGAAATCAACTCTGACGCCGAGCAGTCCGGAAATGTGGTCGTGTCGCCTCGCGGTACGCTGCTGAAGACAGGAAACGGCGTATGGACGTTGCCGACATCGAAAATCACGCAGGGGTGGAAAGCAAACGTTGCGGTAGGTCAAGGCACAATGAGAATCCGGCATGACGCCGCGTCTGCAACGGGCGGATCGGCGGCGATTCCTCAGACGCTGCAGAACGCGGCGGTTTGGTTTGATGCTCGTAAGGCAGATTCATTTGTGCAGGATGATTCGGGCAGGATTGTCGACTGGCTTGACTGCCGCGAAACTGGAAACGCCACTGACGGCTATGCGCTGATACGCGCACACACGGACAGTTCGTTTTCGACTCTCGCGCCTGAACTTAAGGAGAAGGACGGAACGACTGGTCTCTATTTCCAGGGGTTCGGCTCCGGCTGCTGGATGAACCTGCTTTCCGCCGGTGGTGCACAGGCTGAAGTGCTTGCCAAGAATGTTTTTGTTGTGCAGGGGCAATTCGAGAAGCTTGCGCCGCTTCTGGGTGTCCGCAGCGGCTACCGCAACGGCAATGCGCATCTTGCGTTTGTTCCTGGATTGGCTGCATCCGGTGCGTTCCTGCCGATGTGGGTGAACGCGAGCTATGACGTTTCAAGCATTTTGGCCGCCCGCACGTACATTGACGGTGATGAGGTGGATGCGTTCTCAAGCGTCGCCCAGGCGTTTCCGTCAAACCGCTTTGCCCTTGTCGAGGTAGAGTTTCTGGAGGCGGCCGGAGGCTTCCAGTGCTTCTTCAACGACCGCGACTACTTCGGCGGCGCTGCCGGCAATCGTGTCGGCGGAGAATACATCTGCGAAGTCGTCGCATTCACGAATGCTCTGTCCGCAACCGAACGTCTGCAGGTCGAGGAGTATCTGATGTCGAAGTGGTTTGGGGTGAAACGTCCGGCAGCGCTGCACGTGACCGCCGCCGCAGGGACGAGAGTGGAGATGGAGTCAGCTGGAGATGGAGCGGAAGCGATTCCCGTATCCATTGGCGGCGGAGGCGATTTCGTTAAGGTTGGCTCCAACGGGGCCGATGTTGGAATTCCGGCTCTGCTTGAGGGATTCAACGGACGGTTCAGACTTGATGACGGAGTTCTCATGATGCGAGGTTCAGCCCCGTTTGCCGTCGTCGCCGGCGAGCAGCTGCACGTCGATCTGCCGTACGGCGGCCCGGTAATGTCCAATGCCGTCGCAGAGTCGGATTCGTTCGTGAAGAGCGGCGCCGGGACGTTGCGGATAAATGCACTGCCGCCCGAAGTGAAGAGACTGAGAGTGTCGGCGGGCGAACTTGCGCTCGAAGCACCGCCTACGGTTGCAGCGTCAATTCCGGCGTCTTCATTGATCGTGACTGGATGTGTGCCGAACGCGAGTTTCGAGCAGGGGATTGAAGCTACTACATCGACGGTCAACCTTGGAGACGGATTTCAGGGATGGGCCGCGGTCGCTGGAGAAGGTTCAAGTGAAGCCAATCTTGCGTGGGTGAACCACAGCGCGTACAAAGGCGGCAAAAACGACTCCAGCCCATACTGGAAACTTCCGACGGAGGTGCCTGACGGCGAATGTGTGCTTGCCATAAACAAAGGTGCGAGCGTATGGACAACAATCACGTTGCCGCAGGAGGGTGTATATGAACTTACGTTCAAGGGAGCATCGCGGATTGACAAGGCCGGACTTATCCTCGATCTGGCGATAGGCGAAAGCATGGATGCCGCAACATCGTTCGGCAGTTTCCGCTCCATCTACGCAGACGGACGCTTCTGTTCGTTCCGGTACCGTCTGCCGCGTCTTGGCGCCGGCAGCCACAGGCTCTGGTTCCGTCAGGTCGATGTCACCAAGGACTGCTGCTGTCTGATCGACGATCTCAAGCTGACGCGCATTGACGATACGTTGTTGCGCCGGGAAGTCCCGAACGGTTCGTTCGAGCAGTTCAGGGTCTCCTACGATGCGTTCACCAAGCCGATGCTGTTTGATTCCACAAACTTCGACGGTCTTGCGTCCTGGACTGTCGTTCAGGCGTCCGATGAATCGGCCAATTCTAATTATGGATGGACACTCGCTTCGTATGTTGGATCCGGCCCCGTAGTGCGCGGCATGGGATGGGATAATCGCAATTCCGATAAAGGATGGGCGAGCCAGTTCTGCAACGTGCGAGAATGCGATGACGGGTTCGTGCAGCTGTATCTTACGCAGGGCGCATCCGCGCACGTCACGTTCACACCGGCCGCCGGGCGGTACTTCGTCTCTGCCGACATCGGGCTTTATCGTTCAACGTTCGACAGCACGCCACATATGACGGCACATTCGTACGTAAAGATCGGTGATGCGGATTACGTCTCGCTCGGCGACATTGACATCAACGGCAGATTCTCCATGAAGCGCCGCACGTTCCCGGTCGCCTTCACGGTGGACGGGCAGACTGCAATCACGCTTAGGCTTGCGGCATCCATGGCACCCACGTCCTATTCCTACCCGACAGGTCATCTCCTTTTTGACAATGTGGAGCTTGCGCCTGTCGGCGAAGGAAAGAGCGAAGAGCTTGTCAAGAACGGGAGCTTCACTGCGGCATCCGGATGGGAATACGTGAACGGTGAAGGCCTTGCGGCCAATTACACGCCAAAGCGGCTTGAATGCGGCAAGGTCAGCGCTGCATACGGGTCGAACTGGATCGATGACTACGCGCTGGTGGTCATAGACAACGGACTTGTGCATCAGGATGTCGCAGTTCCAGCCGCCGGATGGTACAGGCTTTCGCTTGCGGCGCGTACGCGGGTGTGGTTTGACGGTACTCCGAGAACTCCGCTGCCGGTTAGGTTCTGGCTTGCCAAGGATGGTGTCACTAACGTGATTGCAAACCTTACGCCTCCCGTCACGAACTTTACGATGTGGAGCTGGTCATTCAGGATGCCGGAGGCGGGCGTGTGGAAATTCGGCATCGAGGGGCTTGGCGAGGGCGGAATGGACCTGAACACCCTGATAGACAACGTTTCGCTTGTACACGACCTGAACGTATCCGATGAGCCGGACATCGGTGAGGATGTGGCGATCTTCGTTGATGAAGGCGCAAGGCTGCGCCTTGACTTCGCGGGGACCGGCACGGTGAGCCGTCTGAAGATCAACGGCAGGAGCCGCTACGGTCTCGTGCGGGCTTCAGACTTCCCGGATGTCTTGAGCGGAGACGGTGCATTCTTCGTCCTTCCTCCGAAGGGTATGACGGTCATCATCAGGTGAGAACGTGCAAGATGAAATTCAGGTCAGCGAAAAATTGTGCGGCAAGGTGAAGGACGGGGACGGTAAATGCGATCAGTCAAAATGCAGTTCCGATCAGTGAAAAGGGGCTTCGTGTCGATGTTCAGCGCAGTGTGCGCATCGCTCTGCCTGTCGGCGTCCGTACACGAGTTCGGTCCGGCGGACAGAATAGAAATACATTCCGAGCCGAGGGGCTATGAGAAGTTCGTGACGGTATCGCAAGCGGCGGATCGCGTGGTGTTCGATTGCCGGGCGGCGTTTGCGAAGGGGATGCGCAATCTGGTGTGTCTGCTGCCGCAGTTCGAGGATCCGCAGCTTGCCGGCGAGGATATGCTTGCGGAGGTGTTCGTTGGCAGCGCCGATTCACAGGCGTTTGTGCAGCCATACCTACAGATGTGGAAGGAGATCGATGGAGTGCGCCAGTTCAGGGTATTGAGGTCGCGCGCTCCGTTTTTGACGGCGGGCAATGAGCACTCGATGGCGCGGTGCGTGTTCGTAGGCACCTGCCATGACAAATCCGGCGGTTACCGTCTGAGGTTCGATCTGCGGAAGCCGGAATACGGCAGTGGGGGCGTTTTCTGCTTTACGCGGGGGCGGGTGGCGCGTCTCGACGAGGTGCGCACAAGCGTGAAGCCGAAGACCGTTGCACCGGAACTGACCATGCATCTTCCGTTCGACGGCTCTGCCGTGGCGACGTTCGCGAAAGGGGCGTCCACTCCGCTCACCGAGCGCGGGGTGTCGTACGAGCCTGGCGTGAATGGTCAGGCGGTGCGCGTCTCTCCGAAGAGCCGTACCGTACTTGAATATGCGTTCGCCGGAAACATCTCGCAGGAACGCGGTGCAGTCTCCATGTGGGCGAAGCGCGATGCGCGAGATGCCGGAACGAGCGGATGGCTTCTTTCGTCGCCCACGCCGTTCAACCTCCGTCTCGGCACCGGCGCCCTGTACCTCTGGCTGTGGGGGCAGAACGGCGCACGGCTGAGACTCGACACTTCCGACGACTGCGACGCATATGTCTGGCGCAGCGTCGCGTCGGACGGCGACTGGCATCATGTGGTGGCGAGCTGGAACGAGGCGGGCGGCAGTCTGTTCGTAGACGGCGCACGGTGCTACGACGATGTCGGCGGCGCATCGCTCTCGCCGTTGGAGAAGGCGCGCCAGCCGTATTCATTCAGCAATCTCGGCAAGTGGGATGCAGCCAAGCGCTTCTTCATCGGATCGCGGGGCGGTCTTGATCAGTTCGACGGACTGATCGACGAGGTTAAGATATATTCCGCCGCATTGACGAAGGAGCAGGCTCAGTCCCTTTACCGTGAGGGTGGCAGACAGCCTAAGCCACGTCCGGACTATGCCGCGATGTCGGCTGAACGCGGACGGAACATCTACGAGACGGCACCGGTCGGCAATGGCGGAGACCCCGGCGAGATGGAGCTTGTGCGCGAAGTCCGCTTTGACCGTGCCGGGCTTGCGTCGCTGCGCATCCCCGGAACGAAGTTTGAAGTGGTCGGCCCGTCGTCCATGCGCACCACGGCGGACGGTGTAGACTATCTTGAACTTGGAGGAGAGGAGTTCCACAGGATGGCGGTCGGATTTGAACTTGCCGCCGGCGAGCCGCTGTATGTGTTTGAGATCGATTATCCGGACGACGCCAAGCGCACGATGGACATGATTGTGCAGGATGCGTTCTCCCCATCATACGAAACAGTCAGGATGCAGGACTATGAAATGCAGGTAGGCGTGTTCACCGGCGGCGATCTGCCTATCTCCGGCAAGATTCGCACACACAGGTGCGTGTACTGGGCGAGTTCGACAAATGTCGTGTTCGAGGCGATGACGGCACGAAAGGGAGAGCCTGCCGCCGTGTCTGCAATCCGTCTGTACCGTCTGAAGAACCGTGCGCTTCCGGCGGCGAGGATCGTTTCGCCAAAACCGAAGAACGGATGGGGGCGCACGATCGGATGGTACTATGAGGATCCGTCAATCGACAGGGAGTTCGCTGTGGCGGATAACGCACATTCGCCGGAGCAGTGGATGGAGCTGGTCGACAAGATCGCCGCCACGATGAAATATCAGGGGTTGAACCTCTTTGCGTATCCTGGTGCGTGGTACAGCGGAATGATGGACGACCTCTACAATCCGCACGGACACGCCCCTGATTTTCTGCGGGCGTTCTATGAGCGTTTCGACCGTGAGGGTATCGGCGTGGTGCCGTTGATCAACCAGGAGACGCATCCCGTGCCGTCCGGTTCGCTCACATACGACATGATCGTCTCCGGGGATGTCCACGGCACAATGTACAACGTCACAGCCACCGGAAAGCCGCAGAGCGGAGTCACGTATGTACCGTCGCTGTTCAACATCTGCCATCCGGACACGCAGCGTTATCTTGAAGGGATGATTGACAGATTTGTCGCGGACGGAATGAAGCATCCGTCGTTCAAGGGCGTGGGGCTTCACGTAAAGCACTCATCGATATGCTGGCTCGGCATGATCACGAGCGGCTACAACGACTACATGATAGACGGGTTTACGCGGGACACAGGAATCAAGGTGCCAGTGGACAGGCGAGATCCGATGCGCGGCAGGGCGTACGCCGAATGGCTCATGGCGAATGCGTACGAACCTTGGGTGCAGTGGCGGTGCCGTCAGGTGAGCGGATTCTGGGTGAAGATCGCCCGCAAGCTTGCCGCCGCCCGTCCGGATCTGAAGCTGTGGATAAACAACATCGCCAACCTTGACCCGATCATGGACAGGTTCGCGTCCCCGGACTACATGCGGCGCATGGCGCGTGAGGGCGGCCTTGACCGCGAGATATTCGCGAAGGAGTCGCCCAACGTCATCATGGGTCAGACGTCACTGCCGGCGGACTACCGTTTTGCGAAACCCGGATGGTACTACCAGACGCCGGCCGACTACGAATGTCAGCGCAGCTACCACACGAAGCCTTGCTATTGGGACTTCCTCGACAACGCGGCCTTCCCGCTCGTCCATATGCACGACCGCTACTGGGAATCCGCGCCCGGCGACAGGTCGCGGAACCGAAACCCTGATCTCCAGTTCAAGGCAAAATGGTTCCGTGAGGTGAAGTGGCGTGTCTCCACGCTGAATGCCGGCGGCCCGTATGCGATGGAGCATTACGCCGTTCCCTTGCGTTTCCGCGATGTGCTTGGATTCACGAAGGGCGGATATCTCGTCGGTACGTATGGCATGGAGCCGTATCTCGTTCCGTTCGCGCAGGCGTTTCGCGCACTGCCGGCGACAGGCATGGATACGATGCCGGGTGGCGGTGAGTTTGTGCGGCTCAGGTACGTGCGCCATGATGGACGCAGCTGGTTCTATCTTGTGAACACAGGGGTTGATCCGGTGTGCGTGGAGGTGCGCTTCCCTGACGGAACGCGCAATCTGGTCACAGGTGAGCCGGTTGCCGGAAAGGCGTCCATCACGCTTGGCCCATACGAACTTCGCTCGTTCGGCGCGGCAGCCGGAAAGCCGGCGATTCTCGACGTCCAATCGACATCGCGGCAGATGTGATAGAAGTGGTATAATTCATTTCATGTCTTTGCGTGATAGAAGTAACATGAATGAAACCGGTTGCAGACGGCGAGTGGCGGTGTCTTTGTTTTCGGGTGCCGGCGGATTGGACATTGGCGTTCGACAGGCAGGATTTGATGTCCTCGCGTGTGTAGAGCTTGATCAAAACGCCTGCGACACGCTACGGTACAACATAGCAAGGCAAGGAGACCGAACCAGGGTTTACGAAGGAGACATAAGGGCTTTTGATCCTGATGATATTCTTAGAGATGTGCAATCCAGCGGCGGCGACATTGATTTGCTGTTTGGCGGTCCACCATGCCAAGCGTTTTCCTTGATAGGGAAGCAGAAGGCGTTGGAAGATGAGCGCGGAACACTCCTTTTCCAGATGATTCGCTACACCGAAGCCATGAAACCTAAAGTTGTCTTGATGGAGCAGGTAAAGGGTTTGCTGTCAGCCCGTGACGCTGATGGACGGCGAGGTGGAGTGTTCGAGTCGTTGCTGGATGAATTCGACCGTCTCGGCTATACGACCAAATACAAGGTATGCCTTGCCGCAGATTATGGGGTTGCACAGCTGCGGGAACGCGTGATATTGGTTGCAACGAAATGCGGAAGCGAATTTGAATTTCCGCCCCCGACACATTCAAAACGCATGGAAACGGGCGATTTGTTTTCCGATCCATTGCCGTCATGGTTGACGGTCGGTGAGGCGTTGCGGGGAGTGCCGTCTCCTCATCCCAGGGAAAAAGGTGTCACGACATATCCTGATGATATGCAGAACCATGTAGATGTCACTCCAGATCGTGACCGCGAGCGGATTCACCATGTGCCTGAGGGTCTTTATCTCGCGTCGCAGACGCAATTGCCGAAGGACATAGTAGGAAAACTTAACCGTAAGGACACAACGAAGTACCTTCGCCTTAACCGTGCAGGGCAATCAAACACACTTCGCTGCGGGGAGATATTCTTTCATCCTACCGAAGACCGGTACTTGACGCCTCGCGAATATATGCGCATACACGGATATCCCGATGATTATCTGCTCAAGGGACCGATTCGTTCAAGAACGGGCAGTGTCAAAAGCCTGGATCAGCATCGGCTTGTGGCGAATTCTGTCCCACCCCCTCTCGCCTTTGCATTTGCGAAGCAGATTTCAATGTACATGGACGGAATGGAGGCAAGGTGACATGAAGAACGGCTCCAGAATTTTCGAACTGTACGGCTATCCCGTGGATGATTGGTCAAGTGAAGCAATGGATAATTTGAGGCATTGCCGTTGCCCCTTCATGAATGAGGAGTGCGATGGTGGCGGCAACAGATTCTCGTCCGCCGTCATTCTTTCAGAGGGGCATCCCCTCAAGAGTGTGTTCCCAGACAAGCCCTCCGTTCAGTCTGGTGTCTGCTCTCTTTTGCTGCACGACAGTGAACAGCCGTGGATCGTCTGCCCTCGGCGTTTGCTGAACTATAGGTGCGGAGTGGAGAAGGAGCGGCAGATGGACGTCAAGCGAATGCTTTGTGAGAAATCAGGCTTGACGGAAGGGGTGCGCTATTCTGTGTGGTCTGAAGTGAAGATGAAGTGCCAGATTGTCGATGGAGGAAAGACCGGACACTTCGATTATACATTCGATTACGTCATCACCGGGCGGACAAGGAAATCTCTCGAACAGATATGCGATATTTTTGGATGTTCTCAGTCAAAAGCCGCCAATATGCTTGCGAAAAATGGCTTTACGACTTGTCGGATGAATGGAGCATTGTACTGTGAAGATTTCCCCGCACTCCCGCTCGTGATTGTGGAGGTAATGACATCAAGCACTTCGGGCGGAAACAAGAGGGACAGAACGCAGATAGCTCAACTGTTTGAGGATACGGTATTGAAGCTCAACGGCGTCGCGACTGAACCTGCGGGGCCTGGCATAAACTATCGGCAGGTATGGGCGCGAATGGTGAGCCAGCTGTTGGTCAAGTGTCAGATCGGCAAAGCATGGGGTGGTTCGACGTTTTGGGTTGTTCAGGATCTCCTTGCCAAATACATATCAGAAACCACGGCATTGAATTTTTCTGATTTTCTTGCGCAGCATCGTGACGAAGTCAATGTAATTTCCGGTGGATATGGTGATGATGCCATGCCTTTGCGCCGAAAAGAAAACATAGCGGAAATACGGGATGTGAAGTTCTATTCCGGTAAAGTTGCGCCAGCATCCGATGAGAGCAAGACCTTTTCCGACATCATCAAACTTGGAGTTTTACCTCCACGCAGTGAATTGCTGAAAAAGCTGCTGCAGAAAAAGCCCTGTGCAACGTTTGTGTTTTAACGGACAATCCGTAGTTGACGAAGGAGTGGAAAAGCGGAATGAAGAGCAAATTTGTTGAAATTGTGAGGATTGTGGCGATATTAGTTGCATTGTGCATGGGTGGCTTCGCGTCAGGCGAAATGAAGCTCGCGTACGAGATTCCGACGGAAGATGCAGGTGCGAGCCTCGCCATGTTCCCGAAGCTCAAGGCGATGGGGTATGACGGTGTTCGGTCAAGGGCGTTCTGGGGCGCAGACCATGATGTGCTGTCGAAGATGCTGAAGTCAAGCGGACTTGCAGTGGCCGGGATGCCGGTCGCACTGGAACAAATGGACGGGAAGGAAATCGAGTCCACGGTTGCGTTCTGCCGCAGGTTCGGGGTGAAACATCTGATCGTGGACGGTTTCAGGGGCGGAACGTCATCGGAATGGCGGACGTTCTGCGGACGCATCGCCGATGCGGGGCGGCGACTTGCTCCGCTTGGAATAAGGCTGGCATACGGCAACGGCATCTACGAATTCGAGGAGTGTCTGCAACGGGAGTTCCCCGCAGACATCGTCAAGGCTGACCGCGAGGTTGCCGTTGAGCTGGATGTATGCGCCGTTGCGGAGTCCGGACGCGACGCGGCGACATGGATCGCCGATCTTCGCGGACGGCTGCCTGGTGTGCGCGTGAGGCGGCGTGGGGCTGCGGCGTTCCGTGCCGGCGAAGATTCAGCTGGCTGGGTGCGGACGCTCGATGCAGCGCGTAAAGCCGGCGCGGATTGGCTTGTCGTCGGAGGCGACGGCGCAACGGCAGATGGCGCCGCTGCGGACGCCGCGTTCCTCCGGAAGATCTGGCGCGACGTGCCGCCGCCGGCGAAGAGGCCCCGCACCGTGATGAACCTTGTCAATTTCGTGCGCGGATGCGAGCCGCGCCGTCCGATGGATCTTGTAATGCCGCTTGCCGAGCAGATAAGGTGCAACAGCAGATATGGCGTGGCGAACACGATCCTGCTTCAGTACGATGCGATGATCCGCAACGACATCATGGCGGCGGCCGCCACCGCCGACAGGACGAAGACCGAGTTTGGAGTGTGGATCGAAATCGTCAAGCCTCTTTGCGAGGCGGTCGACATTCCGTGGCGCGGACGCAACGGTTGGGCCTGGGACTGGTGGGTGAATCCCGGCTTCCTTGAGGCGTACACGCAGAAGCAGAGAGCTGCGCTGATCGATGAGCTGTTCCGTCTCTTCAAGGAGAAGTTCGGTGACTATCCTCAGAGCGTCGGATCGTGGGTCATGGATGCGTGGTCGATCGGCTACATGAAGGAACGGTACGGAATCGTCGCAGTGTGCGTGTGCAAGGAGCAGGATGTCACGGATGCGTACGGGCTTCGCGGCGGCTACTCGAACGGCGTGTACTATCCGTCGAAGAACAACATGCTCTCCGCCGCCAGCGACATGGCAAACGCAATCAAGGTGCCGGTGTTCAAGATGCTCACGCCCGATCCGATATACAACTACGGCATAAGCTACGAGTACCTTGATTCCCGCAACGGGAAGAGACGCCGGCACGTGGTGACGCTCGAACCCGCCGCGCTCGGCAAGAATCCGTACATTGTGGACTGGTACTTCCGCACCTATACGGAACAGCGTGGTCTTCTCAACATCTCGTATATGCAGACGGGGCAGGAGAACAGCTTCGGGTGGACGCAGTTCGGGGTGAACGTAGGCTACTACAACCAGATGGAGGAGATTGTCGACTACGCCAAACGCGGGCTTATCGAGATCGAGACGCTTGGCGACACCGGCCGCCGCTTCCTTGCCGATCATCAGGAGAACTGCGCCCAGACGCAGATTGCACTTGAGGACTGGAACGGGCAGGGCAGACGCAGCGTGTGGTACAACTGCAGGAACTATCGCGCAAACCTCTATCAGGAGGGAAACCGGTTCTACATTCGCGACATCCACAAGATGTGCGACGGCTTTGCCGAAGATCATCTCACGACGGCGAGCACAAACTGGAACGAAGTCCTGTATACGCCGCCGGTAGTTGATGCGTACATGTTCCATTCCGAAAATGCACCGGGCATGATTTCGTTCACCGGTGAGGCCGTAGGGATGATGCCACGCACCACAGGCGAGAACGAGATTGAAGTGACCTGCTTCTATGCGGACGGCACGACCACGCTCGTCCGTTTCGACGAGAAGGGGCTTACGGTGTTCGGAATGCCGCTTGAAATCAAGATGAACGGCGAATGGCGCGGGCGGCACGAATTCGCGCCCGGACGCATCAACCTGACGTTCAAGGATTTCCGCTATGCTGTCGGCTGCGAGGGCCGTCTTTCCCCGACAGATTCCGGCTACCGGATCGAACCTGTGAAGGGGCGGATTCGTTTCGACCTTTCGCTTTGACGGAGAGAGACATCATGAAAATGCACTGTGCGCTTGCCGCCATTGTCTGCTCCGCCGCAGCGGCGCTTGCGTCGCCGTCGTCCCTGATGTGCGAATACCGGACGGATCCGATCGGACTTGAGACTGCCTCACCGCGTCTGTCGTGGCGGACAGATGACGGACAGACCGCCTGGCGGGTGCGTGTGGCCTCCACTCCAGAGGGATTGTCCCGCGGTGTCGCAGACCTCTGGGATTCGGGGAAGGTGGACGGCGGCGATATGCACGGCGTGGCGTATGGCGGAACGCCGCCAAAACCATCGCAGCGGGCGTTCTGGCAGGTGAAGACGTGGACGGCGGAATCCGGCGAGAGCGAGTGGAGCGAACCGGCCATGTGGCAGTGGGGGATGCTTCGCGCAGACTGGAAGGCGAAATGGATATCGGCCGGCTCTATGATCCCGACGCCATGCTTCGTGAAAAGGTTTAGGGCGAAGATGAAGCCGGTGAGCGCAACGCTGCATATAACGGGGCTTGGCTACTACGAGGCGTCTCTAAACGGACGGCGCATCGGCACGAAGTTGCTTGACCCCGCGCCCACGGACTACACGAAGACCGTCCTCTACTCCACATATGCGCTTGACGAAGAGATACGCCCCGGCGAAAATACGCTTTCGGTGATTGTCGGACACGGCCTGTTCTGCGTGAGGGCGCTATCCCAGTGGTGGTTTGAACGCGCCCCGTGGAAAGCCGCGCCTTGCATGATTGCGCGGCTTGAGCTTGCATATCCGGACGGCACATCGGAGACGGTTGTCTCCGACCGCTCATGGCGGCAGGTCAGAAGTCCGGTGGGCTACGACGATTTCCGCGAAGGGGAGGTCATAGGCGCGTGGCATCCGTCGCTCCCGGATTACGGAACAGACGGCATACCGGCGGTGGAGCGCCGTGGCCCGTGTGGACGGCTTGTCGCGGAGAGCCAGCATCCGGCGGAAGCGGTCGAGACGTTCCGGCCGGTGTCGATACACGCGTTTGATGGCGGTGTGCAGGTCGTGGAGTTTCCGAAGGACATATCCGGATGGGTGGAACTCAAGATACGCGGTGCGAAAAAAGGGGATGTCGTCTCAATCAGATACGACGAGCGCGTTGAGAAGGACTTTTCGCCAGTGGCACCGTCGCCGGGGAACGATGCCGATCTGCGCCTTCCCGCAAAAGGGCCGGACCGCCGCCGGATAGATTGCTATTTCAAGGCTTCCGCCTCATTCCCAGTATGCACAACGGACATTGGATTTCAGACGGACAGGTTCGTATGCGCCGGTGCGGAAGAGGAGACGTACGAGCCACGCTTCACCTACAACGGCTTCCGGTACGTCGTGATCCGAGGATTGCGTACGCCGTTGCAGAGGCAGGATGTCGTCGCGAAGTTCATCCATACCGCGTTCCCGCGTACTGCGTCGTTCGAATGTTCCGATCCTGTCTTCAACCGCCTGATGGCGATGGCGGATGTTGCATATCGCGCCAACTTCACGGACGGCTTTCCCACGGACTGTCCGCACCGCGAGAAGAACGGATGGACGGGTGACGCCTCGATCGCCTCCGAGCTTGCCCAGTACTGCTACGAGAACACGAGCGGGTACGAGAAGTGGTTGCGGGACATATGCGATGCGCAGAACGCAAAGGGCGACATCCCCGGCATCGTGCCGAGCGCAGGATGGGGTTTTACGTGGGGGAACGGTCCGGCCTGGGATTCGGCGCTTCCGGTCATAGCGTGGAACCTCTACATCTACAAGGATGACGTGCGCATCCTTGGCGAGGTGTACCCAGCGCTTGTTCGATATCTTGCATACACTGCGACAAAGGCGTCCGGAAACCTTGTGCGCCATGGTCTTGGAGACTGGGTGTCGCCGGACACCAGGTTCATGCCGTCCGTGGAATTCACGTCGTCATGCTACTACATGCAGGCGCAGGAGATCGCGTCACGCATGGCTGCGGCAATCGGGAGACGTGACGATGCGGCGCGTTTCGCCGATGGTGCGGCGGCGACGAAGGCGGCGATCAACGCCAGATTCCTCAAGGATGGCGGGACATACGACAACGGCGGCCAGACGGCGCAGGGCATGGCGCTATCCTTCGGACTGCCGCCGGCGAATGCGCTGGAATCGGTGCGGGCGCGTCTTGTGGCGGCGGTCAATGAGGCTGACGGCAAGACGCGCATGGGAGTGCTGGGGATGAAGCACACATTCCGTGCGCTGAGCGATGCCGGGCGAAGCGACTTGGCGTTTGCGATGATAACGCACCCCGGCTCGCCGTCCCCTGCGGACTGGGTGCGCAAGGGCGGCACGGCCCTGTGGGAGGATTGGGCGGACGGTGCGTCCCGCAACCACATCATGTTCGGAGATTTCGCCTGCTGGGCGTATCAGCGGCTGGCCGGAATCCGTCTGCCGGACGGCGGAACCGCCGCAACGCCCGCTCCACCGGTACGTGCGTTCAGGGAATTTCTCGTCGCGCCGGAGTTTGTGCCTCAACTCAACTACGTGAAGGCGAGCGTGGAGAGCGTCTACGGAAGGATGTCCGTCCACTGGCGTCGCACGGATGACGGACGGATATCCCTTGAAGTGGCTGTGCCGCCCAACACGTCCGCGACGCTTCGTCTTCCCGGTTGCAGCGACCGTCGTCTTGCCGCCGGCGTACACAGGCTGACCTGTTCCGCCGTCAGCCACGCCAAACAGACAATGCACGACACGCAGAAATGAAAAGCAGACGGAGATGAAGGCGGAGATGAAAAAACATTGGCTGCACTGACGCTTTCGCTATCGACATGGCATGGATGCGTTGCGGTCTGATATAATACGCACCAAAACACAACGCGGCTGAGACCGCAAAGATGGAGCAGAGATGAGCAACGGAAAGATAACGATGGAGAACGGTGCGCTGAAGGTGCCGTCGAATCCCGTGATACCCTACATCGAGGGCGACGGTACCGGCCCGGACATCACGAAGGCGGCGATGACGGTATGGAACGCCGCCGTCGAAAAGGCGTACGGCGGGTCGCGCAGAATCGAGTGGATGGAGGTGCTTGCCGGCGAAAAGGCGTTCAAGGCTACGGGCGAGTGGCTGCCGCAGGCGACGGTCGATGCCTGCCGCGAGCATCTCGTCTCCATCAAGGGGCCGCTCACAACGCCGGTCGGCGGCGGCATCCGCTCCATCAACGTAGCAATGCGCCAGACGCTTGACCTCTACGTGTGTCTGCGCCCTGTGCGCTGGTTCAAGGGTGTGCCTTCACCGGTGAAGCATCCGGAACTCACCGACATGGTGATATTCCGCGAAAACACCGAGGACATCTACGCCGGAATCGAATGGATGAACGGAACGCCTGAGGTCGAGAAGGTGAGGAGGTTCCTGATAGACGAGATGGGCGTGAAGAAGATCCGCTTCCCCGAAACGGCGTCCATCGGAATCAAGCCCGTGTCGCAGGAGGGAACGGAACGTCTCGTCAAGGCGGCGATCGACTACGCGATCGCGAACGACAGGAAGTCCGTGACGCTCGTCCACAAGGGGAACATCCAGAAGTTCACCGAAGGCGCATTCCGTGACTGGGGCTATGCCCTCGCAAGCCGTGACTACGGCGCACAGCTCATCGACAAGGGACCGTGGCGCACGTTCAGGAATCCGAAGACCGGACGCGAGATCGTCGTCAAGGACTGCATCTGCGATGCGTTCCTCCAGCAGATACTTACGCGCCCGGCGGAGTATGACGTGATAGCCACACTGAACCTCAACGGCGACTACGTTTCGGACGCGCTTGCCGCCACCGTCGGCGGCATCGGCATTGCGCCCGGCGCCAACATCAACTACCAGACGGGCGTGGCGGTCTTTGAGGCAACCCACGGAACGGCTCCGAAGTACGCCGGACTCGACAAGGTGAATCCCGGCTCGCTCATTCTCTCCGGCGAGATGATGCTCCGCTACATGGGCTGGACCGAGGCGGCAGACCTGATCATCGCAGCGATGGATAAGGTGATTGCGGCGAAGACTGTGACGTATGACTTCGCCCGCCAGATGGAAGGCGCCACCGAAATCAAGTGTTCGGAGTTCGGCGACGCCCTTGCAAAGGCGATGTGACGTCAACGCGGGGGGCTATTCCGTCGGCGAGCCGAAAAGCGTCTCCGCAAGGCGGACAAGCCCCATCGCATCCTTTGAGTAGAAGTCTGCGCCGATCTTTTCGGCGTAGTCTTCCGTCAGTACCGCGCCGCCCACTGTGACTTTACAGTCGGGCAGCTCTTCGTGGATCATCCTTACGGTCTGCTCCATGAATCCCACTGTCGTCGTCATCAACGCGGACAGCCCCACGAGCCGCGCCTTTTCGCGCCGTGCCGCCGCAACAACCGTCTCCGGCGGCACGTCACGACCGAGGTCGATGACCTTGAAGCCGTAGTTTTCGAGAAGTGCGCGGCAGATGTTTTTTCCGATGTCGTGTATGTCGCCCTTGACGGTCGCAACTATCACAGGGCCTTTTACGTCGCCGTCTCCGCGTGACGGAAGGGCAGAACGCACGACGTCAAACGCCGCACCGGCGGCCTCCGCCGCCATCAGCAGCTGCGGAAGGAACACGGTGCCGGCCTCAAATCCCCTGCCCACCGTTTCAAGCGCTGGCACTATCGCCGTCCCTATTATGTCAAGCGGCACCTCTCCATTTGTCAGTGCGGCCTTTGCGGCAGCTGCGGCATCGGATTTCAGTCCGTGCCTTATTGCCCCTGCGATGTCGTTGCCGGATTGCGTCGGCGATGCCGTTGCCGGGGAGCGATGCGCGGAGACAACACCGGCAGCCGCCGTCGCGGGGGTGAAATCCCTGAACGCCTCTATCCACTCTCCGCAGCTGCGGTCTTTTCCGGTAAGCGCCCTGAACGCACGGTAGGCCGTCATCATGTCGGCTGCAAGCGGATTGATGATTCCGGCGGAAAGGCCGTTCGCGAGCGCCATCGTGTAGAACGTAGCGTTCAGCAGAGGTCTGGCCGGCAGCCCGAACGAGATGTTGGACACGCCAAGGCAGGTGCGGCATCCAAGTTCATCGCGCACCCTGCGGAGAGCTTCAAGGATCACGTTTGCGCTGTCTGGCTCTGCGCTTACAGCGAGACACAGAACGTCAATCACGAAATCGGACGGTTTCAATCCGAACTCCGCGCCGCGCTTCAATATTCTGCGGGCGATGCAAAGACGGCCTTCCGCAGTCGGCGGGATTCCGTTTTCGTCGAGAGTAAGAGCCACGACAACGCCGCCGTATTTCGCAACGGCCGGAAACACGGTGTCCATCGATTCGGCCTTTCCGTTGACCGAGTTTATCAGAGGTTTTCCGTTGTAGTGGCGGAGGGCGCGTTCGAGCGCCGCCGGATCGGACGTGTCAATCTGCAGCGGAATGTCCGTGACGCTCTGCACGGCCTGCACCGTGGATGTCAGCACGGCAGCTTCATCAATGCCAGGCACGCCTACGTTCACATCCAGCACATGCGCACCCGCGTCAGCCTGGGCAACCGCTTCGCGCAGGACGTATGCCACGTCTCCTTCCGTGAGGGCGGCCTTCAACTTCTTCTTTCCTGTTGGATTTATCCGCTCGCCGATGACGATGGAATCGCGGAACGGAATCTCGACCGTGCGAGAACCGGACGTGATGACGGTTCGCGCTTCGCGTCCGCTTCTGGCGTTCGCTTGACAGGTCTGCAAAGTGCGCTTCACGGCGGCAATGTGTCCGGGCGTTGTGCCGCAGCATCCGCCGACGATCGTTGCGCCCGCTTCGACGAGAGCAGCGACATCCTTCACAAATTCATCCGGGCCGACGGTGAACGTGGTGCGTCCGTTTACGACCTTCGGCATCCCTGCGTTCGGCTTCACGGCAACCGGAAGCGAGGTCGCGTCAGCGAGCCTCTTCACGAACGGGAGCATTCTGTCCGGCCCGAAGCCGCAGTTCAGGCCGATGGCATCCACGTGAAGTCCGTCGAGCAGCGCGGCAACGCACTCCACGTCGGCGCCGGTCAGCAGCTTTCCGTCTTCGCCGAGCGCAACTGTCGCAAGCACGGGAAGCGATGCGTTCTCCTTTGCTGCAAGGATGGCGGCTTTAAGTTCGTAGGTGTCGCCCATCGTCTCAATCGCTATCAGGTCGGCGCCGGCCCTTGCGCCGATGCTCACCTGTTCCGCGAACGCATCGTATGCGGCGTCGAACTCGAAGTCTCCGGCGGGCTTGAGAAGCCGTCCGGTAGGGCCAACGTCGAGGGCGACAAGCCTTCCGCCGCCGATTGCCGAAACCGCATCCTTCGCCACCGATATGCCGGCCGATATCACGTCGTGAAGGGGAGCGTCGCCATGGTACTTCGCCGCATTTGCGCCGAAAGTGTTTGCGTATACGATGTCCGCCCCTGCGGCAAGGTACGCACTGTGTATCGCAAGGACGTCTCCGGGGCGCGAGAGGTTCCACAGTTCCGGCGTTTCGCCTGGGGCAAGTCCTGCCTCCTGAAGCTGCGTTCCCATGCCGCCGTCGAGAACGACAATGCGGTTCAGGTCGAATATGGTGTTCATGCCGTGATGATCTCCTCGTTTTTCACGCCGATTATCGCGCTCACCGATTTCGAAGGCGCCATCAGCATTGTGTCGGTAAGCGATACGCCGACGGTGCGCGGCGCATCGAGAAGGGCGAGCAGTTCGCGTTGGGCGGATAGCGGAAACGTGCCATATCCCGGCGAATATCTTGCAATCAGGCGTTCTCCGTCCGAAAGTTCAGAACAGATGTCCTCTTCAACAGAATCCATCAGACGTTCTATTAGCGCGGCGCCGATTGCCTGGACAATGAACGCATCCGCTCCGGACGACACCGAGACGCGTCTGTGGAACGTGTCAAACCCGGTGCCGAGGGTGCCGCAGGCGAGATAGGCGCATCTGCATCCGTCAAGATGCCGGGCAAGTGTCCCGCTGATGTCAAGCCGCACTGCGCCGGAGGCGATTGCGCCGGACGAGATCGAGAAGCGGCTCCAGACGTTGGCGGGGCGTATCGCCGCCATGGCCTTGTCGCGCAGGCGCAGCGTACGCTCCGCCAGCTCTCCATCCGGGATGCGCCGCCCCATGCGCAGATACCGCGCTATTTCTGCGAGGCTCACGCCGAGACGGCCACATTCTGTATCCAATTCCATGCTCATCAGTGTTGATGCGCAGATTATAGCATGGATGCGCAGGTGTTTGGCATAGCCATCCCCTGCGATGCCCTATAGGCTTTCCCTATGCCCGCGCTGTTTTGTGCGTGTGATAGAATACGCACCCATCTCAAACGGACGGTAACCGGAAAGACCTGTGAAAACCAGGCGCTGTCGCGCAACCGTGAAAGTCGGAATGCGGGCCGTCCATCAAACAAGTCAAGTACCCTCGCATGAGGGGGAAAGAGCAAAATGAAGAAACTGCTGATTGCCGCCGCAATGGCGGGAATGTGGCACACGGCCTGTCGTGCCGTTTCGCCGCAGGGCACAAACGCGGTCGCGGAACTGCCGCCCGTGACCGTATACGCATCGAGGATAGACGATGTGCGGGATGACATTCCGGCATCCGTGACGGTATACACCGCAGAGCAGATCGATGCAAGCGGAGCGAGGGATCTCCCGGAGCTGCTGTCGAAGAAGGCAAATATGGACATCAGGACGCTGAACGCCAACCCGCTGCAGGCGCAGATCGCAATGCGCGGTTTCGGCGAAAACTCGTTCGGGCGCGTGAAGGTGCTGCTCGACGGCGAGGAGCTGAACAATGTGGACATGGATGCGCCGAACCTCGCCCGCATACCGCTCGGAAGCGTGGAGCGCATCGAGATAATCCACGGCCCAAGCCCGGTGCTGCACGGTGACGGTGCGGTGGCAGGCGTGGTGAACGTGATAACGGACACCCGCGACTACTCCCAAAGGACGCGCATCACCGGAAAGGCCGGCTCACAGAACACCTTTGGCGCGAACGTGCTCACCAAGGGCGGTTCAGAGGAGGATGGCGTGCTGTATTCGGCGGCGTACGACTATCTGCAGTCGGACGGCTACCGCAAGCGCAGCGCCTACGACCTGCACACGGTGAACGCCGCAGTCCGCAAGAACTTCGAAAACGGATCGACCGCAGGGCTGAAGGTGAACTACGCCAATGCGTTCTACGAAATGCCGGGTGCGCTGTCGCATGAAGAGTGGAAGAACGCCAGAAAGTCCGCCGCAACCCCGAACGACTGGGCGCGTATGTGGAACTACGGCGCGGGCTTTGACGCGAAGCTCGCCATCGCGGAGGATCAGTGGCTGCTCATTGACGGTTCATTCTCGAAAAAGCACCGCAAGGCGAACTGGGGCACGTACGGCTACGCAAACGAATACGACCTGTACGGCTATTTCCTGTCGCCCCGCTACGTGAACGAGACGCCGATCGCCGGTTTCGACAGCAAGTTCACCGTCGGCGCAGATTTCCGGTACGACCGGTACAAGGTCAAGGATGCCTCCGGCTTCAACAACCCGAAATATCATTTCGACCGGATGCGCTACGCGGCGTTTCTGCATGAGGAGTTCTTTCTGCTTGAGGGGCTTTCCGTGGTCGCCGGGGCGCGTATCGAGAACATCAACAACAGGTGGGCGAACTACTCCGGAATCGCCGAGAGCGACAACTCGGACTGGCAGGGCGACTATGAACTTGGATTGGTGTACCGTCCGGTCGATGGGATGAAGACGTACATAAAGGGAACGCGGTTCCACCGCAGCGCATTTTGCGATGAGCTGAACTACACCGAGAACGGACGCTTCCTCGTCCCGGAGAAGGGCGCATCGCTCGACATTGGGCTTGAGTGCGAATTTCTCGATGAGTTCATGTTTGACGCAAACGGCTACGGCATGGTCATGGAGGACGAGATCTTCTACAACCCCTACGCTCGCGACTATGGGTTCTACTGGGGCGGATACAACAGCAACAGCCCGTCGAAGACGCGTCGCATCGGGCTTGACACCGGCATTTCATGGAAGCGCGACAAGGTTGCAGAGGCATCCGTCAGATACGGCATCGTAAAGGCGGACTTCGCTTCAGGGCAGTACCACGGAAAGGACGTGCCGATGGTGCCTAACCACAGAATTCGGCTTGAGGTCGGGTTCTGGATCATAGACGACCTTGAAATCAAGGGCGGATACCGTTTTGTCTCATCGCAGCATCTTGCCGGAGACTTCCGCAATGCGCACGATGAACTCCCGGCGGCTTCGCTATTCGACGTGGGCGCGTATTACGAACCGGCCTGGGCGGAGGGCTGGAAGGCGTCGTTCGTCATGGACAACCTCTTCGACCGCAACACCTGCGATTTCGCCGGATGGTCAGACTACTCCGGCGCATACTACTATCCCGTGTGCGGCAGAAGCTTCATGTTTACGCTCAGCTACGAGTTCTGAGGCGATGGAGGCGCACTGGAATTCAATGCCGCCGCTTCGCGGGTCTGTGAGTTCGTGAGGCGGCGAACTGCTCCATGAAACCGTACGCTCTGCTATTGTCATCTGCCGCCCATGCCGCCGTCATTGGCGCAGCGGTGTTCGTCGGACGAAACGACCGTCTCCCCGATCGCGGCGAAATCTGCGTTCCGCTGTATTTTGAGGTCGTTGAGGCGGCGGACGCCGTTTCATCCGAGGAACACACGGAGATGGATGGAGCAGTTGCAACGGATGAAAACGAATCTTCGTTGTCTGCCGAGGACGTCAACGAGTTGAACTGGACGTTCTCACCGGGGGCGGATGAGACGTTTCCGCCAGAGTTGGACGATGGCGAGATGTCCGGATCTAATGCCGTACCTTTTGACGAAGATGGTGTCCGGTCGGTGGACGAAGCCTCGGAATCGGATGTCCATGCGGCAGACGGCATCGGCATAGAGGAAGCGGCGTCAGAGCAGAAGAATGGCGGCGTCTGCGAGACATCCGCAGTCGAGGAGGAAGAGGCCGTGATGGCGGAAGCGCCGCCGATGGAGAGGAAAGGAATTGGCGCACGGCCCGAATCCGACAATCTGCCACAGGCTCAGGAAGAGCGTGCGCAGATTGTGTCCGATCCGGTTGCGCTCAACAGGATCGTTCCTGCATATCCGCGCCGTGCGCGGAGATTGAGGCATGAAGGGCGCGTTACCGTGGAGATTGCGGTCGGCACGGATGGCACCGTGTCGCAGGCTGTCGTAATTGAGACGAGCGGACACCGTGAGCTGGATTCCGCCGCGCTTTCGGCTGTAAGGACGGCACGGTTTGCGCCCGCCGCCAAAGGCGGGGTGAGCGTATGCGGACGGATTCGCCTTACGTTTGAGTTCCGGCTGAAATGAGGTTCATCGAGTGGACGGCTTCGCAAAAAACGCACTGTTCCTTTTCCTTGCGCTTCGCGTAGGCGATGTCGTGAACGCCGCCGCCGGGATGTGGTTTGTCCCGCGCTACATATCGCCGGAGGAGATCGGCGCGGTGCTGCCGGTCACGTCGTTTGCTACGTTTCTGTCCTTGCCGGTGTTCGCATTCGCCATGACGGTGATGAAGGAATCCGCCTGCCTTTCGGACAGAGGGGAGCGCGGCAAGGTCAAAACGCTCCTCTGCGGAGTGTTTGTGGCTACGGCCGTGATGCTGGCGGCCGCGCTTGGCGTGTCCGTGCTTGTGCTGCCGCGATTCCTTTCGGCGATGCGCGTGCCTGACGCCTCTGCCGGCGCACTTGTCGTGTTTGCCGCCTTTCTTGGCTGCGTGGCGCCGGTGTACACAGATGCGCTGCAGTCCCTCAAACGGTTCAGGGCGTTGGCCGCAGTGGAGATCGGCGGCGCAGTCCTGCGCTTCACGGTGATGCTTGCGGTGATGCCGCTTCGCGCATTGTCCGGATATTTTGCCGGGCAGGCGGCGCTTCCGGCGTTCCGTATTCTCGGAAGCGTGATGTCCCTGCGTAGCGAACTGTCGGTCAAGGCCGAGCCGTACTGGAACCGCGCCGCCGTCCGGCGGGTTGCGTTTGCGTTCATGGCGACGGTCGCATATCAGGCGGCGCCGATGGCGGCGTCCCTTGCAGAGCAGACCGTGATGCGCACTGCTCTGCCGTCGGTTGACTCCGCCGGCTATTACATGGTTTCGCGGTTTTCGGACTTTCTGTACTTTCTGACGTTCCCTCTTCTTCTTGTCATGTTTCCGTATACCGCCTCGGCTGCCCAGCGCAATGCGCCGACGCGCACATTCGTGCTGAAATGCTCCGCAGTCACCCTTGCGGCGGCGGCGCTCATGTCCGCAGTCTATGCCCTGTTTGGTGAATGGCTGCTTTCGCTCCTGCCGCACGGGGCGGACTATGCCGACTACGTTCGCCATATGCCGCTGCTTGTCGGTGTGACGGCGCTGACGGCCTGTCAGGTGTTCGTCACCAACGCCGAGGTGTCCGCCGGACGCTTCGGGTTTCTGCTGTGGCTTGTTCCGCTGCACATTCTGTATCCGGTTGCGCTTTGGCTTGCGGCGGCGAATGGATTTGTTGCATCACTCGACTCCATGCTTCTTTGGTTTGCGGGAATGGCGGCTGTTCGTTTTGTCTGCGCAGCACTTGCGCTTCGCCGCTGACGGTTCGATTCCGTCGTCGCCGTTTGCGATTCTCCGTTACGGCTGACGGTGCAATATAATTGCCAATACGCTGTTTGAGCGTATTGCATTTGCAGATAAAACTTTACAATTGACAGTAAGGAAAAAAAAAATGATACCTTTACCGCATTCCGTTTGGGAATGGGTTCGTGAACGGCGGGTGTCGGGCAGAACCGGGAATGGAATGCGCCGCAGGTTCCGTTCCGCATAATGTATGCGGCAGGAGGATGCAGACATGAATACCATAAGGTACTTGTTGCGCAAAAGCGCAGGGCAGACAAAACATTTTTTGGCTGCGTTTGTCGTGGCTATGGCTGGCGTCGCGATGGCGGACGAGACCACTACGATCGGCGGTTACGAATGGACGTATAAGACAGCGTTTGAAGAGGTGCAGATTACAGGTGTGTCGCCAAAAAGCGGACGCATTGTGATACCGTTGGATATCTCCGGCCATCCGGTGACGTCGATAGGGACAAATGTATTTGCAGGGGCGCTCATCACGTCCGTTGAGATACCTGAAAGCGTGGTGCGCATAGGAGACAGTGCATTTCAGAACTGCTCGAACTTGACGACGGTAACGTTTGCGGAACTGAGGTTCGACGATGGCCTGGAAGAGATAGGTCAGTATGCGTTCTACGGGTGTAGTTCCCTGAAGTCGATAGAGTTTCCTGAAAACATCAAGAAGATAGGCCTTCGGGCATTTCAGTCCTGTGATAATCTTCAAGACGTTACGCTGCACAAAAAAGTCGCGGATGTAGGCGACTGGGCGTTTGCCGATTGCAGCAGCCTGCGGAACATCTCCGTTGCAAAAGGAAACACCAAGTATAGAGATGTCGATGGAGTGCTGTTCACCGCCGACATGAAGACGCTCGTAAGCTATCCGGCCGGCAAGACCGACAGGTTCTACACCATCCCCGGCAGCGTAACTGGTCTTCGGTCCGGTGCGTTTCGTGGGTGTGCGCTTGAGGGTGTTGTCTTTAATTCGCGCATCACGGAGATTGGAAAAGAAACATTTCGTAATTGCAGAAACTTAAAGGAGGTCGTGTTTGGCGAATCCCTGGAGAGCATTGGCCTTTCTGCGTTCTTTTCCACCGCGCTGGAGCAGGTCACAGTCCCTCCAAAGGTTGACCGCGTTCTCGTCAATACATTTAAATCCACCTCCGCGTTCGGGAAGATATTTGTTCACAACAGTTGCACAGACATTAATGACAAGGCATTCACCAACGGAGACGGTACGTATCCAACGGTGTACAGTTATGGTGACGCTACTGCTGTTAGGGTGAAGTTTGCCCTTTGCGATGCGGGCGATGACATTTCGTATACCCGCGTGGTGGTTGGAGGCGATGAAGTCGGGATTCTTCCGGCGCCGACATTCGACGGCAAGTTCCTTCTCGGATGGTATACGCAAAGGGCGGAAGATGGCGGAGATAGGGTCTTCCCGGACGAGGTAGTCAACGGTGACAGTCCCGTCACATACTATGCCCATTGGATAGATGCGCTTGTTGCGGGAATTCCTACAGAGCCGATCGATACCGGGCTTGTCGGCTACACGGTCAAGGGGCTTCCGTCCGGACTCAAGTACGACAAGAATACCGGCATTGTCTCCGGCACGGCAAAATCCGTTACGTCCGCGAGCGGCACGGTCGCATGGTTCACGAAGAAGGGGGCGCCGGATGTCCCGATCGCTTTTGTCGTCCGTGCCGAGAACGTGACGGCCAGCTGCGCCGGACTGTCCAGCGGGAACATCACGGTCGGCGTGAACGGTGGCGTGGACGGCATTCCGGTTAACGTAAGCGCGGAGACGGATGTGCGCTCTGTGTCTGTCAAGGGATTGCCTTCCGGCATGAAATACGATGCGAAGAGCGGCAAGATTGTCGGCGCACCGACGAAGTCCGGAACGTTCACAGCGACGGTCACGGTCACCACGAAGGCCGGAACGAAGATGACCAAGGAGTTCTCGTTCACCGTCAAGGCGGTAAATCCAAGGGCGGTCGGCACGTTCAAGGGCTATGTCTGCACTACGACGTCGGTAGACCCCTTTGGTGCTCTTACATATATGGGGACAGTGCAGTTCACGTCTACAGACACCGGGAAACTTTCTGCAAAGGTGGTGACGGCACAGGGTGCCTACTCCTTCTCGGCTACCGGTTGGGATGCCGTGACGAACAAGAAATACTATGTAAGCTTCACGACGAAGAAAGGTGCCGCATTTGCGTTGGAGTTGGATGCCAGCATGGCGTTGAACCGCTTCATGATATACGGCGAGTTCACGCCGGGCGATGGAACGCCGACGCGTCCCGTTGCGGCAGTCGGCAATGTATTTGCGCGGAATTGGTATTTCAAGGTTGATGCAGACCATGACATAGACTCCACCGACATTTATGACCTGAAACGCACGTACGATGCGAAATCCGCCGATCTGACGGTGACACTCAAGGGTGACGGCACGGCCGCAATCAAGGGCAATGTGCGTCAGTTCAAGGTGAGCGCATCTGGATTCGCCAACCTTTTTTACGCCCAAGACGGAATCCTGATCGTTTTTACGCCGACGGTGTCTTTGCGCGACATTGGCAATGTTGTGAAGAAGTTTCCTCTTGCCATACAGACGTATATTCCGTACAACGACAACGAGGGCGATATCGCCGGTGGTGTAAGGTTTGTGGCGGAATGACCGGTTGACATGGGCGTCGCTATGCGGTGGCCATGTCGCAAGGGGCGGTTTCCTCATGAGGTCGGCAGACCTGCGTGGGAGACCGCCCGATTTGCAAACGCAATGCCGCTTTGCTATAATTTCGGCAGTTTGCACCCCAATCAGATGAAAGTGTCAGATTAGAATCATGACCTTCAGAAAAAAAAAATGCATTTGCTGCAGTCGTAATTGCAGTTGTCTCCTGTGGTGTGTTTGCCGCTGAAGGCGAACGCCCGCAGAACCTCATCAAAAACCCCCGGTTCGAAGGGGAGATTCAGAGGCCGTGGAGCCTTGTCAAAGGCGTAGTCCGGAAGGAGACCGCCGCATTGAGCGGCGTGTGGATGCTCTCGGCGCTCGGCAAGAACTATTTCATCGTCAACTACATGGATGACCCTGACCTCAAATGGGAGGCGGGGGAGGAGTTCACCATTGCGTTGGATGTGCGCAGCAGGGGAGCCGGCTCCACGCTTATGGTCATCCACCGCTACACCGCCGCCAACGGTGGCGTAGGAGAGGGATGGGCGACGAGGATTCAGCCTACGGCGGAATGGCATGAATACATCATACCGTTTCGCGCCACTTCTGGCGGGCAGCCGCGTGGTTTCTCGTTCTTCAAGATCGACAACGGCGCACATGACACAGGCATAGAGATCCGGTCGTTCAAGATGTATCGCGGACGGATATCGGCCCTTGATTTCGTTCCGGTCGGGCGAAACGCGAGAGCCGGTGTGCTTGAGGGGGCTGCCATTCCGATGAAACAGAACCTGTTCGGGGTCGCGGCAAAACCACTGAAGGTTCTTGCGGTCGTTCCGTCGCTCACGTCAGTGCGTGAGGCGAAGCACGTATTCGCCGGCACGGGTGCGGAGGCCCACGTCATTGTGGCGGAGGGAAAGGGTGCGAACTCGTTCACGACGGATGACGATTCCAAGAGGATCAGGCATCTCCTCATGACGGGCGGATACGATCTCTATGCATTCGGCCGCAGATCCGCCGCCGCGATCGGGGAGGAGCTGTTCGCAATCATCGAGACGAACGTCCTGAACGGGGCTTCGGCGTTTTTCGCGCCGACCAGGGATGGTCAGGCCGGGCTGTTTAACAAGATGCACTCGTCCGCAGCATCCGGCAGATACGGTCGCGGGCGGGTGACGGCGGCAAAGTGGAGAAGGGACGTTGATGGCGTCGCCGGCGGAAGCGACCTGTCGTTCATCGACAATTCGCCGCTTGCGGATGAATATGCAATCGCATCATTCCCGTATGAGGAGATTGAATTCGCGAGGACTGCGGACAGGCTTTGGAAAGCGGCGTTCGGCGCTCCGGATGTTTCGGCGGCGAAAAAGGTCACGGAAGAGAACATATATCGCGGCAAGGTGCATGGCGTGGAGCGGTATCTGGATTCGAGCGGACGGACGCTTGCGTTCAGTTGCCGGGAGAGTCCGGTGTCCGGCGCATCGCTCGGAGAGATGGTCGACGGCGGCCGCGAAGTGGTGATACCGGTTTCAAACGGTACGGAGTCGGCAATGCTGAAATGGCGGTTCAGCGATTTCTCCGGACGCATTTTCGGCGAGGGCAGCCAGCGAGGCTCTTCACGGGTGACGATCGCAGTTCCGCGAGAAAAACTGTATACAGGCCTCGGCGTCCTGGAAACTGAACTTGTCGATGGCGGCAAGATGGCCGACCGGCGCAACTTCATGGTAATTGAACCGTCGAACGACAGAAAGCGGATGATCGGGGATTACGGCGTGGGATTCTGGTCTGTGTCGTCCGCATATGCCCGCATGGACAGGCGAGACATGGTTCGGGCGCTCGGGGAATTGGGGTTCAGGTATGCGTTCTGCCACGGCGGATGGGGCGACATGTACACGAGCGGCATGGCCGCAACGCTGTCATACGTAATCGGTGGCGAGTATTTCAGCGGCGGACCGACCTCCGTGAACAATGTGCGTCGCCCAGTGTTCAACACAAAGGAGGCTCGCGGCCGCATACGCGAGATGGCAACCAGGTGGGCCAAGGAAAACAGACGCCATGGCGGGATGTACGGGTCGTTCTCCGATGAGGCAAGGCTCGGCCCCAACGGGGAGGAGGTTGACGCCCACCCGGAGAACATAGAGACGTATCGTCTTTGGATGGAACGCAAATACGGGACGATCGAGGAGTACAACCGCAGACATCTCACATCCCACCGGTCGTTTGCAGACCTCGGTCAGACATTGCTCAAGGATGCGCGGGCGGCGGGCAATGCGGCGGAGTTCATCGAGTGGCGCACATTCAACGTCGACCGCTGGGTGGAGGTGATCCGTGAAGTCGGCGACGCTATCCGCGAGGTCGATCCGGACGTGCTGTATTCATTAGACAACTGCTTCGGCGAGCGGGCGCTTGGCGGAACGGACTTCTGGAAGCTGCTGTCCAAGACGGGGCTGGACTACTCGAAGGAGTACACCGCATCGGTCTCGTTCGGCGAAGATCCATTCCATGAGTTCGATTTCCTGTACCGCTCGTGGCGCCCGGATATGCGCATATGGGGATGGACCGGGTACGGGTTCACGGAAGAGCGTGAGCGCGCTCTCCCGTGGATGACCGCACTGCACCGTCAGGGTGGCTTCCACTGGTTCGCGGCGACATATTACGGAATCAATCTCCTTGATCTCGTCACGGGCGCACCGACGCTTGATGCGCGTGAATGCGGCAGGAACCTTGCCATGACGCGCATGGCGGATGGTCTGGGAAAGACGCTGGCGGACTGGAGCTGGGCGAAGGGCGATGTCGCCATCTACTATTCGCACGACTCCTGCATCCTTTCGTTCTTCCTCGGAACGGAGACGCTCCGCGACGACTGCCACAAGGGATCGCCATACTGGAATTTCCAGTATTCACGCAGCAACGCGAACTTCATGCTGAACCATCTGTTCTACCAGCCGGAATGGGTTTCTCAGGAGCAGGTTGAGGGTGGGTTCCTGAATGGCGGCGACTGGTCTGTGTACCGGGCCGGCAAGGTTGTGACCGGACAGCCTCCGTTCAAGGTGCTCATCATGCCGCACATCCTTGCCATGACCGACAGGGAGGTGGCAGCCGTGAAAGCGTTCATCAAGCGCGGCGGGAGGGTCGTATGCGATGTCCTGCCCGGCGAATACGACGAACTCGGCGTGAAGCGCAAGGTGCCGCCATTTGCCGAAGACGAGGTGGATATGTTTGCGACGGCGTTCGATTCAGGTGATGAGGGGCAGAAGCGTCGGATGCTT
This sequence comes from uncultured Lentisphaeraceae bacterium, assembly GCA_964567665.1. Taxonomy (GTDB): domain Bacteria; phylum Verrucomicrobiota; class Kiritimatiellia; order RFP12; family UBA1067; genus UBA1731. The sequence continues at coordinate 29,529 of CAZMNN010000010.1, forward strand.
GCGCTGCTGAAATCGGCGGCGGTCACGCCAGCGATCGAGTCCCCCACCGCAATTTCCAATCCGTACCGTGAGGCAGTGCACTACCGCGAGGGGGACGTGGATCTCTACGGTGTCATCAGAAAGCCGCAACATTCGCTTGTCGGCAAGGAGCATGACGACAACGTCGATGAGCTTGTGTTCGCGAAGCCGGGACACATCTACGATGTGCGGAGCCACAGGTATCTTGGCGTTTCCGACCGCGTTTCGGCATCCGTTCCGTACGCGGAGGCCAGCCTGTATGCCGTGCTGAAGGAGAAGATCGACGGAATTGAAGTCACAGGTCTGCCGCGTTGGCTTTCATGCGCCAGGCGCGGAGAGACGCTCGCCTTGGACTTCAAAATCATCTCACGTGACGTGACGCCATGCTATGTCCTGCACATAGAGTTCGTTCCGCCATCGGGGAAGTGTCCGTTTCATTTCAAGCGCAACGTCGCCACTGCGGAAGGTAAGGCAAGTCTCCTGTTCCCGTTGGCGCTCAACGATGAAACAGGCAAGTGGACTTTGCGCATCATTGAGCCGTTGACCGGAGTCTCTGCGGAAAGGACTTTCACCGTGAAATGAAATGCCGGACGGAACATCAATCCGGCCGACCGCAGAGCATCCCGACGAAACCATTTAAATCACACAAGAACAAGGAGTGTCCATTATGTTTTGCAGAACGCATATGCTTACGGTAGCGTGGACGGTTGCTGTTGCAGGCCTGTTCGCCAAAACCAACGAGGTCGGCGACGCATGGGCGCTTCAGCTTTCGAACGGAGATGTAGCCGCAGCCGTCTCGACATCGATTCCAGAAATCCTTCCCGATGTAGGAACTCCGATATTCCATCTTGACGCATCGCAGACGAATGAATGGACGATCGACGGGGGCATGGTTAGCCGAATACCGTCTCTCGTCGGCAGTCGCTACCTCGTTTCGGGTGAGGGCAAATACATCCATGAGCTGTCGAAGCGGGATGAGGCCAATGGATTGTGGGACGCAAGCGATTATTGGCAGCTCAAACTGCCGCAGGTTGCGCATGATGAGGACATTTACGCCGCAGTGCTTGACTTTGGGGCGCTTGGATCGCGCATGGCGATGCTGTTCGACTACGAGAACGACCTTGATTCCGGCATGAGCCAGCCGACAAACGTCCTTCGCGGAATCGGCACGGTCGTTGCCGTGTGGCGGCAGACCGGAGGTGCGATCCTTGGCGGAGGGGTGGGATTGAATGGTGGCGGAGACTGCAACGGCCAGATGTGGGTGCGCGGAACATCGATGAATTGCGAGAGCGAGACGATTGCATCGCTGCGGACAACGAACCCCGACTGCTCATCGCCGCTTCTGTGGTGTCCGGGATCGCCCACTGGCGGCTACAACAACATGGCGTTCAATCCGGCCTTGAACGGCATATCGCGGGAAAACGGCATCCCCGCCAACACTTGGCTCACAGGGCGGACGGCGGATTGGACAGTTACCTCGCTTCTGCCCACAAACAACCTTGGAAACTCAAACGGATTGGGGCTTGGCATTGTGCGACAGAACGAATCGAAGCTTTCAGGCGGCCTGAAAATCGCCGAGATGGTCATTTATGGCGAGACGCTTGACGTGTTCAGGGTGAAGCAGGTTGAGGATTACCTCGCGAAGAAATGGCTTGGACGCAGCAGATACGGCACAGACGGCAGGTCTCGAATGCTGTCGGTTGCCGGACATTCAAAGGAGAAGTCCCGCAACGGTGTCAGGACGGAGATAAACGTGCCGGATGGCGCGTCGCTTGAACTGGGGGAATATGCCGGCGGACGCGGAACAGGCGTCTCTATCGATAAGACCGGCAACGGCGTACTGTCGGTTTCGGATCTCCGCAACTACCCCGGAAGGCTGGCGATAAAGGAGGGAACGTTGCGCTTCGGCGGACGCCACGCCGCCACGGCGATACCGGTTGCGCCGTTTCTCCACTTCGACGTCTCCGAAAGCAATTCCGTGACCACGGAGACGATAGATGGCGTAAAGTATGTGAAAAGGATGGCCAACATTGCCGAATCGTCGTATCGCGGAGAGCGCATATCGGCAAAGGCGGGCGAGAGTCCAAATCCGCCGCCTGTCCTCGTGGAAGGTGTTTTCACCGCCGCAGACGGCTCTCAGATGTCCGCCGTCAATTTGCTTGAAGACAGAAGGTTCGGCACATCCGCCGAAACGTCGGGAGCATACTTCCGGTTCGTCAATTCAAAGGACGAGGGCCTAAGCATAGACGGATTGACCACGGTGATAGCAGTGGTGAGTCCGGGAGCGAAAGGCGGTACACTCCTCGGAAACGTCCGTTCATGCGCGGCAGACCCGTCGGCGACGTATTCCACGGGATGCTATTTTGACCGCGATCAGGACACCATAGCATCGTGGAGTTCATATGCCGCTCCGCTTCTCGGCACGAAACCGTTCGCCAGAATACACCCGACGCTTGTGCCGACGAACGGCATCGTGATGATAGACGGCGTGAAGAGGGATGTCCGCGCCGGATATGACAGACAGGGCTTTCAGGTGGTGGCGCTTCAGGTTCCGGGATCGTGCGTATCCTCAATCGGAGCCTCGTTCAATTCGGCATACGCCGGAGGATTCATGTTTTCGGAAATCGCAATATACAGCCATCCGCTGTCTGAAGAGGAGTTGCGCGACGTTTCCGCATACATGAGCGCGAAGTGGCTTGGGTGCTCCATTCCGGGATATCTTTCCGCTTCCGGCATGGCGTCGCCGCCGATCGTGCAGGATCTGCTGCTTGAGGACGGAACCACCGTGGACGTTCCGTCTGGCATGGTCGCCCGCGTGAGGCTTGCGGACTTTTCGACTTCGTTCACGAAGACGGGCGGCGGTTCGCTTCAGATCGAGAATCCTTCCAACATAGCGCTTGTCGGCGCCAAACTGCGGGAAGGCACAATCGACTTCATCGCTCCGCTCGACCATGACGCCGAAAGCGGCTACGCCGTCTCTCCGTCGCTCCATCTCGATGCGGATGAAACGAACCGCATGGATTTCGCCTCTGACGGCAAGACGGTAAAGGCGTGGTATGACATCCACCGGCGCGACGGAGTGTCCGCATTTGCCAACGTCGGCTATCCCGCTCTCATCGCGGCGGCCTGCACCAACAGGCAGAGGAAGATACACAACGCCGTCACGTTCGGCGGATTCCGGTCCGGTGCGCGCGCCGAACTGCTGCGTCCGCTCCACGGAGTGCGTTCGGCATACATTGTCGCCGCAAGGGGCGCCGCCAATGCCCATATAGGCGCATTGCTCGGGACGGCCTCCGCTTTCTGCAACGGAAGCGGCAGCCCGGACGAGGATGTCGTAGACTTTTTCTACGGGACCGACAGCAACGGGTGGCCGAGCAGTCCGTTTTCCCCGGTGCCGTCGAAAGGCGCGACCGTAAGGTACAACTGCGGCGAGACGCTGTACTTCACGAACGGCGTGTCTGTCTCGGCGGCGCAGAACGTATTGCCGCCGACGGACGAGTTCGACTACCGTCTGTATGAAGTGCATCTTCCTGTCGGTGCGCACGTCTCTGCGCTTTGCGGCATCGGAACGAGCCCGAACTACAGCGGCGGATGGAGATACGGTGAGATACTTCTTTACGAGCGCGAACTGAGCGAACGCGAGAAGGTCGCGACGCGCAACCATCTCGCAAGGAAATGGCTTGGCGTCGCGGATGAGGGGCTTTCGCCGCTTCCGGAACCCGCGCCGCAGCCGGATCAGTGCGTATTGGCAAACCTTGACGTGGAGGACGGTGCGTCGATGAGCGTGCAGGAGGGAAGAACGCTCACGTATGGACAGATTGTCGGCACAGGCGATTTCGCAAAGGTCGGGGGCGGCACTCTTGCGGTGAACGACATCGTCGGATTTACCGGCACCGTATCTGTTGCGGAGGGCGCTTTCAGGATTTGCCATGCTCTGCCGCCGGAGGAGCCTGCGATGCCGGATGCCTCCAAGGGGCTTGCAGTCCATCTTGACGCCTCACGCGCTGATACGATGTCCATCTGCGAAAGCAACGGCACGATGTACGTCAACGAATGGAGAAGCCTCACGGGGAACGGCATGAGGGCGGTGCCTCGCGGCGGAGACGGAAAGACAATGCTGGTCTCCCATGCGGATCTCAGGAATTCCATGGATGCCGTCAAGATGCCGGACAACGAATCGTCGATGGTCTTCAAGGATGCCGAAGGGAACCGGTTTTCCGTCACGAACGTGTTGAGCGTCCTGTGGGTGCTTGGTTCGCATGATGGCGGCGGCACGATTCTCGGCAACGAATTTGCGAATCCGAAGAGCGGGAGCGCAAACGGATGGTTCCGTGGGGCGCAGACATACGGCATCCGGCCGGAGGACTTCCTCATCTACAGCGGTGCGTGCGCCGGGGTGCGTACGGCGGAGTTCTGCATAAACGACAGGCGACTTTCGGCAGGTACGCAGCTTTGGCCGGAAGGAGTGACGGACGCAACTCCGCTCAATACGGGATTGTCCGGCGGCTGGGATTTCATCAGCTGTCGCGTCCATGAGGGAACGTACGCGAATGCCGTAAGTGCGGATTCGCTCGCCTACAACTCCACTGCATCAGGTGCGCGTTCCGGTCATCAGCGCCTTGCCGAGATTCTCATATACACAAACATGCTTACGGCGGCGGAGTGCCGTCGTGCCGGATATGCCATGCGGGCGAAGTGGGGGCTTGAAAGGTGGCAGCGTTCCATGTCGAATGCGGTGCACATGGTGGTTGGCGCAGATGCGGCGCTTGATCTGGGCGGCACCAACCAGTACCTGAACGCCATAGGTGGCGCCGGCCGGATAGTGAACGGCAACCTTTCGGTAAGCGGCATGGACTGCGATTTCGCCTCCACGGGCTGTTTGGAGATGGAAGGGACTCTGACCGTGGGCGATGGGTTCACCCTGAACCTCATGAACGTGGACGCGGTTCTCGGCGGATTCGCGGATCTGACGATACCGCTTATCCGTGCATCGATGGTGGTTGGAGCAGAGAACCTTTCACGCTTTACGGTGAAGGGCGAGGAGCTTCCGAAGTACGTGAGAGTCCGTCTGCGGGCAGGGAAGAATGGCGAGGTGGTCGCCCGCTTCTTCGGGACAGGGCTTAAGATACACGTCTTTTAATGCATTGCCGCAGGGTGGAGGTTGATGTCTGTCAATCTCCACTTTGTGCTTTTTTGAGTGGAAAAGGAAACGGCTTTTTGGCATATTGTGCGGTGTCGGATTTTAAAGGTGGCAGGTTGCAATGAATAAGTGTGCGAAAGTGTTGACTATGTTCGCGTTGGTGGCGGCGGCCATCCGCGCAGTGGCGTCTGCGGATGGTTACGTGATTGAGCGCGACGCAGGCGCGGTATGGCAGGACGGAATGTTCATCGGCAACGGAAGCCATGGAGTGCTTGCCTATGCGCCGTCCCATCTTGAGTGGGTCATAAACAAGAATGACGTCTTTGACCGCCGTGTCGCTCCGTGCGACTACACGCCACATTCAGATGTGATGGAGTATGTGCGCACGAACTCCGTCGCGAGCGTTGCATACCTTGCCGGGAGCGACAGGAGGGATGCGGCGGCGGTCGGAGGCGATGTTCTCACAAGCAGCATATCGGCAGCGATCCTGCGCATCAGGTTCTGGGGCGGGGTGGGCTGGAACGCTCCGGCCGTTCCGCTTGTCAGGCAGCGGCTTGACATGGCGGAAGGTGCGCTGCACGAAGAGATGACATCCCCCGCGCTTTCGCCACAGGCGACGACAATCGTGCACAGGGAGCGCGATGTGGTGGCGGTGCGTCTGCGCGATCCGTCGAATGCGAATCGCCTTGCAGTGATTGAGATGTCCCGTCCGGAGGATCCCCGGATGAAGACGCCGCCGGCCTTTTCCGTAGATGGCGATGTCGTTTCGTTCGAGCAGCGTTTGCCGTACGGGGATTCGTACGCAGTTGCGATGTTAGTCGCCGGAGGTTCCGCCGCAGAGTGCAACGGACTTTCGGGGCGGGTAAGGGTGAGCGGTGCGCATGACGTCTTCATCGCGGTGAGGCCGACAAGGGCGGAGGCGGTTGCGGCTGTCCGCGATGCCGGCAAGGCGACTTTCGACGTGCTTCGCGACGGGAACGCCGCATGGTGGCGGAGATTCTGGAAGGACGGCGGCAGGGCGACGTTCGTGTCTGAACCGGAGATTGACAGAAACTGGAAACATTCGCTTTTCGCACTTGCAGGTCAGTTTGGTGCGGCGCCAATGCCCGCTCTGAACGGCCTTGTCTACGGCCCGCTTGATTCTGGATGCGCCGGCGTTGGTTCGAACTGCTATGTGCATGACCAGAACGTGCAGATTCCGCTGATGCCGTTCTTCCCCGTGAACCGCTGCTCATTCGTCAGGCCGTTCATCGCGACGTATGCGGCCTGCATGGACGAATTGAAGCGGCGCACCGCCGAGATGTTCGGCAAGGATGTGCACGGCGCATATCTTCCCCTGAACATGAACGCGATGGGAGTGGAGCATCCCATCGGCGAATACCGGTACACGCTGTGCGGCGGTGCGTATTCGGGGCTGATACTTTCACAGGCATGGCGGTATTCCCGCGACGTCGCCTTGCTGAAGGAGATGTATCCCGTCCTCAAGGAGTTCATAAGGTTCTACACCGACACCATGACGAAGGACGAAAACGGAACGTACCATTTCGTCTGGAGCGTACCGCCTGAGATATTTACCGGCACGAAGGATGAACTGGCGATTGTCGCCTGTCTTAAGACGTGTCTTGAGACTGCCATAGAGGCGGCGCAGACCCTCAAGACGGACGAGAGCGACGTTGCGCTTTGGAAGGACGTTCTCGCGCACTACCCTGCGTTCGCGAGGCACAGCGGCGGAGGATGGTGGGGAGGCCCGGACATCCCTGATGACCACTACATGTATGGCGGGCATCTTTTCTATCCGTTCTTCCCTGCGGAGGCCAACCTTGACCGCGATGTGGCGGAGCGTACGCTCGCCTACACCTGGACAAACGCCGTGGAAATCGCGTGGACAACCGACGAACCGCATCCGAACCACGAATGGAGCGCGTTCTACACCGGAACCGCCAGGATGAGGCTCCATGATTCTGCCGACGGATGGAAGGCTCTCACCGATTTCCTCGGTTGGTTCGGAAAGCCCAACGGCCTGTTCTCGCACAATCCGGTGATTGTCACCGGCATTACGCGCACACAGATGGCGGCGAATGTCGCAAGATTGCCGCCGCTCGTCCTTCGCGGCACGAATGGAAGGCGAGGCGTGTGGGGACGCGGCGGCGGGCTTGACCTCACCGCAAATCCCGATTCAAAACGCCTGGTGTGTCCGGTTCTCGAAGGCGGCGCGGCGTTTCTCCACATGGCGACCGAGTCGCTTCTTCAGAGCTGGGGCGGCGAAATACGCCTCTTCCCGTGCGTTCCGCCGAAATTCACGGGACGCTTCGAGAACTTCCTTGCGCAGGGAGGGTATGTGGTATCCGCAGAGATGAAGGATGGCCGGCTTGTGGACTACTCAATAAGCGGCGGGGACGGTGCTGCCTCCGTCAAGGTGAGCTGTCCGACGGATCCGGACTTCGTTCAGCTGCCGGGCGAGCCTGCATGGAAAAAGCCAATCGCTCCGACGGCATTCCCCGACATCCTTTCGGCGTATGTGTTCCGGAACTGGGGAGTGGTCGAGCCGCAGACGCTTGCGGACGCCATAGGCGCGAAGCGGGAGGATGTTGTCCGCATTGCGGAGGAGATGGGGCTTCGCCGCGACGTCAAGGTCTCGCCGCTCTGGAAAAGCCTTGGTTACGTGACGGTTCTTCGCCACAATTGGCATCTTGTTCCGTATTCGCAGCTGATGTCCCTGACCGGAAAGAGCCGCCGTGAAATGCGCTATGCGCTGACGGAGGACGACTATCTTGAATCCAAGCTCGGAATGCCGAAGCCGAGCTGTCCGCGTCTGGAATATTCCGGTGAACTCGCCGAAAGCGGACGCGCTGCGCGGCTTGAGATACGCCGCAGGCTTGAAGAGGAGGGCGTTCTGCCGATTGACGGCGATGACGGCGAACCGCGCTTCTCGTTTATCGAAAGGTTCGGCGGATTGAAGCCGATGCGGCGCGACGGCAACGAGGCGCTGTTCGACCTGCGCATGGTCTATCCGTTTTCCGCAGACTACGGCGACGTAGTGGGGGACGATTCGCTTGCATCCTGTCCGGAAGGGCTTTTCGCAGATCTTGCGGCGCGAGGGGTCAATGCCGTGTGGCTGCACGCCGTCCTTTCCGAACTTACGACCGATCCGGCGTATCCGGAGTTCGGTGCGCAGGCGGAGAGGCGCACGGCTAATCTGCGGCGCATCGTGTCTCTTGCGGGGAAGCACGGCGTCAAGGTGATCCTCTACATAAACGAGCCTCGTGCGCAGCCGTCATCTTTCTTCGACAGGCCTGGGCGCGAAAGCATACGCGGTTCGCGCCGCACCAGAAGGGGGAATGCGTACAACTGCATGTGTACTCGTCAGCCGGAGACACTGCGCTGGCTGCGTGACTCGATGGCGCAGCTGTTCAGGAACGTGCCGGGGCTTGGCGGTGTGTTCACAATCACGATGAGCGAAAACGACACACACTGCGCAAGCGCGTTTCACGTCAACAACACCTGCGAACGATGCAAGGGGCGCCCGTATTCCGAGTTCATACTTGATGTCAATGCCGCCATCCATGCAGGCGTCAGGTCCGCCAGCCCGGATGCGCACGTTATCTTCTACGATACGGCATGGCCCGATGACGCCGTCAGGACGGTCGTCCCGCACCTTCCGAAGGACGGACGTCTTGTTCTGTGGAGCGAGAAGCTGCTGCCGTTCAGGCAGGCGGGGATGGATCTCCTCGTGAACGAGTATTCGATATCCCATCCTGGCCCGGCGCCTCGTGCGCTTCCGTTGTGGGCGGCGGCGAGAGCTGCGGGATTGAAGGCGGACGCCAAACTTCAGGTCAACACCTCGTGGGAGATATGTGCAACGCCATATCTCCCGACTGTGGATCTTGTTGCCGAACATATCGGCAATCTTGCGGAGAACGGCATTGACGGGCTGATGCTGTCTTGGTCGCTCGGCGGCTTCCCGTCGCCGAACCTTGCGCTTGTCGAACGCTTCCGGCGCAACGCAAACGACATTGACGCAATCCTTGACGGATTGGCCGCCGACCTGTATGGCGTTTCATCCGTCCAGCCGGTGCGCATGGCGTGGAAGAGGTATTCGGACGCATTCAGGAACTATCCGCTCCAGTGGCAGACCGTCTACTATTCGCCTGTGCAGCTTGGCCCCGCAAACCTTCTCTATCCGAAGAAGACAGGCTGGAATGCCACGATGGTGAACACGGCGTATGACGACCTGAAGCGCTGGACGGACGGGTATGCGGCGAACAGGGGTGCGTGGTTGGATCTGATGCAGTCGGTCGCGGACGGTTTTGATGAAGGAGACAGGCTTTGGCGCGATGCGGTCGCCGGAATGTCCGGGGCGGCAAAGGAGGTTGCGCTTCGCGAGCAGTCGTTTTTCCGGGCGGCCACGCTGCATTTTAGGTCTGCCGCAGATCAGGCAAGATTCATTCAGGCGCGTGATGGCGGTGATGCCGTCCGCATGAGGGAGATCGCAGCCCGTGAACTGTCCACAGCGAAAGAGATGCTCGGACTTGTCCTCCGCGAAAGCGCCATCGGCTACGAAAGCTCAAACCGCTACATGTACGTTCCGAACGACATGAGGGAGAAGATTCTCGTGTGCCGCAAACTGCTCGACCCGTAAGGCGGCATTTGCCAATTGAACCCTGTTATGGTATACTGAACCCAATTTTCATTGCCGGTATAGCGTAGTGGTAGCGCAGCGGTTTTGTAAACCGCGGGTCGGGGGTTCGAATCCCTCTGCCGGCTCCAATGCAAAGGCCTCGATGGTCGGGGGAGTCCTCATGGGAATTGGTTTTCGGAATGCCGGAATTGCGCTTCGTCTTTCGGTTTGTCTTGCAGGTGTCGCCAGCGGGAGGATGTATGGAGAACGCATAGACGTATATCCCAATTCCTTTTCTGGCGGATGGGCTTGCGACGTTCAGTTCATGGATGTAGTCGGTTCGCCGTATCTTCTTGCGCATGGTCTTGGGCATCGCGTCATGGATTCCAGCGCCGCCGTCACTGTTCCTTGCGCCGGCGACTGGCGCGTCTGGGTGCGTACGCGCACATGGGTGGATGCCGGAGACGTCAAGCCCAATCCATCCGCCTTCAAGGTCGCTGTCGCCGGGAAGACGCTTGAGCGGACGTTCGGTCTTGGCGGTGATGCGTGGCATTGGGAGGATGGCGGCATCGTGACGCTTCCGGCCGGGCGTGTTGCCGTTTCGCTCAAGGATCTTTCGGGATTCGATGCCAGATGCGCCGGCATAGTGCTGACCAATGACGGCGAAAGGCCGGAGGGGGCGCTTTCGATCGCTGACGCGCCTGTCGCAGAGACGGTGTCCGCCGATCTCGTTGTTGTCGGCGGCGGTGTTCCCGGCGTATGCGCTGCGGTTGCGGCGGCACGGAGCGGACTCAAGGTTGCGCTTGTCCAGGATCGCCCGGTTCTCGGCGGAAACGCCTCGAGCGAGATCCGCGTATGGTGCGCAGGTGAACTTTGCAACGACATAGTGCGCGAGGTGCGTGGACGTTTCATGAACATGGAGGGGGAGGCGGCTCTCGGCGACGCCTGGCGCAGCCGCTTGGTCGCGGATGAGACGAACATCGACTGCCGCGTAGGCCACCGTGCATTTGCGGCGGACATGAAGAACGGCTCAATCGCTGTGGTAAGGGCGCTTGATGTCGCAGGAAACCGTGTGGTGCGATTCACCGCGCCGCTCTTTGTTGATGCGACCGGCGATGGCTGGGTCGGGTACTGGGCCGGTGCGGACTACAGGATGGGACGTGAGGCCGCTTCGGAGTTTGGCGAGTCGATGGCGCCGGAGAAGGCCGACGCCGATACGCTTGGGGCGTCGTTGATGTGGACAAGCCATCGCGCCGGAACGGACGAGCCGTTCAGCGCCCCCTGGGCGGAACCGTGGGCGCAGGGCGAGAGCGCCGTCCATGGGGACTGGTTCTGGGAATACGGCATACATCAGGACATGATTCTTGAGGGCGAAAAGATCCGCGACCGCATACTGCTTGCGATCTACGGTGCATTCTCAAACGCGAAGAAAAATCCGCAGAATGGACGGCAGGTGCTGAGCTTCGTCCCGTTTCTTCTCGGAAAGCGCGAGAGCCGTCGTCTGATGGGCGATTACGTGTACTCGGAAAGGGACGTCACCGAAAAGCGGGAATTTCCTGATGCGGTTGCGAAGGGGTCATGGTCTGTGGATCTCCACTACGATACGCGGAAGCCGGGTGTGGATTTCCTCACAGTCTGCAAACAGCCCCATTTCGGAAGGTACTACATACCGTACCGTACGCTGTATTCGCGCAACATTCCGAACCTGATGATGTGCGGTCGCTGCTTCAGCGCGACGCACGTGGGGCTTGGCGGACCGCGTGTGATCAACACCCTTGCCACGATGGGAGTGGCCGTCGGATATGCGGCGGCATTCTGCCGGGACAAGGGAATCCTGCCGCGTGACGTATACGCCCGTGGACTTGTCCGCGCCATACAGCGCAAGATTGGCGGCGACTGGCCTGGAAACCCAGACCCGGCCCGTGCGAAATGGAGAATCGTGGACGATGAGGATGCCTCCGTGACGTTCGGCGCACATTGGCGGCGCGACTACAACGCAAACGGATGCACCGTGAACGACATGTATTCCACTGCGCCGACAGGCTCCGCGAAGGCGGCCGGCGATGCGGTGTATCCGCTTCCGGTCACGGAGAAAGGACGCTATGCGCTGTACCGCAACGTGCCGTTCCTTCCGTGGCGGGCGGTCTCCGGAGAATGTGTCGCGGAGCTGTCGTCCGGCGGCAAGACGACGGAGCTTAGGTTCCTGCCGCTTGCAGACGTAGGCGAGTGGTCTGAACTCGGCGATTTCGACCTTGAACCGGGCGCAACGCTCAGGATCATCCCGTCCAGATCGAGAGGATTCCTCGTTGTCGATGCGTTTGCGGTCGTGCCGACCGGCAGATGATGGCGTGAAGTGTGTGGTATAATCACTGACAATGAAAAGCACGACAGAGACGATATTCAACGAATTGTTTGAACGGTATCCCGCGCTTGACAAGTGCCGGGACGATGTGGCGGCGGCGTTCGAGACGCTGCTTGCCGCGTACAGGGGCGGCGGCAAGGTTCTTGTGTGCGGCAACGGCGGAAGTGCGTCGGACGCCGAGCACATTGTCGGCGAACTGCTGAAGAAGTTCAAGAAGCATCGCAGCATTCCGTCCGCAGTGGCGGCAAAACTGCGTCCTGAGTTGGCTGAAAGGCTTGAGGGTGCGCTTCCCGCCGTTTCGCTCGTTTCGATGAGCGGCATCATCACCGCGTTCGCGAACGATGTCGCGTGGGAGACGGCGTTCGCACAGCAGGTTCTTGGACTTGCCCGCGAGGGGGATGCGCTCATCGCGCTTTCGACAAGCGGCAACAGCGCGAACTGCGTGGCTGCGGCAGAGGTCATGAAGGCTGTCGGCGGCAAAACGGTGGCGTTCACCGGAATGTGCGAATCAAGGCTCTCCGCCGTGTGCGACGTGGCGATACGTGTGCCTGAGAAGGAGACGTACAAAGTGCAGGAGCTGCATCTCCCCGTGTACCACGCGCTTTGCGCAATGCTGGAAGAGGAGCTGTTCTAATCGGGCTGCGGGCCGGGGTGCGTTGTGCGCCAGGTTTTTCGAAAGGGGGTTGTCGATCATGGACATATCTGTAGGGCTTGATATCGGCGGCACGAAGTGCGCCATTTCGACGGGCGAGTGCTCGGACGATTCCATAAAGATACTTTCACGGGAGGAGTTCCCTACCGCCGGCCTCACGTGGCAGCAGGTTCTCGACGAGTTTGAGCGCCGCATTGACGCCATTGTGACGTCCGGCAGCGTTGTGTCTGCGATTGGAATAAGCTGCGGCGGTCCGCTCGATTCGAAGAGCGGCGTGATTCTCTCGCCGCCGAACCTTCCCGGCTGGGACGAAGTGCCGATCGTCGAGCGTTTCGCGAAGCGTTTCAACGTGCCGGTGCATCTGCAGAACGACGCCAACGCCTGCGCACTCGCCGAGTACCGCTTTGGGGCGGGGCGCGGAACGCGGAACATGGTGTTCATGACGTTCGGCACCGGCCTCGGCGCGGGAATCGTGATCGACGGCAGGCTCTACTCCGGCACGAACGACAACGCCGGGGAAATCGGACACATCCGCCTTGCGCCATCCGGTCCCATCGGATACAACAAGGAGGGAAGCGCGGAAGGGTTCTGCTCCGGGGCCGGCATCGCCCGGCTCGCCAAAATCCGCAAGGGGTTGGACATAACCGCCAAGGAGCTGTTTTCCCGCGTCCGTGCAGGTGATCCGGACTGCACGGAGGTTTTTGTGGAATCGGCGGAGAAGCTTGCGACCATCCTTGCGTTCACGATCGACATACTCAATCCGGAGGTCATAGCGCTTGGTGGGGTGTTCATGCGCAATGCAGACCTCTTCATGAAGATTGTGGATCCGATCCTTGACCGCGAGGCTCTGCCGCTTGCACGGAAGGTGTGCCGCATCGTCCCCGCCGGGCTTGGCGAGTCTGTCGGCGACTATGCGGCCCTTGCCGTCGCCGGAATGGATTCCTGACGTGGCGGAGTGTGTTCCATGCATCAACGAATCGCTCTCACGGGCGGCATAGCCAGCGGAAAGTCACTTCTCGCGAAGTTCCTGAACGAGCTTGGCGTAGAGACGCTTGACGCAGACGATGTCGCCCATGAGCTTGTGCCGCCGGAGGAGCGGAGAAGGATCGCCGACGAAGTGTTTGCGTCTCCGGAGAAGCGCAAGGCCCTTGAGGCGAGGCTGCATCCCGTGATACGCGACCGGCTGTCGCGCTTTTCGTCGTCAGGGTGCGGCGGGTTGAGGATTGAAATAATACCGCTTCTTTTTGAGTGTCATTGGGAGACGGATTATGATATAATCCTTTGCGTTTTTTCCCCTCGCAGACTACAGGTCGAAAGAATGACCGCCTTGCGGGGATATACGGAAGAACAGGCCGAAGCGCGTCTCGCGGCGCAACTCCCCGCAGAGGAGAAGGCGGCTCGCTCCGATTACGTGATCGTGAACGACGGCTCGGTCGACAACCTCAAGATTGAAGCCAAGAAATTGGTTGAATGGCTGAAAGGCGAACATAATGGCAGAAGAAGCAGAGAAGACGGCTGGCGAGCCTGTACAGGCGAAGAGCGCAAGGCCGAGAAGGGCGTGTGCACCCAAGAAGGGGCAGTCGGCTGAGAACGGCGCAGAGGTGGAGGCCGTCCAGCAGGAGCCGGCGCCGAAAGCGGCTGATGACGCACCGCAGGCCGCCGCCGAGGATTCCGTTCCGCAGAATTTGCAGCAGGGGGATTCCTCCCAGTCTCGGCAGAGTCAGCCGAACGGAGCGTCTGTCCAGGCACAGGGACAGAGGCAGGGGCCGCAGCAGTCCGGAAACATGAGCCGCAAGCAGCGTTGGATGCAGCAGCGCATGATGAGGCAGCACGGCAGGAACGGCGGCGCCGCGTCCGGACAGCAGCCGCAGCAGCAGGTTCCGCGCAACCCGGATCTTCCCGAACACAAGCTTGCCGACATCCATTCATGGGACAACGCCACAATCATCGCGAAGCTGTGGCCGGACGCGAACGCTGAGGATCTTGGCGCGATGAAGCGCCACGAAATCATCTTCAACGCCATCCGCAGCTATCTGGCGAGGGGCGGAGCGGTTCTTGCGAGCGGATGCCTTGAGATCGTGCGTGAAGGCTACGGCTATCTGCGTAGCGCCAAGACGAACTTCCTGTCGTGTCCGGAGGACGTGTTCGTGCCGCAGCAGCAGATACGCAGACATATGCTGCGTCCGGGCGACATGGTTGAGGGGCCATTGCGCGATCCCCGCGACCGGGACCGCTACTTCGGGCTTGGCGGCGTGATGACGGTGAACGGCAAGACGCCGAGCGAGGCCGCCCGCATAGTCCACTTCGAGAACCTTGTGCCGACGTTCCCGACGCGCCGCATAGTGCTTGAGACCACGCCGAACGAGTACTCCACGCGCATTGTCGACCTTTTCACTCCGATAGGGTTCGGACAGCGCGGAATCATCGTGGCGCCTCCACGCGTCGGCAAGACCGTGCTTCTGCAGAAGATGGCGAACGCCATTACGGCCAACCATCCGGAGGCCATGCTCATCGTGCTGCTCATTGACGAGCGGCCTGAGGAGGTCACGGACATGCAGCGCAACACGAAGGCGATGGTTCTCTCTTCGACGTTCGACGAAGAGCCTCAGCATCACGTCAACGTCGCGGAGATGACAGGCGAGATGGCGCGTCGGCAGGTCGAAAACGGTCGCGACGTAGTGATCCTGCTCGACTCCATCACGCGTCTGGCACGTGCGTACAACACCGTCCAGCCGCATTCCGGCAAGATACTGACGGGCGGCGTTGATGCACTTGCGCTCCACAGGCCGAAGCGCTTTTTCGGATCCGCCCGCAACATCGAGGGCGGCGGATCGCTCACGATTCTTGCGACCGCTCTCATAGACACCGGATCGCGCATGGACGAGGTCATCTTCGAGGAGTTCAAGGGAACAGGCAACATGGAGCTTGTGCTTGACCGTGGTCTTGCGGATAAGCGCATCTTCCCGGCGATCGACATCGAGAAGTCCGGAACCCGCAAGGAGGATCTGCTGCTTGACCCGATGGAACTTGAGAAGACCTGGGCGCTTCGCCGCGTTCTTACGGATGCCGGTCCGGAGCGCGCCATGCAGAGTGTGCTGAACGGCATGAGGAAGATCAAGACGAACCCCGCATTCCTGCTTTCGCTTGACCTGAAGAATCTGTAGGAGAGAGTTGGTAGATGGTAGTGAGTAGTTGGCAGTATGCGTTTCACCATCTGTCTACCAACTGCCCCCTACCCTCTACGCCAGCACACCTACCCTCTGCCCACTACCAACTATCCACTACTCCCATCATGGGTGACATTGAGATATACGGTGCGCGTCAGCACAACCTCAGGAACATAGACGTCACGATTCCGCGCAATTCGCTCACCGTCGTGACCGGTCTATCCGGCAGCGGAAAGAGCTCACTTGCGTTCGATACGCTGTATGCGGAGGGACAGCGGCGTTATGTCGAGTCGCTGAGTGCGTATGCGCGGCAGTTTCTCGATCAGATGGAGAAGCCGGATGTCGAGAGGATTGAGGGGCTGTCTCCGGCCATCGCGATCGAACAGCGGACGACCGGCGGCAATCCTCGCTCCATCGTGGCAACCGTCACCGAGATCCACGACTACCTTCGTCTGCTGTATGGGAGCATAGGCGTAGCGCACTGCCCGAAGTGCGGGCGAGAGGTGGTGCGCCAGTCCGCCGAGCAGATCGTTGAATCCATAATTGCGCTTGCCGCGCCCGGCGAGTCCATGAAGCTCATCCTGTATGCGCCTGTCGTGAAGGGCAAGAAGGGCAGGCACGAGGACACTCTCGGAGAGATAAAGCGTCAGGGCTTCGCCCGTGTTCGCATCGACGGTGTGACGTATCCGGTGGACGAGCTGCCGGAGATCGACAAGAAGAAAAGCCACAGCATCGATGTCGTGGTGGATCGTCTGGCGCTGCCGTGCGACCGCACACGTCTTACGGATTCCGTGGAGCTTGGGCTGAAGGCAGGGCGCGGCGTGATATACGCCGAGCCTGTCGGCGGCGAGCAGAAGGTGTATTCCGAGCTGAACGCCTGTCAGGCCTGCGGCATTTCGTTCGATGAGCTGAAGCCGCGCTCGTTCTCGTTCAACTCTCCGTTCGGGGCGTGTCCGGACTGCGGCGGGCTTGGCGCAATCTACTACTTCGACGAGGATCTTGTCGTGCCGGACAAGTCTCTGCCGCTTCGCGAGTGCATCCATCCCTGGCGGAGGGCCGGGCACAACGCGATCATGTACTACAACGCGCTGCTTGAGCACATCGCAAAGCAGTACGGGGTGCAGCTCTCCACGCCGTACGAAAAACTCCCGCCGGCGTTCCGCAGGAAGCTGATGCACGGATTCGACGACAATCTCGTGCTGCCGTGGCGCAGCGTCGACAAGCCGTTCGAAGGTGTGCTTGCCACGCTTCAGCGGCGTCTTGATGAAGCGGAGGATGACGAGCACCGGGCGAAGCTTGAGATGTACCAAAGCGAAAGGCAGTGTCCATCATGCCACGGTACGCGCTTGCGCGAGGAATCCCGCGCCGTGACCGTGTCCGGCAAGACCATCGTGGATGTGATGGGCTTGAGCGTCAAGGACTGCCTTGCGCACTTCGACGGGCTGTCCCTGCCGGCTGAGATGAAGGACGTCCACAGGGAGATAGTCAAGCGCCTTCGCTTTCTCGACGATGTGGGTCTCGACTACCTCACTCTCGACCGTCCGAGCGCAACGCTCTCCGGCGGCGAGATGCAGCGCATCCGTCTTGCCACGCAGATAGGGAGCGGTCTGACAGGCGTGATGTACGTACTGGACGAGCCGACCATCGGACTTCACCCGCGTGACAACGAACGTCTCATCTCGACGCTGAAGGGGCTTCGCGACAAAGGCAACACGGTGGTGATCGTGGAGCATGACGAGGAGATGATGCGAACGGCGGACTACATCATCGACCTCGGGCCTGGCGCCGGAAGAAACGGCGGCAGACTGATGTACCAAGGCGATTTCGCAGGTCTTCTGAAGTGCGGCTCCCTCACCGCTGACTACCTTTCCGGACGCAAGCGGATCGAGCCGGCGCAGACCGGAAACGTACCGAAGCGCACCGGCGGCAAATTCCTCTCCATATCCGGCTGCACGGAACACAACCTCAAGAACATATCGGTGCACATACCGCTTGGGACGTTCACTGTAGTGACCGGCGTTTCTGGATCCGGCAAGTCAACGCTGATAGACGAGACGCTCAAGCGCGAACTGATGCGCCGCCTCTACCGCTCAAAGGCGAAGCCCGGCAGGTTCAAGAGGCTTTCCGGCATTGAGAACATAGACAAGGTGATAGAGATCGACCAGTCGCCCATAGGGCGTACGCCGCGCTCGAATCCCGCTACGTACGTCGGATTCTTCTCCGACATACGCGAACTGTTCGCACAGACGGAGGGTGCGAGGGCGCGAGGATATGCGCCCGGCAGATTCAGCTTCAACGTGAAGGGCGGACGCTGCGAGACGTGCGGCGGCGACGGAGTGCGCAAGCTTGAGATGAGCTTTCTGCCTGACATCTACGTCACCTGCGAGCAGTGTGGCGGCCGTAGGTTCAACAAGGAGACGCTTGAGGTCCGCTATGGCGGCAAGAACATCGCGGATGTGCTTGACATGACCGTTGACGAGGCGTGTGAGTTCTTTGCTAAGGTGCCGCGCCTTGCCGGGAAGCTCCGGACGCTTTCAGACGTAGGGCTTGGCTATCTTGGTCTTGGGCAGCCCGCCACGACGCTCTCTGGCGGCGAGGCGCAGCGCATCAAGCTTGCGACGGAGCTGTCCCGCCGCTCGACAGGACGCACCCTCTATCTTCTCGACGAACCGACCACCGGGCTGCACTTCGACGACATATCGAAGCTGATGGAGCTTCTTCTCAAGCTTCGCGATGCCGGAAACACTGTCGTGGTGATCGAACACAATGTGGACGTGATGAGATGCGCAGACTGGATAATCGACCTCGGCCCCGGTGGCGGAGACATGGGCGGCAACCTTGTGTGCGAAGGCCCGCCGTCTGCGGTGAAGGCCTGCAAGGACTCCGTCACAGGACGCTTCCTGTAGTGTGGAGATGTCAGGCAGGATGCGCCGGTTGCGGCTGTGCGCTGATGGATGTCCAAAGCAGGATGCTCAGGGTTGAGAGGTGCGGCATATGAACATTGAGGCGGCGTTGGAGAGTTGTGCACGGTTCGGCGTAAGACCGGGGCTTGATCCGATACGGGCTGCCTGCGCAGAAATGGGCGATCCGCAGGAGACGCTGCGCGTGATACACGTCGCCGGGACAAACGGCAAGGGTGCGGTGTGTGCGTTGATCGATTCGGCTCTGCGTGCTGCGGGCTTTCGCACCGGACGCTACACCAGTCCCCATATAGTCAACCTTAACGAGCGTTTCTTCCTCAACGGTGCGCCGGCTTCGGACGAAGCGATAGATGCGGCATTCTCAGCAGTGAAGCGTTCAGGAGAGTTGACGTACTTTGAACTTCTGACGGCGACGGCGTTTGAACTGTACAGGCGTGAAGGCGTCGATTTTCTGATTCTTGAAACAGGCCTTGGCGGAAAGCTCGATGCAACAAACATCGTCAAGTCCCCGGCGGTTTCCGTGATAACCCGCATAGGTCTGGATCACTGCGGACTGCTTGGGAACACGGTTGCGGAGATAGCCGCAGAAAAGGGTGGCATCATCAAGCAGTCCGTCCCGGTTGTCCTTGGCGCGATGCCGGATGAGTCGCGGGTTGTGCTTGAGCGGATCGCCGCGAGATGCGGTTCGCGGTGCATCCATGCGCCATCCGTTGTGTCGGTCGGCGAGACCGACGGAACGTCATGTGCCGAGAAGGGGCTTTCGGCGGCTTTGTCGAGCCTTGCCCTTGGGGGGCGGTTCAACCGTGAGAACGCCGCGACTGCGTATGCCGCATTGAAGACGCTTGGAGTTGCGGACGATGCGATACAGCGTGGTTTTGCGTCCGTCGCGTGGCCCGGACGCTACCAGCAGATTGAAAACGGCGGAAAGCGATTCCTGGTTGACGGTGCGCACAATCCGCCGGCCATGCGGGCACTTGTCGATTCTCTGAAGGCGGAACGCACGGGCGGAACCGGATTTCCGTTTGGAGGAACTGCGATTTGCGGATTCTGCGGCGACAAGGATGTTGCGGCCACTTTGGAGATTCTGCATGAGATTGCGGATGCGGGCATTGCGGTGCCGATACGCAATCCGAGATCGATGTCGCCCGATGATGTTGCGGCTATGATGTGCAAGGCGGGATTTGCCGGTGTGCGCCCGTGCCGCTCCGTGCAGGAGGCGCTTCGCGCTGCGCCAGACGGTACGCTTGTGTGCGGATCGCTTTTCCTTGCTGGCGAAGCTCTTGAGGCGCTTGGTGCGCTTCCCGCCGCAAGGCATGGCTTCACTCCCAACGAATCGTTCAGTCGGACGGTTGCGGACTGAGGACGATGAATTCATCTACCCTATTGAAAAAAAAATCAATATGGTATATTCATCGCCGTTTTCACGGTTGTTCTGCTTGCTCGACAAGTGCGGTGCTGGATGAACTGAACGTGAAGCGCTTATGTCCACAAGTCACGGAGAGATTGTAATGGATTCAAGAAAATGGCTGTCTGCGGCGGTGTTGGCTTTGGCGGCCGCTGCCGTCTATGCGTACGACGCCGAGTTTATTTCGCCAACAGGCTACTTTGTGCCCGGCTGGCAACTGGGGCGCTGGAAGGACATGGCAACTGGCACGACGCCGTCCGCGCTTCCCACGAGCCGCGTCGACAACGTGCATTTCGGCGAGCCGTCCAATTCGGCCTGGCAGCCATCGGTCTACACGGGAACGGGCAATGACTTCGGAAGTTTCCTTCCGGTTGAACTGAATGTGCTTCACGGCAGCGAGGCGTGGACGCTCGTGAATTCGCCGGAGCAGACGTCGGTGACGGCGCAAGGTTCCGACAAGCGCGTGACGATTGCGGATCCGACGGGATTTGACGGCTATTTCTTCAATGGATATGCACGTGTAGGGTGGAGTTTCCCCGGAAACGCCGGGGCGACGCAGCGCGTCTCGTCCGTTTCGCTGCGATGCCGCCCAATCGTCGAGACGCCGTCACAAGGGACATCAGTTGCCGTCGACGACTTCTACTCCGCCGGTGCCTTGGAGAAGTGGGGCGCGGGCGAACTTGTGGTCAACGGCACGTCCGGTGCGCATACGCGCCTGTACGTAAAGGACGGCGACGTGTCGTTTGGGGATGGAATTGCCGACGACCTGGACGAAATCCTCGATGCCGCGTTTCTGCATCTCGATGCAACGGCAGCCGCAACCTTGAAGACGACCTCAAACGGAGACGGGCGAACGTATGTCACAAACTGGTGCGACGTGCGCGGCAACGGGCAGGGTGCGCATGTGCCGTTGCCGTCCGAGATGGTTTCCGGGTACGAGAAGATCCAGTCCGCGAACAGTCCGTTTCTTGCCGTCGGCGCGGGACGAAAAGGACAGAACATGATCGACTTCGGGACGGCTTGGACGCCGGACAGCGGAACGCGATTCGGCCCGACGAACTGCACGATGCGCTTTGAACGCCGTGAGGACGTGCGCGACGTGTTCTATGTGGCGCGCTACCACGACAGGCCGCAGTTCAACCCCGTGCTGGGCGACTGGGTCTCCGCGCCGACGCTGCAGCCGTGCGCCGGACTGCTCGGCGGCAGCGCCAACTGGGGCGCACGAACTGGTGCGATCTTCGCCGACGGCGTGAAGGTCTTGCCGAACCACTACCCGGACAGCGGCTACGGATTCACGAACCAGACCGTGTACTCGTTCAGCTCGAAGTCCAACCTCGTCCTTTCGGCAATCGCGTCCGACCAGGATCGGCCGTTTGCTGGAACGCTGCCCGACGCAGCGCAGGCGCGGATCGGGGGAATGCTTGTCGGCGAGATCCTGCTGTTCACGAATGAACTGACGCGGGCGCAGCGCAACCGCGTCAACGCCTACCTCGTCGACAAGTGGCAGGGTCCGTCCGGCGAGGTGTGGGCGGATGTCGGCTTACTTGACATCCAGAAGGACGGGGCGTCCGTCAATGTGGCGCCGGGCACAACGGCGACCGTGCTCGACCTCAAGTCCGGCGGCGTCGTGACAAAGACCGGCGGCGGAACGCTTGCGGTCGATGCCGTCTATCCGCAGGACACGACTTTTGACGTCAAGGGTGGCAGTGTGCGGATCGGCGGACTGGTTTCGTCCGTGGACGACCAGGCGCCGGCATCCAGTCCGGCGGTCTGGTTAGATGCTTCGTGTTCAGGATCGCTGGTGAAGGAGACGATCGACGGAAGCCCGTACGTGACCCGATGGAACGACAGGCGCGGAAACGGAATCTACGCCACGGCCTCGGTTGAAAAGGGCGCACCGCGCATTCCGACGGAAGTCAAGGCGGCGACGCCGACGGGGCTTGACGTGCTTTCTCTTGGCGGAAACTCGTCGACGAGTTCATATTTTGCGTTCCCGTGGCGGAGTGCATCGAACGGGACAAAGAAATTCTACGCCGGCTTTGCGGTTCTTCGCCGCACGGCGGGGAGCGACACGGCGTTCGGAATCTTCGGCGCGGCCGACATGACGTTCATGTGCGAGGGCAGCGAGGGCGGCACTCATCACCGCTTCATCTCCGAGAAGTACACCTGCTCCGCGACGTCGGCGGCAATCTGGACGTATAATGGTGTTCCCCGCGATCCGATTGTCTATCACGCCGATATGTCCGACATGTCAAACTTCTTTGTCGTGGCGTTCGCCGCCGAAGAGAAGGTGCTGGTTGACGCGATCGCCTGGAACCGCAACAGCCCGAACTACTGCGGCGGGATGGAGATCGGCGAGTTCATCCTGTACGACCGGCCGGTTTCGGATGCGGAACGCCGCTGCACGGAAGCGTACCTGATGAAAAAGTGGAATGGCGCGGCCCATCCCGCATCGGGGACGCCCAAGCCGAACTACGCATTTTCCGAAGACGTCGACGCCATTGTTGACGTGGCGGACAACTGTGCGCTCGGCACGGTGTCCGGCGGTTCGGGACGCTTCGTCAAGCGCGGGTCCGGAAATGTCTCGCTCTCTGCGGTTCCAGACGGGACGGAGTCGCTTTCCGTGGAGGGCGGGACGCTTTCACTGTCGCTGTCTTCATTCATCGATGACTCGCTCTACCACTTTGACATGACCGCCGAAGACACGTTGGAATACGGCGAATCGCCTGATCAGGGAACTGTCGTAATGCGTTGGAATGACGTGCGCGGCAATGGTGTCTATGCCGAGGCGGTTAAGCCGGGAGATGCGGCGGACAAGGGCTACACGAAGAAGTATCCCGTTGTCACCGAACTTTCAACCGAAGGCGTTGTTAGGAGATACCTTGATTTTGGTGGCGTCAACAGTGCCAATTCGGCCGCAATGTGGATGAACCGGAATTTCATGAACGTGCGCGAAGTCCATGTGATTCACAGGGACATCGGAAAGAACTCCATGTTTGCATCCTTCTCCGAGCGCAACACCAATGCTGTGCACAGTACATGGGAGGATAGTCAGCGTTGGGCGGATTATTACCGGGACACGTCCGGTTCGTTCTGCGGGTCGGCGGCCTCCGGGTCTGTGAAGAATGGCGCATTCTGGTCGAACGGGCAGCCGGTGGCGAATCCGTTGACAGATATGCTTCCCACATCGCCTTCCCTCGTTTCCATTGCGACAACGAACAATACGCACGTCAATTCCATACAGGAAGACCGCGGAGTGCCGGGTGGCGCCTACGTCGGCGAGCAGATCGCGTTCAGCCGTCTGCTCACGGACAGGGAGCGCGGCTATTTGATGGCGCACATGATGCACAAGTGGTTCGATGCCGGAGTTGCGCCGGTGTGGACAAACCTAACCGTGACCGCGCTGCACATTGCGTCGGGCGCGTCGTTGGACGTCTCCGGAAGCAACGTTGTCGTGTCCGCCGCAGAGCTTGGCGGCGCCGGAACGCTAACCGGTGCAAGCGTGATCGGCGTCTCGTCCATGCGGTTTGACGTCAATGATTTCGGCAAGTCCCATTTGACCGTTTCCGGCAGTGTCCGCTTTGCCGGTGATGTGGCCGTCACGCTGGCGAACGCCGAGGCGGACGGGATGCTTGTCCCCGGCGATTATGTGCTGTTTGAGGCGTTGGGCGGCATTGAACCTGCCAATGCCGTGAACTTTGCGATTGAAGCGCCGGTGCTTTCCGGCAGACGCACGTACACCTTCATTCGCAGGGGCGGAACTCTGACCCTGCGGATTGCGCAGCGCGGGCTGCGCATCACAGTCCGTTAAGTTGACCATCAGGAATGAAAGAAATGAAAGCAGTATATCGGATATGTTCCATGTGCGCGGCGGTTTCACTTGCCGCATTGGGCGAGACGCTTGAGATTGCGCCAACGGCGGACGTGAAGACGTGTCGGGCGCGGGAGATCAACAGGCTTGTGGCAAAGGCGAAGCCGGGCGATACGATTCTGTTCAGAAAAGGCGAGTATTTCGTCAACGAGTCGATTGCGATTCTCGACAGGACGAACGTCGTGTTCCGTGCCGAGCGCGGGACGGTCTTCCGGATGCGGTACAAAGGCGACGGACGCGCCTCGAGCGGGATGATGATGTTCGCCGTGCGTGGCTGTTCGGACGTTCTTCTCGACGGGTTCGCCTGCACCACGGAGAATCCGCCGAGCGGGACAGGTCGAGTGTCCGCCGTGAATCCAGATACGCGTGAGTACGACGTCCGGTTTGAGGGGGACACGAATTTTGCCGGCACGGAATCGCTTGTCATCGCCGACACGTGCGACGACTACGGCACGCCAGACGGCGTATTCACGGAATATGCGCTGAATGACAGCGAGGAGCCTGACGGCAAGGGCGGCACGACGTTGCGCAAAAAGGGCATTCCGTACAAGCTGCTTTCAAAGGGGACGATACGGCTCAAGTTGCCGGCGGGATGCGACCTGACGAAACTGAGGGTCGGGCACCGCATTGTCTTTCGTTACGGTGGGCCTGGCGGAATCTTTTCGTTCCAGTCGAGCCATCGCGTGACCGTGCGCGACGTCGATGTCTGGCGCTGCCCCAGCATGGTTGCCGTGATATCGGGGCGTTCCTCCGATTTCACGTTCGAGCGGCTCGCGGTTCGTCCGGCCGCCGGTTCGGGTGCGATTTTCAGCTCCAACGCCGACGGCATCCATGTGGCGAGCATGTTCGGGACGCTGACGCTAAAAGACTGCGTTTTCGACGGCATGGGCGACGATCCGCTGAACGTTCATGGCAAGTCGTCGGAGTTGAGCGCATACGACCCTGCAAGCGGAAAGGCGACGTGCACGTGGCAGCTGTTTCACAGGGGGCCGCAGCGCATGGCGAAGCTGTGGGCGGTCGCCGGGGACGTGCTGGACGTCTATGACCGCCGCACCTTCCTGTCCAAGGGGCAGGTGCGCGTCAAGGCCACGGAGGGCTATGGCGAGATGACGCTTGCGGACGCTACGGCGCCGCTCGCCATTGGCGACATCGTCATCAACGGGCATGACTGCCCGAAGGTGCGCGTCTCCGGCTGCCGTGTGCGGAACATCCGCTCGCGCGGATTCCTGCTGCAGTCGCGGGACATCGTGGTCAGCGACTGTTCGTTCGAGGGGATTGGCGGCGCCGGAATCATGGCGGCGCCGGACATCAACAACTGGTTCGAGTCGGGTCCGATATCCGACCTTCGTGTCGAGAGATGCAGCTTTGTGCGCTGCGCGATCCGTCCGTCGGTGCAGGCGGCGTTTCTCGTCAAGGTCAATCATGAAGGCCCCGTGGATGCCTATCCCAGCGGCGTTCACCGCAACATTTCACTTAAGGACTGCACGTTCCGGGATTGCCCCTCCACCAACGTCGTCTGCATCGCCTCGACGGACGGTGTCGAGGTCAAGGGAAACCGTTTCGAGAACTGCGGCGTAAAGCCTGTCGCGGTCATCAACTGCACTCGCGTGGATGCAGATGCCGCAGGGGGAGCGGATGTCGTGCGGAATTCCGGAGGCTCAAAGCCGGTCACGATGATGTCCTTCAACGTTCGCGTCGGTTGCGGGCTTGACGGTGCATGGCACATCCCTGAAGGCGAACTTGGGCATCTCCCGCAATGCGCTGACGTCATCAAGTCTGTCGATCCTGATTGGGTGGCGATACAGGAGATAGATCGCGGAACGAAGCGCACCGGACGCGTCGACCAGACCGCCGCCCTTGCAAGGCTCTGCGGCATGAACGGCACATACCTCAAGAAGATCGACTACGATGGCGGGGACTACGGAGTGGCGGTGCTGTCGAAGGAGAAGCCGCTTTCCGTGTCGAAGATCCTTGTTCCGGGGTCTGCCCACACGAGGTGCATCGCCATCCTTGAATTCAGGGACTACATCGTCGCCTGCACACATTTCCCGCTTGAGGAGTCGGCGCGTGTGAAAGCCGCCGAAATCGCCTGCCTGAATCTGTCAGGACGTGAAAAGCCCGTGTTCTTCGCAGGGGACTTCAATGCGCTCCCGGCATCGCCCACAATCGCGACGCTCAAGAAGACCTTTACGGTTCTGAGCGATTCGTCAAGGCCCACTTTCCGTTCGGACAAGCCAGACCAGTGCCTCGACTACATAATGGTTGATTCCGCCCATGCGGATTGCGTCAAGGTCGCCACGAGGGACGTAATAGCCGCGCCCAACGCGACCGACCACTGCGCAATCGTGGTAAAGGCGGAGCTTGCCGGTGGATGCCAGGCGACTGCGGGCAAATGAAATGTTCCGCAGTCTTTGCCGAAAATCGGCTTTGACTTGCGGAGTGCGATTTGATAACCTTGCGCACATGAAAAAAATGACATTTGAAAAGTTGGTGCTGCTGTCCGTTTCGGCGGCGGCTTTCTGTGTCCCCGCATTGGGGTTTGACGTGTCCGTGTGGCGAGGAGAGACATTCTCGACGCTCGTTCCGGACAACGTGGAGCTTGGCGAATCGCCCAAGGGGATAGACGTAAGGCGCGGATCGCTGCGGCCGGTCAAGTATCGTCCGTCAGCAGACAGCCTTCATTTGAACGAATGCTACGATCGCGTGGACTGGGATGCGGCGTCCGGCGGACCGGTCGTTGCGGAGATAACCGTCTCGCGTGACACGAAGCCCGGCGTATACAGGTGCGGCGGCATGAACGTGCGCGTTGTGGATCGGGTGCTGCCGCCTGCGAAGGAGTGGAAGTACTATCTCGATCTCTGGCAGCATCCGTGGTCGGTGGCGCGCATGGCGAACGTCGAGCCGTTCTCCAAGGCGCACTATGCCGCGATGCGTCCCGTGTGGGAACTTCTCGCGACGGCCGGACAGAAGGCGCTCACCGTCACGCTGCTCGACAGGCCGTGGAACCACCAGTGCCGCGACGCATACGGCACCATGGTCGCAAGCCGGAAGGACGCTGACGGCAAGATGACGTTTGACTATTCAATCTTCGACGAATACGTCGAGTTCGGGCGCAGCTGCGGCATCGGCCCGCACATCGCCTGCTACACGATGTGTCCGTGGGGGAACCGCGTTGGCTGGATCGATGCGAACGGCAATAAGGTCGAGGTCGTCGCCAAGCCCGGCACGAAGGAGTTTGAGGATTTCTGGGGGCCGTTCCTTGAGTCGTTCACTGCGCATCTGAAGGAGAAGGGCTGGTTCAACGACACGCTGATATCGATGGATGAACGTGCGCCGGAGGACATGAAGATCATCGCGGACTTCATCCAGTCACGCGCTCCGGGGATGAAGATTGCGCTTGCCGGCAACAGGAAGCCGAGCGAGTTCAAGGGGATAACCCTTGACAGCTACTCGCAGTACGTCGGGCACATCACCGATGATTTTCTTGCGGAGGTGCCGGAACGCAAGGCCAAGGGATATGTGACGACGCATTATGTGTGCTGCGGCCCGAACCGTCCGAACACGTTCCTTTCGTCGCCGACGGCCGAGAACTTCTGGGTGGGCGTGTATCCCGGCATGGTTGGGCTTGACGGACTTCTCCGCTGGGCGTGGAACAGCTGGCCCGAGAATCCGGTTGCGGATGGCTCGTTCGGCAACTGGCGCGCGGGAGACGTGTTTCTCGTGTATCCCGGCGCGGCTCCGTCGTACCGCTTCCTCGAACTCCGCAACGGCATTGCGACGGCCGAAAAGCTGCGCATCCTCAAGGAGCAGGGGCTTTTCAAGGATGACATCGCCGCTCTCGCAAAACGCTACAACTGCAAGGATGCGCTGGAGGGCAAGGCCAACGTCACGAAGCTGCGGCAGGATGCGCTGGAGCTCGTGAATCGCTGATCCGGCTTCAGATGAAGATTCTTGTAGATGGCAGACTGCCAGCCGCAATTGGCCTCAAAAGGGCTGCGGTGGCGTCTGCCGCTTCGTATTTTGCCGGGCGGTCACGGCGTCGCATCGGCAATCCCGTATGGCACGAAGTCGAAGTGCATCTGATAGACGATGCAATGTCGGATGAAGTGCATCGGGCGATAATGGGCATAGCCGGCGCCACGGACGTGGTCACGCAGGCGTACGATTCAATTCCTCCGGAGGAGCCGGGGCTGTACGGCGAGCTGTTCGTGAACACGGATCAGGCGTTCCGCGCAGCGCCGAAGCGGCCAGGGTGGAATGCCGCCAAGGAGCTGCTGCTGTACATAGCGCATGGCATGGATCACCTTTCAGGCGCGGACGATCATGAGGAGCGGGACTACCGCGCCATGCGCCGCAGGGAGCTGGGCTGGATTCGCGACTGTCCGGCCACGCCCTGAGGTCAACTTTTCGGGTCAATCAGCGATTTGCATATTGACGCAAGGGATATGGTTGTGATACCCTATCTCTCTGTTGCGAGATGTGGTTCGTTTCGTCCGTTGGACGTTGGCGATGAAATCTGAAAGGAGAAGACTCATGGTTGACGCTTGGAGTGCTGTTTCAGAAGGGATTTTTAGGAAAAAAAAAATCACTTTGTGCATCTGTCGCGTGTGTTCTGGCGGGCGGCATCTTTCTGACCGCCGACGCTGAGGACTGGAAGATCGATTCGGTGGACGATCTCACGGCGGCGCTTTCGCAAGCGGCTTCGGGTGATGTCCTGCTGCTGAATCCGGGGGTCTATGATCTCGCCGGAACGGAAATGGATGAAGAGGGGCATTCGCATCTTGTTGTGGATAGGCCTATAGAGATGCGCTGCACGGACGGCTTGTCCTGGCGCACGGCATCAGATGGCCTTTCGGGCGCAGTTCTGAAGGGCGGCAGTTCGATGCGCATTCTGCGTGTCAAGACGGCAGCATCATTCAGTGGCATATCCTTTGTGGACGGAAAGACGTCAGATGACGGCGCCGGCGTATGGATAGATGTCAGCGGCACCAGCGACGTGGTCAACTTCACGAATTGCGTGTTCAAGGCCTGCCGCAGTGAAAATGGAGATGGTGGAGGCATCTGTTCGCCTTATTCTGCGACGGCCGTTGCTCGTGATTGCCGGTTTGAAGGCAACGAGGCGCAGAAGAACGGTGGCGGCGCAATGAAGGGGTTCTATTACTCCTGCGTCTTCTCCAACAACGTGGCTGTGGCTGCCGGGGGCGGGGCGGTTTCAAGCGGGGAGATGACGGATTGCGTGTGCGGCGGCAACAAGGCGAAGTGGGGCGGCGCAGGGAGCTACGTAACGGCATCCCGCTGCACCTTCACCGGAAACAGCAGCGGCATTGTCGGTGGAGCGATGTCCAATTCTCACGCAACCGATTGCGCATTTGACGCAAACGTCTCCGATGACAAGGGGGGCGCTCTTTACAGCGATGGACTGTATAAGGTGCGTGGATGCACGTTTGCTCAAAACCGCGCGAGGACGAACGGCGGTGCGATATGTGGTGGACACGCAGTGAGCAATTGCTCGTTCTACGGCAATTCCGCCGCGAATGGCGGTGCGTTGTACGGTGTGCGGACAGCATCGTCTCTATTGGCGGTGCAGCCGGTTGCGGTGATGGATTCCAGTTTCCTCACAAACACCGTGTCCGGAAGCGGCGGCGCAGTCGCAGAGTGTGACGTTGCATCCTGCCTGTTTGAGGGCAATGAAGCGGATAAAGGCGGAGCAGTCACGCAGTCCACGCTTGTGGACTGCGAACTGATTGGCAACAAGGCGAACACCTATGGCGGCGCCGCCTATGAAGTGGAGACTTGCCGGGATTGCACTTTTGCAGGCAATTCTGTAGTCAGATATGATGGAGGCGCAATCTACCAGACCAAGGCGGGTGCAATCCTTTCCGGATGTGAGATTGCGAGCAACAAGGTGGTTGGTGCATATCGAAACGGTGGCGGCATATTTTGCACAGCCGGAGGCAGTTCCATGCTCGTCACGAACTGCCTCATCATGGCGAACAGTGCGGAGGGGACATCCTCCGCAGGTGGCGTATATGGGGCGACGAATGTAGTCGGCTGCATCTTCCGCGACAACACAAGCGGCTTCTATTCGGGTCACGCATGGTACTCCGCCTTTCGCGACTGCCGATTCACCGGAAAGGGCGAGGTCGCGATGAGCCGCCTCTACAACTGTGAACTTTACGGCTATCGTGCGAACAAAGATGACTATTCTGCGCCGCTTGTCGCCAACGAGAGGGAAGAATGGCGGAAGGAGAGTGGATTTCCGGTATTTGAGGCGGTGAATTGCCTTTTCCGGGATTTGTCCTGCGATGCCATAGTCCGAGTGACCGGTGACGAGGCATACTTCTACAACTGCACGTTCGCCAGCAACGTGTGCGAGAATTCGTTCCGTCTTCTGCAGGGGAACAATGCAAAGGAGCCGTCGCTGAACGTGGCCAATTGCGTGTTTGGCGGCAACCGCGCAAAAGATGGCGCAGCTGCGGGCGTAAAGGTCAGCATCGGGTTCACTCCGGTTGCGGCGGATGTGTCGCTCAGTAACGTTCTTTCGGAGGGATACGATCTGCCGTCTTCAATCGGCGCTTCGCAGACATCCGGACTTTTGACCGGAGCCGTTCGATTCTGCGGTGATGACAACTTCTGGAACGAACCTGCCTATGCGCTTCGTCCATCTGGGCGGTGGGTGGATCGGGGCGTGGCCCTGCCATGGTCGGCGGATGCGGTCGATCTCGCAGGACGTCCGCGTGTGCGCGGTAAAGGCGTAGATCTCGGCTGCTATGAGTTTCAGTCCATGCTGCCAGGCATGAAGATATCCATTCGTTGAGGAAATGGCGCGATGAAGAATGTGTATGTCTGTGCTGTTGCATTGTTTTGCAGCCTTATTGCCTGTGCTGCGCCGTTGCCTTTTGACGGATGGTTCTGCGACCCGTTGGGTTGGCGCATTCAGACCGACGGAGTAAAGGCCTGTGGCGTCAACGGCTTCGCCTGGTCGCAGGCGCAGTGTGCGAAGCGCGTGTCGTTTTCTGTGCGCATCACGCCGGAGACCGTTCTTTCGCGAACTGGGTGGCCGATTTGCGGCATAGCCATCGGAACAGATGAGGACAACCGCTGGTCGCTTCAGCTGGTTCGAACTCCGGATGCGAACGGCGCAAAGTGCTATTTCGAGTTCTTTGAGGTTCTGGACGGCAAGGGGCTTCGCGATTCTGAAACCGGGTTGCGTCTGCGCAGTAGCGTCGGGGCGGATGTCTCATGGTCGGTCGGCGAGACGTATGTGTTTTCGCTTGATTTGGATGAAAAGGGCATATCGGCGAATGTGTCAGACGCATCTATGCGTGTGATATGGTCGCGAGGATACGATTTCGGTTCCACACGTGCGGTGCGTTCCGGCGCACCGGCGCTTCGGTCGCATCCGGGGCTTGAGGTCTCATTCACCGGACTTGATCTTGTGGCGTCAGATGTCTGTGGCGGTTTGGCTGGACGTCCAAAGCCGCGTCCCGCCCCCGCCTACGTTCCGGTTGACGCAATCAGCGTAAAGGCGTCCCACGCAACGGGATATTTTCGCGTTGAGAACATTCCGGGCGGACGGTGGCGCGTCTTGGATCCGCTTGGAAACGAGACGTTCCTTCGTGGCGTAGACCATGTGCGCTACGTCGGGCATCGCACCGATTGCACAAACCCACCGCGCCGGTACTACAAGGAGTGGAACGATGCGCATTACCCTTCGGTCGCCGCCTGGGCTGAGGAGACTGTCGGGCGACTGCGCGATTGGGGGTTCAATATGCTTGGCGGGGATCCTTCGCAGGAGTTGCTTCATCGCGGACTGCCCGCTGTCGTGGGGCTGAACATCGGCAAGACGCTTGGCCTTCCCGGACGAGCGGCTGACCTGATGATGCGTCCGGCAAGCGGAGGATCCTTCCCGAATGTATTTCATCCGGATTTCGCAAGGTGGTGCGACTACTGGGCTACGGTTCGCTGTGCGCCGAACAGGAACGATCCGTGGATTGTCGGGTACTTTCTCGACAACGAACTTGAATGGGGGGCGCACGGGCCAAATGCGACGGGACTTTACGATATGTCCCTTTCCCTTGATACGCACCATTCGGCGAGACGGGCCGCCGAGGCGTTCGCCCGCAAGTGCGGTGTCAAGCGTCCGGCAGAGGCTTCTGCAGACGTCAAGCGCGCATTTCTGGAAATGGCCGCAGAGAGGTATTTTTCCGAAACGGTGGGCGCAATCCGTCGTCACGATCCGAACCATATGGTGCTGGGCGTCCGTTTTGCGGGTCTGGCGGGCGCAGATCCGGTTGTCTGGAAGGTGTGCGGCAAGTACTGCGACATCGTTTCCGTCAACTGCTATCCATGGGTGGATCTTGACAGCGGAGAGGTGATGACCTTCCGTGGACGCGATTCCGAACTGGTGGCGGATGCCTTTCTGCGCCATAGCGGAATTTCGGGCAAGCCATTGATGGTGACGGAATGGAGCTTTCCTGCGCTTGACGCGGGATTGCCGTCAACCTGCGGATGCGGTCAGCGGTTTCAGACGCAACGGCAGCGAGCCTCGGCGACGGCGGCATTCGCCCGTACGATGATTTCGCTCCCGTGCGTTGTCGGCTACGACTATTTCATGTGGGTGGATCAGCCGCCGGAAGGGCTGAGACCTTCCTTTGGAGAGAACTCGAACTATGGACTGGTTTCGGAAAAGGGCGTTGTCTACAAGGAGGTGGCGGAGGCGTTGAAAATCCAGCATATGCGCGTTGAAGAGATCCGGCGCAAAGGATGGACTCGGCCCCGCACTCTGCCGTCCGCCAATCCTGAGCCGATGACGTGTGCGGCCTTTGCCGCGCTTCACGGCATTGCGCCGACAGCACGGCCGAATGTATCCGACGATGGCTGGCGTTGGTCGAACTCAGCAGGGATGACGCTGTTTGGACGGAAAGGGGCGGACGCTCCCGTTGAAAGCGTGACGCTGAACGGAACGGATCTTGGCAGCTTCAATGTAATGCTGCAGATGTCGTACAACGGCACTTGGAGCTTCGCAGATTCGTCTTCAGTTGTTGGAATCCGCAGATCCGGCGATGCGATTGTCGTTACCGCACGAGGCGGATGCGGTGATGTGCAGTTTGAGACAGACGTTCGCATCGTACTTGACGGGTCGCGCCCTGCCTTTCTGGCGGAACTGATGAGTCTGCGCAACTGCGGAACTGCACCTCTCATTTGTGCGGACATACTGCTTCGCCAGTATTCGCCGTTCATGGAAGAGAGCCGTTCCGACGTTCCGGATCTCTGGAATGCGCCTTGGGCGGCTGGCTGGTTCGCGAATGATGGCCGATGGTTTGGCGCCTGCACCCGCTCGCCGGAGATAAGGCGATTCTGGTATTGGAAATCGCATCCGGATGCAGTTTACGCCGTTACGCCCGCAGGGACGGATCCGCTTGTGCTTAAACCCGGAGATGTCCGCTCCTTTGACGGACGGCTGTGGGAGCTGTGCCTTGGCGGAACGGAAGGTGGACGGGTGGCCTTTGAACGGCAGCTGTCCATCTTTCTCCCAGCCGTCGTCCGCAACCTTTAAGGCCATCTGCCACTTCGTTCCGGGGCGATTCGACAGATTGCACGTGACTCCTCAATTTCCCCCACTTGGCGCATGGCAATTTCAGCCGAAAATCCCTTCGTGCATTATGGTATAATTGCATCCATGAGACCGATAGCGACTACGACGAGCGATTTCGCGGACCTCCGCAGGAAGGGGTGCATCTACGTTGACAAGACGGCGTACTTCCACCGCCTCGTCACGGACGTGGGCACGAGCATGTTCTTCCTCGCACGTCCGCGCCGGTTCGGCAAGTCGCTCATGATCACCGCCTTGAAGGCGATCTTTCAGGGTCGGCGCGAGCTGTTCGACGGGCTGGCCATCGCGGAGACGGACTGGGCGTGGGAGAAGTGGCCGGTCATCCACTTCAATTTCGGTCCCATCGACACGACGGATATTGGGGCGTTCGACGCGGCGTTCGTCCCGACCGTCAGACGTTGCCTTGAAGAGGCGGGGTATGTCTATGACGATACGTTCCCGCCAAGCGTCAACTTCGGCCTTGCCATCGACGGGCTGTCCGCCGCAAACGGCGGGAAGGGCGTGGTCATCCTGATCGACGAGTACGACGCGCCCGTCTCCCATGCGCTTGACAGACCGGAGCTTGCCGAGGCGATCCGCAGCCGCCTGTCCTCTTTCTATACGGTAATGAAGGATCGTACTGGCGACATCCGCTTCCTGATGATGACGGGCGTATCGAAGTTCACGAAGATGTCCGTGTTCTCCGCGCTCAACAACATCGTGGACGTGTCGATGCGCCGCGAATACGCGACGATGCTCGGCTACACGGAGGAGGAGCTGTCGGCGAACTTCGAGGGGCATCTGCGGGAGCACGCGGAGGTCATGGGGCTTGACTACGACGCCTACCGCGCCGAGCTGCGGCGGTGGTACAACGGCTTCCGCTTCTCGCCGATGAATCCGGCAA
>CAZMNN010000011.1:0-60773 GCA_964567665.1 uncultured Lentisphaeraceae bacterium
TGTCAACGAGCAGCGGTTCATCGCCGTTCCAAACGGTGCCGTCCGGGACATGGTGGCATTCTGCGGCGTTTCTGCCGACGCATACGATCGTCTCGAACGCTTCGCCGTCGCCGAGTGCGTTCATCCATGCGCGGATTATTCGCTGCATGTCCTTTTCGGTCATGCCCGGCTTGAACTCCTTGCGGGATTCCTGCCATATGCGGTCGTTCAGCGCCTCTGCGGATGCGACCTTCGCAATCTCCGCAGGTGTCTTTACGGCACGGAGCAGGAGCAGGTCGCTGTTGACGTCGACGAATTTCGCTTTCCTGAACTGCCTTTGCAGCGAGATGAATTGCGCTGCCGGAATGGCGCCTTCATATCCAATCTTGGGTTTTTCGCATTTGGGAAGGGCGACGGCCTTTGGGCTGTACCGTGCGCTGTCCTTTACCTTGAGCCATGGCGCTTCTCGTCTTGCCGCCGGAACGTACCGGAAGTCGGTCCATAGTTCGGGGACGGCAATGCCGTCGGAATGGACGACAAGGCATCCGTTGTCGCATCCGAATCCGGCAAGAGCCTTCAGGTTCGCCTCGCCATGCACAAGGGCGACTGCAATGCCGCGTCGGCGCAGCTTTGCGGTGAATGCGGATATGCGATCCTTGAACGGGTTTTCGATTTTCTGTTTCATGCTCGCGGATGATATTTATGATGTATTTCGCCGAGACGCGATTCGTCTACATGGGTATATATCTGCGTTGTCGAAATTGATGCGTGTCCAAGCATTTCCTGGATGGCGCGGATGTCCGCGCCATGCGAGAGAAGGTGGGACGCGAAGCAGTGTCTCAGAACGTGCGGAGACACCGTTGACGGGTCGATTCCCGCTGCGGTTGCCCTGCGCTTCAGCATCTTGAACACACCGATGCGCGAGAAGCCAGTTCCGAGCCTGTTTACGAAAAGATGCCGCTCTTCGGCGTTGCCGCGCACCAGGGTGTCGCGTGCGGATGCGAGATATCGCGCAATGGCATCGCCGGCGGAATGTCCGAGAGGCACGATCCTGTCGCGTGAGCCTTTCCCCGTGCAGCGTATCAGGTCTGCGCCCTCGGTGATCGATTCGAGCGTAAGGCCGCACAGTTCGCTCACACGAAGACCGCAGCCGTACAGCAGTTCGAGCATGGCCCTGTCGCGCAGGTCGTCCGGTTCCGTTCCGGAGATTGATTCGACAAGCTGCCGCGTAGTCTCCTCCGTGAGTATCTTCGGAAGCGGAACGCCTTTCTTCGGAGCCTCCAGCCCCTCGGTCGGGTCGGCTGAAACAAGCCGCATCTCCTTGAGATGCGAGAAGAACTCCTTTATCGCGACGAATGCGCGGGCCCGCGACGTTGCCTTCTTTTCCGATTGCAGCAGAACCAGCAGATACCCCGATATGTCCGTGCGGACGACAGATGCCGGAGAAGGGCGGCCATGTGATGCAAGATGTTGAACAAGAGCGCGGACATCCCGGAGATACGCCTCCTGCGTCATCTCCGAAAGTCCGCGCTCAAGCGCCAATGCGGCGGCGAAGGAATCGACCGCCTCCACGAATCCAGATTCGGTCATTTCGTTCCGCGCCGCCGCGATTGATTTAGCAGCGACCCTTTGAGCGGAGGAAGTCGAACGACTTCTGGATCGCCATGAGCGAGTCGTCGTGGCGTTCGCATTCGACCACATACCACTTCACGCCGTCAGCATCCGTCGCCGGGAAGAGGCGATCCCATTCCACGCCCTTCGCGCCGGGCTGACCGGGCTGGCCGAGGATTGCGTCAAACGTCTTCACGCCGGCGCCCATGCCGTTCTCCTTCGCGTGAAGCGTGGGGGAACGGTGCGGATACTTCCTGTACTGTTCGCACGGATCCTGTCCGACGCAGGTCGTCCAGCCGACATCCTGCTCCATGCAGACCGCCTTGTCGGTGTGCGAGAAGAAGTAGTCCCAGTACGTCGTGCCGTCCTGCATCTTCACCTGGAACTCCCACATGTGGTTGTGGAGACCGATCTTGCATCCGTACTTCGCGCAGTTCTCCGCTGCGGTGTTGTAGTAGTCGCAGAGGCTCTTGATGAAGTCGTCAGTCTTCTGGCTGGGGGTTCCCTTGCCGCTCCAGGACCAGTCCGGCGGCATGTTTCCGCCGCCGGGGCAGATCAGGAGGTTGTTGCCGTAGCCGAGGTTGAACTCGCAGTTCTTGGCGTAGTTGGCCGGAGAGAACGCATCCTTGCCGACGTGGGTGCCGCAAGCGGCGAGGCCGGCGTCATCCAGCATGGCCTTGAGCGTCTTGGCGTCGTTTCCGTAGTAGCCGGCGAACTCAACGCCCTTGTATCCCACTGCGGCTACATCCTTCAGCGCCTGGGCGAGACCCACGCCCGCCTTGATGACCTTGCCTTCCTTGTCCTTCTTTCCGCCGATGTACGTGCGGATCGAATAGAGCTGCACGGCCACGTTGCTCTTGCTGCCGCAGCAGAACGAGCAGCATCCGGGAAGCGCGGCGGCGGATGCCGCTGCGAACGTCGATCCGAGAAACGAACGACGACTGATGTTCATCATTATTGTTACTCCTTGTTTTGTGTTGTCGGTAAAATCGGCATTGGCTCAGCGCACGGATTTGAGCGCGGCCTTCACGGCGCCGCCGAACGCGTCCGCCATCGATCTCATTCCGAGGTCGTTGGGGTGGCATCCGTCCACCGTGCCCTCTCCGTCTCCGGTGTACATGTCCGTCTTCGGCAGGTACACAAGATTCTTCCATCCTTCGGCGACGAGCTTTTCATAGAGCTTGCGCATGAACCTGTCCTTGCTGTTCGGTCCGCCGCAGAACACGTCGCACTGCTCCGCCATCACGATCGGCACACCGGGCCTTTTGGCGCGGAGATTCCTTATGAACGGCTCGTAGTTCTCGTCCACGTTTCGTCCGGACTGGCCGCCTTTCCCCTCGGAGGACATTCCCATGTTCCACAGGCAGTCGAGCACGTAGCAGCTCGCGTCGATGGCGGCGAGGTGTTCGCTCATCTCGTACTCCATCACGCCCGATCCGGAGAATCCGAGATTGACGATCGGGACGTCAAGCTCCCTGCCGACAATGGACGGGAATGCCATGCCGGGACGCGAGCAGCATCCGCCATGGGTGATCGACGTGCCGTAGAACACGACCGGTTTGTCGATGCCGCTCTTGCGCGGGCCGAGCGCATCGATCTTGGCGTCCTTCTCTATTCCGAGCGAGAAGGAGGATATGCCGTTGTACAGCGGAAGGTTCACGAGGCACGGAGTGCCGGGCTGCCACCAGTCGATGCGCAGATCGCCGCCGTTGGCGTTCCAGATGCGGCCCGTCTTGACGTAGCGCCATTTGCCGGCGTTGTCCATCCGGTACACATCGATGCCGGATACGCCCGTGGATGGCATGTGATCCATGGCAAGATTCTTGTTGTAAGGCGTCCAGCGGAAATGGAGGAACTTCGAGTTCGTGGTGAAGCGGAACTGCAGACCGGCGGAGTGATGCTTCATGGAGCGGACGCCGTTGTTGACGTTCGTCGTCACGTTCCGGGGAAGCCTGTCGTAGAACGCATCGACGTCAGAGAAGCATTTCCCCTCCATAGGAAGGTACTTCCCGTCGATCCACTTTACGCCGTTTGTATCGACGGTCGCGTTCTCGACGGCCATCCTCGGATCGTATTTCGCGATTTCGTTCTGCTGGGCAAAGGCAGATGCCGACAGAACCGCAACCAGCGGCATGGCAAGCATACATCCAAGCAACGGCTTCATCATATTGGTCATTCCTTTCTGTCCATGTGCGTTCCCGGCGAACGGCTGCACATCGCAATCGGTTTCCGGTAAACTATATCGGCAAATTATATCAAAAGGGGCGGAAAAGGAAAGCCCCCGCATCCGTAGAGGGCGGAAAGTGCGCTCACCCGCAGGGCTTGCCGGACGTTTTGCTATAATCCGCGCATGAAAGAAGAGAGGAATCGTGGGACGGTGCTTGTCACCGGCGGTGTCCGGCGACTGGGCGGAAGCATTGCGGATGCACTGCGTACGGCAGGGTGGCGCGTCCTTGTTTCGTCCCATGCGAAGTCCGGGGCGGAGGATTTCGCGGTGGATCTCACAAGTCCGGACGGGCCGGCAAGGCTGTATTCCGCCGCGCTTGCCGCCGCGCCGGATCTTTGCGCCATAGTGAACAACGCTGCTCTCTTCAGGGGAGACGATG
Source organism: uncultured Lentisphaeraceae bacterium (assembly GCA_964567665.1). Taxonomy (GTDB): domain Bacteria; phylum Verrucomicrobiota; class Kiritimatiellia; order RFP12; family UBA1067; genus UBA1731. Next base: position 4,197 of record CAZMNN010000011.1, read on the forward strand.
CGACGCTTGAGGCCCTGAACGTGGTTGCTCCGCGCAAACTTACGATGCTCCTTGCCGGACGCGATGGCGTGAAGTGTTCAGTCGTGAACATCCTCGATTCCCGTGCGCTCGGCCCGGCGGAGTCCGGCGATTCCGCATACACGAAGACGAAGCGCCAGCTGCTCGCGGACACGAAGAAATATGCCGCCATGTTTGCGCAGACGCTTCGCGTGAACGCGGTCGCGCCAGGCCCCGTGCTGCCGCCGGTCGGCGTCCATGAGCCTTCCGGAGATATGCTCCTTGACAGAAGACCGACAACGGAAGATGTGGCTTCAGCTGTCCGATATCTGCTTGAGGCGGAATGCGTGACCGGAACGGTGATACCGGTGGATGCCGGACAGCATCTGCTCTACTGAGCGTCGCGGCTGCGCTTTTCGAAGACCAGCGCCGTTGCGGAGGGAAACATCCGTCTCCGCGCAGCGAGAGTGAACCCAGCCGTTTCCGCCATCTTCGCGAATTCGTCTGCGCTGACGGTTTGCGAAACGGATCGCCGAAGGTATGCGTACTCGCTGCCGAATGAATTTGCGAACAGGAAGGCGACGAGCGTAAGCCATGCGTTGACGAAAGCCCCGATGATGCGCGACTGCGGGCGGAACAGCTCAAGCACTACGAGTCTGCCGTCCTTGGCAAGCACACGCCTGCATTCCGCAAGCGCCGCCGCCTTGTCCGGGAAGTTGCGGAATCCGAATCCGCATACCGCAAGTCCGAACGAGCCGTCCGGAACGCCGGAAAGGTCTTGGGCGTCGCCGGCCAGAAACCGCACCGATTGGCGTCCGGCGAGCTTTGCCTTTGCGACATCCATCATTTCCGGTGTGATGTCCACGCAGGTGACACAGATCTGCGGAAAACGCCTGAGCAGTTCGAGCGTGAAGTCTCCGGTTCCGCAGGCAAGGTCGAGAACGCTGTCCGGATGCGGCGGCGGAACCGCGTCAAGCGCCTTTCGCCGCCACAGCCGGTCAAGCGAGAGGGACATGATCCTGTTCATCCTGTCGTACTTTCCGGCGATGTTGCCAAACATCCTTTTCATGCCGCGTATTGTATCATGTCCGCATGAACGCGGCGGCGCATCGCGTTGTGGTATAATCCGTCGCATGAAAAACATCTTCAAGTCAATTGCAGTGTGCATGCTTGCCGGGCTGTTCGCGGCTGGATGCTGCACGGTCGTTCCGACAATCTCCGAAGACGCGAAAGTCCCGGAAAAGGTGGATCTTGCCTGGGCGAAGACCGTCACGCAGACCTGCGACTTCAACGGACTGAAATACCGCATATTCGTTCCGCGCGGCATCGGCTGGATGGAGAAGGTTCCGCTGGTGCTGTTCCTGCACGGCGCCGGCGAGCGCGGAACGAACAACGTTGCGCAGCTCGTTCACGGAGTGCCGCAGATCATCGGCTACAGCGAACGCACCGGACAGAAGGCGATCGTCATTGCGCCTCAATGCCCGAACGGGGCGCAGTGGGTGGATACTCCGTGGGGCGCACCTGCCCACACGATGAACCCGGAACCGTCCGTGAACATGGCGAAGGCGATGGAGCTGATAGATGACGTCATGGCAAGATATCCGGTTGACCGGGATCGCGTCTACGTGACCGGAATCTCCATGGGCGGCTACGGCACGTGGGACATCGCGCAGCGCGAACCGCAGAAGTTTGCCGCCGCGATGCCCATCTGCGGCGGCGGTGACGTCGCCTGTGCGCCGAGGCTGAAGGGGCTTCCCGTCCGCGCAGTCCACGGCGACGCCGACAGCGTTGTGCCGGTGAAGCGTTCCCGCGACATGGTTGCTGCGCTGAAGGCCGTAGGCGGCGACGTGACCTACAATGAGATACCGGAGGCCGGACACAACGTCTGGTCATGCACCTACGATGACGACGCTGCGCTGAAATGGCTTTTCAATCAGCATCGCTGAGCGTGGAATCGACAATTCCGTTTTTGCGCGTGTTTGACTTTCATGGGCGATGATGGTAGACTACGCGGCAATTTTCCACTTAAGGAACATGAAGACATGAGTAACAGAACGATCAAGAAAGTGACGGCGCGGGAAATCATCGACTCCCGCGGTAATCCGACTGTTGAAGTTGATGTTGTCCTCGAGGACGGCACGCTTGGCCGTGCGGCAGTCCCCTCCGGCGCCTCCACCGGCGTCAACGAAGCCCTCGAGCTCCGCGACGGCGATCCGAAGCGCTACATGGGCAAGGGCGTGACGAAGGCTGTCGCCAACGTCAACAAGGTCATCGCCCCCAAGCTTGTCGGTCTCTGCGCCTGCGATCAGCGCGGCATCGACAACCTCATGCTCAAGCTTGACGGCACCCCCACGAAGTCCAAGCTCGGCGCCAACGCGATTCTCGGCGTCTCCCTCGCCGTCGCCAAGGCTGCGGCCGAGTCCTTCGGTCTGCCGCTCTACCGCTACATCGGCGGCACGAACACGTACACGCTCCCCGTTCCGATGATGAACATCATCAACGGCGGTGCGCACTCCGACGCTCCCATCGCGTTCCAGGAATTCATGATCCGTCCCGTCGGCGCGAAGAGCTTCAAGGAAGGTCTCCGCATGGGCGCCGAGACGTTCCACAACCTCAAGAAGGTGCTGAAGGCCCGCGGTCTCTCCACAGCTGTCGGCGACGAGGGTGGTTTCGCCCCTGCGCTCGACTCCATCGAGGATGCCCTTGAGTGCATCATCAAGGCGATCAAGGCGGCCGGATACAAGCCCGGCAAGGATGTCACGATCGCCCTTGACTGCGCTTCGTCCGAGTTCTACAAGAACGGCAAGTACGACTACACCTGGAAGGAAGGCAAGAAGGGCGCCAAGCGCACGTCTGCCGAGCAGGTGAAGTACCTTGAGGATCTCGTCTCCAAGTATCCGATCGATTCCATCGAAGACGGCATGGCCGAAGGCGACTGGGACGGCTGGGTTGCCCTCACCAAGGCGATCGGCGACAAGTGCCAGCTCGTCGGCGACGATCTCTTCGTCACGAACGTAAAGTACCTTGAAAAGGGCATCAAGCTCGGCGCGGCCAACTCGATCCTCATCAAGGTCAACCAGATCGGTTCGCTCTCCGAGACGCTCGACGCGATCGAGATGGCGCACCGCGCCGGCTACACGTCCGTCACCTCCCACCGCTCTGGCGAGACCGAGGATGCGACGATCGCCGACATCGCGGTTGCGACGAACTCCGGACAGATCAAGACCGGTTCGATGAGCCGCACCGACCGCATCTGCAAGTACAACCAGCTTCTCCGCATCGAGGAGCAGCTTGGCGACAAGGCGGTCTACGGCTACAAGAAGGTTCGCTGAACCGACCTTTGCGGCTAACGGAAACGGTGCATCCGCCGGTGCGGGTGCGCCGTTTTCCTTTTTTGTGTGGTATAATACGCCACAACATGACAGTGAGCATGAGATCTGGTATTACGGCAACATTGACGGCACTTCTGTGCGCGTCGGCATCATACGCAATGAAACAAGGCGACAACATCCACAACTTCACAGTACAGTCGGTCACAGAGCTTCCGGAGGTGCCGGGGCGGCTATGGCGGATGACCTATGCGAAAAACGGCGCGGATCTCGCGTGGCTTGAGCGTGAGGACGACAACAAGACGTTCGCGATTGCGTTCAAGACGGTTCCGGAGGACGATACGGGCGTCGCTCACATAATGGAGCATTCCGTTCTCTGCGGGTCGCGCAAGTACCCTGTGAAGGAGCCGTTCGTTGATCTGCTGAAAAGCTCCCTCGCCACATTCCTCAACGCGATGACGTATCCGGACAAGACCGTATACCCGGTCGCCACTCGCAACAACGCCGATTTCCTCAATCTCATCGACGTATACATGGATGCCGTGCTGCATCCGCTGTCGATCGAAAACCGCATGGCGCTCGATCAGGAGGGATGGCACTACGAGTTCGACGACAGCGGAAAGCTCACAATGAACGGCGTCGTGTACTCGGAGATGAAGGGTGTGTTCTCCAATCCGGATTCCGTCGCGTTCTGGGAGACGATGAAACTTCTCTTCCCGGACTGCTGCTATTCGAAAGAGTCCGGCGGCGATCCGAACCACATACCTGATTTGACGTTCGACGCCTACAAGGCGTTTCACGCAAGGTTCTACCACCCGTCCAATGCCCGCATATTCCTCGACGGCAAAGTCGACCTGGATGCGGTGCTGTCCCGACTTGATTCATTCCTCAAGGACTATGAACGTGTGGATGTCCGCGCCGACATCCCGTTCCAGGAGCCGGTGTCCGGGAACGCCACCGTCAAGTACGAAGTGGCCGAAGACGGCAAGGACAAGTACATTCTCGTCGATGGATGGGGCATCGGACGGTTTGACGACCGCGACAGGCGGCTTGCGTTCGCAGTGCTTTCAGATGCCCTTGTCGGATCTAATGAGGCGCCTCTCAAGAAGGCGCTTCTCGACAGGGGGCTGTGCGAGGATGTCGAGCTGGACGCCGAGGGGGTGCAGCAGATTGCGGCGATGCTGACGATCCGCAACACGTCCAAGGACAAGGTCGCCGAATGCCGGAAGGTAGTGCGCGAGACGATGGAGAAGCTTGTGCGCGACGGCCTTGACCGCAGACGGCTTGAGGCTGTGCTGAACAAATGCGAGTTCCTTGCGCGGGAGAAGGATTCCGGAACATATCCACGCGGTCTGGCATTTATGTCCGCCGCGTACGACTCCTGGCTGTACGGCGGCGATCCTGCGAACGGCTTCCGCTACCGGGAACTCTTCGATTCAATGCGGGAGAAGATACGTTCCGGCGAGTTCATGCGCTACCTTCGTGAAATGCTGATAGACAATGCGCATCACGTGGAGCTTACGCTTGAGCCGTCTTCGACGCTTGGTGAAGAGCGCGCAAAGGCTCTTGAGGCAAAACTTGCCGCAGTCATGGCGGGGTGGGACGAAGGGAAGATTTCAGAGGTCAAGTCCGCCGCCGCCAGGCTGAAGGAGTTCCAGAAATCAAAGGACAGCCCCGAAGCCACCGCAAAGCTGCCCGTGCTTTCGGTGAAGGACATTCCGCTGAAGGGCGAGGAGATGAGGCAGGAGATTGCGTCAGTCGGCGGACGGACTGTTCTGCGTCCGAAGGTGGGCGCTGACGGCATCTTCTACCTTGAGCTGCATTTCTCGCTTGCCGACATGACGGGCGATGAACTTGTCGCAATGCCGTTCTTCTCATCTCTGCTCGGAGATGTCGCGACGGAGCGATTCAGCGCCCTTGAACTCAAGAGCGAGATGGACGCGAACCTCGGACGCTTCTCGGCAGGCGTTTCGGTGTACGATGCGAAGGGGGCCGGCGCTCCGTATTTCACGGTGCAGATTGCGGCGCTTGAATCGAAACGGGCCGACGCTCTCCGCGTGGTGAAGGAGGTTCTGCTCGGCACGAAGTTCGACGATGCGAAAGCCGTTGACGATCTGCTCAAGCAGGTGCGCCAGGGCGTTGAGCTTAACGTCGCGAGTTCCGGCAACAAGTACGCGATGCGCAGGGCCGGGGCGCGTCTTTCGCGGCAGAACGAGATGGATGAGATCCTGTCCGGGATTGCGCAGCTCCGCTGGCTGCAGAAAGCCAAGGTCGATCAGAAGCTGCTTGCGCAGTTTTCAGGATTCGCCAAGCGCGTGTTCACAAAGAGCCGCCTTACCGTATGCCTGACGGACAACATTCCGACGGAATATGCGGCGGAGGTTGTCGGGGCGTGGCCGGAGGGTGAAACGGTGAAGGCGGCGGAATGGAAGACCGTCCTTCCGTCGGTATCGGGCGGAGAGGGCTTCACCATTCCTGCGGAGGTGGCTTATGCCGGCGTGGCGGCGCGTCTGCCGGCCGGCACGGCCTACAGCGGTTCGCAGCTTGTGGCCGCCCGCATACTGTCGCTCGACTATCTGTGGAACGAAATTCGTGTGCTTGGCGGAGCCTACGGCATGGGACTTGCCGTGCGTCCCGATGGAGACGTGCAGTACATGACGTATCGCGATCCCAATCCGTCGCGTTCTCTCGCAAAGATTGCGGAGGCGGGCGCGGCGCTCAGGAGGTTCTGCGAGTCGAATGCCGACTTTGACAAGTACGTCGTTTCGGCGATCGGGAAGACGGAACCGTACCTTTCGCCGAGGCTTGAGACGCAGAGGGCATCCGAACTCTATCTTTCCGGGCGTACGCCTCAGGATCTGGAGAGGGTGAGGGCTGAGATATTGTCCACAAAGCGGGAGGATCTGCTTCGCTTCGCTGGAGTCCTTGAGGGGCTGTCCAAGGAACCGTCCGTGTGCATCGTGGGCGGGAAGAAGCCGTTGGAGGCCTGCGGTCTTGCGAAGACGGAAAGCGTGGCCGAGTGAAGCCGTCGGCACGGGGCGCGAAATATAGACATTTGTTTACGCAACGGATGGAGACATGATACTTCCAATAGAAAAATACGGCAGCGAAAAGCTGCGTGTGAAGGCTCGCAAGGTGGCGGTGACGCCGGAGCTTGTGGCGCTCGCCGAAAGCATGCTTGAGACGATGTACAAGGCCAAGGGCGTCGGGCTTGCCGCAGAGCAGGTCGGCAGGGACGAGGCGCTTTGCGTGATAGACGTGCCGCTGAGCTGCGAGGACGACGAGGAGACGAAGCTCTTCAACGCCGGAACGCAGCAGCCGCTTGTGCTCTTCAATCCGGAGATCGTGGCGACGTCCGGCGAGCAGACTGGACGTGAAGGGTGTCTGTCGCTTCCGAACGTCGGCGGTGACGTAACGCGTCCGGAGGAGGTTACGGTTCAGTATGTGGATTGCAGCGGCGTCCCGCAGATGGCAACGGTGCGCGGCTTCCTTGCGCGTGCCGTCTGCCACGAGACAGACCATTTGAAGGGCATACTGTACGTAGACCACATGGATGAGCGGTCTCGCGACAAGGTAATCAAGAAACTCAAGAAGAACAGCAAGTGACGGAGACGGCGGAACATCGCCGAAATGCAGACCATGACGATTACAGAATGGCTTAAAGAGGGATTTGAAAAGGCTTTTCCGGGTACGGACATTCCGGAGATAAAGGTGGTGCCCGCCACCGATCCAAAGTTCGGCGACTACCAGTGCAACGATGCGCTCAAGATCGCGAAGAAGGCCGGATTCAGAAATCCGCGTGAGGCGGCGCAGAAGGTTGTGGAGTGCCTTTCGGACGAATACAAGGTGGAGGTTGCCGGGCCTGGGTTCCTTAATGTGACGATAACGTCCGGCTGGCTCGGAAATGCGCTTTCAGAACTTGAGGCGGATTCCAATTGCGGAATAGCCAAGGTAGGCGATGGGCGTAAGGTTGTGATCGACTATTCGTCGCCTAACGCCGCAAAGCAGATGCACATCGGACACATCAGATCCACTGTGATCGGCAATGCGATAGACCGGATGTACCGTGCGCTCGGATATGACGTGATAGCGGACAACCACCTTGGCGACTGGGGGACGCAGTTCGGCATTCTCATCAAGGGATATCGCGAATGTCTTACGCAGGATGAACGCGACAACCTTGCCGTAGCGACGCTGGAGAAGTGCTATGTGGAGTCCTCCTCACGTGCAAAGACTGACGAAGCCTGGAAGACGGCGTGCCGCGAAGAGCTGGTGAAGCTGCAGCAGGGCGATCCTGATGATGTTGCGCTGTGGAAGAAATTCATCGAGATCTCGATAAACGAATTCAACAGGATGTACGCCAAGCTTGGCGTCAAGTTCGACACGTGGCGCGGTGAATCGTTCTACCGCGACATGATGGCTCCGGTAGTGGATAGGCTCGTGAAGATGGGGCTTGCGGAGGAGTCGGAGGGCGCACTTGTGGTCCGCTTCGAGGAAGAGGGGCTGCCTCTTGCGATCGTAAGGAAGTCCGATGGCGGATTCAACTACACGACTTCGGACATCGCTTGCGTAGAGAGCCGCATCAGGGACTACGATCCGGCAGAGATCATCTACGTGACGGACGACCGCCAGATACTCCACTTCAAGCAGTTCTTCATCATCTGCCGGAAGATGGGCATGACGGCGAAGCTTGTCCATGTGCCGTTCGGACTGATGTCGTATCAGGGCAAGGCGATATCCACGCGTGAGGGCAACCTGATCAAGCTTGACGATCTGCTGGCCGAGGCTACTCGCCGGGCGTATGAGATCGTGAAGGATCGCGGTGGAGACGAGGCGCTTGCCGAGCAGATCGGGTTCGGTGCGGTGAAGTATGCGGATCTCAGCCATGATCCCGGGACTGCGATCGATTTCAACTGGGACAAGGCGCTTGCGCTTGAGGGCAACTCCGGGCCGTATCTGCAGTACGCACACGCCCGCGTGTGTTCGCTCATGGAGAAGGCCGGCAATCCGGATGTCGCATCGTTCCGTTTCAACGTCGCATCGCAGTCCGAGAAGCTTCTTGCGCTGCAGCTGCTCAAGTTCGGGGACACCGTGCGCAAGGCGGCCGAGAACTACAAGCCTTCGCTCCTTGCGGACTACCTGTTCCAGACGGCGCAGATATACTCGTCGTTCTATCAGCAGAATCCGATACTGAAGAGCGAGCCGGAGGTGCGAGACGCGAGGCTTAAGCTGTGTGCTCTGTTCGGAAGGGTGCTTGCCAAGGGTCTTGATCTGCTCGGCATCGCCGCGCCAAAGCGCATCTGATCTGCGTGAGCAGTAGATATGACACCCCGTTGCCATTCGGGCGGGGTGCTTGCATCGGTGGGGGTGTTTTGGTATAATGTGCGCCGTTTTTTGTTTGGAGGGGTGTCCGAGTGGTCGATGGTGCAACCTTGGAAAGGTTGTGTGGGCGCAAGTCCACCGGGGGTTCGAATCCCCCCCCCTCCGCCATCATCCTTTATGCGGCGTAGCTGCTGATTTGAATTGCACTTGTCTGAGGTAGGCATCTGCTTTGGTTGATTTTGGCGGAAACGCAGATGTGTGTCACTTGTGAAGCTGTCATTCGGAAGATACACATCGTGGACAGGTGGCAATTGGATTTTGGTTTGATAATGGATGCCGATATGGTATCATTGTCGTCATGAAAAGAATTATTTTGACTGTTTGTGCCGTGGTGTTCGCTCTTGTTGGCATCTGCGACGAGGTGTTTCCGCCGCCATGCGACCCCGTTCCTGTGAAGAAGCCGGTCAAGGTCGTCCGGAGGGAGATTACGGTATCGGTCATCGGATTGGCGCGTCCTGCGCTTCCGAAGGGGCGCAAGCCCACTGTCGCCGAATGTTTCCGCCACTGGAAGAGCGGAATGGACAAGGAGATCGCCAACAAACCTGATTTGATCGTTCTGCCGGAGGGCGTGGATTCATGGCTTGGCGCAACTCCAGCCGACAAGTTCGACTGGGTGAGACGGCGCGGCGATCTGCTGCTCAAGGAGTTTCAGCGCTATGCGAAGGAATACGGCGCATATCTTGTGTTCAACTCCTATCGTCAGCGCAAGGACGGACGCTTTGCCAACGCCTCCTATCTCATAGACCGCGAAGGTGACGTGGTTGGCGTATACGACAAGGCATATCCGACGCCGGGGGAAATCCTCTGGAAGGAACTCCCGATCGTTCCGGGAGACCGTCCGGTGGTGGTAGACACCGATTTCGGGCGCGTTGGGTTCGCCGTATGCTTCGACCTCAACTTCCGCGACCTGGTTGAAGCGTACAGGCGCGAAAAGCCAGACGTAATCTGCTTCTCCAGCGCCTATCACGGCGACTTCTGGCAGCGCGTATGGGCCTACACCTGCCAAAGCTATTTCGTCGGAGCGACGCTTGGCGAACTCGCCAAGGATGTATGGGGCCCGTCCGGCGAGGCGATATTCCATTCGCAGGGATACTTCCGCACAGGGACTTTCCGCATCAACACCAACTACCGTGTATGCCATCTTGACGACAACTGGGGCGGACTGCAACGTGCCGTCGACAAGTACGGACAGAAGGTTGAGGTGCGCAATCCAGGAGCTGTCGGATGCGTGACGTTCCTCTCCAACGATCCGGCCGTCCCTGTCGACAACATCATCAAGGAGTTCGGTCTCATACTTTGGGATGACTACTACAGCCGCTCTGTCGAGCTTCGCGGCGGCGAAATCAAGTGAATCCTGTCCTCATGAAGAGATGTGCCTTTCTGATGGGATGCATGCCGCTTCTTGCGGTTGGCGCAGCGTCGGCAGGATGTGCATCATCAAATGAAGTGAAGGGCGCATCGTTGACGTCGGCATCTGATTGGGGGGCATACATCGATGCGCCGCCGTCGTATGCGGCGTTTCCGCGCAAAGTGGAAAAGGTCGGCGTGTACCGGTTCACAGAGTTTGACGTCGAGGAGTTCCGTCAGGCCAACGGCCCGTCCACGGAACAGCGTGTGATGATGGCGGTTCCGAAAGCCGGAGCAGAGCGACATCCGTTGCCGGCGGTTGTTGTCCCGTTCTACTTTCCGGAGGCGACACTTGGATTCGATCCGAGAACAGGGAGTGCAGATTCTCCGCTCGCTCCATCATGGACGAACCTGACGTTCTACGCCGCCGTGTCGTACATGTCGGATCTCGCGAAACGCGGCTACGTGGCAATTTCGGCGGACGCCTACCACCTAACATACGACCCGGCAAATGCGCCAAAAGACCAGTGGGCGAAATGGGGACACGCGGGACGGAAACTTCTCGCAGACCATCCTGACTGGACCGGCATCGGAAAACTTGCGTTCGATACGCGGCTTCTCATCGACCTGCTCTGCGCAGATGCACGTGTAGACACCAACCGCATCGGAATCATCGGACATTCGCTCGGCGGCAAGATGGCTTTCTATGCGGGTTGCATCGATTCGCGCATAAAGGTGATTGTCGCAAGCGATTTCGGGATTCGCTGGGAGCAGTCCAACTGGCGCGATGTGTGGTACTGGGGCGAAAAACTTGACGAAGTTCGCGCCAAAGGCATGGATCATGCGGGGCTTCTCTCACTTTCTGGCGGCAAACCGTTCTGCCTGATAGCCGGACGCTACGATGATGCTTCAAGCGGTGCGCTCATGCGCAGTGCTTCCGGATATGAACGCAACCCAGAAAGGCTGAAACTCGTGAATCACGCACAAGGACACCGGCCGCCGCCATCCGCAACAGAAATCGGCTACGTCTTTCTCGACAGCTACCTGAAGCGGAAAGCACCATAATGGACAGCTTGTTGCAGACGGGTTGACCGTAGAAAAAAAAATGTATAATCCTCGCAATTTGTTTTAAGGCATACTCTGTCCAATTGGAGAGGCACTATGAATAACGTTGCAGGAACTTTATGTGCGTCTGTGGCAGTCGCCCTGTGCGCCGTGGCCGGTGCGTCCGGTTCTGCGTCAACCAACGCGCTGATTTGCGTCAATCCTGCGGCATCGCTGTCGTGGAAGACTGTGACCGCCGCATCGTCGAATGTTGCGCTTGATTGGCCGACGGGTGCAGTCACTGCCGTCGTCAGCGTTGACGGAACGGAGGTCGCGACCAGTTCCGACGTGACGTCGGATTCCGTTGCGGTTCCGTTCTCGCTTCCGGGCGAAGCCACAGGTGAACGGGTGATTGTGCTTGCCGTATCCTATCGGGACGCGGACGGCCAAGAACTTTCGTCGGCGTCCGCGTCGCTGGGGCTTGTCGCGGGAACGAAGAGCGGCGATGCGGTCTGCGTCAAGGACGAGGCACGGCGTGGTCATTGGGCAAGGGCGTCAGTCAGGCGCCCTGTCGTTTTATTCCCGGAAGGCGTATCGGACGTGACATTGGGCGGCGAATCCATTTCGCCGTCGATGGGTGCGCCCGGCTGGCAGACGCTGGCGCTTTCCGGCGGTGGCGATATGCTCACCGCCGTCGTGGACGGCAAACCGTTTTCCATGTCCGTCGGCATACGCCGGGCGTTTATGATCACGGTCAAATAAAAAGCGGAGGGACACATGAAGATGTCGGCGGCTTTTGGTCTTTCTGCGGCGTTTGCCGCAGTCGTGTGCGCGGCGAACGGGGCGCAGGTCGTTTCGCAGATTGTGCGTCAGCAGTGGCCGTGGGACGGACGGGTGCGCGTCAACTACGTACTTGACGCGGCGGCGGGCGAGACGTATGACGTTTCGCTTCGGGTCACGGATCCGCTCGGCAATGATGTCACAGGTACGCTTGCGGCACAGACTGGCGACATCGAGTTCGTGTCCGCCGGTGAACATGACATCTGGTGGAATCCGAAGGTCGCCGGATGCGAAATCGCCCGCGAAGCCCCGCTCAAGTTCGAGGTGACGCTCGGCAAGCCGTCCGGGCCGAAGTATCTTGTCATCGACCTTTCGGCCGGAATCGGCGGCCCGTACACGGTCGAGCAGTTTGACCGTCCGCCGGAGGGCGGGTTCAACACGGACGAGTACAAGACCCGCAAGATGGCGTTCCGTCGCTGCAAGGCAGGTTCGTATTTAATGGGGTCGCCTGAAACCGAGGCGATGCGCGTTCCGCCGCCATACGAAGACCGCAACGACGGCAGCCGGTTCTTGGCCGAGACGCGGCATCTCGTCACGTTCACCAACGACTTCTGGCTTGCGCTCTTCGAATTGACCGAGGGGCAGTCGGCGCGAATCTGGGAGACGAACAAGACGTGTTCGGCGGACAGCACGAAGGTGTTCTACGGAGTCGAAACGCCGCTCAGCTTCCGTGGGCCGGACTACACATGGTGGAACAGGACGGATTCGCAGGTCGAGCCAGATTCGTTCTTCGGGCGTTTCCGTTCGTCGGCGGCGAACTGCCTTCCGTCCGGCTACACGCTTGACCTGCCGACCGAGGCGCAGTGGGAGTACGCCTGCCGCGCCGGAACGGATACGGCCTATTCTATCGGCGTCTCGCCCACCTCCAACGACTATGTGCGTGTAACCGACTTCGGAAAATACAATCACCGTGAATCGCCGTTCTACCATCTTGCGGCGCTTGATTCGCTTGGGCAGTATTGCGCAAACGGCGGCGTGTGGCGACAGGAGGTACAGCCCTCGACCGTTGGCCGGTACGCGCCGAATCCGTGGGGCTTCTATGACATGTACGGCAACTGCGAAGAGTTCTGCCGCGACGCGGCTGTAGAGTCCAACGGCAATGCCGACCTTGGCAGTGCAGAGGCCGTGGAGCCGCTCTACGTATGGTTCGACTCGACGAACAGGTGCGCCATTGCGCGTGGCGGCGGATGGCTGACCGGCGCGGAGAACTGCCGCAGTGCGTCGCGCCGGAAAGGCTGGCTGCCGTCGGCGGAGCTGTATACGGTGCGTCCGGCAATCGTACGGGAGGTGAAGTGATGAAAAAAGCTGCAATCGTTCTTGTTTCCGCCGTGGCGGGCCTTGTCTCGCACGGCGCCACAGTCACGCTCGAGAAGATTTCGCAGATGTGGCCGTGGAACGCCAAGACCGTCATCGAGTACCGGATAGATGGCGACTCGAACGGCGGCATCGGATGGGACGTCGTTCTCAAGGTGACAGACCCAGAGGGGAATGACGTCACCGGCGCCTACGCCGCCCAGAGCGGGGATCTGGAATATGTGAAGGCCGGGACGCATCGGCTGACGTGGAATCCCGTTGCCGCCGGGGTCGCATCCGCCGCACCGCGCATTGGGCTGACGTTCAGCCTTTCGCTTACGCAGCCGGTCGGCCGCCGCTATCTTGTCATGGATCTTTCGGCCGGCGTTGGCGGAACGTACACGGCTGAGCAGATGGATGCGCCGCCGGAGGGCGGATTCAACACGGACGTGTACAAGACGACGAAGCTGGCGTTCCGTCGCTGCCGGGCCGGTTCGTATTTCATGGGATCGCCGGAGTCGGAGGCCAAGCGCGTGGTGGCATATGCTAATAATATCGCGGCCTTGACGGAGACGCGGCATCTCGTCACGTTCACCAACGACTTTTACCTTGCGCTCTTCGAATTGACGTATGCGCAGTCGTTCAAGGTGTGGGAGACGAACGTCACGGCGCAGGCCGCCGGTGACTACTATGTCAAGCAAGCTTGGCGTCCGACGTTCTTGAGTACCAATTCCAGCACGTTCTTCCTGTATTCGCTTCGCGGATACACGACGGAGTACTGGAACAACACCTGCACGGACGTGGATCCGGAATCGTTCTTCGGGCGTTTCCGTTCGTCGTCGGCGAACTGCCTTCCGTCCGGCTACACGCTCGACCTGCCGACCGAGGCGCAGTGGGAGTACGCCTGCCGCGCCGGCACGGACGGTTCCTGGAATGCCGGTGCGGGTGAGGGCGACTACTACGGTGTCTACACCGACAGCGGCAAGACAGCCTACAAGGACGGCTATTATGCCAATACGGTCATGGATCTGCTCGGCAACTACTGCAGCCGCAACGGCGTTTGGGATCAGAGCAATCAGCCTGGTGTCGGCGGCGGGTATCTGCCGAACGCCTGGGGATTCTATGACATGCACGGTAATGCGGGTGAGGTCTGCCGCGACGTGGTGGACTGGACGACGTGCAGGAACGACCTCGGCGACAAGCCGGTCGTCGAACCCTTGAATGTTGTTGCGACTGACGGAAATGGATTTCATGCGGTGGTTCGCGGAGGAGATTGGATTTCGAGCGCAGACCGCTGCCGTTCCGCCGCACGGGCGGCGTTCTACCTGAAGCAGAATAAAGGCGGGTACAACTCCTTCCGTCCTGCCATCGTGCTTGAGCGAAAGGCATCGCAGAGATGACGGCGGCGAAATCCGGTGTGCGGCATCTTGGCGTTGCGGCCGTATGCTTTGCGGCGGCGGTCGCGGCACGTGCCGCAGACGCTGAGCTTCTCGCGAACGGTTCGCTTGACGCGAAGGCACCCGACGGACGGACACCGGCGGGATGGCGCATCCCCGGTGACGTGGCGTTCGAGTATCGCGAGCGCGACTATCTCAGCGAGGACTTTCTCGTCGTCGTCCGGCGCGATACGCCCGGCGTGTTGCTGTCGCAGCGGCTTGCGTCACCGCCGAAGGCGGGCGCACTGTTGGATTTCCGGTGCGAGAGGGCGTTTGTCGGCGACCGGGTTGACCTGGGCTGGAAAATCGAGGATGGCGAGTTCCGCATCGCCGTGTCAAAGCCGGTGAACGTCACGTTGAACAACCTGTCGCTGCGGGTTCTGGACGATGCCGAACTTAATCTGGGCCTGAAGCGTCGCGAGCGGAAGCCGTCTGCGAGCGGACGCTTCCCGGAGCGGAGGCTTCACGTCTTCGCGAAGGAGAAGGTTCCGCAGCGCGTTCTGCTGTTTGCGTCAGGATCGTGTCTCGACTGGGTTGCCGAAGACCTCGAACGGCAGTTCGGCCTGAAGGTCGATGTCGTCAAGGACGGCGCGACTGCCGATCCAGAGACGGTGCAGAGGCGGTTCTCGAACGGCGAGTACGTCCTGTTCTTCGCCGGTACGAGCGCCGATGCGTTCGAGAAGAAGAACAAGGCCGTCGTCGCGTATGTCCGGCGCGGCGGACGGGCGGTCTTCGTCTCGTCCGAGTACGGCCGGCGCTTCGGGCGTCCGCGAGAGTTGCCGCAGGGCGTAGACTATTCGCGCATCTCCCCGAAGGGATGCGGCCGGTACGGAGTCGCGAGCCTCTCGGAGGGGCGGTTCGGCGACGGCACGGTCGTGGAGCTGCTTCTGCGCGGTCGCGTCTTCTTCCGCAGCGCCATCTGGCCGGAGGTGGACGAGGTGTACCTGACGCGCGAACTCTTCGACTTCGACGAGCGTCAGGCCGGCTATCCGTACAACGAGATGTGGTCGCTGCTCTACGCCGACCTGATTCTCGACAGGGAACTTGAGGTCGCGCCGTGGACGTACACGCCGGACGCGCCGCTGGCTGTCCGTCCGTGCTTCGAAGACAGCCGGAAATTCGTCGTCGCCGGCTACCTGTGGATGCCGATCCATTATCGGCGGCAGTTCTATCCCGTCATGCGTGACATCGGAATCAACGCTATAAACTGCTGGATGCCCGGCGCGTACGATGCGGCGAAGCACGGCTTCGCGTGGACGGACGGCTGGGGCGGAATCGTCAACCGCGAGAATCCGATTGTGGAGGCGGCACTTCAGGAGCAGGGCATCCATGGCCGCACATGCTACGGGAACGATCCCGTCAGGAAGCATTGGCGCAATGCCTGCCTTTCCGATCCCGAATGGCGGCCGGCCGCCGAGGCGGGGTTCGCCGCCTATGCGCGTCTGGCCCGTGGGCGCGAGCCGTTTGCGTATGCCATCGGAGACGAGATGACTCTCTCGGCGCCTTGGATGAACTATCACGCCAAGGATTCGGAACCGTGCCGCATGGTGCCGTGCCTTGCGCGGTTCAGGAACGCGATGCGCACGAAGTACGGCTATGTCGCCGCGCTGAACCGGGCATGGGGGACGGCGTTCGCGACGTTCGACGACGTCGTGCCGTCGCTCACGGACGAGATGCGCGGCCGCCGCCGGAAGGGCGACCGGAACTATGCGTCATGGCTTGAGTTCCGGCTGTTCATGGACGATGTCTTCGCGGAGACGTCAAAGGTCGCGGTCGACGTGTTCGGGCGCGAGAACCCGGCCGTCGCCACCGGGCAGCCGAACTGGACGTGGATGACGCCGATGGCCGGAATCGATCCGTCGAAGATAGTCCCGAACCGGACGTCCGGGCAGGACTACGGGCCGAGCGCGTACGTGCGCTCGTTCAAGCGGAAGGGTTCGCCCGTGCTGACGTGGCTTGGATACGGAAACTACGACCATGTCGAGATGGACGTCTGGGGCGCCGTCAACAACGGCGCGACGGGGATCATGCTGTACGGCTCTGTCCAACACTCCGTGGCGACGGGCGAGGGCTATCTGGCGGAGGACGGGTTGCTGAGTGCGAACGGCAAGCGGCTGAAGGCCGCGCTTGCGCCGCTCGTCTCCGGCGGATGGGGCGACATGATCAACGCCGCCGAACGCGCGCCGATGCCCGTCACAATCCTCTATGCGCAGGGCGGCATGGGCATTGCCTGGCTTGAGAGCGACGATCCGCTCCAGTTCGACTGGAATGCTCGCGGCAAGAAGGAGGGGAGCCACTACCTCAACTGGTTCCGTTCGCAGGAGCAGTGGGAGAAGGTGCTGCACACGTTGCGCCTCGGCTTTGACTACACGAGCGAGCCGCTGTTGGCGAAACGGCTTGAAACGGCCAAGGTGCTTGTTCTGCCGGAATGCTGGGCGCTGTCGCAGGCGACGCGCAACGCAATCCGAGACTTCCGCGCACGCGGCGGCGTCGTCGTCGGAGACGACCGGTGCGGCCGGCATGATGAACGCGGTGTGCCGACGGCGCCGTTCGCCGGGCTGCTCGACCGCTGCTGTCCATCGCTGCCGAACGTGAACGATGCGTCGTTCGTCAATGGTCTGCGCACCTTTTTCGCGGACTGCGGCGTGAAGGCCGACTATGAAGTCGCGATGACGCCGGGCGGCGGTGTGGCGACCGGAATCACGTGCGGGGATTTCCGCACGGCGGACGGGCGGCGAATCCTGCTGCTGACGGGAACGGCCGTGGACGCCGGGAACGTCATGAAGGGCACACGCGCCCTGAACGCGCAGCCGGACGTAGAACTGGAGCTGCGGCTATCCGTTGAAGCGTCCATCCACGACGTCCTTTCCGGCAAGACGGTGACGGCATCCTCGTTCCGGTGGAATCCGAAGGTGCGTCCGTGCGTCGTCGCCATCAGTGGAGTCGAAAGATGAACGGAGCGGTGAGGGCGTTCGTTGCCGGGCTGGTTGCGGTGCTGGCGGCGTTCTCGTCGTCGGCCGGTTCGCCGATTGATGACGCAAAGGGATGGGCGCGGCGGTTCTCGCAGAACATCCGCGTCGCCGGGCCGGACGGCATGGTGGCGGCCGTGTGCGACGGGCGCGACGACGCCTTTTCGGTGCTTGCCACCAATCCCGTCGTTGTCGTGCGGGCAGACCGCTCGCTGTCCCTGCACGATTACCTGCACGGCAAGAAGCCGACGCCGTGGGACAAGGCGCGGCTCGTCACGGACTACGTGATGAAGCCGGGAGTCCCCGGCGTAGTCGCGGCCTCACGCCTGAATGTGCTGGCTCCGTTCCATTTCGTCTCGTGGAACAAGGGGATGGGGCTTGAAGTGACGGATTACGCCATCGACGGGACGGAATTCGCGCCGTTTCCGACGACGAAGGAGTTCCGGTCGAAGGAGGGTGGCTACAAGGTGAAGGCCGGGCGGTACGTGCTTGGGCGCACGGCTGGCGGCGAGACGTGGTACATGGGACGCGAGTTCGGGACGTTCTGTCCGCGTGGCGACGGCAGTCCCGGCACGTTCTGCGCACCGGCCGACATTCCTGCGCCGCGCCAGGGAAGGGCCGTCGCCCCCGGCGAGCGGCTTGCACTGTCGATTGCGTTTGGTCGCGTCAACGGCCATGGCGATCTCGATGCTCTCCGTGCGCTGCGAGCGGGAGACTGGGGCGTTGTCGGCGGCGAGATCCGGCGGGGCGAGACGAAGGACTACCGTCCGCTCGCGTCTCCGACATGGTCGGGGGCATCCGATCTTTCGTTTGTCGCGCATGTGGCGACGGGCGAACAGGGCGTCGATGTCGACGTGCGCGTCACCGATGATGTGAAAACGGCGGACGACGGCATCCATGTCGTGTTTGCCGATGCGGCTGGCGAGCGCACCCTTGAGCGCTTCTATCCCGGCGAAAAAGCCAAGGTCTGCTTCACGTGGCAGGAACTCGCCGCCGCCGGGATGGCGCGGGCGGATGGCATCCGGTTCAATGTCTGCGTCGTCGATCGAGACAGGGGCGACACCGTCGAGAACTGGATGGGCATCGCCGACGGCGTTTTGGGCGGCCGCGATCCGCGCCTGTGGCCGTTCGTCGATCTCGTGCGCGTCGAGACGGGATTTGAGCCGGAACGCGCCCAGCTGCCCACGCGGGACGAGCAGCGCCGCCGGGTGGACGCAATCGCCGTCGCCAATGCCGCGTTGCGCGTTGCGGCAGATGACGAGTATTCCCTCGCAGTCAAGGCGATGGCGGACTATTTCGTGGAGTTCATGCGACGCGACCTCGATGCCGAAGGGCAGGTCGCCGTCGGCCACGTGCGCAAGGCCATCACGGACGGATATCGGCACTACATGGACGAGCGCGTGTTGAAGAATGTCATCGACCTCGAACGCCTGCAACGGGAACTCGCGGCGCGGCAGGAGGCCCTTGCCGCCGGAAAGGTTGCGCCGCTTCGGACGGTCAAGTATCCGCGTGGCGTACGTCCCGTGCCGTCGGAGGGCGGGTTCAAGGTTGACGGCAGGGAGATTCTTCTGATCGGCCCGGACACCTGGACGAATGTCGCCGGGTGGGAGAATGCGGACATCGAGTGGATCGCGAAGACCGGGTTCAACCTTGTGAACTGCTTCTACATCGGCGGAACGAACTACGCCGATGTAGTGCGCCGCTGCGAGACGAACGGCATCTACTGTGCATGGGGGTCGGCACACGCCACCTCGCACGACCTGACGGCGCACGACCCGCTGGCGGTCGCGTCCGCCGACCGGCAGAACGCCTACCGGAACGGGCGCGGCTATTGGCTTGGCTCGCTCGTGCCGTCCAATCCGTCGCCGGCGTTCGTGTTTCAGGTGTCATTCCCGGAGCAGTGGGACGCCAAGCCGCCGACGGGCGACGAGGGCGGGAAGTTTGCGCGGATGCAGGCGCAGCTGGCGCGCAACATCGCCCGCGAGATTCCGCAGCAGGACTGGCTCAAGCGGCGCTTTGGATTGCCCACGACCGTCCACTACTCCACGCACTACAACATCGCCGGGCTGGATCCGCTTGTCGTCATGGCGGACTTCGAGCGGCTGTGGGAGATCTTCGACATCGTCGGCTTTGACGGCGGATTCGGGCTGGACGGAAGCGAATGGGCTATGGATTTCCCGAAGGGCGGGTTCGAGCTTGACCTTGCGCGTTCCGTCGCGCCGGAGAAGCCGGTTGCCGACAACGAGACGCACGTGATTGTGGACGGCGTGTACAGGGAGTATTCCGAGAAGGAGATCTACCTCTCGAACGTGCTGGCGTTTCTCATGGGGCTGAACGCATCATCCATCTGGGAGTGGGCGAACACGCGGCACACGTACGGCGAGTACGCGTTCACGCGCGCGAACACCTACCACGCGACGCTTCGTGCGGCGCTTGACTGCCGGGCGCATCCGGAGGAGATCGCCGCGTTCAGGCGTACGCCAAATCCGCCGTTCCGGCTCTTCCACTCCGTCGCGTCGTTCGGCGAGCGCGACGCCTACGTGCGGTCGCTGTACGACGTCTACGGCAAGGCGTCCTTCTCCGGCTGGGCGGTGCGGTTCATCACGGAGCGCGACCTTGAGCGCGGCGACTTCAAGGGCGTGAAGACGATCGTGCTTCCTGACGCCCGGCGCGTCTCCGACCGCGTGTACGCCGCGCTCGAACGCTTCGTTTCCGGCGGCGGCACGCTCCTCTTCTCCGCGCCGACGGCGCTCACAAAGGACGAGCGCGGCGAACGGCGGCAGACGCTGACGCTGCCGTGCCGTCCGGTGGACTACGCCGCGCTTGCCCCGTCGCCGAGGGACGATGCACAGGCACCGTATGGCGTGATGTGGCGCACGGGGCGTACGGCGGACGGACGCGACCTCGTGTTTTTCGCCAACCTCTCACGTGAGAGGAAGAGAATCGAATTGAACGGCCAATGGCGGTTCGTGTTTGGAACAGCGCAGTCGATGGAACTTGATCCGCTTGATGTCGCGGTTTGGGAAAGGATGAAGTAAAGATGAAGTTTTCAAAGGAAACCGGAATGCTCGCGATAGCGTTCGCCGGCATCGCGTCGGTCGCGTCGGCGGCAAGGCTTGAGAACGACCTGGTGCGCATCGATATAGGAGACCGAGGCGAGTTGAACGCGCTCGTGTGCAAGGCGACGGGACATGACTGGGCGGGCGGCGCACCGCTATGGCGGCTCTATTTCGACGACCGGCGCGGCGGACACGAGGAGCGCGAGGTGCCAGTGCTGGGGTTGGAGCAGACGCCGGTCGTCACGGCTGACGCCGAACGGATCGTTCTCTTCTACCCGTCGCTCACGTGTCGGGGGAAGACGCTGAACGTTAGCTTGCGCCTGACCGTCACGCTTGGGGATGACGGCCTTGTGCGCTTCGCGTCTGAGGTGTCGAGCCGCGAACCGCACACCTGCGTTCGCGAGCTGCAGTATCCGCTTGTCGGCGACTGCCGTCTGCCGGCGGACGCGGAGTTGATGACGACGTTCCTCGGCGGCGAACGGTTCAAGGATCCGGTCGGCAAGATTGCGCGGGAGGGGAACGAGCCGCCGTACTTCGGCCGGACGTGGGAGTTCCGCCAGATCGACTACAAGTATCCGAGCCATACCGTCGCGAACTGCTTTGCCTTGCTGAACGGACGCGAAGGGCTGTACGTCGGAAGCCACGACGGCACGTTCCAGGATACCTGGCATGGTCTGCGGGTGTATCCCGACGGCCCGATGTCGTTTACGCGCCTTGAGGTGGGGCTGTACAAGTACCCGGATGTCTGCTGCGGCGGAACGTGGAAGAACGACTCCAACGTCCTCTCGCCGTACGCCGGCGACTGGAAGACGACGTCGCGCATCTACCGCCGATGGGCGGACACGTGGTGGCGGCGGCGTCCCGAGCCGGACTGGGTGAAGGCCATGACCGGCTGGCAGCGCATCATCTTCCGTCATCAGTACGGTGTCACCTACTATACGCCCGAAGACGTCCCCGGACAGGTCTGGGAGGCCGGACGGAAGGCGGGCATCGACACGCTTCTCTGCTTCGGCTGGTGGAATTCCGGAATGGACAACGGCTATCCCGACTCGTACTTCCAGACAGATCCGGAACTCGGCGGCGATGCGGCGTGGAAGGGCGCGATCGCGGAGTTCCGGCGCAAGGGCGGCCGCTTCCACCTGTATTTCAACGGCAAGCTCATCGACCTGGAGAGCGACTTCTACCGGAACGGCGCCGGCAAGGACGTGTGCTACCGGGACAACACGGGATCCGTGTACACGGAGCAGTACCTTTTCAAGGGGACAGGTACGTTCACGGGCTACTACAACACCCGGACGTTCACGCCGGCGAACCAGCGGAGCGAGACCTGGCGTTCGCTTCTCCGCAAGATGGTGGATCGGGCAATCGACTTCGGGGCCGATTCGGTGTTCTTCGACCAGCTGGGCTACTGCGAATACACGTCCACCTGGACGACGGACGGCGAGTTCGCTATGCCAGACCACTTCATCATCGCGGAAAAGGCAAAGACGCTGAAGATGCTTCACGACTACATAGATGCGAATGCGCCAAAGGATTTCGCGATCGGAACGGAGTGTTTCGTCGACGTCTGCGCACAGCACGTCGATTACGTGCACAACCTCATCAACCCCTCCAAGCCGACCGACTTTCCTCAGTGGATGCGCTACACGTTCCCCGAAGTGCCGGTCAGTGATCGCGAAATCCGCGACGACACCGACGTTGCGTGGCGCGTGAACAACAACCTGCTCACGGGGCTTCGCACGGACGGCGAGACGTTCCGCTGCCAGCGCACACTCGACTGGGCGCCGCTTCACCAGAAGCGGCTGGGGCAAGTCAACGCCTTGCGCAGGAAGTACCCCGTCCTGATGGGCATGTACCGCGATACGGACGGCTTCTCGAACAGCAACCCTGATGCCTTGCTTGCCCGGGCCTTTGCGGACGGGGAGCAGATGGCGGTTGTCGTCTGCACGGCCAAGGACAGACCGGCCGAGGGCGTGATTGCGGTTGACGGCCGGGAACTGCTGTCCTGGGACGGCATTGACGCGCCGCAGGTGAGCCGGACGGCCAACGGCGCAAAGGTGTCGCTCAAACCGAACGCACTGGTCGTGCTGTCGTTCGGGAAAGGGAGTGGACGTTGATGCTTGTGCCACGTGAATCGTCAGAAGAATCGGCAGGAAAGGTATTGATGATGGGTGAAAAGAGGATGTTCGTGATGGGCGCGGTTTGCGCGCTTGCGTGTTCAATTGCCGTTTTTGCATCTGCGGAGGAGGCTGCCGATGGCTCCGGCATCCCGCCGTCGATCGTCCCTGCGCCTCAGCAGGTCGAATGGCGAGACGGGACGTATCGCGGCACGAACGTTGTCGACGTCTTCGATGCGGCTCTGCCGAAAGCGGGATATGAGCTGACGGTCGACGCTTCCGGCATTCGCGTGGCGTCGTCGGACGGCGATGGCGCGTTTTATGCGCGGATGACGCTTCGGCAGCTGGCGCAGGGCGTGGGCGAACAGATCTCGTATCCGTTCTGCCGCATACGGGACTGGCCACGCTTCCGCTGGCGTGGCTGCCTTGTGGACGAAGGGCGCCATTTCTTCGGCAAGGAGACGATCAAGAAGATCATCGAGGCCATGGCGTTCAATAAATTGAACGTCCTGCATTGGCATTTGACGGAAGACCAGGGGTGGCGCATCGAGATCCGGAAATGGCCGGAGTTGACGGCGCGAGGGTCAGTTCGGGCGGAAAGCCCGCGCTTCGACAATTCCGCAGAGGGCGACGGACGGCAGTACGGGCCGTATTTCTACACGGAGGAGGAGATTGAGGAGATCGTCGAGTTCGCGGAACGGCATCACGTCAAGATCGTGCCGGAACTGGAGATTCCCGGACACTCCAGGGCAGCGCTCACGGCCTATCCGGAATTCTCGTGTCTCGGCGAGCGGCTTGAGCGTCGGGTGGACGTGAAATGGGGCGTCAAGCGCGAGCTGTACTGCGCCGGAAACGACCGTGCCATTGCCTTCCTTGAAAGCGTTCTCGACGAATACTGCCGTCTGTTCAAGCACTCCGAGTTCATCCACATCGGCGGCGATGAGTGCCCGAAGATTCGCTGGCGGAGATGCCCGAAATGCCAGGCCCGCATCAAGTCTGCCGGGCTGAAGGACGAGAATGCGCTGCAGACGTGGCTGATGCGCCATTTTGCGGAGTACCTGATGAAGAAGGGCAAACGTGCCATTGGCTGGGAGGAAATGCTGGACGGCGGCATCTGCGGAAACACGGCGGTCATGTGCTGGCTTGGAACGGAGAAGGCGGCCTTCGCCGCCACGAACGGCGTCGACTGCGTGGTCTGCCCGAACCGGTTGACGTACCTTGACCAGAAGCAGGGGATTCCCGATGATCCGTGGCGGTCGGACGGCGGTGGGCTGCCGCTTTCCCGCGTCTACACGTTCGATCCGACAGACGGCGTTCCCGGAGAATTCGCCGGCCATGTGCTGGGTTCTGAGGGGCTTCTCTGGTCGGAGGGAATACGAGTTCCGGAAGAGCTTATGTGGCAGAGCTTCCCGAGGCTGTGCGCCGTCGCTGAGATCCTGTGGACGGAGAAGTCCGTCCGGGACTACGGCGACTTCGTGCGGCGGCTGGGCGACCACATTCCGAGGCTTCGCCGGATGGGCGTGAACGCCGCCCCGACGCCGGAGGGCGTTCCGGCCAGCCGCGCCCTGCAGCCGGCGGAGAACGGACGGGCCGTCGGCTATGACTGGCGCGAACGGCACGACTACATATTGGCGGAGGCCAAGACATGGCGCACGAATCCGAATGTCGTGTTCATCGGCGACGATGCGCTCCATCTGTGGTCGGGCGTCGACTCCATCGGCGAGACGGACGACTCGCTGACGCTTCCGCGCTGGAAGTCGCTGTTCGGCCGCCGTGTGCGCGTCATGAACATGAGTTGTGCGGGCGACCGCACGGAGAACGCGCTTTGGCGAGTCGACAACGGTGCGCTCAAGAACGTGCGCACGAAGCTGGTTGTCGTCATGCTCGGCAGGAACAACCTTGTGCCGGACGAAGACGGCCTACCGGATTCGCCGGAGGAGACGGCGCAGGCGATCAGAGGCCTCGTTGGTCGCATCCGGCGCATTCAGCCGCAGACGCGCATCCTGCTGCTGGGCGTCCTGCCGGCGGGGACGCCGGGAAGTCCGCTTCGCCGGAACGTGGACAGGCTGAACGCGCTTCTGGCGCGGATTCCGTCGTACGGATATGACGGGAAGGTCAGTTTCGAGGATGCCGGGGGACGATTCGTTGACGCAAACGGCGCAATCGTGCGCGGGATGATGTCGGATTCCGTCCATCCGACCGATGCCGGATACAAGGCGTTGTCCGCAATCTTTCTCAAACATATTGAACAGGCGGTCAGCAATTGAATTGTGGTACAATGCAGCACATGAAAGCATCAAATCTGATTTTTGTCGCGGTTGCGATCTTTGCGCTTCCGCTTGTGGGCGGCGTGGTGTATCCGGAGGCTTCCGGAACGGCTGGCGTATCTGTGCGCAATCTCACTTTTGACAAGTGCCACAAATTTGGCGCAGGGTTCGTATTGGAGGGTACGGACGTTATCGTGTGCGACAACGGCAAGGATTCCAAGGTGTCTCGCGGCGCATCGTGGGGCGTAAACCTGAATCAGACCGATGCCGCGCCGTTCACAGTGACGGCGGAGAGCCTGGCCGTCACAGTGCGCGGTGAGCGCTCCAACGACTACGCTCTCTACATCGACGTGCAGTATGCGGACGGAACGTCGCTGTACGGACAGTGCGCCCAGTTTGACCGCAATCCCAGCCTTGGCTGGCAGAAGGGAAAGGTGACGGTAATGCCGGACAAGCCGGTCAAGTCGTTTTTCTGCAATCTGCTTCTGAGGAATGTCGCCGGATGCGTAAAGTTCCGCGCACCAGTCGTCCGGCTGCATTCGCTCGGTGTGATTTCAATGTATGACACCTGTTTTGTGGATGTCTCACAGCAGCGCAAGCTCGAAGCGCCCGGTTTCATGGTGCGTGACGTCACAGCCGGTCGCGGTTTCGTTTCCGTTGCGTCCGGCGGCGAGGCGGAGAAGATTGCGCTTGACGTGAAGACGGAGCGGATTGCGGACGCCACGATTTTCGACGTCACGGCAAAGGAGCTTTCCGGACGTGACAGAGCCGTCACGCTTGTGTATGCGATTCCGTTCGATGAGGCTGCGCCGATGGTGTGGCACTCCGATCCGCGCACGGATGTGGTTGTCGATGCAGCTGGCGATGCGCAGCTCCGCACCACAATCCAGCAAAACGCCGGTGAGGGATTGATGTCCCGCTGGCCGTTCGGTGCCGTGACTGTCGGAGGAAAGGGCGTTGCGCTCGGAATCGACTGCACTGCGCCGGCTGTATTCCGCGTGACCGCCCACCCGCGTCTGCGTCAGCTGTTCATTGCGTTCGATCTCGGATTTGCCAAGGAGCACCCCGACGCGCATTTCCGCTTTGTGCGCTTTGCGTTTCCCGCGAAGCATGGATTTCGCGGTGCACTTGCGACATATCAGGCACTATATCCGGAACTCAACGAAGTCAGGATCAAAAGGCATGGCTTATGGATGGCGTTCCACAACATCAGCAAGGTCGAAGGGTGGGAGGATTTTGGCTTTGGCGTAAAGGAAGGCGATGACGAACCGGCCTGGGATGACGCCCACGACATTCTCACGTTCCACTACACCGAGCCGTCAACATGGTGGATGGCGATGCCGAAAGGCATGGGCGGGTACACACTCGGCGACTGCTTCATAGAGGGTGACAGGCAGGCGGCAAACGGGAACGAATTCGCAATTGCGTGGCGCAGATCGGCCTTTCGCGATGAATACGGACGTGTTGTCGGCAAGGTCAAGGACGAACCGTGGTGCAGCGGCGCAGTGTGGAACCTGTGTCCGCTGCCGTCGCTTCCGGGCGGAGAATACGCATACAAGTTTTCGGAAAGGGAGTGGAACGGCCGCTACGGCGGCAAGACGTTCCCGCAGGGCGTTGACGGCGAGTACATCGACTCCGCAGAGGGCTATGTCACTTCGGACGTGAACTTCAACCGCGAGCATTTTGCGTATTCAAAGACGCCGCTTGCATACTCCAGGGAGACGAAGCGTCCGGCTCTCGCCAAGTCGCTCATGTTCTACGAGTATGTACGTGCCGCATCCGAGAGATGCCATTCGATCGGGCGCTACCTTATGTGCAACGGCGTTCCGAACCGCTGGCCGTGGCTTGTTCCGTACAGCGACTACAACGGAACCGAGACCGGATGGATTGACCACAAGACAGCGCAGTGGAAGCCGATGTCCGACGAGGAGCTTTTGTTCCGTCGCGCAATGAGCGGCGGCAAGCCGTACTGTTTTCTGATGAACGTAAACTTCGACAAGTTCACGCATGAAATGGTCGAGAAGTACATGCAGCGTACTCTCGCCTATGGACTGCTTCCGAGCTTCTTCAGCCCGAACGCCTCCGGCGGACACTACTTTTCGCGTCCGGAACTGTATAACCGAGACCGTCCGCTGTTCAGGAAGTACGTGCCGCTCTGCCGGATGGTCTCCGAGGCCGGATGGCGTCCGGTCAACACCCTTGCCGTCTCCGAGACGCCAGCGGTGTTCGTCGAGCAGTTTGGCGACAGATACCTGACCGTGTTCAATTCCGGCACAACGCCGCAGAACGCAAAAATCCGGTCGCTCGCTGGTGCGAAGCGGGCAAAGGAGCTTGTGGCAGACGGAGAGTGGCGGTTCATTGACGGTGTTGCCGAAGCTGTCATCCCCCCGGAGACGGTGAGGCTGCTGGATTTTGCCAGATAGATTACTGCCGTTCAAGAAAAATGGATCGATTTCCAATTTCCTTGCAAAACGGAACGCTCATGGTGTATAATTACGCCCAAAAAGCTTTCCCATGCCCGGCGGGTGTCGGCAGGAGGGCGGATACGTGTCTGGAGAGATAACACTCCAGCGGGCATTTTGCAACAAGAAGCAAGGATACAGAAAGGTCAGAACAGAAAATGCGCAAGAAAATCATCGCCGGCAACTGGAAGATGAACGTCAAGCCCTCGGAGACAGCCGCTCTCGTGAAGGCGATCGCGGAGGCTACAAAGGATTTCAATAACGTCGACATCGTGTGCTGCACGCCCGCGATCGACATTCCCGCCGCAGTCGAAGCCTGCAAGGGAACCCAGGTCAAGGCCGGTGCTGAGAACGCGCACTGGGAGGCGAAGGGCGCATTCACCGGCGAAATCTCCACAGGAATGCTCGTTGACGCCGGAGCCGAGTATGTGATCATCGGCCACTCCGAGCGCCGCCAGTACTTCGGCGAGACGGATGAGACGGTGAACAAGCGCACACGCGCCGTGATCGCCGCCGGCCTTACGGCCATCGTCTGCGTCGGCGAGACGCTTGAGGAGCGTGAGGCCGGAAAGCTCAACGAGGTCATCGAGCGTCAGATGAACGTCGGTCTCAAGGATGTCACGGCGGCAGACTGCGCGAAGCTTGTGATTGCGTACGAGCCTGTCTGGGCGATCGGAACCGGAAAGACGGCTACGCCCGACCAGGCGCAGGAAGTCCATGCGCTCATCCGCGCCACGCTCGCCAAGCTCGTTGGAGCCGAGACGGCCGAGACGGTCCGCATCCAGTACGGCGGCTCGATGAAGCCCGGCAACGCCGCTGAACTGCTCGCCAAGAAGGACATCGACGGCGGTCTCATCGGCGGCGCCGCCCTCAAGGCCGAGGACTTCGCCGGAATCATCTCCGCAGCCGCCAAGGCCTGACCGGAGTGACCGACCACCCGTTCCGTCCGCATGGACGGCGGGTGCTGGTTCAGCGATTGAACGGAGTGGATGCGGCCATGTCGCCGCATCCACTTTGCAAATGCACGGCGATGGACTGTTGAGAATGGAAGACCACAACAGACAGAGGAAAGTTGCGGCCATAAACGATTTCTCCGGTTTCGGGAGATGTTCACTGACTGTCGCACTGCCGATACTTTCGGCGATGAAGATTCAGTGCTGTCCCGTTCCAACGGCGATCTTCACGAACCACACCGGCTTCCCGTCGTATGCGTGGACTGACTGCACAGACCATCTTGACGACTATGTGGAGCAGTGGAAGAGGCTGGATCTGCGGTTCAGCGCCATATCCACCGGTTTTCTCGGCTCCCGCCGCCAGATCGATTTTGTGTTCCGCTTCATCGAGGCGTTCCGCACTCCCGATACGCTCGTGCTTGTCGATCCGGTGATGGGCGACTACGGGAGGCTGTATTCTACGTACGACGACGAACTTGCAAAGTCGATGCGGGCGTTCCTCGACGTCGCGGATGTGCTTACGCCGAACCTTACCGAGGCCTGCGTCCTTGCGGACAGGCCGTATTCGCCGGACATGACAGACGGCGAACTTGAAGACCTCTGCGACGCTCTTGCGGTTCATGCGAAGCACATCGTCATCTCCGGCATAGCGCGCGGCGACGACCTTGTGAACTACGTGTACGAAAAGGGAAGTGCATCGCAGGTCTTTTCAGTCAAGCGCATAGGTGCGGACAGGAGCGGCACCGGTGACGTGTTCGTATCGGCGCTTCTCGGTTCGCTTCTCAACGGCGCATCGTTCATTGAGTCTGTCCGCCGGGCTGCGCTTTTCGTCTCGAAGGCTGTCGCCCGCTCGGAGGAGCTTGGCATTCCGACGCATGATGGACTGGCTTTCGAGGAAGTGCTTTCGGAGATTGTGGCATGACCATTACCTATCAGGTGAAGGATTCGGTCTACGTGAACCTTACGAACCGGTGCCCATGCGCCTGCACGTTCTGCTTGCGCAACAACGCCGACGGCGTGTTCGGGTCCGGTTCGCTCTGGCTGGAGCGCGAGCCGACGGTGCGCGAGATTGAGGATTCGCTTTCCGGCTGGGATTTCGGCCGGTTCCGCGAAATCGTCTTCTGCGGCTACGGCGAGCCGACGGAGCGGCTTGACGCCCTGCTTGATGTCGCGAAATTCATTCGCGGCAGATGGTCTCATGTGAAGATTCGCGTGAACACGAATGGCCTTTCAGATCTGATTGCCGGCGCTCCGACGGCTTCAAGGTTCGCAGGACTTGTCGATGAGGTCTCCATAAGCCTCAACACCGACGATCCTGAGGAATATCTGGCGATGTGCCGCCCGAAGTTCGGTGCGGAGGCGTATCCTGCCATGCTGAAGTTTGCCGGAGAGGTGGCGAGATTCGTGCCGAGCGTTGTCATGACGGTTGTTGGCGAGCCTGTCACTTCGCCTGAGAAGCAGGAACGCTGCCGCCGCATATGCGAGGGCGTCGGTGCGCGTTTGCGTGTGCGGCCGTACGAAAGCCCGAAGGAACAGAAGCAGCAGGAGGGCCGGAAGTGAGAACTGAACTTACAAGTCCAGCGAACCCGAAGATAAAGCACGTCGTCAAGCTCCGCTCGTGTTCGGAGCGCGAGGAGACCGGCGAAATGATAGTCGAGGGCTTTCGCGAATGTCGCCGTGCGCTCGACAACGGCTACCGTCCGAATGCAATCTTCCACTGTCCGGATCTGTATCTCAAGAACGAGAACGAACGGAATCTTGTGGATGACGCCGAACGTGCGGGTGCAGACGTATTCCTGTGCTCGAAGACGGCGTTCGTCAAGATGGCGTACAAGGAGCGTCCGGACGGTCTGCTGATGACCGGGCCGCACGTCTCAAGACGGCTTTCCGACCTTGTGCTTCCGCCAAACGCGCTTGTTGTGGTGACGGAGGCGATTGAGAAGCCGGGCAACCTCGGCACGATTCTCCGCAGTGCGGACGCCGCAAAGGTGTCCGCCGTGATCGTGTGCGACCGCACGACGGACATACACAACCCGAACGTGGTGCGGGCGTCGACCGGCACGATGTTCTCCGTGCCGATCGTCGAAGCGACATCCGAGGAGGCCTTGGCCTGGCTCAAGGCGAAGGGATTCAAGATACTTGCGGCCACGCCACATGCGGAGCGGCTGCATTTCGAGGTCGATCTCACGGGGAACGTCGCCGTGGCGCTTGGCGCAGAGCAGTACGGACTCACCGAGAAGTGGATGGACGGCGCGGAGCTGCGCGTACGAATTCCGATGCTCGGCCTTGCGGACTCCCTCAACGTGTCCGCCGCCGCCACGATTCTGCTGTATGAGGCCGTTCGCCAGAGGATCGCCGCCGGCATCGACGAGGTGCCGCCGTTCGTGCCATGGCACGGCGAGGGGCGGCACGACCACTGACCGCCCATGTGACATGGCCGTTGTGGTATAATCGGGCGCATTATGAAAACGCTGTGCGTCATCGATTTGATGCCATTTCTGTATCGCGGCCATTTTGTGTTCCTGAACAAGCCGCGCATCACGTATTCCGGAATAAACACATCGGCTCTCCTTGGCTTCGTGAACGGGGTGATGGCCGTGCTGAAGGAGATTGCGCCGACGCACGTGGCGTTGGCCATGGATCCCGACGGCAAGACTTTCAGGCATGAGATGTTTCCGGGGTACAAGGCACACAGGCAGAAGATGCCTGAGGAGCTTGCGGCGAACATACCGTACTCGTTCGAGGTCGCCGAGGCCCTGAACATCCCTGTCGTGCGGAAGCCTGGATTCGAGGCGGACGATGTCATCGGTACGCTTGCCGAAAAGGCCGTGGCGGAGGGATTCGACACGGTGTATGTAGTCACGCCGGACAAGGATGCCGCGCAGCTGGTGACGGACAGGATAAAGCTGTTCCGCCCCGGAAAGGGGGCGTCGGCATCCGAAGTGCTTGGCGTTGAGGACGTGAAGAGGATGTGGGGGCTTGCGCATCCGAAGCAGATGATCGATTTCCTTGCGCTCGCCGGGGACACCGCAGACAACATATCAGGCATAAAGGGAATAGGCGGAAAGTCGGCCACGCAGCTGCTCAACGACTGGGGCAGCATCGAGAACATCATTGCCCATGCCGCCGAAATAGGCGGCAAGATCGGCGAAAAGGTGTCCGCCGGAGTTGAGGACGCAAAGCTGTCGAAATTTCTCGCTACGATCCGGACGGACGTGCCTATCGACATAGACCTGGAGACGTGTCGCCTTGCGCCGCCGGACACCGAGAGGCTGACGGCGGTGTGCGTGAAATACGAACTGTACAACCTCGCCAAGAGGTTCGGCGTATATCTGTCTCCTGTCAACATACGGGCCAACGAGCCGTCATCGAGAAACGAAGCCACTCCTGAGCCGGAACACCTTCGTACGCTGCGCGACGTTCCGCACGAATACGGTCTTGTCACGACGATTGAACAGGCCAGGGAGCTGGCCGCGATACTTGAGGCTGCGCCGCGCTTTGCGTTTGACACCGAGACCACAAGCACCGACGCCCGCACCGCCGACATCGTAGGCATGAGTTTCGCCACAGAACCCGGCCGCGCCTGGTATGCCGCAGTCCCGCAGGGCGGAGGCGTCGCCGCGTCTGACGACCTGTTTTCGTTCTCGGCGTCATCCGCATTCTCAGCAAAGGACTTTGTGCAGGTGTTCGCCAAGGCGTTCGCCGATCCGGACAAGACGCTCATAGCGCAGAACGCGAAGTTCGACACGACGCTCCTGAAGCGCTACGGAATACGGTTCGGGTCTACGGTGCATGATACGATGCTCGAACACTATGTGCTGGACGCCGCCGCACGGCATGGCATGGACGTGATGGCGCGGGAGCGTCTTGGATATGCACCGGTGCCGATCGAGGATCTGATCGGCGCGAAGGAGCGCGGAAAGCCGCAGAAGAACATGCGCGACCTGCCGCCGGAGCTGGTGAAGGACTACGCGGCCGAGGATGCCGACGTCACGCTGCAGCTTGAGGACGTACTCCGTCCAGCCGTGAAGGACGCCGGACTGATCAATGTCCTTGAAGAGAGCGAGGAGCCGCTTTCGGACATCCTTTCCGAGATGGAGCTGACCGGCGTAAAAATAGACGTGGCGGCGCTGCGGGCATACGGCGTTTCGCTGGACAGGGAGATTCAGGGGCTGGTCAAGTCCATAATGTCCTACGGAGATCCGGGGATGAACGTGGATTCTCCGAAGCAGATAGGCGAACTGCTGTTCGACAAGCTTAAGCTCGACCCCACCGGTGTGAAGCGCACGACGAAGGGCCATTGGTCGACGGACGAGAAGACGCTGCAGAGCGTCATCGGTCTGCATCCTGTCGTGTTCGACATCCTTGAGTACCGCACCTGCTCAAAGCTGAAGTCCACATATGTGGAGAAGCTTCCGCAGTGCATAGATCCGGCGGATGGACGCATCCACACCACATTCGCGCAGTCGCTCACCGAAACGGGCAGACTTTCGTCCAGCGGTCCGAACCTGCAGAACATACCGGTGCGGACCGAGCGCGGCAAGAACATACGCGCCGCAGTCGTCCCGCATGACGACGGGCATCTGCTTGTCTCCGCCGACTATTCGCAGATAGAGCTGAGGCTGATGGCTGCGATGAGCGGAGACGAGGCGATGAAGAGCGCGTTCGAGCGCGGCGAGGACATCCACCGCGATGCCGCCGCCCGCGTCTTCGGCGTGCCGCCGGAGAATGTCACCCCGGAGCAGCGGTCGAAATGCAAGATGGTCAACTTCGGCATCATCTACGGAATATCCGCGTTCGGCCTTGCGCAGAGGCTGAAGGTGACGCGGACGGAGGCCGCCGCGCTGATTGACACGTACTTCAAGCTCTATCCGGCTGTCCGGAGATACATGGACGAAGCCATCGAGAAGGCTCGCAAAACCGGATACGCGGAGACGCTTCTCGGACGGCGGCGGACGTTGCGCGACATAAACTCTCGCAACGCCACGGCCCGCACGGCGGCGGAGCGCGATGCGATAAACACGCCGGTGCAAGGAACTGCGGCGGACATGATCAAGCTCGCCATGGTGCGCGTTGACCGTGCGATAAAGAAGGCCGGATTGAAGTCCAGGATGATTCTCCAGATTCACGACGAGCTGCTGTTCGACGTCCGGAAGGAGGAGGCGGATCAGGTCGTGGACATAGCGAAACGCGAGATGGAGCACGCGCTCGACGTAGGCGTTCCGATAGAGGTGTCCGTCGGCGTCGGTCGGAATTGGCTTGAGGCCCACTGACGTCAGGCCTCGTGTACGGCCGATATGGTATAATCCGCACATTTACCCAACAACGAAAGGTTGACCGAAAGATGAAGATGCTTACGATTCTTGGTGCGCTCGCGGCAGTCGCGGGATGCTGTACGTTCTGCGAGCCGGAGCAGGCTCCCAATACGCTTTCCGACAAGGAGAAGGCGGAGGGTTGGCAGCTGCTCTGGGACGGCAAGACGTCCGCCGGATGGGTCGGCGTCAAGTCCGGCTGCAAGACGTTCCCGGATCATGGCTGGAAGATGCGCAAGGGAGTGCTTACCGTGCTGCCCATCAAGGGCATCTCCAACGGCAAGTGGATCGACCTTCCGCCGGAGGACGTGAAGCTTGGCGGCGGCGGCGACATCTGCACCGTCAAGAAGTACAGGGATTTCATGTTCAAGTTCGACTTCCGCCTGACGGACAGCGCAAATTCCGGAGTGAAGTACTTCTTTGACGAAACGAAGAACCGCGGCACCTGCGAGGAGTACCAGATTCTCGACAAGGGGCATCCCGACTGGGACAAGGGTGAGGACGGCAACCGTCGCGTGGCGTCTCTCTACGACCTGATTCCCGCCAACGCCGAAAAGGTCTGCAACGCAATCGGCGAATGGAACCACGGAATGATCGTCTCGAAGGGCAGCCATGTGGAGCATTGGCTCAACGGCAAGAAGGTGCTTGAGTACGAGCGCGGCTCCGAGGCGTTCCGCCAGGCGGTCGCCGAATCAAAGTACGCGACGTGGGGCACGGACGGGAACAAGTGGGGCGAACTCCCTGAGGGACGCATCCTTCTGCAGGATCATTCGGACTCCACGGTGTCGTACCGCAACCTGAAGATCAAGGAACTCTGAGCCGTTTCAGGAAGGAGCATCTGAAATGAAAGTGAAGAAGAACGCAAAGTATGCCGTTGCCTGTCTGTCGTCGATGGGTCTTCGCATCACGCCGGAGAACCGCATGGCGGTGCACAACTCCAACCGCTTCATCCTCCAGGCGACGAGCGCGGAGACCAACGTGCTGAACGTGACGTCGTCGCTCGGCAGGGAGTGCCTTGTGTTGACGCGCTTCGTCGAGGGAAGCCCGATGGCGGCGTTCATCAAGGCGCAGCTTCGCGCCCGCAACATTGCGTATGCCGGGCCGGACGTGGCGCAGGGCGGACCGTGGGGATATCGCCACCAGTTCAACATCGCCGATTCCGGCTTCGGGCTTCGCGCACCTCGCGTATGGAACGACCGCGCCGGAGAGGTCGGCCGCACCCTTGACGCGAAGGACTACGATACGGCAAGGCTTTTCGGCAAGGATGGTGTAGGCATCCTGCATCTTTCCGGTCTGATTGCAGCCATGAGCCCGGAAACAACGAAGTGCTGCCTCAAGCTTGCGGCCGAGGCGAAGAAGTACGGTGTGCTGGTCTCGTTCGACCTCAACTACCGCGCCACATTCTGGAAGGGGCGTGAGAAGGAACTTGCCGCCGCGTTCCACAAGATCGCGTCCGTCGCTGACATCCTCGTAGGAAATGAAGAGGATTTCCAGCTCTGCCTCGGCTTCAAGGGGCCGGAGGCGGGCGGCAAGGATCTGCAGGGCAAGATCGAGCGCTTCAAGGAGATGATCGTCCAGGTGACGAAGAAGTATCCTAATGCGCAGATGTACGGCACGACGCTGCGTCAGGTCATCTCGGCATCCAAGCATCTCTGGGGCGCAATCCTCTATTCGAAGGGCAAGTGGTTTGTCGAAGAGCCGCGTGAGATTGACGTGCTCGACCGCATCGGCGGCGGCGACGGATTCACCGGCGGGCTTCTGTACGGCGTTCTTCAGGGCTGGACGGCGGACAAGTGCCTCCAGTTCGGATGGGCGTCCGGAGTGATGGCTGCGTCGTCCCTCAACGACTACGCCGAACCGGCCGACGAGAAGCAGGTGTGGGACGTCTACGCAGGCAATGCCCGCGTACAGCGCTGACGTCTGCACGGCATCCGGAAAATGTCAATGTTTGCATCATCCCCTGCCGTCAGCGCCGCAGTCTTTGCGGCGCTGCTCCTGACGGCTGAAGCGCAGTCGACCAATTCCGTCGTGTTCGACGCCGGGGCAGATCTGCGTGTGCGGCAGGAGATAATGCACAACGTCACCGGATTGCCCGGCGCTCCGAATGCGATGATGCCCCGTGCATACAAGAAGGACATCAACCACATTCGCATACGCCCCCGCATATGGGCAAGCGCGGCGTGGGAGAACTTTACGCTGTACGGACGCCTTGTTGATGAGATCCGCGAACACATCGTGAAGAACGGCGTACCGCGCAAGCGCCGTTCGTACACGTTCCCCGATGAAGTCGTGCTTGACAGCCTCTATCTTGACGGAAAGGGGCTGTTCGACGGCTTCCTTGATTTCAGGTTTGGCCGTCAGGACATGCTGGAGCAGGGGCATTCCATATTTGGCCTTGACCGCATCCTCTCGGACGGTGCACCGTACGTCGGATCGCGTTCGTGCTATTCGGACATGGTGCGGTTCACGTTCCATACGTCGGATGAATCGAAACTCGATGCGTTTGCGCTATACAACAACGGACGCAACATATTCCGCTACGGGAACCACAATTCTCGCGGACGGCCGATGAATGCCATAAACCCGACGGACGGCCCTGGCATGGATGAGTGGGGCGGTGGCCTTGTGTGGCACGATTCGTTCGCTTCAGGAAGCTTTCCTTACAAGGCATATGTGGTGCATAAGCACAACGAGGCGTATCATGCGTCGGGATACCGTCGTGTTCCGGACAAGCAGATCACCACGGTTGGCCTGAACTTGCTTCCGGAAGTGACCGACAATCTGTCGTTCGAGTTCGATTTCGCCCAGCAGTTCGGTTCGATCGGAAGTCGCCAGGCCGGGGGGCGCATGGGCTACGCCGCAGTGGACTTCCACAGATCGCACAGTGCGCAGGGGCTGCATCCCTATTCCCGTTTCAGCGTACTGCATCTGTCCGGCGACCGTCATCATGGCGGCGGCGACGACAACGATATCGGGTGGGATCCGCTCTGGGGCCGTACGCCGCAGGATTCCGAGATGTTCCAGTACGGCACCTTGTACGGTCTCGGATACTGGAGCAACATGACCTATCCGAAGTTCACGCTTGGGCTTGACATAGGCCCGAAGCACAGGGTCTCCGCGTATTCCGGCCCTATGTTTGCGGCGGCGCAGGATAGGGCCGGCCATGCGGACGGTTCGGGCGAGAGCATGTTCAAGGGTGTGCTTTCCGCGACGCGCTACGATTTCCCGCTCGTGCTTGCACCGAAAGGGGCGACCGGCGCAGACAGGCTTGAGATGTTCGGCCATGTCGTTGTGGAGCTGTTCAATCCCGGAGACTACTACGATTCGTCGCGACCGGCCTGGTTCCTGCGCTGGGAAGTGACGGTGAAGTTCTGACGCATACGCATTTGAAAGGCAGAGAAAGAGATGAGAATCCTAACAGGCATACAGCCATCCGGCAAACTCCACTGGGGGAACTATTTCGGGGCGATGAAGTCCATGTTCGACCTTCAGGCGAAGGGCGAAGAGATATTCATGTTCATCGCGAACTACCATGCGATGACAACCGTCCGGGACGGCGCCGCGCTTCGCGCACAGACCCGTGACGTCGTGCTCGACTACCTCGCGTGCGGGCTTGATCCTGAAAAGTCGATAGTCTACCGCCAGAGCGATGTGATGGAGGTGCAGGAGCTTGCGTGGTTTCTCTCCTGCCTCACGCCGATGGGGCTTCTTGAACGGTGCCACAGCTACAAGGACAAGATGGCGCACGGATTCGAGGCGACGCACGGTCTGTTCGCCTATCCGGTGCTGATGGCCGCCGACATACTCATCATGAACGCAGACCTCGTTCCCGTAGGCAAGGATCAGAAGCAGCACCTTGAGGTGACGAGGGATCTTGCGCAGAAGTTCAACAACGCCTACGGCGAGACGTTCAAGCTTCCGGACGCCTACATCCCGGCGTCAGTCGCTACGATTCCCGGCACCGACGGACAGAAGATGTCCAAGAGCTACCACAATGCCATAGAGCTTTTTGAGCCGAACGGATCGATCAAGAAGAAAGTCATGGGCATTGTGACCGACTCCAAGACCATGGAGGAGCCGAAAGAGCCTGAAGGAAACTCCATCTACGAGCTGTACAAGCTTTTTGCGACGCCGGATGAGGTCGCACAGATGGCGGCCAGCTTCCGTGCGGGCAACTATGGCTACGGACACGCCAAGAAAGCGCTTCTCGAAGCGTACCACCGTCTCTTCGACCCGTTCAGGGAAAGGCGTGAAGAGCTTGCAAAAGATCCTGACACGATCGAGGACATACTGAAGGCCGGCGCGGCGAAGGCTCGCGCCGCTGCGGCGGTAACCATGGACAAGGTGCGCACAGCCGTGGGTCTGTGATTTCCGGCAGTTGATTGTCGGCTTTGCATAAACCGGTGGCGGAAATCGAGGGCTGAGGCATGATAGCGTACCTGAATGGAGTGCTGGCGGAGAAATCGCCCGCGAACGTCGTTGTGGAATGTTGCGGCGTCGGTTATGAGGCGATGATTCCTCTTTCCACGTTCGACCGGCTTCCGGCGACCGGCGGCAAGGTGAAGCTGTTCACAAGCCATGAGGTGCGCGAGGACGGCGAGATGCTTTTCGGTTTCGCGACGATCGAGGAGCGGGATATGTTCACCAAGGTGAGGGCCATCTCCGGCGTCGGGCCGAAGATTGCGCTCTCCGTTCTTTCCGGATTCACGGTCGGAGATCTGCAGCTCGCCATATCCCAGGGAGACGTGAAGAGAATCTCAACGGTCAAAGGCATCGGGAAGAAGACGGCGGAGCGCATCGTGATCGAGCTGAAGGACAAGGTCAATCCGATTGAGGCTCTTGCAAACTCCTCCGTCGCATCAAGCGGCGCTCAGCGGACAGTGCTGCGTGATGCCATGCTTGCGCTGACTGCTCTTGGCTTCACGGACGACAAGGCGAGAAAGATGGTCTCTGACGTGCTTGAGGCCGATCCTCATGTCGCGGATACAGAGACTGTGATCAAACGAGCGCTTGGAGGCGGCAAATGAAGATTCTGATGCTTGGGGACATCAACGGGTCTCCCGGACGCCGGATGGTCAAGGAACACGTCCGGCGGCTCAGGCAGGAGCTTGGACTTGCCGCAGTGGTGGCGAACGCCGAGAACGCCGCCGCCGGAAACGGATTGACCGCCGCGCTTGCGAACGAAATATTCGAGAGCGGTGTGGATGCCATAACGCTTGGCGACCACACCTGGGGGCAGAAGACGTTTGCGTCGGAGATAGACCGGCTTCAGAACGTTGTGCGTCCGGCCAACGGCGGGCCGGGGCAGCCCGGCAAGGGGTGGACGCTCGTCTCTGCGCCGACCTGCCGCTTTGCGCTGATGAACCTCGTCGGACGCACCTTCATGAACCCTGCGGACTGTCCGTTCAGGACGGCGGATGCCTGTCTCAACGAGATGCCTAAGGATGTGCCGGTGTTTATCGATTTCCATGCAGAGGCGACAAGCGAGAAGGCTGCGCTCGGATTCCATCTCGACGGGCGCGTGACGGCCATTGTCGGCACCCACACCCATGTGCAGACATCCGATGCGATACTGCTCCCGAAGGGAACCGCATACCTCACCGACCTTGGGATGTGCGGCCCGTACGTATCATCGATCGGACGCGACATCAAGCCTGTCATCAAGAAATTTCTAACCGGTATGCCGTCACGTTTCGAGATTGCGGAAGGTCCGGCCACGCTTGAAGGGGCGGTGATCGAGTTCGATCCGCAGACGAAGCGGGCGACATCGATCGAGACGCTGCGCGTACGCGAACCGCTTCCGTCCGCACCGCAGTGATGGACGCCGGACCGGACAAAGGTTTGCGAATGATGAAGAAGGACATACGGATAGTTGCGCTTGACCTTGACGGGACGCTGCTTGATTCGCAGAAGCGTCTCAGCGACGTCAACCGCATGGCGCTTGAAAAGGCGGCGGCGAACGGAATGCACATCGTTCCTACAACCGGCCGCTTCTTCGGCATGATGCCGCAGGCTGTGCGCGATCTGCCGTTTGTGCGCTATGCGATCACGATAAACGGAGCGCAGGTCTATGACCGCGAGACGGACGCCGCGATTGTCCGCGAGGAGATCCCGCTTGATGTTGCGCTTCGCCTGATGCGTCTGCTTGATCGCCACGATGTGATATACGACTGCTACCGCTCGAACTGGGGCTGGATGACGGAATCGCTGCAGAGCAAAGCCGCCGCATATGCGACGGATGCGCACTATCTGAAGATGATACGGGAGTTCAGGAGGCCTGTTCCGGATCTGAAGTCCCATCTCGCCGCAACGTCGTCGGAAGGCGATGTGCAGAAGGTCATGCTCTTCACCCGCAACACTCCGGAGGGCGGGCATGAAGCCGAGGCGATTCGCGCAGAGGTTGAGGCGGAGTTTCCCGGATTGAAGATCACCGCATCGACGTGGAACAATCTCGAATTCAACATATCTACGGCAAACAAGGGGAATTCGCTTCGTCGCTTTGCGGAGTTCCTTGGGCTTACGCTTGACAACTGCATGGCTTTCGGCGATGGGTTGAACGATCTTTCGATGATAGAGGCGGCAGGGACGGGTGTTGCGATGTCAAATGCGCATCCGCAGGTGCTTGCGGCGGCGGATGCCGTCACGGCGTCGAACGATGAGGACGGCGTCGCGAAGGAGCTTCTCAAGTATGTGGAACGGCAAACCTCAGCTGCGGGAGGCAAATGAGACGGTTTTGGAACATCGTTGCCGGACACGCCCCGGCGCTGCTTGCCGCGTTTGTCGCGGTGTGCGTCGCGGTGCTTGCCGTATGGTGGGGGGCTTTGAACCAGGATGAAGGGTGGTATCTCTACGCTGCGCGTCTTGTCGGTGATGGACAGCTGCCGTACCGGGACTTCTTCTTTACGCAGGGGCCGGTGCTTCCGTTCCTATATTCGGCGATGCCGATACATGGTCTGCTGTCCGGGCGTCTCGTCACGGCGGGCATTTCACTTGTCGCCACGCTGATGGCGATGGCGTTCGCACGTGGGCTTGTCCAGCCGAATCGGCGCGGCGCCGTAGGCCTTACGGTGTTTGCGCTTCTCGCCTGCAACCTGTACCATGCATACTTCACCGCCATACCGAAGACGTATGCGGTGGGAGCGCTTTTTGTGATGGGTGGCTTCCTTCTTCTTTCCCGTGGATGGAACTTTCTTGCGGCGATGTCGTTTGCGTTCGCCAGCGGTACGCGCATATCTCTGGTGCTCCTGCTTGGCGTGGTCGGCGTTTGGCTTTTGATTACGCGCTTCCGCCGTTTAGACTGGCTGTGGTTCGGAATCGGCGGTGTGCTGGGGCTTTTCCTCGTGTACGGTCTGTTTGCGTTTGATGAAAGGTCTTTGAACGGATTGCTGGCGGCGCAGTCGTACCATGCCGGACGCGGAGGTTTTGACGCCTTCTTTGCCGTCGGCTCGGTCAGCCGTCTTGCTCGCGGTTATCTCGCGCTCGGTGCTGTCATGTTTGCCGCCATTTGTTTTCGTGCGATTCGTCGCACTGCCGCCGAGACTTCGCCGATTCCGTACGCCAGGGACTTGATGTGGATGGCGGGTCTCGGTTTCGCCGCCGTGTTTATGCTCCAGATGTGTGCGCCGTTCCCGTATGACGACTACGCCGTGCCAATCATGCCGATACTGGCGGTCTTGATATCGGTGTGGTTCGTAAACGGCGCATCGGAGATGCCGAACGCCGTCCGCTGGTTCCCGGTTCTTGTCTCCGGGATGTGTGCATTCGCTTCGCCGCTCATGCAGGACTGGATGACAAACGGACAGGATCGCTTCTGGCCCAAGAAGAAGTGCGCAAGCGAGCTGTCGCAGATCCGTTCGGTCGCCAAGACCATGGAGGCGCTCGACCCCGGCGGAGCGATGCTGCTTACGCAGGATCTTTACATAGCGGTTGAGATGGGCCGCAAGGTGCCGCACGGACTTGAGATGGGCCCGTTTTCGTACTTCCCCGACCTGTCAACAGAAGATGCTTCCGCAATCCATGTGGTGAACGGCGAGTTGATGGAGAAATTGCTCAAGTCCGCGCCTTGCCGCCTTGCCGCAGTTTCCGGGTACGGCTTTGCGATTGAGTCGCCAAAGGGGACGGAGGCACCAAAGGATAGTCAGCGGCGGTATCTGAATCTGCTCGAAGAAAAATACGGAAACGTATTGCGCATCGACGATTTCGGCCAGAACCACACCACCCTGCGGGTCTTCCGGCGGAAGCCCTGACAGGATGGATGTTTTTTTTTCATGAAAACAGTTCCGCTTCACTGAAATCCACCCGCAAACATGAAAAAGAATTTAGTCAACTGTGCGGTTGTGGAAGCCGCCGACGGAATCTATGCCAGCGAAGCCGATGCCTTTCTTGCGGCGCGTGATGTGCGTGTGCAGGCGCGTCAGATCGCCGCCATCCGCAAGGCGACGGAAGGGGTGGCGGATGAGCTTGTCGCGGTGCGGGCGGCACGGAATTCGTTTGCGCCGCTTCCGGATGGCGTAGTGGCCGAAATGGTTTCTCCGACGATGCGACTGTACCGTCCTGCTGTGTCCCCATACGGATTGCCGCTTCTCATCTATCTGCATGGCGGCGGATGGGTGATCGGAAGCATTGCAAGCTGTTCTGCGTATTGCGGTGCACTGGCGGCGAAGGGCATTGCCGTGCTTGCCGTCGACTATCCGCTTGCGCCGGAACATCCGTTCCCGTGTGCGTTAGACGCAGTGTGCGCAGCATACCGGGAAGCAGTCCGCAATCCGGAGAGGTATGGATGCGATCCGGAATGTGTCTCGATAGGAGGCGATTCGTCTGGCGGAAATCTTGCTGTCGCTGCCGCATTCGTCTTGAAGCGGGACGGACTGTCGCCACATTCGCTTGTTCTGCATTATCCTGTCACAGAGGCACGGGCGGATGGTTCGGAATCATGGCGGAATTTTGCGACAGGCTGCGGCATGGACGCTTCATTCATGGATGTGTGCAATGCTGCATATCTTGACGGGCGCGATTTTGCCGATCCGCTCATATCGCCGATGTACGCCACTGACGGGCAATTGCGCAGTCTGCCGCCCGTTCATATTCTCGGCGCCGATCGCGATATCCTGCGCGATCAGGGAATCCGTTTTGCCGAACGGCTGAAGTCGTGCGGATGCCACGTACGCTACGAGCTTCTCCACGGCAGCACCCATCTTTTCGTGACGGTGCCTGGTCAGCCGTCGGCATTCCGCCGAGCGGTGGATTTTGCCGCTGAGGCTGTCAACGGCTGCCGTCGGGCGGCAGATGTTTTGTGATTCGCGCAGATCAATCCAAGTTGGCGAATTGAGGATTGCCGCTCCTCATAGAAGGCCGTTCCGGTTGCGTGTAACCGGAACGGTGTGATGCCATCGGACGTTCAGCCGACCATCCAGTCCGACAGGATGGGGCGACCCAACGCGCCGAAGCAGTTTGCGGGACGGACGGCGAACCGGAAAGTGCGGCCGCGCGCGATAGGCTCGCGTCCGTTGCCGCGTGGCAGTTCGTCCGCCGCAAACACGCACGTTGCCGTCGGCTCGTCCTTTTCCGCGCCACGGTAGAAGCCTGGCGAATAGACGCGCTTGACCATCCATGTCTTCTCGAAGTCGCACTCCTTTGCCTCGACCGTGACCTCGTAGTCGAAAGGCCGCACAGCCTTGTCCGTATGGTCTGCGGCGGCGATGTTCGGGAAGGAGACAGTGACCTGTACGACATCCTTGCCGAGACGGGACTTGCCCTTGCCGCGTGTCACGGTGACGGCGGCATCGGGTGCGAACTGCGGAACGGCCGCGTGTGGGGCGCGGTTTGCGAAGGGAAGCGCAGTCCGGTCTACGCCGTCAGGGATCAGGGGGATGATCCAATCAGCACCGAGAGGGAGGTCGTTGAGGGCGTCGCGCCGTTCGAGGACGATGCGGTCATCATAGACGGTCATGAAGAGGGCGTTTTGTCCGTCCTCGCAGGACAGGGCGGGCATCTGCTCGCGGCCGCTGTCCGGTACGCCAAAGATGCGGGAGTTTTCGCGTCCGCCAAATGGTATCAGATAGCGTAGCGACGCTGTGCCGACGCTTGTGAACGCACCCTGCCAGATTGTGCGCTCGTCACGCAGGGGCGTGTGGGAATGTCCGGAGAACGCAACGCAGTTCGGAAACTTCGCCAGCGCGGCGGTCGTGTAGCCAGGATCCTGCCCCCATGTCCACGGGGCGCTGCACGTGGCTCTCGGATGCATGTGCTGCGTGTAGAAGAATGGCTTTGCTCCAAGGAGTTCGTGCCTGTGCGCCTGAAGGAAATCGTCGACCGCAGTCTTCGAGTAGCATCCGCCGCCGGAACCTGACAGCGGATGGTGACAGCCCACGAACTTGTAGCCTTTGACGTCCTTGATCCAGATGGGGGCGTAGTCCTCGCGGAAGATGCGTTTCCATATGCCAGCCACGTCGTGCGCAATCGTGCGTGATGACTTTGCGTCGATGTTCGGATGGATCTTTCGTACGTATGGGTACTGCCATGCCTCGACATCGTGGTTTCCGTATACGAACAGCTTCTCCACGTGCCGTCCGTCGGGTGCCTTGTCGCCGGGGAAGACCTCGTACCACGTCTCTGCAACAGATTCGAGTTGATCCACGAAGCCGTAGTCCGCCATGTCGCCCGCAATCATTACGCCATCTGCGCCATGGTCTCGAAACCATGTGAACGCACGGCGGATGTTGGAGGTGGAA
Source organism: uncultured Lentisphaeraceae bacterium (assembly GCA_964567665.1). Classification (GTDB taxonomy): domain Bacteria; phylum Verrucomicrobiota; class Kiritimatiellia; order RFP12; family UBA1067; genus UBA1731. The sequence continues at coordinate 48,734 of CAZMNN010000011.1, forward strand.
TCCGGTGTCGTGATGTGGACATCCGACACGATGCCGATCTTAAGGCGGGCTTGACCGTTGGATGCGGCTCCTTTCGCCGCGCCGCCGAATCCGGTTGCGGCCATGAATGCGCTGCCCAGTTTTACGAAACCTCTTCGCGATGTCGCCATGTTTGCTCCTTGCTCCTGTTGAGTTCATGCTTTCGGAAAAAATAATTGCCCCATTTTACACCATCAATGCGTTTCCCGCAACAATTCACCCGACATCCTGGCCGCCATCTGCAATGTTGATGGCGGACGTGGCAAAGACAATGGAGCGTTGGCGAATTCCTGCAATGTTCATGTCGGTGTGTGTGGTGGGAGGGTGAGGGGGGAGGCATTGACAATAAAAAAAAAATGATATCTTAATTGACATTTGAGGTGTAATGTCTCTTGTGTCTGACTGGAGATGTCAACCGAGACATGAACTGTAAACAAAGGAGTTGAAAATCATGAAACTGATGATGATGGTCGCCGGTGCGGCCTTGCTGATGGCGGGATGCAGCACGTCCTACCATGTCGAACGTGATACGCAACTTGCGCCGACGATGACGGATGGAAGCTGCAATCCGTACTATATCGACTACTCGATCAGGAACGAGCGCGTGAAGGGGACGGGAACAGCCTCATGCTGGTTCTGGATTTTCGCCTCTTCCGATGGCCGGTCCGCACCCGTGCCTTCGACTGATGTCAACTGGAGCATCCATGCAGCCAAGGCATCGGCCACATACGATGCGCTGGAGAACTCGAAGGCGGATGCACTCATGGGTACGCTTTACCGCTACAAGGTGAGCGACTACTTCTTCTACAAGGAGGTCGAATGCGAAGCCACCGGCTTCCCGGCGAACATGAAGAGCGTGAACATGATTCAAGATAAGCCGGTCGTTCTTCCCAAGGATGTTCAGGTGATTCGCATTAATCCGTGGGAGACGTTAACAAGCGACTAAGGCAAGCCTGCTGGAATTTCGGCGAAGCGGCGTCCCTGGTTCCGCTGGCTCGACAACAATGAAAGAGGATGCTACAATTCCAGTCATTGGAAAGTTAAGAATGGGAAAGCGAAAAATACGGAGAATACAGGAATGAAACTGATGAATGGACAACTTTGGAAACATATATCGACAACAGCAATCGGTTTGTTCGTGCTGTGTCATGCGGCAATGGCGGAGATTGAGCTTGGAGGCATCTACGAGTGCTATATGCTCAACGACGATCGCGTAATCTGTTCGCAACCCTTGAACGAGGGGTTTGAGTTCAGTTCAAGCTACATAGCTATTCCCGTGTGTGGTGTGTCATCAGGTGCCACGATTACTCCAGTCGTCACTCCGGGTACGCTGTCTGGCGTGACAGGTCTTAAGGTCTGGACGGACAGGCAGATGGTGGACTACTTTCTTGCGGACTGGAACAAGGGCAACGACTTGGTGGACTATGAATGGCATTCCGGTGACGATGGAGACGAGGTGCTCTGGTACGAGACATCCCGATGCAGCTACGAAATCGAGGGTGGAATTTGGGATTCTGATAAAATAGGAAACCGGAAAGTGACACCGCGTACAGACCGCAGATGGATCCTGTTCAAGGGCAAGATTTCCAAAGGCGAGTGGGGTGGCATGAAGACGTTCACGGTGGGCATCAAGGGGACGGGCATTAGCCGAAAATATGCCGCTTATTCAACCGTGAACGGCACGCTTGGCATACGCCCCAGTGACTTTTTCAACCGCGTAACCGTTTCGGGATACGACACAAAGTACGACTTTTCACTTGAGCCATGCGATGCAGCCGTCTCCGTCAGCCGTGAATATGCCGGTTGCGAGATTTGGATTGACGAAAATTACTCGGCACCTTTAAGTTTCCATATTCCGGAAGCCGGGACGCTTGTCTTACGAGGGGCAGATGCATATCTCTTGGATTATTTTGAAGTAAGTGGTGGACCTTCTCTCTCCAAAACGGAGGTCGATCCCAATAATGAAGAGGAGTCCCTTAAGAAATTCGGGGGAGATTCCTGGACGACTGAAACGCGATGGAAATTTGGCGGACGGGCCACCCTTAAGCCGGAATTTGGCTTCGTATATTTCACGCAGTTGCTGTTCTTTCCTGCCAACGTAAAATCCGTCGCCATCGTGTCCCTGCAGGCCGACTATGACAAGGATCACGGTGTCTCCGTTCTTCGCGGATATGTGAAGGGGTCTGGCACATTCAAGGCCGGGGAGACGGCAAGGCTCACGGCCGTATCGGGCGGCGCTTCGTTCAAGGGATGGGAAGTCGTCTACGGCGCATTGCCATCCGGAGTAGACCTTACGAAGCCGACGCTGTCGTTCACTGTTCCGGAATCCATGTGCGGAACGGCGGACGAGCAAAAGCAAGTCACCGTTCGCGCCGTCTGGGATGACAAGCTGAAACCGTCATCGGTCGGCATCTATGGTAGCTATAACGCTGAAATGGGCAAGGTGACCGGTGCCGGCACATTCGCACCCGGCAAAAGACAACGCTCAAGGCGAAGGCGAACAGGGGATTCGTATTCGCGGGATGGTATGCGGACGCACGGTTCAATACGCCGCTCGTTGGTGACGTAGACTACCGCACACCATCAATCCCGTGCGTGGCTGGAGCAGAGGACGTGACCGTATATGCGAAGTTCATTCCGATTTCAGATGATGCGGCGGCATTGGACATTTCCTCCGTTGAGGACGAGTATGCGCCGAGAGTGGCGATACCTCCCATTGCGGTTGATGTAACAGGCTGTGTTTCGCTGCCGAAAGTCACTGTGAAGGGACTGCCGCCGGGACTGAAGTTCACGGCAAAGGCGTTGGATGAGAAGGCGGCCAAGTTTGCGCCGGCCGCACATTACGCGGCAAACACGATCTATGGAACGCCAACGAAGAGCGGCGTTTACGAGACGATCATCACCGTTACGACTGCCGGAATGAAGTCGGAGACGCTCGTGTGTCCTTTCGTAGTCGCCGATCGGGCGAATGACGAGCGCGTCTTGAGAGCACATGCCATTCAGGCGCGAGGCAAGGTCACGGGTGCAGGTGTCTACGCGGCAGGCAAAAAGATTGCGCTCAAGGCGAAAGCGGACAAGGGTTTTGTTTTTGCTGGCTGGTATGCGGACGCCACATGCGAGACACCGCTCGTTGGAGATGGCGGACTAGACCATCGTACGCCGTCTCTTGCGGTTGTGATGCCGAATTCGGATGTGGATGTCTATGCATCGTTCGTTCCGTCAGACATGGATGCGTCAATTTCGCTGTATGCCGGTGGACGCATGTTGACGGACATGGCGTCTGACACGATCTTCAACACGTCCGGAGATTTTACGCTGTCCCTTGACGCGAAATCAGCCTCGCTTCCGAAAATTGCCCTTTCGGGTCTCCCGTCAGGTTTGAAATTCACGGTGAAGCATATCTTCAACCGCGACGGCACAATTCTCGCCGAGGCGAACACTGTCTATGGCAAGGCGACAAAGCCCGGCACATATGTCGTCACGGCGAAGCTCACGAACACAACAGCAGGGAAGGCTATTGTGCGGCGGTTTACGATCGTAATAGACAACCTTACGGGCGCAAATGACTATTTGCGAATCACTGATGCGACTGATTGCGAGGTCGCCCTTAAGAATGGTCAGGGTCAGGCGTATATGGTCTACATGGGAGTGGCGGAACATGGTCTTCCTTCGATCTCGCCTCTCAACATGGCGGATAAGGTGACACTTTCGGGACTTCCGTCCGGATTGAAGTACGATGCGAGGACGGGTAGGATTGCTGGCGTTGCCAAGAAGGCCGGCACATACACCGTCGCCGTGATGGTGCGTTCGGGGTGGGACACTTTTGTCTCGACATTCACTGTGGAGGTTGCGACGTTGCCGGAATGGGCTGTCGGCACATTCGCAGGTGCGGGTGAGTGTAGGATATCTCCATATAAGTTCTGCGAGAACAACCTGTACGGCACCGTAACGATTGCGGCAAATGGCAAGGTCTCCGGAAAGATTCTCTTTGATACGTACGAGGAGCGTCTCCTGTCGGCCGTGTTTTCCTCGCCCGCCATTATGGGATACGATGCAGTGGAGAATCGCTACTACTGTGATGTGGACTTGACGTTTTATGATGGACGGAAACCTGTGGAAAGCCGGAATTGCCGTTTGCATATTGAACCTCGCTCCTATGACGGAACCGATGCGCAGATGATTGGCGGCATCTCGATGGACGAAGATCGCTTCTCGCTCTCACTTGTGCAGAATGTCTGGAAGCTGAAAGGCTTTGCAGGGCTGCCGCAGTTTGCCAAGAGCAAGACGGTCGTCTCCTGTGAACGCGAGATGTATGGCGATCCGTCAATTTCTGGCACATCGACGTTGATTCTTGAGATTGCTCCGGACGGAGTGGTCACCGCCATGGTCGTTGACGAAGGTGAGGAATATGGCGAACCGCTCTTTGAGGTGAATGAGGCCAAGGGATATTTGCTCGTTTCCGGGCGTGAGTATGAACCTGACCGTTATATTGCAAGCGTCCCCCTCGTGTTCGGGAATTTCGCTACGCTTGTTGCTGATATTGAGATGCGTGTGTCGGAAGACGGGACGATTATGGCGGAAGGGTGCAGCATCACGGGCTGTACCGACTTTGCCGACTGTAGTCGCTGACGGGAGACAGGCCCTCCGGCCTCTTGCAAGGTTGAAATCGGCGGCGGTTTCGTGTATCATACGCTGACATCAGTTTTCATCAACACAACAAAGGAAAAAATCATGTCGAAGAAGTGCACGTGCGGCTGCGAAATGGATGATGGATTTCAGGCGCCTACGAGGGCGTTGGACTACCTCAGGTATCTTTCCGCCTCGGAATCCAAGCCGATGACCGTGGCCATAGCCTGGGAACGCGAGGATGGACACACGTTCCGCTACGACCTGATGATTCCGTCCAACATACATTCGTCTGCGCGTCCCGGCGTGGTTCATCTCGTCGAACGCTGCGTGAAGTTCGTGCTTTGGGCTGCCGGCGGCTGGAAGCTTTACCTCTCCGGTCCGGACTGGATCGTGAAGCCCATCGCCAAGGACTACTCCGCAAAGGGTGCGCGCAAGTTCGACTACGGATTCTTCAAGGATCTCTACGGCAAGCCGTTCGAGGTCGCCATCGTTCCGCTCAAGAAGATGCCGGAGACCAACGAGCGCGAGGTGATCGTCAAGAACAACACAAACGGGAACCGCATCGGGTTCGACCTTGGCGCCTCCGACTTCAAGATCTCGGCGCTCAAGCGCGGCAAGGTCGTGTTCTCCAAGGAGTTCCCGTGGGATCCGCGCAACCAGCCCGATCCCGAATACCACTACACGAAGCTTTCCGCCGGACTTGAGGAGGCTGCACAGGCTCTTGGCGGAAAGGTTGACGCCATCGGCGGCTCGACGGCCGGCACGCTCGTCGGCAAGCGGCTCGGACCGGCTTCGCTTCTTCGCGCAATTCTCGAAAAGAACCCGAAGAAGAAGGACGAGGCCCGCAACCTCTTCACGCGCATAGAGGACGAATGGAAGGTGCCGTTCGAGGTCTACAACGACGGTGACGTCACGGCTCTCGCCGGCGCGATCACAATGAAGAAGAGCGGCATCCTCGGCGTGGCGATGGGATCGTCGGAGGCCGTCGGGTACATCAACCCGAAGGGGGCGCTGACGGGTCGCATCTCCGAACTTGCGTTTGCGCCGGTGGATCTCAATCCGAATGCCGCCTGCGACGAATGGAGCGGCGACGCCGGCGTCGGCGCGATGTACTTCTCCCAGCAGGCCGTGAACCACCTTGCCTGCAAGTACGGATTCAAGTTCCCGAAGTCGATGAAGCTCCCCGAACGCCTCAAGGTCGTTCAGGCAGCCATGGAGAAGCATGACGCAAAGGCGATGAAGGTCTACCTGATGATCGGTCGCTACCTCGCCAACGCGGTCTGCTGGTACCGCGAGTTCTACGACTTCTCCAACCTCATGATCCTTGGGCGCGTCACGTCCGGATTCGGCGGCGAGCTGCTCCTTGAGACTGCGCGTATGGGGCTTGAGGCGATCGATCCCGCCCTTGCGGACGAGGTTGACGTTTTCATGCCGGACGAGAAGGCGCGTCGTCTCGGCCAGTCCGTGGCCGCAGCCCAGATTCCCGTGATCAAGAAGTGAGGCGAAGATGAGCAACAGGACATTTTCGCACGAGCAGCTTCGTGAGGTCATCGCGCTTTTCCAGGTCTACGGCGACATCGTCGCGGTGAACCGGTACGGCTCCGGACACATCAACGACACCTTCAAGGTAGACCTTTCCCTCGGCGGCGTTCCCGTCTCGTATGTGCTTCAGCGCATCAATGACGGCATATTCACGCGCCCCGACCGCGTGATGGAGAACATCGCCCGCGTCACGAACCACATACGCTGCAAGTTCGCCGGTTCGGACGATGCGTCTCGCCGGACGCTCACGGTGATACCGTCCCGTGACGGTCAGCCCGTTGCGCGTGGGCCTGAGGGCGGCTGGTGGCGCATGTACGTGTTCATCGCCGGCGCAAGGACGATCGACCTCATCGAGAACGCCGATCAGGCGCGCAAGGCCGCAAAGGCGTTCGCCGGATTCCAGAACGCGCTTGCGGATCTTCCCGCACCGCGCCTCTACGAGACGATCCCCAACTTCCACAATACGCTGTCTCGCATTGAGCAGCTTAACGTCGCGGCGGCGGAGGACAAGGTCGGCCGCAAGGCGTCCGTCGCTGCGGAGCTTGCGTTCGTCGAGGCACGTTCGGAGGAGGCCGGCAAGATTGTCAAGATGATGGCCGCAGGCGAGATTCCCGAACGCATCACGCACAACGACACGAAGATCAACAACGTGATGCTCGACGATGCGACGGGCGAAGGCGTCGCCGTGATCGACCTTGACACCGTGATGCCCGGCTGTGCGCTCTACGACTTCGGCGACATGGTGCGCACGTCCACTGCGGCGGCGGCCGAGGACGAAAAGGATCTGTCCAAGGTGTTCTCCCGCAAGGAGTACTTCGAGGCGCTTGTCAAAGGCTATCTCTCTGAGGCGAAGTTCCTCACCGAGGCGGAGAAGGAGAACCTTGCGTTTTCCGGAAGGCTCATCACGCTCACCATCGGGATTCGCTTCCTCACCGACTATCTTGCGGGCGACACGTATTTCCACACTGCGTATCCGGAGCACAACCTTGTGCGCTGCCGTACGCAGTTCAAGATGGTCGAGTCGATGGAGGCCCAGAAGGACGAATACGAGGCGATTGTCCGCGCCGGTGCATAATCCGACATGGTGGACGATGTAAAGACGCCGCCGCACAGCGCGGAGGCCGAACGCGGTGTCCTCGGCTCGATTCTGCTTGATGCGGAGACGGGCGAGGACACCAGGGTGCTTGATCTGTGTCTCACGCACGGACTGGAGCCGGATTCGTTCTACGATCCGCGCCACAGGATCATCTACGAGACGCTTCTTGAGATGTCCCGCGCAACGATGCCGGTGGACGGCGTGACACTCATAGAGCGGCTTCGCGCCCTGGATCGTTTAGAGGCGGTCGGCGGTCTCACGGTCGTCGAATCACTTGTCTCCGGTACGCCTACATCCGCACACGCGGAGTACTACATCGACATCGTGCGGCAGAAGCACGTCCTGCGCAAGCTCATCGCAACCGCGCAGGAGACTGAGCGCAAATGCTACAGCGGCGACGGACGCAACGCCGATGTGATACTCGGCGAGGCGGAAAGCGCATTCCTCGGCATCGGCGGCGAAACTGCGGTGAAGAAAGACTGGAAGAGCGCAATCGACCGTACGTTCAAGTCGATTGAACGCCTTTTCGAGTCCACCGGGATGATGGAGGGGCTTCCGACAGGCTTCAAGTACATCGACGAAAAGCTGCTTGGCCTGAAGAAGGCGGAGATGATAGTCATTGCTGCGCGTCCGTCGGTGGGCAAGACTTCGTTCGCCATGAACATAGCGGAATGCGTTGCCCTCGGAAGCGACATAAACGGGCGTCCGTTCGAGGGCGATGCGGGACGTCCGCATCCGGTGCTGATCTTTTCGCTTGAAATGGATGCGGAATCGCTCGCGAAGCGTATGCTGTGCGGACGCGCACACGTGAGTTCGTGGCGCATAGCCCGCAACCTGATGGCGAAGTCCGAAAAGGCCGACGCCACAGCTGCGCTCATCAGGGCGGCAGGGGAGCTTAAGACCGCTCCGATCTACATCGACGACGCGAGCGGACTTGACATAGCCGACCTCCGCGCCCGCGCAAGACGCATGAAGCGTCAGCACGGAATAGAGCTTGTGGTGATCGACTACCTCCAGCTCTGTCAGTGCCGCGAGGTCGCAAAGCAGAGCCGCCAGATAGAGGTGAGCCGCATATCCGGACAGATCAAATCCATGGCCAAGGAGCTTCAGGTTCCGGTGATCGTTCTCTCCCAGCTCTCCCGTGCGAACGAGCAGCGCGGCGACAAGAACGAGGTGCCGAAGCTCTCCGACCTGCGCGATTCCGGCGCGATCGAGCAGGATGCCGACGTCGTGATGATGCTGCGCCGTCCGTCTATGGTGCGGGCGACGCGTGACGACGTTGAGACGCAGAACCTCGCTGTCGTGGACGTGGCCAAGCACCGCAACGGCGAAACGGGTGACGTGAAGATGAACTTCTACCGTGACTTCGTCCGCTTCGGTGACAGGTCTCAGAAGGACGAGACCGCCGCCGCAGAGGAGGTGCAGCGGCAGATGGACGAGGCTGCCGTGCCTGAGATGCATCAGGAGCAGATAATCGTCGAGGATTTGATGTAGAGGAGCTGTGCCGATGCTTTACGTAGTCGCAACTCCGATCGGCAATCTTGGCGACATGAGCGCCCGTGCGATTGAGTGCCTGAAGTCGGCTCGGCTGATAGCCTGCGAAGACACTCGTCGCACTTGGCAGCTGCTTACGCACTTTGGAATACCGCGCCCGGAGATGATCTCCTACCGGCAGGGGAACGAAGACAGGGTGGCAGAGACGATTGTCGCCGCAGTCAACGCCGGAGGTGATGTCGCCCTCTGTTCAGATGGCGGGTATCCGGGAATCTCCGATCCGGGATATCGTCTGATACGCAAGTGCGCGGTTGAGCGCGTGCCATATTGCGTGATACCAGGCGCGAGCGCCGTCAACGTGGCGTTGCTGATGAGCGGTCTTTCCACAAGCTCCTTCACGTTCAAGGGATTCCCGCCGCGCGGACCGGGTGCGCTGCGGAACTGGTTTGCCGAAGAGCGCGACCACGACCATACGCTGATCTGCTACGAATCCCCGTTTCGCGTCGCGCAGACGCTTCAGGCGGCGTATGACGTGCTCGGCGACAGGGAGGCCGCAGTGTGCATCGAGTTGACGAAGCTGCACGAGCGTGTCTCACGCGGATACCTTTCCGATCTTGCGGCGGAATTCAAGGACGGCAAGGTGAAGGGCGAGGTTGCCATCGTAATAGCCGGCAACAACCCGAAGTTCTGCCGCCAGCCTTGACGGCTGCTTTTACATTTTCTGTTTCAGGTTGTCCTGCGCATAGGCAAAACTTGTAGCACACCGGGTGTGTGAGTTGGCTTTCATGCGGTGCAATGCCGTATGTGTGCGTTTGGCACGGCGTGTGCTGTCTGGTTTTCGCATGAAGAGACCAGTCAAGTATGTTTTCATCACGGGCGGTGTTGTGAGTTCGCTCGGAAAGGGCGTCACAAGTGCATCGTTGGCGCTTTTGCTGAAGAGCCGTGGATACAGGGTGTTCATGCAGAAGCTCGACCCGTATCTCAACGTCGATCCCGGTACGATGTCCCCGTATCAGCACGGCGAGGTGTTCGTGACGGACGACGGGGCGGAGACAGATCTGGATCTGGGGCACTATGAACGGTTCGCGGGTGTGACGTGCACAAAGGCGTCCAACTTCACGTCCGGCAGAATCTACTCGAACGTCCTGGCGCGTGAACGCGCAGGCGGATATCTCGGCGGAACGGTTCAGGTGGTGCCGCACATCACTGACGAGATAAAGGCGGCGATCCGCAGCGCGGGCGATGGCGGACGGGGCGCAAGGTCTGCCGGAAGCGAAAATGCCGAACGCCCAGATATCGTCCTGTGCGAGATTGGCGGGGTGTCCGGCGACATTGAAAGCCTTCCGTTCCTCGAGGCCGCCCGCCAGTTCCGCTTTGAGGAAGGATTTGAGAACACGTGCTTCGTCCATCTCACGCTCGTGCCGTACCTGAAGGCCGCCGGGGAACTGAAGACGAAGCCGTCACAACATTCAGTCGGGATGTTGCGGAACATCGGGATAGTTCCGGACATACTTGTATGCCGAACGGAGATGGCAATCCCAGAAGAGCATTTGAGGAAGCTTGCGCTTTTCTGCAACGTCCGGCGCGAGTGCGTGATAGAGGAGAGGGATGTCACCGATTCCGTGTATGCCGTTCCGAGAGAGCTGCGGAAGCAGGGGCTTGACGAACAGGTGCTGCGTCAGCTCCATCTCGACATATGGCCGATAAGGCATACGGTGTGGGATACTCTTGTGCGTAAGGCGACAAAGCCGAAGCGGTCATGCCGAATTGCGCTTGTGGGCAAGTACATATCCATACGCGATGCGTACAAGTCAATCCACGAGGCGCTTCAGCACGCCGGAATGGCGATGAGCTGCAGGGTGGATGTCGTGCCTGTGGAGGCGGAGGAGTTTGCCGGTGAGCAGACGATGCGTGGCGTCGACGGGATGCTTGTTCCCGGCGGTTTCGGTTCGCGTGGAGTGGACGGGAAGATTGCGGCGATACGGTATGCGCGGGAGCGCGGCGTGCCATTTCTCGGAATCTGCCTTGGGATGCAGTGTACGGTTATCGAGTACGCCAGGGACGTCCTTGGGTGGCGGGACGCCAATTCGACCGAGTTTGACGAGCGGACGTCACATCCGGTGATAGATCTCATGGAGGAGCAGCGCGGCATCGTGCAGAAGGGCGGGACGATGCGTCTCGGAGCGTTTCCGTGCGTCTTGAAAAAGGGGTCGCTGGCTGCGAAGCTTTATGGACGGCAGAACATATCCGAGCGGCACAGACACCGCTACGAGTTTGCGAACGGGACACCATGTCAGAAGGCGATGGAGGATGCCGGCCTTGTCGTGTCTGGCGTTTCGCCAGACGGTTCACTGGCTGAGATTGTGGAGCTGCCGTCTCATCCGTACTTCATCGCCTGTCAGTTCCATCCTGAGTTCAAGTCGCGTCCGACCGATCCGCATCCGCTGTTCTGCGGACTGGTAGCAGAGGCAATGGCACATGAAACGCACTGACATAAAGAAGATTCTCATCATTGGCGCCGGCCCGATAGTGATTGGGCAGGGATGCGAGTTCGACTATTCCGGGGTGCAGGCCGTGAAGGCTCTCAAGCGCGAGGGCTATGAAGTCGTGCTTGTGAACTCCAATCCGGCGACAGTCATGACGGATGACTTCGATGACGGTGGAATAAAGGCCGACAGGGTCTACATTGAACCGCTTACGGTCGACACTCTGCACGAAATCATCCGTCGTGAACGTCCAGACGCGCTGCTGCCGACGCTCGGCGGGCAGACTGCGCTGAATCTGGCCATGGAGCTTTTCAAGAAGGACATCCTCAAGCGCTATCGCGTTGAGATGATCGGGGCGCAGGCCGATGCCATAGCACGGGCTGAAGACCGCCAGCAGTTCAAGGATGCGATGCGTGAGATCGGCATGGATCAGCCGCAGAGCGGCGTTGCGCATACATTGCAGGAGGCGGAGGCCGTCGCCAGCACGATAGGGACGTGGCCGCTCATCATCAGGCCGGCGTTTACGCTCGGCGGCACCGGCGGAGGCATTGCGCATGATCATGACGAGTTTTGCGCAATCGTGGCGCGCGGGCTTGAGGCGTCGCTCAACAGCGAGGTGCTGATCGAGGAATCGCTGATAGGGTGGAAGGAATACGAGATGGAGGTCATGCGCGACAGGGCCGGCAACGCCGTGATCGTGTGCTCCATCGAGAACTGCGACCCCATGGGCGTCCATACCGGAGATTCGATAGCCGTTGCGCCGATTCTCACCCTG
>CAZMNN010000012.1:0-57995 GCA_964567665.1 uncultured Lentisphaeraceae bacterium
CAGACTCGGAGGTCGCGGCGAAGCACGAGGAGGCCATCGCGCAGCTGCGGAGGTATGCGGCGGACCCGGCGCTGCCGGCACTGGCTGGCGGGACGCCTGTGCACTTCATCTGCTACGAGTTCCGCGGGCGCGAGCTCGTGCGCCTTGAGGAGATTCCCGCCGCCGAACTGCGGGCGGCGGCATCAGTTGAGAACGGTTAGACGGCAAATTGTGCGGATCTTTGATGAGGGGGCGTTTGCGTGTTCGAATCTGACGGGGGCGGCAAACGCCCATGTTTTTTCAGGCGAGAGGAAGAACAACCCTGCCGTACCCGCTGCATCGATTGCGAGAAACGAGAACGGTCTCCCTTCAACCTTGGACATCTCGACCAGCAATAGTGAATCTGACTGTGATGTGGCAGCCAACCCCGCCCAATTGGCCGAGCCGACACCGCTTGCAACAACGGTGCCGTCCCCTCGGCATATCGAGGCCAATGCCGTTGAGCCACTGTATATGCCGCCTCTTGCGTACACAAAGAATTCATCATTGGCGTTTGGAGAAAGCCACAGTCTCACCGGAGACATGCCGTCTGCATGAAGCACGGCATGCTTTTGCCGAGTGTCAATCGCAACCGGTGCCTCCGCCCGCTCAAGCATGAAGTGGAATCCATTACCGATGGAAGGATGAAGTTCATAGTACCCTGCGGACGGAACAGAGACGGTGAACTCCGCAGTCTCTGCACCAGGGGCATCGCAGGTGAACACTGTGCCGCGTCTATTGAGCCTCATTACGCGGATGCCATTTACGAGGTCAGCCGCGAGTGCCTCATTCCGCACCTTCCGCGTACGGCCGGCGAACTTGATGTCGCCTTTCCTTGGCGCAAAGAACACATAATGCGTTTGCACTGCGTTTGGCGGAATCCACACGCGGGAAAGCTCAACGGGCTTTCCGGGACAGGCATCATGTACAATGGCGGCACGCCATGCGTCACCATCGGGAAGATACCGTCTTGGAAGCGGCTTGTCAGTCGAGGGCTTAAGGTTTGCGTTGCGCCATGCGTCATCAAGGACTACGACTCTATCCGCCTTGCTCCCCTGCGTTACGCGCACTGTGCCGGAAACGTTCGTCACGGACGCGGGGTGTATCGTTGAGCGCGAGAGCGCGGCCCAGTCTGATTTGCCGCCCGCCGGAAGCCTTGCCGTGAAATCGCGGAACGTGACGTCATCGATGGGCGGTGCATCCCATATCGATCCGGACAACATCGAGACCGCACTACCCCTGCTGGCGGAATCCATCTCGACTGTGCAGGCATCGAACGAAAGGGTCACAGATCCGGCCGGCTTTGACCCGACCGATATTCCGTTGAAGCGCGGCATTGAGAAACGGCAGTTGCGGAACTCGATGCCGCCCTTGGGATATGCGCCCGGATCGTGCGGGTCCTTGTTCGGGCCGCATCCGATCGAAACCGAATTTGCGTCGCCAATGCTTTGGCAGTTGTCGATCAGCACGGATAGGCGGCCAGTCTTCGCTGTCAGGTTGGCGAGGTAGAACTGATATCCGTCGCCGGCGTTGTTCTCCGTTACGCAGTTCCGCATCACGCAGTTGATGAGCGGCTCGTTTGAGTGATCCGGCTCGAAGTCGATCCCCGCCTGCGGCGTGGTGCCGGACGTATTTCGCATTACGCAGTTTTCGATGAGAAGGTTCTCGGCACCGATTACGCTTATGCCCTGGCGATGGTTCCCGTCGCATATGCAGTCAAGAAGCGTGACGTTCTTCGAATTGCGGGCAACGAGTATGCCGTCTCCACCGGACTCGACGAAGGACAGCCCCTTCACGAACACGTTTGTGCTGCCGACGATCCTGAGCGCATATCGCCATTCGCTGCGTGGGTACGGCGGTTTCTGGTAGTCAGACTTGTGCATCTTCATCCTCGCGCCGCCCGAACCGATGAGTGTCACGTTGGTCACTGCATCGAGCGTAAACAGGTAGTCACGTATGGCAAGAAATGCACCCCTCTTCGCCTGCAGCTCAACGCCAGGCTCGAAGATGACCGTCTTGTTGGATCTTGCCAACAGCGGCAATGTCATCCATGGGCCAGCCTGACGGTCGAGTATCACAGTGGCGGCATCTGAGTCCAGCGCCGCCTGTATGTATTTCGTGGAATCCACGGGATCCCACCCGAAGTCGGAAACCTTCACGGTCTTCCCGCTCGCCAACGTCACGCCCGCCGCAATCGCGAACGCCAATCCGACCATCATTTTCATCGTCACTTCATCTCCAGTTAATCGCAAATGCACCTGCTGCCTATCACCGAACACTTATCACCGTGCCGAGGCGCGATGAGAACCCATACAGGTCTGCGCTGCCATCGCCCACGAAGACAAAAGACATTATTGCCGACTCACAGGCCTTGGGCGATATTGTGAACGTCATCTCGCCGTCCGAAGCCGTGTACATCGCGTTGGTCTCACCGCCAACCAAAAGCGCAAGCGTTCCTTCACCTGTCACCGCAACTTTCCCTCGACGGCTCGCTGGATGCGAAGACGCACCCCATGTGAACGAAACGGATTCGCCGTCGGAAACGGACACCGACGACGTCCCAGCAACGGCGTTCGTCACAACGTGCGAAGTTGCGTCCATGACGGAAAGGAGAGTTCCCCTGTCACCAAGCGCCTTCGCGATGACCGGTCGCCAATCCGCCTCAAGTGCCCCGACATCAACGCGGGAGTTCATCACGCGACGGAAACCGGAGGCGTCTACGCCGTCACCGTCGCCGAGGAGACCGCCCGAATGCTCCGCAAGCGCCTCAAGCGAACCGCAGTCGATGGCGACGTTGCGTCCAACGATCGGACGAAGATTGCCATCCACCTCAAGTTCGGATGAAGGGACAACGATGCAAGTCCCGTTCGTAGGGAAATTGGAGCAGTCATCGGCAAAGACGCATCCGGTTACGGCATTCGTCAGGGAAAGGCAGCTGCCGACCTTGCCAAGCACGAGGTTATCATGGAATATCGCCTTGTCCGATGATGCGTTCGCCACGGCGAGACATGGTTCACCGGAAAGCGTCCAGTTTGATGGGCCTATTGTGCACCCAACCATGCGGGTGAAGTTGTAGCATGATGCCCTTGATGCGGATGTCCCGCTGTAGCTGCGATTTATGACACATCCATAGGCGTTCGCCTCTCGCATCGCACCGCCATTTGCGGTCGCATGGTTATCGAGGAATCGGCAGCGGATGAAGTTCGCGAACCTGCCGCCACCACCGTATACCGCGAAATTGTTCGATATCGTGCAGTTCTCGACATACGAGTCGGCACGTCCGTTGGTGTAGCCGCATATGCCACCGCCAGACCAGTTTCCGCTATATCCTACATCGGAGGTTGAATAGCCGGCTCCGTCCCACCATGTATATCCGCCGGTCACCGTAAAGCCGCTTATCCTTGAGCCCGAATTGAGGTACACGCCCCGTACTGCATCATGGCCCAGCCCGTATTCATCAGCATATGCCGCAGAAGCCTTTGCTCCACAGATAAACGTTGATTCCGGACCGTCATCCGCCACAAGCGAAACTCCGACAGGTATCGACACGCGGGCGAACATGTCCCACCGATCGCCGCCCTCGCACTGCATCGCACCTTCATCATATACGCCAGAGGCGGCATGGACTGTATCGCCACTCTGCACATCCGCCATTGCCGCCGCAAGCGACCTCTTCGGCGACAGACGGCTGAATCCACTCGCCGAATCGTTGCCGTCGGCGGCGTTCACGTACCACTCTGAAGAATAGAGAGCCTCGATTACAATCCCATGGTCACTCGCCGCTATGTCAGCCGCCGTTATTGTGAAAGTAGTGGCGTCATCAAGGAGATTCGTGGAGTCGTTCACCGCAAAGCCAATTACAGGACGGGATGCGGTTGACGCATCAATCGACAGCGAAATCGAAGAGTCTTCCGTCAGAACGTTGTCGCCTACAGATCCGTTCACAACCGACACACCATCGCGTTGCGCCGCCACAAATGCACTTTTCCCGCCAGATGTGGACTGATAGCATCCGGGGAGCGGCTTGCCGTCCGAAAGAAGCAGATGGTTGCCTTCGATGTCGCCCTGGAATT
This sequence comes from uncultured Lentisphaeraceae bacterium, assembly GCA_964567665.1. Lineage (GTDB taxonomy): Bacteria > Verrucomicrobiota > Kiritimatiellia > RFP12 > UBA1067 > UBA1731. The sequence goes on from CAZMNN010000012.1 coordinate 4,092, forward strand.
CTACGCTGAGAAGTTTCGCCCACTCTGCATACGCATCCGTGCCCTTCTGCGGCAGAACAACGGCCGTTCGGGCCGGTGTGGTCTCTCGAAGACGCCAATCGCCCGATTCTGCATCCGTGAAGTTCACGTCCCACACGAATGCACGGCCGGTTGCGACTGCCGCCTGTGCGGCGGAGACGGATTCAACGCCTGTCAGCACACTTCCCCACATGCCGATTTCATGGACGGTGTCGAGGTTCTCGGCAGTCAGGATGGAGCTGATGAGCGTATTTCCGTTGTTCCATGTGTTAGCCCCCGGTGCAGTGACGAAGAGAGTGGACGTGCTGTTCCCGAATACACAGTTTGCGCTTGCATCAGATGGGGCGCTGCCGAGTGTGCAAGATGGATCCACATAGCTTCCAATGAGCCGTACACTGCGCATCACTCCACCATATCCGTGACAGTCGTAGAACCTGCACCGCTGGAATGTGGCGTTCCATCCGGCGCCGCACCGCACCGCCGCGCAGTTTGTGATTACGCAATCAAGCGTCTGCGCTGAATAATATACGGTGGATGTGTCGCCATACACTCCACCTGCGCGATCCTCATCGAGATCATGCCTGTAGTCGGCACAGTGGCTGCGTCCGTCGGCGATGGTGAATCCCTGTATTGCGTTCGGATAGGGCGCATGGGCATTGATCGCCACGCAGCGGACGGCGGCGGGACCGCATCCCGGATAATATCCGCTGTTAGTCTCGTCCACTGTACCCCTGATGACGGTCTTTCCCGCCCCCTCTGTGCTACGCACCACGATCGAATAGGCAGCCGGAATGACAAGCCGCGTGAACACGCCCCTGTGCTCGCGACCGCCTTTGTCGTACGTTCCCGGTTTCGCAAGCACAAGGCATATGCTTGATTCGGCACAGACGTTCGTTGCATGGTCTACGGCGTTCTGCAACGTGGCGAACGGATGTGCCTCGGTACCGTCAGCGAGGCGTTCGTCTGCAGACGGGGCGGCGTATACTACCGTGTCAGCGCACTTCGCGGTGAACGTCTTCACTGTTCCGTCGAACGGCGGAGGGACCACGATATGGGATCCGTCCATCATCGGGAACACGCGCCTGAACCAATCCTCGCCGTATCCTCCTATGGAGGCGTAGGCATATGTTTTCGCGTCCGCGACGAGCGGACGCACCCGCACAGACGTTGGCCATGACTCGGGCGTGTAGTAGCAGGTTGCACCGCCGAAGAGGTTTGAGTGGCCGGCAACCTCGTACGCCGAAAGAAACACAATCCGTCCGCCGCCTGGTTCGACAGCCCCCTGCACACATCCCGCATCACAGGTTGCGGAAGAGAGGTCTATGTCGTTTCCGCCAAGGTCATGGTAGCCGATTCCGTCTGGAAGTGGGATGTTGGCGAGATGTTCCGTCCTCCCGCCGCCAACGGCCGGAGAACCTGCCGTGAGGCGGAAATCATCTGTGCTCGTGGAAAAGAGCATATAGGGATGATCTGCGGCGGTATACGATTCGTTTGTGGCCATGTTGAGTTCGGCAGTGCTTCCGGAATAGCCGTCGGGCGACATGTCCATGCCGCTGTTCCCAAAGGATACGCAGTTGTATGCCTTGCATCCGTAGGTCAATCCAGCGCCGGGTTTCACCGTTCCGTGCGTACCGTACACTGTGCAGTTCACGGCCGTACCGAACGCCACGGCGGGACGCTGGGCTGTGGTGTTGAGGTTCAGGTTCCTTGCGACAAGACAGTTGAGGAGATTGGCGAAGCGCGAGCATGAGCCAGGGCCAATCGCCATGTTGTTCCGCATGATGCAGCGCACCGCAGTGCCGCCATGGATAGCGCCGCCCCACTTGGCCACGCAGTTTGACACTACGCAGTCCACAAGGTAAAATGCATTCATGCTCGTGCGGTCATATCCGCACACGCCCCCGCCGAACGACATCACCACCTCGCCACCGTTTCCCGACGCGCCATCGCGGATCGTTATTCCGCGGATGACTGTACCCGCTGCAGCGCTGCCGGATATCGCAATGCACCGCACCGCGCCTTCGGCTATGCGTTCCTCGTAATTGGATGCATTGGGAGCGTATGAGCCGACGATATGCGTGACATCCACGCCGTCCACTCCAACGAGCGTAAGCCTCTTGTCTATGACCACGCGGCTTCGGTGCGAGCCGTTCTCACGGTAGCCGGTATCGTATACGCCAGCCATGATCTTGATGACGTCGTCAAGGTTCGCCGCGTCAACGCCTTTCTGTATCGTGGCGTATGGAGCATCGCGTGAGCCATCGCCATTTTCGTCATTCCCAAGGCTTGCGCTCACCCATACGTCCGCCGCCACGAGCGTTTGCACCGCCGCGCAAAATGCCATGTATGTCACCATGACTATCGCTACCGTTCCATCACGCCACATGTCACGCCTCCTTTTGTGGAACTGCCTTAAAAGTGAGCGCACTGCAAACAGCATTTCGCACCATTTAAGGCACTTTTGCCACATAACGGTTTTTTTTTCTTACACGAGCGCATATTGTATCAGTTAAGATGTTAAGTGTCAACGCAGCAAACCGAAGCCTATCATTTGCAGCGAGAGAAAACTTGCATTTCGCACTTGACGGACAAAAAAAAATGCTACTATACGGCAACATTTTTCGGTGCAGTGGGTCTGTTTGCGTTTGAGCGCGGCATTCATGATGGTAGTCGCACTTGCAATGCTGATTTGACGGCAGCAAACGAAACTCACCGCACCAAAAAAGTGAAATCTGGCGATGCCTCCGGGTTCGTCAGAGAGGTGTTCAAAATGTGATTTCGCTTACTGCTTCGGCGAGGACGGACTGTCTTTGTCATATCAAGTCGGTGGGTGACGGTTGCAATTAATGGATTGAAACAGAAAGATGAAGATGAAAAAGACTTTGGTCACGTTAGTGATGGCCTTGACAGGTCATCTGCTGATGGCAGACGCTCTTCAGGATGCGCTGAACAATGGTGATGCCATAACAGGAAATGGTGATATATATTCAGATAAGAATGGTATTGTCTTTCCTCTGCAAGACTATTGGTGGTATGACGATGGTAACTATCTCGAATTTGCGGTGAATTGTGTCAGCGAACAGATTGTATCATTCGACTGGGTCGTTGAAGGAAGTTGTTCGCAGGATGAAGAGGGATATTGGTATGCAGACATTCTGCATGAGTTTATCGTTGATGATGAAATCATTGAATTAAAGGAAAACGATGTTTATACCAGTATTACAGACTATAACGGTGATAAAAATGGTAGACGTGTTCAGGTTCGCGTCTTTCTGCCGCCGGGAGAACACATGTTGAGGTGGACGGTTCCGTATGGGTATGTTGAGAATGCCGCTGTGCGCTGCGCCGTCGAGAACTTCAAGACGGAAGCCGTCGAAATGCAGGCTGACATTGTGGATTGGGTGAAGTTGCTTCTGGATGTCAAGATTTGCAAGCCTGGCAATCTTGCCTATTTGCGTGACGATGTGTACGGTGCGCGAATCGCGGACAACCCGAACGACTACGAGGCGAGGGTTATCCGCGCCGCGATAAAGCTTGCGTTGCTGGCGGAGAAGAACGGGGATATCCAGAACTTCATCAGGCAGTGTGGCTGGACGATTGAGGACTATACGATGAAGCGGTCCGGCATGTTCTGCGGGCTTGCGAACCTTGCGCCCGCCAATGACATAGTCGACCGGCTGTCGCCAGGGGTTTTGGCTGCGCTCGATGACGCACTTGCAGACCTGAATGCAATCCCAGAAAATTGGAACGGTGCGATTGAGCTTAGCCCTGAGATGTATGAGGCGCTGAGCGAACCGGTCTTCGTAGACATGGCGGAAATCACGATATTCAAGGCGGCGATTGAGGTCGCCCGCGCCTCAATTCTTCTGGTGAAGGGCTATGACTTCACGATGGACTACGTTGCGGTCAGCAATTCGATCATGAATGCGGAGCACGTCTGGGACGTCTTGGCCCAGGCTCCCGATGCGGGTTATATCCGTGACGCAAACGCGCTTTTGGAGTCGAAAGCGTGGTTCAGGAAATCACTTCAGCACATTCGTCGCGCCGACCAGATTATCCTGTGGCGTTCGAATCCGCTCCCCCATTTCTTTGAGTACGACCTGGTGGATGCCGACAACCTGTCCCGTGCACGGCTTTATCTCGAAAAGCTGATCGGTTCACTGGATCATCCGGAGACGATCGATCTTCCCTATTTCGCCGACAAGTTCGGCTACAAGGGCGAAACGCTTCCGATGGGGATGTTCCGTCAATTGTATCTCGGTGCAATTTTCGCGGGACGCATTACGAAGGATCTTGTCCCGGATGTGCAGATCATGCCCACTGTGCTCTACATGGACACGGTGGAAGACACGACGCTTGGCGGACTGTTCCCCGATCTTGGCTTTGAAGAGTTCGCCACACTATTTCCGTGCAGCCAGCACTGGACGATGGCTCTGTACAACACATACAAGCCGCAGTCACGGCTGTTGAAGAACCAGACCCTGACAGTCACTGACGAATCGTCATGTGACGGCACGCTGGAGTACAGGGCAAACCTTCAGAAACTCAACCATGCCACAGTACAGTGCGTCATCGACGATCTTCCGGTTGACGAGATTCGTGTCTATGAGAGCTTGGGTACGGCGGAGAGCCGTTCGGTCGCAATCCCGAACGGGTCGCAGTACAGCCTTGTGTTCACAGCGGACTACTATGCCATGAAGGCCCGGCAGAAGATATTTGAGATTGTCAGCATCCCCGAAGCGTCGCCCGTCGACGACGGTACGTATACGCAGACCATCAACGGCGTGACATGGAACTTTGCCGTCAGCGATGACGAGGCAACGGTCATCGGAGTGTCTGGCGCAATCGGCGGCGACCTGTCTATTCCGGAAAGTCTGGGCGGCCGGACTGTTACGGCCATTGGTGACTGCGCTTTCTCCAAGAAAGACATTACAACCATCACGCTCCCCGCCACAATCAGAAGCATTGGCGAGGAGGCATTCTTCAAGTGCACATCGCTTACGGCTGTGCGCGTAACGGGAGAGGAGCCGAGTGTCGGCGACGATGCGTTTTACAAAGTTACGGCCTCCGTTGTGTTCGTGGGCGGTACGCCGTTGACAAATATTTCCTCTGACGGCAAATGGCACGGCATGACTGTCCAATATGTGGCCGACACGGCAAATGAAGGTCTGCGTGTCTATGCAAGCCTGCCGGACGGGTACGAGTTTGACGGCATGGCGACTCTTTCGCTATCCGTTGACGGCGATGCGACAATATACTTCACGATGAACGGTGCGGAGCCAACGACGAATGCGCTGGTGTATGTTTCGCCGATTTCGGTGACGAGGACAACGCGGATCAAGTACTTTGCCGCAGACAACACAACCGGCGATACTGGGCCTATCGGCTCGCTGTTGCTGAAGACGGTAATGCCCGACTCGGCATTGCTGTCTAATCCGGAACATTCCAGGACGGTCAACGGCATTTCGTGGTCATATCAGGAGCGTGCCGACGGTGTGCGGCTCACCGGCAACAACGGAACTGCTTCTGGCGGGAGAGTTTCCGGGGCCGTTGTCGTTCCGGACGCAATCAACTGGCAGCCTGTCACGGTTGTCGGAGCTGGATTGTTTGCGTCGTGCGATGGCGTCACGTCGGTCAGGCTTCCGGCGACGGTTACGGACATTGAACGCGATGCCTTCAGAGGGTGTACACGCATGGAGTCGATTGTCCTGCCGGATGGTCTACAGTCGATTGCCGACGGTGCGTTTGAGCGCTGCACATCGCTCACGAACGTGACCATACCAGCGTCAGTGACGAACATTGGATATTTCGCGTTCCGTGATTGCCTGCGCCTGACGGACGTCGTTCTGAAAGGAAATACGCCGCGCCATGATCTTGGCGTCTATATGGGTGTTCCAGCCTTTACGACGATTTCCGGACGCATGGGGAACGCGACGGCGATTGTGTACGCCGGAATCACCAACAAGACGAACGACATCACCGTGCCGGAGAGTTGGCTTGATGAGCTTGCCATCGCACACGATAAACCCGCAGGGGCTGATTCGTATCAGGCGGCGTTCAAGGAGAGGTATGGTGAAGATCTGAATGCCGCCCTCACGAAGGCGACGGGCAAATATGACCTTAAGGGAAATCCGCTCCATGTGTGGCAGGACTATGTCGCCGGTACAGACCCGTTAGATGAAGAGGATAAGTTCACGGCGACCATTACAATGGAGGGTGGCGTGCCGATTGTCCGCTGGCATCCAGAGTTGACGCCAGCGGAGGCGGCGAAGCGCAGGTATACCGTCTATGGAGCGACGGCTCTTGACGGGAAGTGGGATGACGTCTCTGACAAAACCGATGAACAGCGACATGCTTTGGGGTATCAGTTCTTCAGTGTCACCGTCGAGTTGAGATGATGGCGTATGATGTCCGCATGGCGAATGCTTCTGCTATCCCTTGCCTTTTTGGGGATTGTTGGCTTGGCCATGTGGGCGGCTGTTGCGTATCATCCGGTCGATGATAAAAAAGAAAGCAACGGCTATAAGCGCCTGTCGGGAACGATTGCCGAGGGTTTTGTCTATCGCGTCGGACGCGAAAGGCATCCTCGCGTGACATGTTCGGCGTGTCGTGTCGAAAAGCTGAAGCTGGGGATGATTTCACTTGGCGCATTCACCACTGTCGAGTTCGACGACCTCATCATAAACATTCCCGATGCCGATCATCGTGCCGTTGAATCTGATTGTTCTGAAAAGTCTATGGAAAAGTCGGATGCGGATGCGGTTGTCGATGCGCTCAGCCTAAGGTCGAGCATGGCAGATGTGAAGGCAAAGAGGTTTGCAGGCATCAGGATTTCGAGACTTCAAATCAATAAGATGTCGGGAGATGCGCTTGTGCCGATTGTCCATGCCGGGTCGTTGAAGAACTCCGGGAAACGCATACTGCTTCACGATGCTGTCCTGCACAGGGAAGGGCAGGTACACAGATTGAAAGAGGTCGAGTTGAAAGTCAAGCCACGATTCAGATTGATCTGGCCGACCGGTTCGTGGGATCTGACTGACGTTCTTGCGCCGATCCGTTGAATGTCATGTGCGTGAGACGCCTTCTGCACATGCATTCTCAACCGGATTTTCGTGATTGGGAAGAGTGGCGGCTGTACGCTTGGCGAACGTATTGTCGTGCCTGGCTGTCGCCGTGGGGAAGATCAATACCACACGCCTTGATGGTGGCGGCAAATATGACGGTGCAATATGGTATAATCGGTCGCATGAAACGTATCATCATTGCAGTGGCCGCGATTGCGGCGCAGTTAGTGTGTTCAGCCGGCATGGACCAGAAGGCGAAGGTCTTCACCACGGTTGACACGGTGTTCTCCGGAAAGGCTGAAATCACCTGTGACGATCCGGCGGGATGGAAGTTCGCCGTATCGGCCAAGGCGGATGGCGGCCGCGATGTCGTGACCGTGCGCATCACGTCCGAAAAGGAGGCGAAGCCGCCGCGCTTCGGCGTGTTCTTCCGCGTACCGGGCGCGGGCATCCAGAACGTCTGGACGAGCAGCCTCGACCAGGAGCAGCTTCAGATACATCCGCAGCTCTGGTGGGGCTGGGTGTCGAAGTACAAGTCCGCGCTCGCGTTCGATACGCCGATAGCCGTCGCGTTCAATTCACAGGGCGTGTCGCCGGCGGCGATCGCCTGCTCCGAGGCGCTCAACTATCTTGAGTTCGGACTGTATCTCGACGACCGTACGTGCGAGATCGTCGGACGCTGCGAATTCTTCGCGCAGCCGACGTCGGCAATGCGTGAGTATGAGGTCTCCGTCCTCTTCGACCGTCGCGGCGGCGATTGGGCGGACACAGTGCGCGATTGCTCCGGATGGGTCTCTGCGCAGAACGGCTTTGTTCCGGCGGATGTGCCGGAGGCCGCATACGATCCGCTCTACTCCACATGGTACGCCTATTTGCAGGATGTCCATGCCGCCGAACTTGAGAAGGAGGCGAAACTTGCCGCATCGGTCGGCATGAAGACGATGATTCTCGACGACGGCTGGCAGAAGGAGGAGAGCAAGAGCTTTTACGGCAAGACAGGTGACTGGATGCCGGTGAAGAGCCGCTTCCCCGACATGAAGGCGCATGTCGATGCCGTCCACAAGGCCGGTCTCAAGTACATGCTTTGGCTTGCCGTGCCGCACATGGGCAACGAAGCGCAGAACTATCCGCGCTTCAAGAAGATGCTTCTGCGCGACGGCGAATGTGCCACGCTCGATCCGCGCTTCCCCGAAGTGCGCGAGTACCTGATCTCTACGTACGAACGCGCCGTGCGTGACTGGGGATTTGACGGACTCAAACTCGACTTCATCGACTCCTTCACGCTCCCAGGCAACGATCCTGCCTTGAAGGACAACTATGCCGGACGCGACTACAGGTCGCTGCCTGCCGCCGTCGATCGTCTGATGAAGGACGTACTCGCCCGTCTCAAAAAGATCAACCCCGATGTCCTGATAGAGTTCCGTCAGCGCTACATGGGTCCGGCAATCCGCCAGTACGGCAACATGATACGTGCGGCGGACTGCCCCGCCGACCCTTGCACGAACAGGCGCAAGATATGCAATCTCCGCCTGACCTCCGGCAACACGGCCGTCCATTCCGATATGCTCGTGTGGAGCAGCAAGGAGACGCCGGAGGGTGCTGCGCTGCCGATCCTGAACGTGCTGTTCTCGACGATCCAGTATTCGATGATCCTAAGCAAGGTCGATCCTTCGCACATGGAGGTCATACGCCATTGGCTCGACTTCTCGCAGCGTCACCGCTCCGCACTGCTGAAGGGCTCGTTCCGTCCGCACCATCCCGAAAGCGGCTATCCGTGGATCGAGGCCGAGGACGGAAGCGAACGCATCATCGCCGCCTATTCCGATGACGTGTGCGTGAAGTCCGGCAAGCCCGACAAGACCGTGTATCTCGTCAACGCAACGGGACGCGCCGAGATGCTTGTCGATTTCGCCGCCAAGCCCGCTTCGATCGAAACGTTCGACGTGCTTGGTCGCGCCGCCGGAAAGGTGTCTGCCGCCGCTGGGCTTAACCGCATCGCGATTCCGGCGTCCGGCTACGCCAAGGTTGTGTGGTAGGCTTCGGCGGTCTGCCCATAAATGCATGGCAATCAGGCCAATGCGTCGCAGCGCTCCCTCTGTTCCGGAGGGAGCGCTGTTGCATTGCGGCACAACCGGCAGCCATCGGATATGGTATAATCACAGACTGTTCAAACAACATAAATTGAGGAGGTCTGGAAATGGGAGATTGCTGCATATTTGCGGGTCAGGGCGCTCAGGTGCCGGGAATGGGCAAGGATTTCGCGGAGAGCGACGCCACTCTGATGGCGCTTTTCGACAAGGCGAACGGAGTCCTTGGCTTTGACCTCAAGAAGGTGTGTTTTGAAGGGCCGGCGGAGGAGCTTACAAAGTCCAACATCTGCCAGCCTGCGATATTCGTGACGAGCTACGCGGCGTATCTTGCGTTCCAGAAGCGCCGCTCTGCGCCGTTTGCCGCTGCGGCCGGTCTTTCTCTTGGCGAGTGGGGTGCGCTCTGCGCCGCAGGTGTGCTTGATTTCGATTCCACGCTCAAGGTTCTTGAGGCGCGTGGTCGGTTCATGCAGGAGGCCTGTGAGGCGACGCCGTCGGGAATGATCGCCATCGTCGGGGCAACGTCCGCTCAACTGGAAGAGCTTTGCGCCCGCACGGGATGCACTGTCGCCAACATCAACTCCGCCGCGCAGCAAGTGCTTTCCGGCTCGAAGGAGGCGATTGCCGCCGCGGCCGTCGCTGCGAAGGAGCTTGGCATAAAGCGGGCGATACCGCTTGCGACTGCCGGGGCGTTCCATTCGAAGTTCATGCAGCCGGCGCGGGAACGGCTTGCTCCGGTGCTTGACGGAATCTCCTTCAGCGCACCGAAGATGCCTGTGCTGTCGAACGTAACCGGCAAGCCGCATTCCTCCGACCCCGGCGAGATCAAGGCCACGATGCTTGAGCAGGTGACCGGCACCACCAACTGGGCGGCTGACGTCGAGGCGGCAAAGGCTCTCGGCTGCGGACGCTTCGTCGAGTTCGGTCCGGGCAAGGTGCTTTCGGGCCTCGTCAAGAAGATAGATGCGTCGCTCACCGCCGTCAACGTCTCCGACCTCGCATCGCTCGACGCGACGCTCGCCGCACTTGCGTAAAACGGTGAACTTTACGTCCGATGAAACAGGACGAAATACCGATGACGATGGCGATACGCGCCCTGAAGGCGGCAAAGGCGCGATATTCGCTTCATACGTATGTCTTCACGCCGCATGGCGGGACGATACAGGCCGCGACGCAACTCGGTGTGGATCACCATGCCGTGCTGAAGACCATCATCCTTGAGGATGAGACGAAGAAGCCGTTTGTCTGTGTGATGCACGGCGACCGCGAGATATCCGTAAAGCAGCTTGCCCGCGTACGCGGCTGCAAGACGGTGCAGACCTGCACTCCGGAGACGGCCGACAGACACTCCGGCTACCATGTCGGCGGCACATCGCCTTTCGGTACGCGCAAGCGCATGAAGGTCTACATCGAGGAAACGGTCTTCGACTGCCCTGTCGTCTACATCAATGCCGGACATCGCGGAATCTGCGCCGAAATCGCGCCGGACGTGCTGGAGTCGGTTTTGCCGGAGACGGAACGCGTAAAGGTGGCAATCGAACAATGAACGTCAAGATAGAGGAATCGTGGAGGCGGACGCTGTCCGACGAGTTCGACAGCCTGTACTTTGGACGGCTTGCCGAATTCGTGCGCAAGGCGTATGCCGGCGGCGTCGTCTATCCTCCGGCGAAGCATATCTTCGAGGCGTTCAACCGTACGCCGTTCGACAAGGTGAAGGTCGTCATCCTCGGACAGGATCCCTACCATGAACCGAATCAGGCGCATGGGCTGTGTTTTTCCGTGAACAAGGGCGTTCAGACGCCGCCGTCTCTCGTAAACATCTACAAGGAGCTGGAGAACGAATACGGAACGCCGTTCCTGAACAGGGATGGCGACCTGTCGCACTGGGCGGATCAGGGCGTTCTGCTTCTGAACGCAACCCTCACCGTCGCGGCCGGCTGCGCCGGCTCGCATCAGGGAAAAGGCTGGGAGATGTTCACAGACGCCGTCGTCTCGAAACTCGCCGAACAGCGCGAACATCTCGTGTTCATGCTGTGGGGAAGCTACGCACGGCGCAAGGGCGCATTCGTGAACAGGCAACGGCATCTTGTGCTTGAAGCGCCGCACCCGTCCCCGCTCTCCGCCTTTCGCGGCTTCATCGGCTGCGGACACTTCAAGAAGGCCAACGAGTACCTTGCCGCCAACGGCATGGAGCCGGTCGCCTGGTGAATCGCGGTGGCGCAACGGAAAGTGCGCGGGATGTCGACGGATTCATGTCATGACAACAACAATTCAGAAAGGATGATGGTAGAGATGTCGGAAGAGAACTGCACACATGATTGCTCAAGCTGCGGACAGAAATGCGCTGACCGCAAGGAGGCATTCGACTTTTCGGCGAAATTGAATGCCGCCTCAAATGTGAAGAAGGTGATTGCCGTCTCAAGCGGCAAGGGCGGCGTCGGGAAGAGCTTTGTTACGGCGATGCTCGCCGTAGCAGCCTCCCGCAAGGGATTGTCGGTGGGAATCCTTGATGCCGACATCACAGGGCCGTCGATGCCGAAGTCGTTTGGGCTTTCTGGTGGGACGGTGCAGTCCGGACAGGGAATAGAGCCGCTTACGACTACAGGCGGAATCCGCGTGATGTCCCTGAATACGCTTGTTGAAGATCCGTCCGCTCCCGTCGTCTGGCGCGGCCCGGTGATCGCCGGCGCGGTAAAGCAGTTCTGGACGGATGTGCATTGGGGCGACCTTGACGTCATGTTCCTCGATATGCCGCCCGGCACCGGCGACGTTCCTTTGACGGTCTACCAAAGTCTGCCGGTGGATGGGGTCGTGATCGTCTCGTCGCCGCAGGAGCTTGTCGAGATGATCGTCGGGAAGTCCGTGAAGATGGCGCAGATGATGGAGAAGAAGGTTGTCGGTCTTGTTGAGAACATGAGCTACTTCGTATGCCCGAACTGCTCCGCAAGACACGCAGTGTTCGGAGAGAGCCATGCAGATGCCATCGCCGGCCGCTTCGGCATCCCCAACGTGCTGACGCTGCCGATCGATCCGGATTTCGCAAAGGCGATAGACGCCGGTGCGGCCGAATCGATCTCCATCCCCGGAATCGACACATTCATCGACGCGATTGCGTAAGCCGGGGCGCGTTGTGGTATAATTGGCGCGTCGTCGGCGGTGTGTCGCTGATGGCGGCAGCTTAAACCGCAAAAAAGGAGTGAAGGAACATGGATGTCTCTCGCAGGTTTTTCATCGCCGGCGCAACGTCGTTCGGCGCATTTGGCGGCAGCAGGTTTTTGTTTGCGGATCCGTCGGCAATCCCGACCAGTGTGCCGCGTCTTACGTTCGGAGTGGTGAGCGACATCCACATCGTCAAGGTTGGCGCCGGCGAGAATCCTGCGGCCTGGGACAACAACCTTACGTTCAGGCACACGCTTGAATGGTTCCGCCGCGAAGGCGTGGACGCCGTCATGGTTGTAGGCGACATGGCAGACCATGGCATGGTGGAGGAGCTGGAGGCTGTGGCGCAGGCATGGTATTCGGTCTTCCCAGGCGACAGAACCCCTGATGGCCGCCCAGTGGAGAAGCTGTTTGCGATCGGCAACCACGACTACCACGGATTCCTCTACGGCGGACACGCCGAACGCCTCTACCCTGACGGGAGCGAGCGCATGAAGCACATTCTCAGGGCCGACATCGCCGGACACTGGAAGAGGATCTTCAACGAAGACTACTCCCGCTTCTACAGAAAGACCGTGAAGGGCTATACGTTCCTCGGTGCGCACTGGGATGACGGGAAAGGCCCGGAGACGAAGTATGGCGGATCGACGTTCGGCGTAGAACTTGGCGAGTTCCTCAAGAAGGACGGCGGCAAGCTCGATCCAAAGCTTCCGTTCTTCTACTTCCAGCATCCGCATCCCAAGGATACCTGCTATGGTTCGTGGGCGTGGGGACATGATGGAGGCCTCACCACGAAGGTGCTGTCTCCGTACGCAAACGCGATTGCGTTCTCAGGACATTCGCATTATTCGCTCACCGATGAGCGTTCCGTGTGGCAGGACGGATTTACGTCTGTCGGCACGAGTTCCCTACGCTACACCGGAATGCCGTACAATGCCCGTCAGCCACTTGGGTACGAGAACACGACCACCGAACCGCCGGGCGGACAGAAAGAGGCTGCGGAGATGAACGCGCTCAAGGTGATGAGCGGATATTCGTCCGGCGATTGCCGCCAGGGCATGTTGTGGCGGGTGTATGACGACTGCATCGTCGTGCAGCGCCGCGAATTCCTGAACGACGTCTTTGTCGGACCCGACTGGGTGCTTCCGCTCACGACGGCGGAATCCAAGCCGTTCGCGTTCGCCGAAAGAGCGAGGAAGACGGTTGCGCCTGAATTCCCGAAGGGCGCGAAGATTGCGCTCAAGAAGATCAAGGCCAAGACGCGAAAGACGGAAGGACACCCTTCGGTGGAGAAGGAGGCGTATCAGCTGACGTTCCCCGCTGCACTCGCGGCGAAGGGAGCGCGTCCGCATGAGTATGAAATCACAGCCATCGGCAAGGATGGCGAATCAAAGGCGTTCTACGTCGTTGCGGAAGGCTTCAACCACGCGCTGTCGCACAGGCGGGCGACGGCCAATTCGTCCTGCACCGTCACCGTGGACAGGCTGCCGCCGGAGACGGTGAAGTTCGAGGTGAGGCCACTCGACAGCTTCTGGAAAAAGGGAGCGCCGCTCACCGTCTCCGCATAATCAGGACTGTCCGAGGAGCTTGGCTATCTTTGCGTCGAATGTGCGGCGGCGCTTCGCGACATCCTTCTTGAGCGACGAAACGCGCTGCGCGTACATGCGCCAGTCGAGTCCGTTTGTCGCTCCAAGGTGACGCTTGGCGAGAACCGCGCTGTCGGCGTCCTCCGTCTCAAGCCGTTCAAGGTGGTCGCGCACGTCGTGGTACGCTTCGCGCCACGGTACGCCTGCCGCAACCTGCCGCAGCGCGGCATCCGTGGCGAACACTCCCGGTATGAATCCGGCTCTGAGTTTGGCCTCATCAACGGCAAGGCCGTCGATGACCTTCGCAAGTATGCGCAGCGTGGTGCGGGTGATCGAAAGCCCCTTCATGTAGAGTCCTTTCGAGTCCTGGAGATCGCGGTTGTACCCGCCGGGCATCGCATGGAGCTGCATGAGGGCGGCGGACTGAAGACCGGCCACGATCGCCGCTTTCGAGCGGACAAGCTCAAGAACGTCAGGGTTGTACTTCTGCGGCATGATCGATGAGCCTGTGCAGTATTCGCGAGGAAGCCGGAAGTACGCAAACTCCGGCATCGAGAATATGATCAGATCCTCCGCAAGGCGTGAGAGCACGACCATCAGCTGCGCCATGGAGGAAAGAAGGGCGGCCTCGTCCTCGCCGCGCGCCATCGATGCTCCGAATACGTTGTGGAGCGGACGCGAGAAGCCGAGGAGGTCGCTTGTCAGTCTGCGATCAAGCGGAAGCGGAACTCCATACCCGGCGGCGCTGCCGAGCGGACAGAGGTCGTTGATCGAGTAGGCGGCCTCAAGATTCATGACCTGATCGAGCAGCATTTCTGCGTGACCGCTCGCCCATACGCCAACAGAACTCGGCATTGCGGGCTGAAGGTGGGTGCGTCCGACGAGGGGCAGGAGGGAATGTCTCTTGCCGAACGTGAGCAGCGATGCGGCGAGCTGTGCGACCTCGCCTTCAAGCGAGAGCAGCTGATCCTTGATGTGGAGCCGCACGTCCACAGCCACCTGATCGTTGCGGCTGCGTCCGGTATGTATCTTCTTGCCAAGGTCGCCAAGCGTCTCCGTCAAACGGCGCTCAACGGCCATGTGCACATCCTGATCCGATTCGCGTATCTCGAATTTTCCGGCGGCGAATTCGCCGACCACGGCGGCAAGTTCGCGGCGCACCTTTGCGGCCTCAGCCGGAGTGACAACGGGCGGAACGCCCTTCGGAAGCTTCATGCGCGACAGCATCGTGACGTGTGCCGCCGTGCCGGCGGCGTCCCACTTTACAAGTTCACGGTCAAGCACCGGGTCTTCGCCCACGGTGTAGTCGAGGATGTCGGGGTCAACGTTGCCGGTTATCGTTTTCTCTACGTTTTTCATAAGCCTTCTCCAATCTTCCGTCTGCATCGTTCAGCAGATCCGTAAGCCTTTCCGTATTCTCTCCGGCGGCAAGCGAAAGAAGAAACCGCATGTACGCTTCGGAGATATCCTGCATCTCGTCGCCGCGTCCAAGGGCGTATATCGGAATCTCCCGCGTCTTGAGAAACGCCGCCGTGCGCAGAAAGAGATTTGTGCCGTTTTCGTGGATGGCATCGCGGAAGGAGCATGTGAATCCGCCTTGCGCCAATGGGATGCTGAACACCGGCGAATAGAGAGAGAGACGCGAGGAGAAGAAGTCCAGCTCCCACTTTCCGCATTCGCCCGGTTCAAGCACAGAACGTGCGAGGCGCGCCAGCCTTTCGTCGGAGGCGCGATCCTGGAGCACGGGATCCGTCTCGCCGGTGAGGAGTTCCGCCAACCTCTGTCCGCTCCATTTGCCCTTCGAGAGCTCATCGAGAATCTTTCTTTCGCGAATCCATCCCGCGACGTATCCTGGCAGAGCGGCCGCCTTGCCTTTCCCGACGCGCATATCCGTGCATAGAGCCGGGAAGAATGGGAGTTTCGCCTCACTCCAAAGTCCGAGGACAAAGCGTTCATCCTCTCTGCGCGTTGCGTCGTCCTCGCTGCGGATCACGCCCTGCACCACCCAGTCGGGGAGATCCATGCCGATGAATGCGCGGGCGATTCCGGTGCGGAGATCGTCGAGATCCGAATATCCGGGGCTTGGAAGGTATATCTTCACAACATCTCTTTCGCCTCTTCCTGATTCGCGACGGACGACCACGCGGGTATCGTTGGTGCGTCCATCCATGGCGTAGATCACCAAGCCCGGTTCATTTGTGCGTTCGCGCTTCAGATCGAATGCCTTTGCGAGCGAATCGACGGTCTTTCCCGCAAAGGCGAGTATCGGCAGACGGAATCCGATCTCGTCACGCGGATTGTCGTATGCCACCACGCGGATGAAACCGTCAGAACTCGTCGCCGATTTCGGCGCAACAGAAAAGCCGGCATGGGCGGAATACGCCGCCAATGCCGCCAGAACAATCGCCGATGCGAGCCTTAAAATCGTGTTTGAAGCCAAAACAGCGTGAATTATATCACACCGCACAGCAGTTCCGCACGGCCTTGCCGACATGACGCTGTGCCCGTGATATAATACTGCGGCATGACGGATGAAATATTTGAACGTTCGCGTTCGCTGCTTGGAGAAGACGCATTCAATCGCATATCAGGGTTGAATGTCGCCATATTCGGCGTAGGCGGCGTAGGCGGATGGTGTGCGGAGGCTCTTGTCCGCACTGGTGTGCGGCGGATTACGTTGATAGATGACGATTCGGTCGCCGTCTCGAACATAAACCGTCAGCGCCAGGCCACACCCGCAACGGTGGGGCGCATGAAGGTTGAAGTGTTGCGGGACATCCTTCTTGACGTGTTGCCGGATGCCGAAATCACCGCGATTGCGGAGCGTTATACGCCGGAAACGGCATCCCGTTTTGACGGCATCATATCCGGCGCAGATTTTGTGGTGGACGCGATTGATTCAGTCGATTGCAAGTACGCCCTTGTCAGGCATTGCCTTTCTTCATGCGCAGTCGGAGGCAAGCCGACGGTGTTCTCGTCGATGGGGGCGGCTCTGCGCACCGATCCGACGAAGGTCTGCGTGTCGCCGTTCAGGAAAATCGTCGGAGACGGTCTTGCCCGCGCCCTCCGTGGCAGATTCAGAAAAGACGGGATTCCGCTTCCGTCGTACCTGTGCGTACATTCGGATGAACTGCCGTCAGAAACGGCGGATGGCGTCAAAGGCAGCCTGATGCCGGTGACGTGTACGTTCGGGATGACGCTTGCGCATCTCGTGCTCGATGCCATCGCAGATTAGAGCAGGGCAAGCAGTTCTGCGGCGATTCTATCGTCAACCGCCTGCCGCCCGATCTCGACAAGACGCTCGGCATGGCGGAAGTCGAGCGCCAACACGCCGCCGACCGCCGGACGTATCAGAGCATCGGGCGGATTCTCTGAAAGCACACGCTTCGTAAGTTCGCAGTTCAGTATGGTGAACGTGCCGCCTATGATGTCTATTATGCTGAGCCTGTCGAGAGGCCTGGCGCCGGACGGCGGGTTCGGGGGATTGATGTCCACTGCGATGACGGTGTCAGCCCCCATCGCCCGGCATGCTGACACCGGCACGGGATTCACTATCTGTCCGTCGATCAGCACACGTCCGCCGCGCTCCACCGGAAGAAACACACCCGGAATGGACATGGAGGCGCGGACCGCCGAAAGCAAATCCCCATCGCGCATCACCACTTCGTCACCGGTGTTCAGATCTGTCGCCACGGCTCCAAATGGAAGGTTCAAGCCGTCGAAACTTTGAGTCCCGATCAGTTCGGCAAGAAGCCGCTCGATCCTTCTTCCGGATGTTATGGCCTTCGCCGTGAAATGCGTTTCAAGCATCAGCCCCGGAAATTTCTTCCAGTCCGGCGCACCGCACCAGTCAAGCGCCTTGTCGACATTCCCGGAGGCGATGATTGCACCGGCGATTGCGCCTATCGACGTTCCGGCTATGCAATGCAGCGGTATGCCCAGCTCGGTCAGGCGTTCATACACGCCGAGATGCGCAAGCCCACGCGCACCGCCGCCGCCTAAAGCCAATCCGATTCTTTTTTTCATTGTCCGCTCCTCCTCCGAGCCTGCGTCTGCGTTTCGCCGAACCGCACCGCGCAAGCCGTTTCGATGCCGATGGATGCGCAATATACCGAAAGCCGCATCACGGGTCAAGGCGCATCTCAACCTGTCTAAAGATTGCCAAATGGCAATGTTGCGGCAATGTCTCAGCCACCCACGGCGAATATACTTTGCGGCATGAAATTTCAAAGGACAATACTGATCGTTGTGCTGCTTATGGCCGTGCGGGCGCTTATCGCTGTCGTGACACCTGTGTTTGAGACTTCGGAGGCCCGCTATGCCGCCATATCCGCAAACATGGCGCGTACCGGAGACTTCGTCGTTCCGCGCTTCACCTACCGGAACGTCTATCAAAGCTTTGACGGCAAGCCACCGATGCTGTTCCAGCTTTCAGGACTTGCCTGCCGCATCTTCGGCGTAAGCGAATCCGCCGTCCGCCGTCCGCCGCTCTTCGCCGCCGTCGCCCTGCTTGTGCTCCTGTGGCTGACGGTGCGGCAGCTCGGCGGCACGGAACGCGCCGGAATGGCGGCGGCGATATGTCTCTCCTGCACGGCGTACTATGCGCTTGCCGGCTTCTGTATGCCGGATGCCCTGCTTGTGCCGTTCGTCGCGGCGGCATTCTGCTTCCATGTGCTGTATCTCAAATCAGGCAACCGCAACTGGACGCTTGGGGTCTTTGCTGCGCTTGGAGCGGGCATGATGACGAAGGGACCAGTCGCCATTGCACTCTTTGCTCTTCCCATACTCCTCGATACGTGCGTAAACCACCGATGGCATTGCATTGTCGGGTATCGGTGGTTTGCGGGGATTGCGCTGTTTCTCGCCATCGCCGCGCCGTGGTTTGTGCTGATGACGCACCGCAATCCAGGCTTCCTTTCGTACTTCTTCATCAACGAGAACTTGTTGCGCTATCTCGTGCACGACTACGGCGACAAGTACGGCGCCGGACGCGAGACGTTTCGCGGCATGGCGCTTGTCTGGCTCTTCGTAAGCACTTTTCCGTGGCCGTTTCTCGCGGCGTCCTGCCTTAAGAAGCCGTTCGTTGAGTCCGTCAAACGGTGCATGTGGGGCTTGAGGCGGCTGTTCATCGGCGACGAGACGGCGGTGTTCGCCTGGGGGATTGCCGGAATTGTCGGATTCTGGTGCCTGACAAGCCGCGTTCCTCTCCCTTACGTGATGCCCGCAGTTCCGCTCTTCGCCGCGCTTCTGGCGCTCAAGGCTCCGATAGACCGTCTCGAAAAGTTCCTTCCCTTTGCTGCGCTGTGTTCGATTGCAGTTCTGTCCGCGACTCTTGCAGTGACAAGATGGACGTCGGACAAGATGCTCGGCGATGACGCGCCGTACAGGCGCGGCCGCTACTCGCATGAGTTCTACCACGGCACCCCGGACTTCGCAAAGGAGGCTGCAAAATGAAATCGCTGGCACTTGTCGTTCCATGCAAAGATGAGGCGCGCCGTCTGGTTGTCAGCGAATTCCTCAATGCGATCCATGAGCATCCGTATCTTAGGCTGCTGTTCGTCGATGACGGATCAATGGATTCAACAGCAGAGACGCTGGCGTTTCTCGAACGCGAATCGCCGTCAATCCGCGCGCTTTATCTTCCGGTGAACGTCGGCAAGGCGGAGGCAGTGCGCAGAGGCGTGAACTGGCTTCTGAAGAACACCAAATGCGAGACTGTGGGATTCTGGGACGCGGATCTTGCGACTCCTTTCTCCGAACTCGATGCGTTTGTGGGCGCGATGGAGGCAAATCCATCGTGCGTTGCGGCGATCGGCGCCAGATGGCCGCATCTCGGTGTTCAGATAGACCGCAGCGCATTTCGCCATTTCACCGGTCAGGCTATGAAGCTGCTCATTCGTCTTATGCTGAACATCCCTGTCTATGATACCCAGTGCGGAGCGAAGATATTCAGGCGTGACATCGCCGCAGACATCTTCCGGACGCCGTTTGTGTCGCGGTGGCTGTTCGATGTCGAGCTTCTTCGCCGCATGTCGTCTGCGGATTTAAGACGTTGCGTCACGGAAATCCCGCTTTCATTCTGGCGCGATGTCGAAGGTTCAAAGCTCACTGCGCGTGACGCAATGCACCTCCTCCCTGATCTTGTGCGCATAGCCATGACGTCCCGCCCCGCCGCAGAGTTTTCGATTCCAATGCCGGCGTTATGACGGATATCACCGGCCGATGCCGGAAGCCGAAGCCTGTTTGCGGACGGTTCTGCGTTTCTGCTATAATCCGCGTCCATTGACCGTACCGTGCGCAGCGGCGAACGGCGCGGGTTTGTGGAGCAGCAGACTGAAACAAGGAGCAAAGAGGCAGAACCCGGTCGCCGATCCCGGCGGAGGGTTTGCGTCTCAGCAACATGATGAACGCCGTATTCTTCGACATGGACGGTACGCTTTTCGATTCGCGGGCGGATCTCGCGAATGCCGTGAACTGCACACGCAGGGATCTTGGACTGTGCATGTTGCCGCAGGAGACTGTCATCGGTTTCGTAGGGTGCGGCGCGAGACATCTCCTTGAGAACGCCATCCCTGAAATAGCCGGAAGATTCGATGAACTGTGGCCGATGTTCAGCGCGAACTACCGTGCCCACATGACGGATGAGACGGTGCTTTATCCGGGCGTCCGCCGGACGCTTGCGGAACTTGCGGATCGTGGCTGGCTCATGGGCGTAAACACAAACAAGCCGAATTTTGCCGCAAGGGACTTGCTGTCCCACTACGGAATCCTGCAGTATTTCGGCGATGCTGTCGTTGCTGGCGGCGATTGCGCCGAGATGAAGCCGTCGGGAATGCCTATCCGCGAGTGCGCGGCGCGTATGCGCGGGCATCGTCTGTCTGCGCACGACTGGATGGTGGGCGACAACTGGACGGACATGGAGAGCGGCTGCGCTGCCGGAATCAAGACCGCGTTCTGCTCGTTCGGTTTCGGACATTTGAACGGAAGCCGCTTCACAGTCAAGCTCCGCCGCTTCGACGAGCTCCTGCGCTACCTGAAGCCGGAAGAGTGACGCCACGCCGCGCAAGCCGTCGCTTGCGAGATGTGTTTTTTGTGATGCTGTCCTGCTTGCCAAATGGCAATGTGGGGACAATGTTGCCGCAATGTGGATTTCAGATAATTCGCGGCATGAAAACACATATCGCAAAAAGGTGCATGGCATCAGCGGCGTTGATAGCCTTCTGCGCTGTCGCTGTGCTGTTCGGCTGTCTGATGGAAGGATGCGGTACGCCGCGTTCGTACAGAAGCGGGAAGGTGATGGTTGTGCAAGGACCGCGAATCAAGAATATGCGGGACTTCGGCGGATGGATTGGACATGACGGACGCAAGGTGCGCATGGGGCGCATCTACCGTTCCGGAGCGCTCAACGGCAGTTACCGCCGCTGGTACCGTCCGAGATGGACGATTCCCGGACGTTCGCGCAGGTATCTTGTGGACAGATTGGGCATCAGGACAGATATCGATCTGCGCAGTGATGCGGAGTGCGTAGGGATGAAGCGTTCGCCGATCGGGAAGGGCGTTGCATGGAGGCACATCCCGTCATATGGATACGACCAGCTTGCCACTGAATACGGCAGAGACGCTTTCGCAAAGGTCTTCAGGGTGTTCCTCGACGAGTCGAACTATCCCATACTGTTCCACTGCAAACTGGGACGCGACCGCGCAGGGGCGGTCGCGTTCATGCTCAACGCATTGCTTGGAGTGGACGAACAGGATCTCCGCTACGACTGGGAGTTTTCGGAACGCTCACGCGGCAACGATACGTTCGACTACACGCGAATAGATAGTCTCATCGACGTATTCACGCCATACAGGGGCGACACCCTGAACGAGAAGGTTGCATCCTACGTAAAGTCGCTTGGATTCAGCGATGCCGACATCGAGCATTTCCGTGAGCTTATGCTCGACCCCGGCATCGCTCAGCCGGTCACTTCCGTGAGCTGGCAGGCTCCTTTGCGGCGCCGGTCATCCACTTGGCCGTATCCGTCTCTCCGCCCTCGGCCGTCGCGTTCGCGACAAGCGCCACAAGTTCCGGATCGACGTTGTAGTATTCAGCCGACTTTACTTCTCCGCCCTCGGTCTTGAGGGTGATGCCGGCCACATCGGTCGCATTGGCAAGTGCGCGGATGCGTCCGCAGCCGATGACCTTGCCGGATGCCAGAACGGCATCTCCGGAGACGATCTTCCACGAACTTATCCGCTCACCCTTCGAGATGTCCTCGCGCAGAACGGCGAGATTCGCCTTGCCCGCCTTGACCGGACTCGAGAAGTACGCCTTGCGGAGTGCGCCGAATCCGCGCAGGGCATTCACGTCCTCCTCGTCGAGGCGTCCGTCGCGGTTGGGCGCAATGCCTATGTTCATCGTGCCGCCGTTGCCGACGGAGGTCAGGTAGCGCTGCATCAGGAAGGCCGCGTTCTTTGTGCGCCCCTTGTCCTTGGCATGGTAGAACCAGCCGGGGCGCATCGGGAAGTCGGCCTCGCACACGCGGAAAAACGCGCCGTTCGGCGAACCCGTGTTGATCTGCCCCTTGTAGTTCGGGTTGCCGTACTTCCCGTTTGCGAATCCGCCCACGGTCTCGATCGTCGCACGTGATTCAGGATCGAGCATTCCGCGTTCGTTGCCCGGCCAGCGGAAGTCGGAGTCGTCGGACTCACCCGCGAAGATGCACACCTTGGGCTGCAGTGCACGGACAAAGGCGAACACTTCGTCAAAGCGGTAGTACCCGTCCGGAATTTTGCGTATCTCCTTCGCGCCGCCGTACCATCCGTTTCCGCCGTTTGCGCCGTCGAACCACATCTCGAACACCTCGCCGTAGTCCCCGCTCAGAAGCTCCTTGATCTGCGCATGGTACTTTTCGACGTAGGACTGCGAACCGTAGTCCGGCGCATTGCGATCCCATGGCGAGACATACACTCCGAAGCGTATTCCGGCCTTGCGGCAGGCCTGCTCCATCTCCTTCACATAGTCACCCTTGCCGTTGCGGAAAGGTGATTTCGAGATGTTGTGTCCGGTCGTCTTCGTCGGCCACAGGCAAAAGCCGTCATGGTGCTTCGCGACGACTACGAGCCCGCCGATTCCGCCGTCCCTGCACGCGGACACGATCTGGTCTGCGTCGAACGCTGAGGGCGCAAGCGTCTTCGGGTCTTCATCGCCGTACCCCCATTCGCGATCGGAATACGTGTTAAGCCCCCAATGCACGATGCCGATGATGTTCGGCCCATTCTCCATGCGCTCCGCGAGAGCCGGACGCGGCACTGGCCGGCCAGACGCGACTGTCGCCGCCATCACCGCCGCAACTGCGGTCAACTGCACTTTCGTCATATGTCATGTCCTTTCTTTGCTGTCTGTCGCCATCATGCGGGCAACGCCGCCCGGCGTTTTACATCCGCCTGAAAATCAATGAGGTGTTCACGCCGCCGAACGCAAAGTTGTCCGACATCGCGTATTCGGCGTCAATCTGCCGCCCGTCGCCCGCGATGAAATCGTTTTCGCCGCATCGGGGGTCGGGTTCGTGAAGGTTGAGATTCGGCGCGAACCATCCGTTGCGCATCATCTCCACAGTCATTATCGCCTCAATCGCGCCGCATGCGCCAAGAGTATGCCCCGTGTAGTTCTTTATCGTCGACACCGGCACCTTGCCGCTTCCGAACACGCGCTGCGTAGCTGTGCCCTCCGCGATGTCACCGAGTATGGTGGCGGTGCCGTGGGCGTTCACGTAGCCGATTGCGGACGGCGGCAGGGCGGCATCCTCAAGCGCCAGCGAAAGCGCGTTGGACATGGTGTCCGCGTTTGGCTGGGTGACGTGGCGGCCGTCGGTGTTCAGTCCGAACCCCACGACCTCGGCGATGATTCTTGCGCCGCGCTCCTTTGCGTGTTCCATCTCTTCGAGAATCAGCGTCGCCGCGCCGTCGCCTATGACAAGTCCAGAACGCGATACATCGAATGCACACGGGGTGTTCTCCGGCTTGTCGTTTTTGCATGACGCGGAAAATAGGGTGTCGAACACCGCGACCTGCGTGACGGAGAACTCTTCAGCTCCGCCGGCTATCATGATGTCCTGCTTGCCGTATGCAATCGCTTCATACGCCTCTCCGATGGCAAGCGATCCCGAAGTGCAGGCCGTCCCCGTCGGAAGCAGTCGCCCCGTAGTTCCGAAATGGACGGAAAGGTTCACCGCCGTCGTCTGCGGCATCATCTTGATGTAGGTGGAGCTTGTGACGTTTTTGACTTCGCGGTTCACGAGAATGCTTGCGAAGTCGAGATTCGCCTCGACGCCGCCGGAGCATGAGCCGTACGCCACGCCGAGCCGACCGCCTTTGAGGGTTGCGGCATCTTCGAGAAGCCCGGCATCCGCCAATGCGCGTTCAGTCGCAAAGAGCGCCATTTCGGATACCGGACTCATCGTGCGGATGGTCTTGCGCGTGTATTCCGCCGGGCGGACATAGCCGCACGGTGCCCACAGCTTCGTGTGAAGCCCCTTGTATGAAGCAAGGTCGTCCGACACCTTCACGCAGTTGTGGAGTGTCTTCAGCCTTGAATATGCCTCATATGGCGAATGACCGAGTGAACTTACGATGCCCTCGCCGACTATTGCCACCCTGCGCTTCAAATCATGCCTCCATTCACCTGCAGCACCTGGCGTGTGATGTACGATGCGCCATCCGAAAGCAGAAACTCCACAGCGGCGGCCACCTCTTCAGGGCGTCCGAAGCGGCGCATCGGTATCACGCTCTTGACTTCGTTTTCAGGAATCGCTTCCGTCATTTCCGTTTCGATGATGCCCGGCGCGATGCAGTTCACCGTTATGTTTCGCCTCCCAAGTTCAATCGCCAGCGATTTCGCCGCTCCGATCACGCCGGCCTTGGCGGCGGCGTAGTTGGTCTGGCCTCGGTTTCCGATCACGCCGGAGAGGGACGAGATGACCACGATCCTTCCTGGGGTGCGGGTCTGTACCATGGGAAGGACGAGAGGCTTGAGGACGTTGTAGAATCCGTCAAGATCCGTTCTTACAACGCGATCCCATTCGTCATCCTCCATCGCAGGAAACGCATTGTCGCACGCTATGCCGGCATTCAGCACAACTCCATACGGTGCTCCGTTCTCCTCTATCCACTTGCCGAGCGCCGTTGCGGCGGCGGCTCGATCTGAAACGTCGAACACAAGATCGGTGCCGCCCGATCTTACGGAATGCGTGACAACGCGGTAGCCGGCCTTTGAAAGCGCTTCGGCAATGGCCTTGCCTATGCCACGGCTCGAACCGGTCACGATGACTTTCTTTTCATTTCCCATGTCGATTGAACTCCATGCGCGGAATGTGAACCGCGTACGAAATGTGGATTATCCACGTTCCTTCATTTTCTCGGCGAACTCTTCGGGGTCGCCCGGCGGCTGGAACGCCGTAAGCGTTGCCGATGCGACGGTTGTCCCGTCTGGATCGGTTATCGTGCAGTCGAACGACGCGAACTCGTCATCCGAATAGATGCAGTTTGCCTTCACCTCATATCGCGTTCCGCTTTTGAATGAGGGGATGGACACATCGAGTTTTCTCGTGCCGAGAAGGAATCCGACTTTAGGCGTTTCGCCGTTTCTGCGGTGCCTGTCGCCGACTATGAGGGCGACGGTCTGCGCCATGTATTCGATTGCGGCGCAGCCCGGCACGCCACCGAGTGCGGAGTCGTGGAATATTGAATCTTCCGAAACGTCTGCCACGGCAACGGCCCTGCCCTGTCCGTCAACCGAGACGACGCCCGACAGCATCGTCATCGGCGGGCGGTGCGGCAGCAGTTCGAGGAGCGGGTCTGTGCAGCCGTTCATTTCGCCAAGCCCTCCACTGAACCGCTTGACGCAATCTCCCCGTCCACGGACATGCTGAACGTAAACGAGCCGGCGCCGCGTCTTTGCACTTCGAGCCGCACCCGCTCTCCCGGACGCACCAGACGTTTGAACTTGATTCGCCGGTACGACGCTGCGTCAGGGAAATCCGGAAATGCGCGCTGGGCGAAACGTCTCGTGAAGAACAGCTGCGCCACGCCCGGAAGCACTGGGAATCCGGGGAAGTGCCCGGCAAACCACTCACCGTCAGGCGGAAACGTCATTTCCGCCGCAAGGGAATCCGCCGTGGCGTTCCACGAGTGCAGTTCTGGCTCTCGGCAATTCATGTCGGTGCATCCGGCGCTGCGGACGCCGTTTCGGTTTTCTACTTGCTTGAGCCTTCCGTAAGCCGCTCAAGAACGTCAATGAGATCGCCGATCGTGCGGATGGACTTGAAGTCGTCCGGCGACACGTCAATCTGATGTTCATTCCTGAGACGCACGATAAGATCCACCGCATCAATCGAATCGAGGTCAAGATCCTCGAAGAAACGTGCCTCCGGCACAACCTTGGCCGCATCGCAGCCGAACTCGGCGGCAAGCGTATCCCTGATCTGCTTCAACAACTCGTCTTTTTTCATGTGGCGCATTATACCAAAACGGAAGTCACGCGGAACGGCGACCGGCAAGTGCGCGGGCTACATCAGGCACGGCGTTGAGGAGCCGCCGAGTGTATTCGCTCTTCGGATGGTTGAAGACCTCGTCGGACGTTCCGGCATCCACGAACGTTCCGTTTTGCATTACGCATACGCGGTCGCATACGTTCTTCACAACGGCGAGATCGTGGGCGATAAGCAGTATGGACAGCCCAAGGTTCCGGCGCAGATCCCGCAGCAGGTTGAGGATGCGGGCCTGTACGCTCACGTCAAGTGCGCTTACCGGTTCGTCGGCGATAAGCACTTCCGGTTCGCAGGCCAGCGCACGCGCTATGCTCACGCGCTGGCACTGTCCGCCGGACATCTCACGCGGATATTGCTCCAGCACGGCTGCGCTAAGCCCAACCAGGTCAAGCAGTTCAGGGGCGGTGCGTCTTCCGTTTCGCTTGACCTTCAGCACCTCTTCGAGAGTCTGCCGCACTGTCATGCGCGGATTCAGCGAACCGATTGCGTCTTGAAAAACCATCTGCACCGACTTTGCGCGGCATATGATCGAGCCTGAAGACGGCTTCTCGATTCCTGCAAGTGTTTTCGCGATCGTCGATTTCCCGCTCCCGGATTCGCCGACTATTCCAAGAGTCTCCTTGCGTGAAAGGTGGAAGCTTACGCCCTTTACGGCCTCCATCCTGCCGTAGCGCACACGCAGATTCTTCACATCGAAAAGCGTTTCTTCGGCGTTTTCGCTCAGCATTGCGGGGTTCTCCATCAAATGCGCATGGATGTCTGCGTCAGATGCGGCCAAGCCCGGCGGCGATTCGCTCCGAAAGGTCTTTCTCCCTCAGAGCCGAGAGAATCGGATCGAGACCACCCTCGACAATGCGGTCGAGTGAATAGAGCGTAAGGTCTACGCGGTGGTCGGTAAGGCGGTTCTGCGGGAAGTTGTACGTCCTGATGCGTTCGGAGCGGTCTCCGGAGCCGCGCAGGGAAAGGCGCGATGCGCCGAGTTTCGCCTCCTCTTCGCGTCGTTTGAAGTCGAGAATCCGCGCCTTGAGCGTCGCGAGACACTTTTCGCGGTTGCGTATCTGGGAACGTTCGTCCTGGCATTGAGCGACAAGCCCGGTGGGAAGATGCGTCATGCGCACGGCGGACTCCGTCTTGTTGACGTGCTGCCCGCCAGCGCCGCCGGCGCAGAAGAGGTCTATCCGGATGTCCTTCTCCGGAATCTCCAGTTCATCCTCCTCGTCCGCCTCCGGGAAGACGACGACCGTTGCGGCGCTTGTGTGGATGCGTCCCTGCGCCTCCGTCGCCGGGACGCGCTGAACACGGTGTCCGCCGCTTTCGAAGCGGAAAAGTCCGTACGCCCCGTCACCTTCGGCCGTGAAGATGACCTCCTTGTATCCGTCAAGAGACGTCTGGTTCGCCGACATCACGCGAATGTGCCAGCCTTTCGCCTCGCAGTAGCGCGAATACATGCGGAACAGGTCGCCGGCGAACAGCGCAGCCTCTTCGCCGCCGGTCCCGGCGCGAATCTCAAAACAGGCGTTCCGCGCCTCAAGCGGATCTGGGGGGAGAAGTCCGGCAAGCACATCGCGTTCGGCGTCTGCGATGCCGGCGGAGAGACTTTCTATCTCATGCTCGGCTTCTGCCGCAAGCTCAGGATCTATCGAGGCTTCCGTCAGCATTGCTTTGGCGCCGTCAATATCGTCAAGCAGCTTGAAATAGCGTTTGGCCGCCGCTTCAAGCCTTTTGAGGGCCGTATGCTCGCGTACGGTTTCGCGGTAACGCTTGGCATCGGCAAGTACCGCAGGGTCGCCCATCGCGGCCTCCGTCTCGGAAAGCCGCGCAAGCACTTTCGCTATTTGCTGTTTCTCGACCATTTACAAAAAACCGAAGCATCCGGACGGAACCGCCCGGATGCCACCATCGCCCGGATTGCCGGGAGGAACCGTTGGTGCGCAAGTGTCGCTTACGCGTCCTTGCGGAACTTCGCGTAGCGCTTCTTGAACGTATCGACGCGACCTTCGGTATCGACGATCGTCTTCTGTCCGGTGAAGTACGGATGACACGCGGAGCAGGTGTTGACCTGCATCTCCTTCTTCGTGGAGCGCGTCTTTATGACATTGCCGCACGCGCACGTAATCGTCGCGTCTTCGTAGGTAGGATGGATTCCTGCTTTCATCTTTCTCCTCTGCCTTTAAAAAATGTTCGTGTATGATATCATTTCACCGCCAAACATGCAAGTGGCGGTTTGTCCATGAAACAGGAAAGCGCACTTCGCCGAAATGCGCTTTTTCACCATCTTGCGGCGGCAGTACGTTCCAGTCGCGGAAATTCACGCATTCGATACCACTTCCGACGGTCATGTTCCGTCCGTCATAGTATAGATTTGGTACAATAGCGGCGATTTATAAATATCAAAGAGTTGTTTTGCGGAATTTCGAAGTGAATATCATCAATCATACGCAACAGTCGAGGTCGTCTACAGTTTGGTTTTTCTGTGTGATGATGCCTTGATATGACATGATACAGGAACTTTTGACATACTTGTTCGTGACCTTTACCGGCGTCTGCGTTCTTGCGTGGATTGTCGCACTGATGCACGAGAGCGGCTTTTGCCCCATGCAAGACTTAATCATGTTTTTCAAGCGGCAGTCAAAGGTGGGTCGAATCCTGTTCGGCACATTCTTTGCCGCTTTATGGCTCTTTGCTGGCACAAAGCCCGATGGAAGAGACGGTTCGTCAGATGTTGGAACCGCCATCTGTTTTGACAGCGAAGACATGGATGACACAAAAACTGTGTATGATTTTGCCGATGTACGAACGACAGCGTATGGTGATCGACGGGAATTACAGGGTGAAATTCGGACACTAAATGGATGTGCCGGTGTTTCTGCTGTTGTCATGGATGAGTGGTCTGACTTTGTGCCAATCACTTCTACGAACACTGCGCGAATGTTGCAAGGTGATGATTTTCGTCGTGGGTTTGTGTTGACCCGTACAGGAATGGGCGAAAGGCATGATTTCTCCGCGCCACCCAATGCGGTCGTGTGTGATGACTGGCGGGCTTTCGGCGCATCAGAGGACTGGATGTACCTCGCGTTTGATGATTGGTCATTTCAATTTGGGACTGATTCGGTGAATCGGTTTCGTGTATTTTCCTTTGGCAAGATTGAGTTGTGTGCCACCAACAGAGTTGGCGTATTGGATCAAAACAGGTGGCTTGCACCGTTCAGAGCAGAACTCGGCATTGTGCCACAGGCCAATTGGCCGTTTGCTGTCGGCAATGAGAATGCAACGGCGGAAGACTTTCTGCCAAGCCAATTCTGGCATTTTGTCACACCCTCGAACACACTCCAATTTACATGGCAGAATGTATTTCTTGGACGGCTAACAAACGCACCAATCAATGTTCAGATGGAACTTTGGCCGTCGGGAAAGTTCATATACCGCTACGATCTTTCACGGCTGAATTGTGAAATAGTGTCCAACGTCATCGTTGGTGCGTCGCTCAGCTATCAATCATGGATAACCAACTCACTTCCTACGAACACTACGTCGCTGGTGTTCCATATGCTTACAGAGGAAGATTCGATTGTCGCTGACAAAGACGGAGATGGTCTTGCCACAATTGATGAGATATATGTTTATGGCACCAATCCAGATGCGGACGACACAGACATGGATGGGATTGCCGATGGCGATGAGTTGTTTGTGTACGGTACGGATCCACTTGATGTACACACCATCTCTATGCTCTGCCCTGATGGTATGGCTATTGTTCTTAATCAGGAAGATCCCTGGAGTTGTCCGGAAGGCTCGACTAACACGATCTGGGAACACATATTTTATACCGGAACGACCAATGGGGCATTTGCCTATCCGGAATCGACCATGGAATGCGCAGTGATTGAAGTCAATGTTTCTGGCTATGGGACTGGCGAACTCATGGTCGGTGATGTGATGGTGCCGCTTCTTGCTCCACAGGCGTCGCATAGGACTGCCGAAATGGCGAGTTCACGTATGTCTCCGTCCCTTCCGTCGTCAATTTTGCGCGTTTCTGTGCGGAAAGGTGTCACACACCCGGTGCATCTCAATGTAAGCGAAGGCCTGTCTGTTTCCATTTCGTCGGATGACTTTGCATTCGGCAGGTTGCCATCGGTCTCTGCAGGACGCTTTTGGGGGAGGATCAACTTCCCAAACACAGTGGCCTCTGAACCATGCATACATGATTTATATGCATGTCGAAAACGGGTGTCGCTTCCTGTTGGCGAGGATGCGGGGCAACTTTCCTGCACATGGAGTGGAGACACAGATGTGGAGATCATATCCGAACCGCCATGTGCAGCGACGCTCACTGGGATGTTCTCTCCAAAATATACGTCTGGCATCACATATACACTGAGTCATCCTGAATATCTTTTTGGAAAGAGGGACTACAGGCAGATTGTGTGCTTCTGCCCGAAACTTAGCGAAGATGAAGAGGAACCTGAGCCGTTCTTCACAATTTCTTTCAATGGTGACGGTTGTGGGTGCGGATGCGAGGTTTCATGTGATGGAGGGTGTGGATGCCAATATCAATGCCATAGAAGAGACGTGTCAGAATCCACCGGATGTTCGGAGCATAGCGTGCCGTTTGTGGATTGTGCACATCTTCATGCAACTGACATCTCCGCTGCATCCACCTTGCCGCGCATGGCAGGAATCCTTCCGTTGCGTAATCCTACGCACTATGCCGCCATGTTGCTCGATGTGCCGTCCGGGCTACGTTCAAAGTGTTGCCCTTGTCCAGAGCACGCGGAGAATTTGGTCGAGACAGCATATGCGTCGCCGCGGCTCTCTGTCCTGTCGGCATCAGGCGATGAATTCTTACGATCGACGGAGACTTGCGCAGTCGGCATTGGTGGCGTTTCACCAAGTGAACAGTTTGGAGATGCGCATCTTATCTTCGCAACGAATGGTGCGACAAGTCTTCATCTTCAATACACGGTAGTTGGAGTAGGTATCTCGCATGACGAGTTTGATCTCGCCGGGCTGAACGCGCTTGCGCCAGATTTCGGTATGCCGATTGCTGTTGGCACGAACGATTCGCCTATGATCCTCGATCTCGATCTTGATGTTCGGATCCTTGATGGTCGAGTGCGCATTTCGCTTGATGACGCAACTGCGCACTTTCGTATCATGTACGAAGATGGTTGTACAGGTAGATGGCGGATGCTTGTTGATAGCGTATCACGTCCGGCGGTTGACATGCCGGTGGAAGAGTGGAGACGGATGTTCGGGCGTTCGTCCGGCGATTCGTTCTCCGCATCAGTCGCGGTTGTTGCGTATTCTGCCGGACGGTGTGACATTACGTTTCGTTATTGGGCGGTGTCAGATGGTGCGTACGTTGATGATGTTGCCGTCCAGCGCGTAACGGCCGTTAATGTGCCGCTGCTTCCCGATATGGATGGGGATGGGAGGATAGGTGCGCAAGATGCCGATGCCGTCGCGTCAGGGAGGTTGTTTAGGTACTGGACTAATGAAGACATCGACAAGGGGGACTTTATAGGGCAGGTGTCTGAAATATCTCCTAATTCTGCAGATTTTAAGGTGAACGGACGTCTCGACCTTGTGAATCTTTTTCCAGTCAGTCTCGATCTCAAGTCCTTCGTAAATGCATGGGGTGCGGCGGCGAAATTCTTTCTGATTGCGCCAAGTGGATGTCTTAAATTCTGTGCCGCTGACATCGCCCCCAGTTCGGTTGGCATGATACAGACGGCTGACGTTCGCTCGCATGACGGAATTCCACTTCATTCTGCAAATCT
Organism: uncultured Lentisphaeraceae bacterium; assembly: GCA_964567665.1. Taxonomy (GTDB): domain Bacteria; phylum Verrucomicrobiota; class Kiritimatiellia; order RFP12; family UBA1067; genus UBA1731. The sequence goes on from CAZMNN010000012.1 coordinate 36,316, forward strand.
CATAGAAGTGTCTGAGACGGGTGTTAGGCTCGATCCCGCTGACCATCTTCGGGCGGGGAACGCTCCGGGTGTACTTGCATTCGAGGCGGCACGTCCAGTGCTGGATGCAGATCGCGTGGAATTGCGTGTAGACATCCATGATAAAACGGTGTTTACGTATGTTATGCCCGTCCGGATCGCATCGGTGAGTGAGATGTATAGATGGATGAACTTGCGCGGCATATGTAATGGAGGAAGGGAGCTTTCAAGATTGGCAACCCCATCTAATCTTCCGGACGAGGAGACTGACTGGAAACACTTCGTGTTTGTGCACGGGTATGGTGTCAGTGTATCAGGTGCGAGGAGATGGGCCGATTCAATTTTCAAACGGCTTTGGCTTTCGGGCGCAAGATCTATGTTCACAGCGGTAGATTGGCGTGGCGATGAATCGAGGATATGGGATGGGATACCTGCGTCTGGTGGAAAGGCTCTCGACTACTATGTCAATGTGTGCAATGCATTTGCATCTGCGCGGACTCTTTCAGAAGGATGTGCGGCTTTGCCCGGAGTGAAAGTTTTGCTTGCACATTCGCTCGGGAATGTACTCGTTTCGTCGGCAATCAAGGATCATAATCTGGACAGCTACTCTAAATACTACATGCTCAACGCCGCAGTGCCGATGGAGGCGTATGATCCTGATATTAGGGCTGAGGAAATGATAGAACATGGGTGGCGGGACGTGGCGCCATCAAAGTGGGCGGCGAACTGGAGTGCATTGTTCCGAACTGAGGATGTTCGTTCCACACTTTCATGGCGTGGGCGTTTCACTGGAATACGAAACATCGTAAATTGCTACTCGTCAACTGAGGATATCCTCGCTAACGCGACAATGAATGGCTGGGGCGGTGCGTGGGGAGCGCAAGAACTCTTCAAAGGCACGGCGGCGCTGCATCTTGTTCCCGGTAATTGTGAAGGAGGTTGGGGATACAATTGGAAGCACTGTGGAATCTTAGGAATGCTCACAGATTTTGCAAAGACGAATATGTTCACAGCGTCGGAATTGATTGCAGAACCTTTGTTCAGAAAATTTGACTGCGACGCACTGCACAGCACGAATGTTGCTGTGATAACGCGGTCAGAGCTTGATAAAGTCATAAGTGATGGCATACCTGCAACCAGTTTCGCTGCTGGAGCGAACGCGATAGGAACGAACATATTCGAGGATTTCAATTATCAAGGACTATCGTATCCAAACGGTTGGCCGCGAAAAGACGGCGATTGGTTGCATTCAGATGTCCATGACATCGCCTATTTTTACATACATGACTTTTTTGAGAAGTTGGCAAAGTAAAGGATAACAATGAAAAGGCGTTCTGTTTTTGTTTCGGCGGTTTTGGTTGTGGGCGTTGCATATTCGCCCATCGTCATCTGTGATGAAATCGCATTCCGCGTTTCGGTGGTTGATGAACGCACTTCCGCTCCATGTCCGAATGTTTCTGTCACTGCCGTCTTTACGGACATACCCAAGGCCATGGATGGAAGAAGCGTAAACAGAGAGGTGAGTTGTCTGACAGATTCATCGGGACAATGCAGATTTGAAGGGAGTTCAAACAACGCACGGGCATGCTATGCAGTTTCCAGCCCTTCCGGATTCTATGCGACGCCTCTGGTAAGGTACGTCGCGACGAATCGCGTTGGATGTCTTTCTTCGTACAGATGTGAACCATATGACTGCGTTTACACTACGGTTCTTCAACGGATAGAGAGGCCGATCCCTCTATATGTACGCAAAGTTGTGCTGCGCAATCGCGAGGATGGCATCGGGGGATTCAATGGGACAAATGCTGTGTTGAGGTATGATATGATGGCTGGGGACTGGTTGCCTCCAGAAGGAGATGGCGTACATGCGGACATGGTTATCCGCACGGAATATCGCGTTAACGGCATCCAGTCGGATGGCATCAGTACGCTGCATCTGTACGATTTCGTGAATGTGGTCGAGTTCCCAGGTGCTGGGAACGGTTTTAGGGAAGAATCCACCACTGGTAAGAACATGGGTTTGATGGTACGTACAGCACCGGAAACGGGTTACCGAACACGGCAAATGCTCATGTTCGGCCGGAGAAGAAAAGAAACTAAGACGGCGGGTTTATGGCCAGACAACTATTCTGAAAGCCGCTCGGACAGATGCTACAGCTATCGCATACGTTCAAAGTACGACAAAAACGGCAATCTGGTCGAGGCCTGCTACGGGAAGATATATGGAGACTTCAATTTTGAGGGAAGCGCAAAGTCAGGTTTATGCGGTGTTGAATTCCTCTATTATCTCAACCTTACGCCGAACGACCGCAACCTTGAATGGGACATGAAGACAAACCTCTGCCAAGATCCTGGTTCCACAGGCGTGAAGCGGCCATAGACAAAACGCAATTTGTGCGAGGACGCTCTTTATCACTAACCGTCTGTCACGTTGCGAATATAAGCACATAGAATTTACCGCCGTTGATTGGAGTGCGCGGTTTTGGTACAATCCGCCCATATCAAGAAAGGGAAGATGTTGATGAAAAGACTTGTTGCATTTGCGTTGGTGTCTGCCACGGCGTGTCTGTTTGCCGGCGAGAAGGTCGCCATCAAGTTCGAGTTGCCGCCGCCCCATTCCAGCGGTACGCCGAAGGAGATAAAGAGCGACAACCTTGAGCCGGATCCCGGCCCAGGAAAACTCCGTGCGCCGATCATGGTTCCGGTCGGCTTCGACAAGAAGCTCACCACAGAGGATACGAAGGTCACTACATCCGAGGAGTCCGTAACCGGCGACAACGAATACGTGGTGGACGGCGACAAGACCCCTGACGCGACCTGCATGCTTCAGCTTCCCGGCGGCGTCCAGTGGGTGCAGCTTGACCTTGGCGCGGAGAAGACGGTGTCCGCCGTGTGCGTTTGGCACGACCAGGGCGACGACCGTGCGTACAAGGATGTGATTGTGCAGCTTTCCAACGACGAGAGCTTCTCGAAGGACGTTACGACGATCTTCAACAACGACCACGACAATTCGTCGAAGCTCGGCAAGGGGACGGACAAGGAGTACCGCGAGCGCAACGATGGCCGCCCGATCGACGGCAGGCTCACGAAGGCCCGCTATGTGAGGTGCTACTCCAACGGCTCCTCCTCCGAGCCAGTGAACAACTACATCGAGATCGAAGTCTTCGGAAAGTGAGTGTCGCCTCGATAGCGATGGAGTTCTGCGGACGCGGCGGCAAGAGATTGCGGCCGCGTCTCTGCAAGGCGGCGTTCGAACTTGCGTCGGGCGGACGCATCCAGTCCGCCGGAATCGACAGCCTGTGCGAGGCGGTGGAATGTTTCCACAAGGCGTCGCTCATACACGATGACATTCAGGACTGCAGCGAGGAGCGCTACGGAAGGCCGACGGTATGGAAGGAGCATGGCGTCGCGCTCGCGATAGCGGCTGGCGACTGGCTTGTTGCGCATGGCTATGGGCTGATCGCTGAATCCGGCTTTGGCAATGCGGCGGCAATGATAGGCGAAACAGTCCGTTCGCACATTGCGCTCTGCGAGGGGCAGGGCGATGACCTGTGCGGAACGGCGGCGAGCCGTTCGCGGGAGGAGTACCTTTCGGTGTGCGAGCGCAAGACCGGTGAGCCGTTCGCGCTTGCGGCGGCGCTCGGTGCGCTTGCGGCCGGCGTCGACCCCGCGCCGTATCGCCGGTATGGGCTTGACTTCGGCATCCTGTTTCAGGTGCGCGACGACATGGCGGATGACGAGGCGCCAGATGGAGCGGAAGAGCTTGCGGACGGGCTTGTCCGGCGGCTTTCCGAATCGCCGGTTGCCGGGCGACTTGGTGCGTGGTATGCGTGAGCGGCGCAGTGGAGATGTTTTCTTGAATTGTTTTTTACGGACAAGGGAGGCGGTGCAAGGATGGGCGCAAAAGGGTTGAGCCTGCTGAGCGGAGGGTTGGACAGCCAGCTCGCGGTGAAGGTGCTTCAGGATGCTGGAGCGGAGGTTGAGTGCGTGTGCTTCGAGACTCCGTTCTTCTCGTCGTCTGCGGCGCGGCGGGCGGCGGCGGCGCTTGGTGTGCCGCTGCACGTGGTTGATTTCACGGACGATGAGTGCCGTCTGATCGAGAATCCGCCGCACGGCTTCGGCGGCGCGATGAACCCGTGCATCGACTGCCATGCGACGATGATCCGCCGGGCGGGCGAGATGATGGCGTCGCTCGGCTACGAGTTTGTCGCTACGGGGGAGGTGCTGAACCAGCGTCCGATGAGCCAGAACAGGCAGTCGCTCGGCGTCGTCGCCAAGACGAGCGGATTGCAGGGACGGCTTTTGCGTCCGTTGAGCGCCCAGCTGCTTGATCCGACGATCCCGGAGCTTGAGGGCGGCGTTGACCGTTCAAAACTGCTTGCGCTTTCCGGCCGCCGCCGTGAGCCGCAGTTTGAGCTTGCCAAAAAGTATGGCGTCGTGGACTATCCGTCGCCTGCTGGCGGATGCAAGCTTACGGAGAAAGGTTTCGGACACCGGCTCAGGGATCTGCTGGAGCATGAAGGGCTTGGCGTGAGGAAGCTTGTGGACATTCTTGTGATAGCCAGACGCTTCCGTTTCCCGGACGGCACAGGCGTGATTCTTGGACGTGATTCACGCGAGAACGCCATCCTGAAGAAGTGCGGCGACGTCGGAAGGGTTGTGTACACCGTGAACTGCCCCGGCCCGACGGCGCTCGTGCCTGGCGAGCCGTCCGACGAAGCGCTTTCTCGCGTGGCCTCGCTTGTCGCGGCATGGTCGAAGCATGACCAGCTGAACGACCCCGTAATGACGAATGTCGGTGAAGTACCACCCCCGTACGACCGCACACCGTTCCTCGCTTCGCAGATATTCTGACACCCATGGGAGACATCGCGACATGATACAGACACCTGCCTGCGGCGAATCGATTGTCCGGTGGAGCGGCGATGCGCTTCCTGTGTCGCTTACGCTTTTCACTCCGCGCCGTGGACGTGCGGTGTTCCGCACGAACGTCGGCGGAATCTGGGATGACATTGAAATGGAGGAGCGTACGCCGGGGACGTTCGTGGCGGATGTTACTCTCGCTCGTGTAGGTGTGTTCGAGGGAAAGTGCTGCTTCTTCGCCGATGGGGCGACAGTTCCGGAATGGCCGCAGGGCGGCAATGTGCGCATCAAGGTTGCGCCGGCGGACACACGGAGCGCGAATTCGATATACACTGTGTTCCCGCGTCAGTTCGGGTCGTTCCGCGAGATCGTGCGCAGACTTCCGCACATCATGGACGACATGGGCTTCCGCATCATCCAGACGCTTCCGCCGTTCCCCGTTCCGGTGACGTACGCGGTCATGGGCGAATACGGTTCTCCGTTCGCCGCGACTGATTTCAAGTCCGTAGACCCGGCAATGGCGGAGTTTGACGGAGCCACGACACCGCTCGACCAGTTCCGCGAACTCATCGACGGCGTCCACGCGCACGGCGGACGCATCTTTGTGGATCTGCCGGCAAACCACACGGGATGGGCGAGTGCGCTCCAGACGCATCACCCGGAATGGTTCCGCCGCCGCGATGACGGAAAGTTCGCCTCCCCCGGTGCATGGGGCGTGGTGTGGGAGGATCTTGTCGAACTCGACTACGCACACGAAGCGTTGCGCGAATACATGGCCGACGTGTTTCTGTTCTGGTGCAGACAGGGCGTTGACGGCTTTCGCTGCGATGCGGGGTACATGATTCCGTCTGCCGCATGGAAGGTTATCGTGGGACGGGTGCGGGAACAGCATCCCGACACCGTGTTCATGCTTGAGGGGCTTGGCGGACGGCTTGACGTCACCGACAGCCTTCTTGCGGATGTAGGACTGGACTGGGCGTACTCTGAACTTTTCCAGACGTACGACCGCTCGCAGTTCGAGAGCTATCTTCCTTCCGCAAACGACAGGGCGATGCGTTTCGGTGCGCTTGTGCATTTCGCGGAGACGCACGACAACAGCAGACTTGCCGCCTCCGGCAAGACTTATGCGCGTATGCGCGTGGCGCTTGCGGCTCTGCTTAGCCATCAGGGCGCGTGGGGAATCACGAACGGTGTGGAATGGTACGCAACGGAGAAGATAGACGTCCACGGCAAGAACGACCTCAACTGGGGATATGCCGACAACATGGTCGAACTTGTCGCTTCGCTCAACAGGCTCGTTTCGCGTCACCCGGCTTTCGCCGGTAGTGTCCGTCAGGAGATGGTTCAGCGTGACGGCGGAAATTTCCTTGCCGTCTTGCGCACGGCGGATCAAACCGGACATCGGCTTCTCGTCTTTGCGAATCTCGACTGCACGAATTCCGTGCGGGTGCATTGGGATGTGGCCAAGTTCCCGGAGGGGAGGTGCCTTGATGTTCTGAACGGCGGCGACGTGGAGCTGCATCAGGGGATGGAACTTGCGGCGGGCGGATTCATGTGCCTTGAGTCATGCGCGGATTCGATTTGCGAAAGGAGCGGACATGCAGACGCGGAGCATCGCATCCAGCCGAAGCGGCGTCCGTGCATGGTCTGGCACTGGCCAGAAGACGTGCGGCGTGAAGTATGCGTTCCGGACGGAATGGGGCTGCGCATTGAATGTCCGCATCCGTATCGTGCGCTGCTGCTCGAAGGCGAGACTGCGTTCCCGGAGGTGCCGCCGTACAGCGGGGACGGAACACGCGCCCGCCGGCTTGCCCTTGAGGTGGCCGTGTTTGCGCCGGACGGAGTGAAGCGTTCGCGTTCCGCCGTGCTTGTGCTTCCGCCTTTGAAGGATGCACGTGCAACGGTGTCCGTCACCGGAGACGACATCCGTCGCGACCACACACTCCGCACCTGTCTGTCCAACGGCGCCGGCGCCGATGCGTTTCTGCCGCTGCGCTGGGGCGAGATCCGTTCGCAGTACGATTCGCTGCTTTCTGCGAACCCGAATCCGGACTGCCCTTCAGACCGCATGGTCGTGTGGACGCGATGCCGCGCATGGCTTCAGTACGAGGGCTATTCCCATGCGATAGACGCAGACACGTCCGAGGGCTTCAGGGCGGATCCGGCTGGCAGGTTTGCGGAATGGCGGTTTGCCGTTCCCGCCGGCATGGGCAGGGTCGTGCCGTTAATGTTCAGGCTGGAGCTTGCGCACGGCGTGAATGCTGCGCGGCTTCTCGTGAGACGCTGCGATGATGCCGCAATGTTCGGCGAGCGTGTGCGACTGGTCTTCCGTCCGGATCTCGAATGCCGCAGTTTCCACGGCGTGACGAAGGCATACACCGGCGAAGAGGCGATTGCGTCCCGAATCGAATCGGATGTGCATCTTCACGTGAACGGCGGCGCGATGCACCATGAGCCGCAGTGGACGTACTCCGTGCCGCATCCGGACGAAGCGGCGCGTGGACAGGAGCCGAGCGGCGACATGTATTCGCCGGGGTGGATATCGTGCGACATGATGCCAGGCGATTCTGCGGAGATCGTCTGCCGTTACCGTGACGCAGACCTTCACGGCGTTGAATGGCTGAAGATTGTTGAGACGCCGCACGGTGTGGATGGTGCGGAGCGGCAGACGATGCCGCTGATCGAAGATCTCTCTGCGGCGCTCGACCTTTTCATGGTGAGGCGCGGCTCCAACAAGACCGCCATTGCCGGATATCCGTGGTTCCTTGACTGGGGCCGCGATACGTTCATCTTCCTGCGCGGCGCGATTGCGGCCGGACGATTTGACGATGCGGAGAGGATTCTCGCCGAGTTCGCTTCGTTCGAGGAACGCGGTACGCTTCCAAACATCATCTACGGAGACACGGCTGGCAATCGCGACACGGTCGATGCGCAGCTGTGGTTCATCCTGTGCGTCAAGGAGTGGATGGATAAATCCCGCTGCGACGGGACATCGCCATCCGTTGCACTGTTCCGCAAGACGACGGCGTCGATAATCGAAAACTATGTGAAGGGCACCCCGAACGGCATCCGCGTAGACGCCGCATCCGGACTTGTGTGGACGCCCTCGCACTTCACATGGATGGATACGAACTATCCGGCCTGCACTCCGCGCTGTGGGTATCCGGTGGATATCCAGGCGCTCTGGATAGCGGCCTTGCGGTTCGCGGGCGGCAGATGGAACGCTCTCGCGGACAAGGCGACTGAAAGCGTGATGCGTCTGTTTGCCGGGCCTGACGGATTCGCAGACTGCCTCGACGCATTGAACGGCGAGCCGGCCGCAGAGGCGAAGCCGGACTTCTCCGTGCGGCCGAATCAGCTGATGCTGATCACGCTCGACGTGATTGGTGTCACGCCGCCGGACGGCAGTGCACAGAAGTCCGCGGAAGCCGCGCAGCGTCAGATGTTCTGCAAGGCAATCATGGATTCGTGCGAACGCCTTCTCGTGCCGGGCGGCATCCGGTCGCTTGCCGCCGGCGATCCGAAGTATCGCGGTTCATACGTCGGAGATGAGGATACAAGCCGGAAGCCAGCCTATCACAACGGCACGGCGTGGGCATGGCCGATGCCGATGTTTGCCGAGGCGGCGGTGAAGTGCGGTCGTCTCACAACGGCACAGGCGGGTTCGCTGCTTGCCGGAGTGGTTGAAAACCTGAACACGGAATGTCTCTGCCATATTTCCGAGATAGCGGATGGTGACGCCCCCCATGCCCAGAAGGGATGCAGGGCGCAGGCATGGAGCGCTTCGGAGTTCTTGCGTGTGCTGTTGACACCGGGCATGGATTTGTGATTTAATACACGCAATTCACCTCAAAGACGGAATCGGCAAAGTGATAGACAAATTGTTCAAGGGATTGTTTTTCGTTATATTTGGCGCCATCGTGGCGACCGGATTGATGATTACGCTTCCCAAATACCGCCAGGCGGCGGGGCTTGAGCAGACCAAGGCGGATCTGGAGCGTCGCATCAACCTCAAGAACGAGGAGATTGCGGCCGTGCGCGAGAAGCAGAACAGATTCCGCACCGATCGCGAGTTTGTCGAGGGATTGGCGCGTGAAAATCGCCGGGCGTTCCCCGGTGAACTCGTGTTCGTGTTCGAGAACTGAGGGCTTGCCGTGGTGCGGTTCGTCCGTTTTTTCGCGGCCGTGCTGTGCTTTCCTTTCGTTTGGGCGCTGTGCCTGACGTTTGTCGATTCGTTCTTCCTCGTCTCCGGTCAGGCGCATGGGCTTTTCTCTGCGGAGGCGGTTTCGCTTTTTCTCGGCATGGCTGCGTTTCTTGCCATGCGGTTTTTCGTGTCCGATCCGGTGCGCCTGTACGTGTTGGGGCATGAGCTGACCCATGCCGTGTGGGGGCTGGCGTTCGGCGCGAAGGTGGGGGATCTGAAGGTGAGCGCAAAAGGCGGCAGCGTGAAGCTGACAAAATCGAACGTGTGGATCACCCTCGCACCGTACTTCTTCCCGTTCTGGACGATGGTGGTCGTCCTGCTTGCGCTGGTCGTCCGTGCGGTCATGCACTTCGTCGCCCCGTCGTCGCCGTTCCCCGCTCCATGGGCATGGATGTTCGCAATAGGGTTCACATGGTGCTTCCATCTCTGCTTCACGATACGTTCGCTCATGCAGACGCAGCCGGATGTGGAGGAGTATGGCAGGGTGTTCTCCTGGACGCTGATACTTGCCTGCAATCTGCTTGGAGTGATCCTTTGGATTGCGTGCACGACCGATGTCACGTTCTGCGCACTCGGCTCAAGTCTCTTGTCCAATGCAGTGGCGGCATACCTTTTCGTCTGGACGCGCTGCCGTGACATCGTTGCGCTGGCCGTATCCGGATGATGATATCCATCGGTGTCGGATAAGAATGTCTGCCGGGCGGCATTTGGCAAGTTGTGGTGGGCAACTTTCCTGTTGACAAAAAAAAAACCATTATGAGACAATATGAGCCTTTGAGTGAAAAGGGGAGGTTTCAAAATGGAAGATGCATTTGTCAACTGCGCAAAAACCGGTTTGCTGCCTAAGGTCATGCTTTGTGCGCTATGCGCCGTCGGCGGCGTTGCCGTTGCCGACGTGACCGTCACGGTGGACGAAAGTGAGCCGGACAGGACGCTTTCGGCGGCGGATGTCGCTGGACTTGGAGCATCTGACAATCTCGTGAAGAAGGGCCGGGGACGTCTCGTCATATCCGACGGGCTGTTTGATGCATCCTGGAGCGGAGCCGTAAAGATTGATGAGGGCTACCTCCGCGTTGCGCACACCGGTGCCTTGGGGCCGGCTGCTGCACGTGGCGCAATCGTGGCAAGTGGCGCCACTCTTGAAATGGATGGTACTGCGCTTTCCAATTCAGACCTTCTCTGCGGCAAGATTTCATTCGAGGGAAGTGGCGTTGATGGTGAAAGCGCGGTGCGCGTCGTCGGCGCAAACTGGACACACAAGAACGTTTCCTGGAAACTGACCGGCGATGCAACCTGGGGCGGTGCGTCGTCGAAGTCCGAAGTGTTCAATACGGGTGGAAGTCAATCCATAGACCTAAACGGTCACACTCTCACCCTGTGCGGGAACGGTACGCCGAACGGCATCTACTTCAATACGTCAATGCCGAACCTGATAGTCAATCCCGGCAACATAACCATTGACAAAGGGCTTTACTTCGTGACGGAGAACACCAGTTTCCTCGGTGGTGACGAACATACGCTTACGTTCAAGTCGTCATGCCAGTGGCGCATCGCAAACAACGCCCGGTCTGGCATGACATGGCGTCTCGTCATCGAGGCAGGGGCGTATGTGCAGTGGGCGTGTTCTGCATGGGCGGACAAATGGCCCAAGGCTGAGCGCGGATGGTCAGGATCGATCGAAATTGCGAAAGGTGCAACACTCGCTTGGCAGCCCGGCACTGGCGGCATCAATCCGACTGGAACGCTGGCGTGCACGATATCAGGTCCCGTATCAGGCGAGGGCACCCTGCGTTGCAGCGACAACTATCTTATCCTCGACAACCCCGGCAACTCCATCAAGAACATCAACAACTATCAGGGGCATCTCTACGCCACGTCGGTCTCCGCCGTCATGCCTAGTTTCACGAACGGTACGTTCACGAGCTCCTACCTTTCGAACGCGGACGGGCTTGGTACGTTCATCACCGTATCGCCAAGCGGGATGGACGATGCCGCCGCAGTCATGTACTATCACGCGCACTATCCTGCGGCGTTTCGCGCAAAGGAGTCCGCCGGCGACCCGAAGATAAGCCTGGTGATGGACAATCCGGATTCCGATGGCTTTGCCGTAAGCTCATACACCCGGCTTGAGAAGACACGCTACCTGATAGGTTCTCCGTATCCTGAAGTTGCATGGCTTACCGTGAAGGACGGTGGTGTGCTCGACCTCGGCGAGCCTATGTCCACGAGCGGGATGCACGGAATACTCCTCGGCAGAAACAGCACAAACAACACCGTTGCTTCGCGGGGAATCCTCCGTCTTGAAAAGGGAGGGGCGATATCAAACGGCGTATACAGCGTTGACGATTCGTCATTCTCGTCGGGCGATTCCATATACAGCCAGGGAACGTTTGTGATTGATGGCGGAGACTATTGGGTTGAATACACCTCCGGACACTGGCCGTACGGCATGGCGGGCGATCATATCGGCGGATGCGTGCTGATGCGCGATGGCCGCTGGCGTTCGAACAACTGGGTCTGTTTCGGACATACGTCTACCGGGTGCGCAACATTCGACATGACCGGCGGACTGTTCGATCACACCGCAAACGGCGGTGTGGGGGTCGGAAGCTATGGCGGAAAGGCGCACATGTACATCGGCGGAAATGCAGAGGCGAAATTTTTCCGCATTGACATGCCGTTCATTGTGTGGGGGCAAGCCTGGAATACGGCAAATGCCCGCAGTGCATTGACCGTAGACGGAAATGCCGTCGTATCGACGTCAAACCTCAACCTCGGATGCGGCTCGAACTCCGTCTCGATCATCAACCTGAACGGTGGCGTCATGGTTTCCCCCGCTTCGCTTTTGAACGGAGCAGCCATCACAAACTCTACGCAGATACAGCATAACATGACGTCTTTCCGTGTTGCGGACAACCGCGTCTACCTCAACTTCAATGGCGGGACGCTGCAGCTTCTGGGTGCCGGTTCTGAGATGGCCGGCAACAGGATTACCCGGATGACGGTTTTCGGCGGCGGAGCAAACTTCAATCTGTCTCTGCCGTCAGGCGGTTCCGGCGGCGGCACGTTGCGCAAGGCGTTCAAGTCGCCCACTGGGAAGGGCGTAAGGGCGATTCCCGTGCCTGATGTCGAGGCGTGGGAGTTCACGGCGTCGCCGCTCATCGAGATAGAGGGTGATGGATGGGGGGCCTCCGCGTTCGCGCAGTTCGATGAGAATGCGGGGCTGATAACGAACATCGTCGTGACGTCCCCCGGATGCGACTACACTTGGGCAAAGGCCATTCTGCGTCGAGGCGGACGGCTGCAGGATACCGAGATTGCGATTACGGACTGTCTTGCCGAGAATGACAGGAGCGGCGGCGTTCGCTATTGCGGAAGCGGTACGCTCACTGTCGCCTCGAATGCGGAGCAGGAATCGGACTATCGTGGCGCAACAACCATCTCTTCCGGTGCGACGGTTCAGTATTGGTCTGCCGGATGGCATTACCCGACAAATTCACCGCTTGTGATGGATGGTGGCGTGTGCCGCTTCGGAAACGGAGGTCTCTCGTCAGACAAGCTTGCCTCCGTCAAGCTCGTTGGCCTTTCCGGATTCGGAACAGTCCATGCTGCTGCCGTTCAAACGGCAGATTTGGGGTTCGATGCCGCTGAATTCATCGCAGGGAAGACGCTTGACCTTACGCTTTCGGGGAATCTTGAGATTGAATCAGGTGCAACCGTGAAGATCGGGAATGTGGAACTTCTCGCCAGGAGAAGAACCGAGCGGTTCACAATCCTCACCACCACCGGAACGATCAAATGCGACGGCGCTCTCAAACTCGATTCCGACGGTGCGCTCGACGACGGCTGGAAGATTTTCGTCTCGAGCAAGCGTCTCCGCATCGGATACAGCAGACTTGGCACGGTGGTTGTCGTGAGATGAGGATTGCGGCAAGATGAGCATGAAGGCGGTCGTTGTTGCATTTGCCGCAGTTGCGGCGCTGTCCGGCATCGCTTCGGATTCTGTGGCAACCTTTTCCCCGTCCGTCACCAAGGCGGTGATTGAGCGGACGTATGAATCTCCGGACTGCTCGCCGATATGGTTCGGCGGCGAATCGAAGGCGGTGAATGCCTGCGCAAAGGAGTACTGCCTCTACATGGATGTTGAGCATGCGGACGGCACATTTACGTACAAACTGCTTGCGACGTTCACAGAGGGGACGCACGGCTGGGAGAAGGCCGGCCGTGTGCACTACCCCGGTTCGCCGGTCAGGAAGATCAAGCTCTATGCCCTCTATCGCGATCCGTTCGCGCCGGGCGGCGAGGTTCTTTTCCGTAATGTGTTCCTCGAACGCCGAGATCCAGGGCGGGTGCAGCTGTCTGCCCGGCGCATGACAGGGCGTCCGTTCTCGGAGTGCGATGAGATGCTTGTGACGTATCCCGCCCGGTCGATTCATTCTGCTGACAGGTTTGTCTATGAGCCGATTGCGGACGAGGCGGCAAAATGTGGGCCGGTGTCGCCTCTGCCGCCGGGCGGCGTGTGCCTATGGACGGCGGATTCGATGAGCAAGGTGACGCCGCTCACGTTCCCGGCGGATGAGGACAGGAGAACGCCGGCAAATGTGTGTCTGCGATTGGCGAAGGGCGAGCGCGAATCGGCGCAGGTGCTTGTCTCGACAGGTGCAGCGCGGGAGCTGAAGGGGCTGAACGTAGAGTTGACGCCGCTGGTGGATGCGTCCGGAAACCGTTTCAACGGCGTCATTTCGTGGGAACGGTTAGGATACCTTGCCCGTCGACCGGAGTATGCGCCGCATCCTTGCGGTGTGGATCCCCATGAGAAATGGATTCCAGAGGTGCTGCTGCCCGCTGCACCTGTTGATGTCAGAAAAGGTGCGACGCAGGGCATCTGGCTTACCGTTTTCGCCGAACGCGGAGCCAGGCCGGGGATGTACAGGTGTGAGGCGAAGTTCGTCGCCGCAGACGGTTTTTCGCAGACGGTTCCGGTTGCCGTGGAGGTGTGGAACTTTGCGCTTCCGAAGATGTTTTCGTTTCCGGCGATGTTCGCCTGCATGGATGGCTTCATTAGGCGGCATTACCCCGGATCGTTTGAGGTTCGCCGCCGCGAGGCGATGGACATGATGCTTGACCACAGGCTCGACTGGACTGACATATCGCGCACGTCGCCTCCGGACATCGAGGATGTCGCATACGCCAGATCGCGGGGGCAGCGGCACGTGAACCTGCTCAACCTTGCGCCACCTCCGCCGAAGGGGCAGGAGTGGGTGGTTTACGGCGCAAAGGAGGAGGTGTTCTCGGAGCGGTTCTTTACGTACGTGACAAACACGCTTACGCCGTATGTTGCGGAACTCAGAAGAAGGAACCTTCTTGAGGGATGCTGCATCTACGGTTTTGACGAACGTGAAGCGGACTATTACGAGGGCATTGACAGGATGTGGCGAAGGCTCAAGGGAATATATCCCGGTCTGCCGCTCATCACGAGCGCGTACATGTACAGGGATCGCGTTCAGCATCCTGACAAGGCCTCTCCGTTCTGGACGTCAACGGACTGGCACACCCCTCTTACCGCAATCTATCGCGAAGACGTCGCTGATGAGCTTCGCAGGATGGGGCGTAAAGTCTGGTGGTACACCTGCTGCACCCCGTTCCATCCGTACTGCAACTTCTCGTCATACGAGAATCCGACGGTGGAAGGGCGTCTCATTCCGTGGTTCACGCATCTGTACCGATCGGACGGGTTCCTCTTTTGGAACGTAAACTATTGGAGCGGAAGCCAGCCGAAGCTTGATGAGCGGGACGTGTGGTTCCCCGCATGGAACACGTGGAGCGGACTTCAGGCGCCGGGGGACGGCGTGCTTGCGTATCCCGGAAGAAACGGCATCCTGCCGTCCATTCGTCTGGCGAATCTGCGCGACGGCTCGGAGGACTACGATTATCTTGTGATGGCCGCCGCGAAGAATCCGGCTGCCGTAAGGGAAATCTCCAAAACGCTCATCCGCTCGATGACCGACTTCACGCGCAATCCGGCGGCGATACGCAAGGCACGAGAGCGGCTTGCTGGTATAATTCTCGGAAACGATTGCGGAAAGGATGTCCGGAAATGAACATGACAAGAAGGGCCGTCATCGGGATGGCCGGCGCCGGTGCGGCGGTCGCGCTCGGCACCAATGCTTTGGCATCGCAGACCAAGAGGTCTGCGGCTCCTGCGATTCCCGACTGGATGATGCGCGAGATAAGGCTTGCCAAGGCAAGGTTCTGCGAATGGAAAGGGGCAGACGAGACGCTTGTGTTCCCGGTTGTCAGCGACATCCATTCGGGTACGGTGTCGCTTGGCGGATCGCCGGACTGGAGCGACGGGATGGTGCATCAGTATGCCTTAGATGCGGCGGCGAAAATCTTCGGCGCCGACTTCATCGCCAATCTCGGCGACATAGGTCTTGATCGCGGAAGGAAGACGTGGCGGGATGAGCCGGAGGCGTTCGGAAGGGCGGTGATGGATTGCGAGAGGCGCATATACGACACGTTCTCTGTTCCGTCGCTTCATGTCATCGGGAACCACGACCTCGGAAACGTCATCTGGCACCAGTCGTCCGACGACTATTTCCGGTTCTTCAACTCTGCGCTTGAGGCTGCTTCGGGTTTCCGCTATGCAGGAGACGGATACGGCTTGTGGGATTTCCCGCGCAAGATGACCCGCGTCATATTTCTCAACACGTCTGAACTGAACGTCGGGAACACCAAGGGGAAGACGTGGGTTGGCGTGACGCAGCGCCAGGTCGATTTCCTCGACAGAAGTCTCGGAGAGCTGAAGGACGGTTGGACTGCGGTTATCCTTTCCCATGCGACGCTGCATCCGTATCTTGGCCTTTGGCGGTCAAGCGCGGAGCCTTGCACCACGCCCGGACTTGCGGATGCGCTTGCCGCCGTTGAACGCCATGCAAAGGCAGGGCGCATCAGGATTGCGGGTTCATTCGCCGGCCATGCGCATTTGGATGCCGATGTGACGGAGAGCGGCGTAAGGCACGTCATCACGCAGAGCTATGGATTGAACGGACCGGAGAATCTGCGGCCGATGTATCGTTTCAACCGCATCAATCTATCGGCTTCGATGCTGATTGACGTCGTTGCCGTCAAGCCGTATCGAAGCCAGGTGAAGGTGTTCCGCATCGGATGCGGCGGCGAACAGTGCGACCGCGTGTTCCCGTCGCGCTGCCACGGAGCGAAGTCGTTCGCTGTGGAGGGGACGGAGATTCGCATCGTCTCCTCGTCGTATCCGCGTCCTCGCCGACTCCGTCTCGGGCCAGAGTATTTCGCTAAGCAGGAGCGCATGGCGGCGTGGGTGGAGGACGGTGTGCGCTTCGTGTGGATAGACAATTCCGGACACGATGTCGACAGCGAACAGGATGCGTATTTCAGGCGCGAAGCGGCGAAGGGCGAAGGTGTTGTGCTGCTTCTTGCAAAGCCGTTCTTCATGCCGGGGATGTCTCCGGAGGATGCGCCTTGCGCGAATCCGCTCTCAGAGCCGAGGCACGAATGGCGCACCTATGCGTTCAGGGAGTCTGCGTTTCTGTATACGCAGAACCTTCTTGGCGTATTCGCTCCCGCCACCGGAAAGTCTTTTGTCGCATCGGACAACGGATGCTTCCAGTACGCATTCACGAAGGGCGCGACGATGGACGTCGCCATAAACTGAAACGGAGGACGGCGTGTTTTGTGGAGGATTGCTGTTCGCAGCGCTGGTGTCGCATGGACATCCGCATACCATTGACTTCGGCCCTGATGCAACCGCAGGCTATGCGGTCTTCAGGGCGTCGCCCGTGACTGCTGCGCCGTCAGGCGCGGTTGTGCGCATATCGTACGCCAACCATCCGGATCGCATGACGGAGAGGGGCGACTTCTGGAACGAGACGCGGGCGGACTATCTTGGCAAGGATGTGCCGTTGCCGATTCCGCCGTCATCCACAGACCGCTTTGAGCTGTTCACCGTAACGACGGGCGGCGTATGCAGGGCGAGGTTTCAGCAGGGACTTGTCCGCTATGTGCGCGTGGCCGTAGATACCCCCGGCGCAGCCGTTGACATTGACGGTTTCAGGTTCGAGAACAGATGTACGTATTCGGAAGAACCGGTTGAAGGCTCGTTTTCCTGTTCAGACGAGCGTCTGAACGCACTGTGGCTTGCAAGTGTGCGCACGTGTCAGCTCGCCGCCATACCGAAGCGCGGTGAGGAGACGCTGTGCGCATATCTCTCCGACGGCGCAAAGCGCGACCGACTTGTGTGGAGCGGCGATCTTTGGTGGGCGGATGTCAACATGTATGCGGCGTACGCATCCGATTCGCCGTATATGCCGGGTTCGTTGCGGATGCTGGCGCTGGCGCAGACCCCGGAGGGCTATGTTCAGGCCTGTCCGTACCCGGAGGCGAAGAGGTCGCCGGCGTCCGGCGAATACGGGCCGTTTGCGTCGGATGAATTCGCCGCGTGGTTTGCGCCGGTGATGCGCAACTATGCGCTGTACACCGGTGACATGGCGCTTGTGCGGGAGTTGTTCCCGAATCTCCGGCGGCTTGTCGGATATCTCTTGCGCAACGTGCGCGACGGGGTGTTCATTCAGCGGAAGGAGACTTGCAAGAACGCGGGGGCGCTTCGGTTCGGCGCAACGTCGCTTCATCGTCGCAGCTATATGCAGATTCTGCTGTGGAAGGCGCTTTCCGATTCCGCAGAGATTGCGGAGTGGATCGGGCATGGCGCGGAGGCGAAGGCCTGGCGGGAAGAGGCGAATCTCATTGCCTCCGTGACGAGACGTGATTTCCGATGCGAAGACGGCCGGTCGTTCGCGTTCTCGGTCGAGGACAGAACGTACTCGACGGAGGCCAACGCACTGGCGCTTGCCGTCCGTTTCGTCGACAGGCATGAGGCGGCTGCGCTTGCTGCGGCTCTTCCGCGCAACTGGCACGGCAAGTTCCAGGCGTTGTCGGCGCGTGGACGCTTTGAGTTCGGATTTGGAGACCTCGCGCTGAAGTCGCTTGAGGAGCACGGCTTCTTCACGGTGATATCGCCGGAGTGGAAGGGCTGCCGCACAACGTACGAGTGCATGGATGTGGCTATGCCGGGGTGGGGCGATGAGGCTCATCCAGATACGGCAGTCGCCGGGTTGCTTACGTCGTACGTGCTTGGAGTGAGGCCGCTTTCGCCGGGCTATGCGACATTCGTGTTCGATCCGGTTCCGCCGTCATCCGTCGATTTCGCAAAGGGCAGCGTTCCAACGCCGCATGGGCCGATTGTCGCGGAATGGCGGCGCGTGGGCGACAGGATTGTCAAGACCGTCAAATCGCCGCCCGGCGTGCGTGAAGCGTCTGCCGTTTTAGGTTGTCGTGAATGATGCCGGAAAAGTTGTTTCGGTTGGACGTCGCACGAAGGAGGCCGCTGCGGTGTCAAATGGTGTCCGGGGCGAAAAATGAAACCTGAACGCTCATCTTTTGGTATAATGATGCGATTTCCGAAAGGTGCAAAATGAATAAGCTTACCGCAGACGAACTTAGAGAGGCGTATCTGTCGTTCTTCGAATCGAAAGGTCATGTGCGCATACCCGGCGCATCGCTGATCCCGGAGAACGATCCCACTGTGCTGTTCACCACGGCCGGAATGCATCCGCTCGTGCCGTATCTGATGGGGCAGATGCCGCATCCGGCCGGCACCCGACTCACGGACGTGCAGAAGTGCGTCCGCACCGGCGACATCGATGCGGTAGGCGACAGCGCACATCTCACTTTCTTTGAGATGCTCGGCAACTGGTCGCTGAACGACTACTTCAAGCCTGAGGCAATTGCGTGGAGCTTCGAGTTCCTTACGACGAAGCTTGGATTCGATCCAAAGGACATCTACGTCACCGTATTCGCCGGCGAGGACGGCATTCCGCGCGACGACGAGGCGATTGCCCTGTGGAAGCGGCAGGGATTGCCGGACGACCACATCTTTCCGCTTCCGCGTGAGGACAACTGGTGGGGTCCTGCCGGGACGACCGGGCCGTGCGGCCCCGACACCGAGATGTTCATCGATACCGGCAAGGAGAAGTGCGGCGCAGATTGCCGTCCCGGCTGCCACTGCGGCAAGTACATCGAGATATGGAACAACGTGTTCATGCAGTACAACAAGACGGTGGACGGAAAGTTCGAGCCGCTTGGCCGCCACAACGTTGATACGGGCATGGGCGTGGAGCGCACGGTGTGCATGCTTTCGGGATTGCCGACTGTGTTCGACACCGAGATATTTGCGCCGATAATGGCGAAGATAGACGAACTTTCCACCACAGTCCCGGACGATCCGGAGCTTACCGTCCGCGCCCGTCGCATCGTTGCGGATCATATGCGCACGGCGACGTTCATCCTCTGCGACCCGAAGGGCGGGGTGAAGCCCGGCAATGTCGGGGCCAACTACGTGCTTCGTCGCCTGATCCGCCGTGCCGTGCGCTACAGCCGCTTCCTCGGCATCGCGCCCGGATTCACGGTGACGCTGGCGGAGACGATCTGCGAGAAGTACAGGCACGTCTATCCTGAACTTGCGGAGAATCTCGCCAACTGCAAGCTTGATCTTGAGACGGAGGAGAGCCGCTTCAACCAGACGCTCGACAAGGGGGCGGCGATGTTTGCGAAGGTCGCGGAGCAGCTCAAGCTCCACGGGCAGACGCAGATATCAGGCAAGACGGCGTTCAAGCTCTACGACACCTTTGGCTATCCGCTTGAGATGACGCTCGAGCTGGCGAAGGAGCAGGGGCTTGAGGTTGATGTCGCCGGGTTTGAGGAAGCGAACCGCAAGCATCAGGAGCTGTCCCGCACGACTTCGGCCGGCTCGTTCAAGGCCGGTCTTCAGGACAACTCCGAGGTCGTCACCAGAATGCACACGGCGACGCATCTGCTTCATGCCGCGTTGCACAAGGTGCTTGGGCCTACGGCGAACCAGAAGGGGTCTAACATCACTGCAGAGCGTCTGCGCTTCGATTTCACGTGGCCTGAAAAGATGACGGACGAACAGATTGCCGCCGTCGAGGCCCTTGTGAACGACTGGATCCGTCAGGGCATCGATGTGACGAAGAAGACTACGACCGTCGAGGATGCCAAGGCGGAGGGGGCGATGGCGCTCTTCGGCTCCAAATACGGCGATCAGGTCACGCTTTACACGATCGGAGACGTCTCCAAGGAGATCTGCTGCGGTCCGCACGTCAAGAACACGAGCGAGCTTGGCAGCTTCAAGATACAGAAGGAGCAGTCCTCCTCCGCCGGTGTCCGCCGCATCAAGGCTGTGATCGGCAACATGTAAAGCCGCCGCCTGCGGCGGAGGGCGTTCCGCGATGAAGCCGAAGATACTGCTGCTGGCCGGGGAGGAATCCGGGGTGCTCTATGCAGGGCGGCTTTCGGAGCGTCTGCACTCGGCCGGAGCGGACGTGCGCGGGTATGCGGACTATGGGTTCGCGACGTCCGACCTTGCAGTCATGGGGTTCTGGCCGGTGCTTCGCCGGATCTTCTATTTCCTCGGCGTTGCGCACACCATGAAGCGGGCGATCCGCGAGTGGCGTCCCGATGCGGTGGTGACGATCGACTATCCGGGGATGAACCTGAAGCTCGCCGCATACGCGAAGGGGCTGGGCATCCCGGCGGTACACATGGTGTGTCCGCAGGTGTGGGCGTGGCACAGGAACCGCATACCCAAGGTTGCGGCGGCGCTTTCCGAGCTGCTGTGCTTCTTCCCGTTCGAGCCGGAGCTGTTCAGGGGAACGGGACTTGAGGCGAAGTTCATCGGTCATCCGCTTGTCAAGGTTGTGGAACGTGAGTTTGCGGATGCGCCGGGCGGAGAGAAGTCCGGCACGGTTCAGCCGGCCGATCCTGCGGATGATTCGCATGATGTGCGGACGGTTGCGCTTCTGCCCGGATCGCGCATCGGCGAGATACAGCGCATACTGCCGCGTCTGCTTGATGCGGTGTCCATCATGTCTGCAGCTGCGATGCCGCCGTTCCGCATTGTGATTCCGGCGGCGAACGGCGCGGCGCGGCGTGAAATAGAGCGGATTGTCGGACGGCGCACAGATCTGCCGAAGATCGAGGTGCAGTCCGGCAACGCCCGTGCGCTGCTGCGCACGGCAACCTGCGCGGCGGTCGCGAGCGGCACCGCCACGCTTGAGGCGGCGTTGGCGCGATGCCCTACGGTGCTTGTGTATGCGGTGTCGCCGCTCCTGGCGTGGTTTGCCCGCCGCGTGATCACGGGCGTACGGCACATAGGATTGGCGAACGTGGTTGCAGAAAAGTGCGGTTTCGAGCCGCCGATGCCGGAGCTGCTTCAGGAGGCGTTCACGGCCGAGGCGGTTGCCGCCCGGCTGAAGACGTGGCTTTCGGATGCGGCCGTGCGCAGGGATGCCGTCGAAAAGCTCGACGCGGCGATGCGTCATCTCAAGGCGGACGGCGAGCCGTTGGACATTGCGGCGGCCGAAATCATGTCGAAAATCGGCCAGTCATCGCGGTGCGCGGCGTGCCGCGCGCGCCGTTCAGTTTGCCGCCTCTAACTTCCGTCGCGTCGCGCCCTTTGTTTTCGGGGGTCTGGCGCGTTCCGGAA
>CAZMNN010000013.1:0-57025 GCA_964567665.1 uncultured Lentisphaeraceae bacterium
CTCGACAAGCGCGGGGACAGCGTTCGAGATGGCAACCGTATTCGTCGCCGAGAACGAGTACACGACATCGCCGGTCTCATATGTTTCATCGGGGAGTATGAAGTTCTCGTAAGCAAGCCGACCGTTGGATTCCGTCCAGCGTCCGTCAGGCTCAAACACATTGGGATCGAACACACCTATCGACGGATCACCGTCCGGCCTGTTTGCCTCTGTGGACTTCACGTTGCTGTACACAAGCACAAACCGGTTCGAGATGTCGGTCGTGTCATCCAACCAGTAGATGTATTCCATCAGGGCGTTCGAGCGCTCGCCGCCGGCCTGACCGCTGACCATGAGAATCGCCTTCCCGTCGCGAAGCGCTGCGGTCTTGGCGGCCTCAAGCGTATAGCGGACGTCCATGTTGAGGATGGACATGCTGATTTCATCGGGAATCGCACCTTCAAGGCTTTCAAGATCCGACGCCTCGTCGGCAAGCACGGTGGAATCGAACGGATTGATGTCGGCGGATTTGCCGCGTGGCACATACGCAATCTTCAACTCCGACATCGACGGCGGAACGCGTACGCCAAAATAGCCGTTTGCATTCACAGGGGCCGTCACTGCGACGCCGTTAGTCACATAGCCCGGAACGGTCAAGTCCACGCCGGGGATGTTGGCCGAACCATAGACCGGCACAACGGCGTCATCCTGATAACCGATCATCGTGATGGCATCGGTTACTATGCTGAACGAACTTACGGACGGCAGCTTGTACCAGGCGTCTGAACCGCCGCCCCACCCCATGAACACACGGCAGAACTCATCGCCATCAGGGTCGCGGGCGTAGCCGCAGGCGATGACCGCGTGTCCGCCGCTGCCGCGTATGCCAAGAGCCACAGGCGCACCGCACCACACCTGTGCGTATATCGTCTTGGCGAACTGCTGCGTATTCCTGGCCTGATCCTGAACATCAAATTCAACATGACGCGCAGTGGCGAATCCATGCGCCTTGAGTGCTCCGACGATGCGCGCCAACACGGCGCCTGATTCCGTTCCGGGGCCTTGCATGTCCCATCCCATGTCGACCAGCACACCCATGTTGAAGGCGACACGTCCAAGCAGATCACGCCCGGCATCGTCAAGGATGTCGCTCCCCTCCCTTGCACCGCCGTAGGACTTCGGAAGAATCGACCAGTCAATCGCTCCGGGCTTCGTTATGTTGTAGGGGGCAGACACGGCTTCGCCGTTGACGCCATAGGTGGGGTTGCCGTGTACGGCACCGACATCATTGGTGCAGCCGAAGAACTGAAGAAGCGCAGAGCCTGCCGTGGCAACGCATCCGCAAACGGCGTTCTGTGGCGTGAACTTGTTGTAGCACGGGCTTCCGCCCACTGCGCCCTGATTCCAGTGCGTGTAGCGTCCGCCGTTCTCAAAGCCGTCCACGATGCGGCGCACGTACGGGCTTTCGTCCTCGCCGATGAGCGCAGCCGCACGGGTCTGGATTGCGGACTTCGTTCCGCCCACGCCATATTTCGCCCACTGCGCGTTCGCCAACGCCATGGATTCTGCGACATCAGACGGCAGCGTCGTGGCCGTTGACAGCGATGCGGCCGACAGAGGACGTCGGACAGTTCCAGAGGATGCCGTCGCATTGCGCTGTGAAATCACCGCAAGGCGGTTCGCCATATCCCTCTTAAGGATATCGGGCAGAGGATGCCCAGCGGGGAAATTGCCGTTGGCGTCAAGGTTGTCCACAATCGCGACAACGAGATCGAGGTCGCTGTCTGGAGACGCTATCACGGCGCGACCGTCGGACAGCGAGACAATCCAGTAGAGCACGGTCTTGCCGTCGTCGGAGCGGACGGCCTTCGCAGAGACGGGCGTGCCGCCACCGGAGAACGTTGAGCCGTTTGCGGAAGTCCATGCGGTGACCGCCCCGATTACGTCATTGGACGACACCAATGACGCCTGCACACCAAGCGTCACCATCGTCGCCGCAAGCGCAACGACATGAAGATTTTTTCTTAACATCATGCGTATCACCTCTTCATGGGTACAATCCCCCCAAAAAAGTGTCGGTAGTTTATCACTAACCACTTGCGAAAACAAGCGGAAAATTCATGGGGCAATCTTTGCGCGAAAGGCTCCTTTCTGATATACTCATGCGGCATACGCAAGAATGTTGCCAGGACGGTCGTGCGGCATGGTGCGAAACGGCGAGAACGGAGATCCGGACAATATGAAGATGAGAGCAAAAACGATATGCGCGGCAATGGCCGCAGCGGCGGCGGGATGCCTTGCGGCGGGCGCGGCGGAGATAAGGCTCGCTCCCAAGGGCGAAACCGACATGACGGCGGAGTTCGCGGCGGCCGTCGCGAAGGTGCGGGCGGACGGCGGCGGGACGATTTCGCTTGAACCGGGGGACTACCGGTTCTCGTCGCCGGTCAAGAGCGACATATGGGTATCCAACCACGACAATCCGCGTCCGAGACGGATATTCGTGCCGGTGTGCGGGGTGAGCAATCTGACTGTGCGCTGCACACAGGGAGCAGCCCGCTTCGTGTGCGACGGCGAAGGAATCGCGTTCATGCTGATGGACACGAAAGACGTGCGCATCGAGAACGTCGTGTTCGACTACCTGAGGCCGTTCTTCTCCATCTGGACACTCAAGGGCGGCAAACTGACGCAGTGCGACCGCACCTACACGTACGAGCTGGACGGACGCACAATCTACGCCACGGGGACGGGATGGCGCGAACGGCAGGTTATGTGCGAGATGTTCGATGCGAAGACGAAGGCCTACATCGGCACGACGAGATGGGACGGCTCGATTGACATGGACTTCGGGATGCCGGACGGAACGATAGCGATGACGCGCAGTCCGTACCGTCCCAATCCGTGCGTGCTGCTCTACCGTGCGGAGAGCACGGTGTTCACAGGGTGTGGCGCATTCGCGTCGGCAGGCATGGGGTTCATCGCCCAGCGTAGCGTGGATGTGCGGATAGACGGATGGCGCACACGCGGCGGCAGACCGCTCGCGCTGCAGGCGGACGCCACGCACTTCTCCAACTGCCGTGGAGATATGATTGTCGAGAACTGCGTCTTCGAGGGCATGGTGGACGATGCCATCAACGTACATTCGACAAGCCTCAGGATTGTGGGCAGGAAAGGGGCGGACACGATCATATGCAAATACATGCACGTGCAGTCCGTCGGATTCGAGACGTTCCGCTCCGGTGAGACGCTGCGATTCATCAAGGGGGCGACGTTCGAGCCTGGTATGGAGATGAAGGTGGTCTCCGCCACGATGACTGCGCATGACACGGTGGAGCTGAAGCTTGCCGGTGACGTCCCAGGCGAATATGGTGTCGGCGATGCGGTGGAAAATGCAGACTGGCAGCCGAACGTGTGCTTCAGGAAGAACGTGGTGCGCAACTCGTCGCCAAGGGCCACGCTCTTCACCACGCCCGGCAGGATCGTGTGCACGGACAACCTTTTCGAGAACGTTGCGGGGCAGCCCATCTACCTTGCCGGCGATGCGTGGGACTGGTACGAGTCCGGAGCGTGCCGGGATGTGCTCGTGAAGAACAACGTGTTCAGGCGTTGC
Organism: uncultured Lentisphaeraceae bacterium; assembly: GCA_964567665.1. Lineage (GTDB taxonomy): Bacteria > Verrucomicrobiota > Kiritimatiellia > RFP12 > UBA1067 > UBA1731. The sequence goes on from CAZMNN010000013.1 coordinate 3,587, forward strand.
GGCTTCAAGTCAGGGCGCGGCATGATCCAGATAGAGCCTGCGGTGCATGACCTCAAGGCGCAGAAGGAACGCTACCACAGAAACATACTCGTTGAAAACAACGTATTCGAGGACTTTACGCTTCCGCTCGTATGGGCGAGAAGCGCGGAGAACGTTGTGCTGAGGGGCAACAAGATCATCAACGGCAACGAACGGATCATCACCGAATCAGCCTCCGTGCGGATTGAGAAATGAAAAGAGATCGCTCGCTTTGGATGAAATCGAGCGATCCTCTTTGGTGAAGACAGGGTACGGAACGGTGCCGATGCAAGAAAGCAACCGGTGGCTTCCGCTCAGACGAGACGATTGCCGTCGCCGATGACGCCAACCTTCGGGACAAACCCCCTGACCTCGTCCTCCGGCATCTGCGCCCACGTCATCACAATCAGCAGATCGCCGACCTTGCCCTTGTGCGCAGCGGCACCGTTCAAACAGCACACACCGGAACCACGCGGACCGCGTATTGCGTACGTCTCGAAGCGCTCCCCGTTATCGACATTGGCGACAAGAAGCTTCTCGTAGTTCAGGATGCCGACGGCATCCATCAGATCTTCGTCGATGGTGAGGGAACCCGTATAGTCGAGCTTCGACTCCGTCACCCGTATGCGGTGAAGCTTCGATTTCAGCAGAGAGACCGTCACTTCAGCTTCTCCTTGACCATCTCGGCCGTAATCACAACCTTTATCCCGGACTTGCTGCCAGGCGCCTCGTACATAATGTCCGTCATCACGCGCTCCATCGCCGCACGAAGGCCACGCGCACCGGTCTTGCGGACGATGGCGTCCTTGGCGAGTTCGCGAAGAGCCTCAGGCTCGAACGACAGATCCACGCCGTCCATCGCCAGCAGCTTCCTGTACTGCTTCACAAGGCAGTTCTTCGGCTCAGTCAGCACCTTCACCAGCTGATCTTCCGTGAGCTCGCGCATCGCCGTAATCACAGGCAGACGTCCCGTGAATTCCGGAATCAACCCGAACTTGACCAGATCCTCCGGACGCACATCAAGGGCTTCCGGCTCCGCTTTGGTCGTCTCCGCAGCGTCCTCTGCGTCATCCGCACCGTAGCCAATCGTCCGCTTCCCCGTACGCTCACCGATTATCCGGTCAAGGCCGACGAACGCGCCGCCGCAGATGAAGAGGATGTTGGAGGTATCGACTTCGATGTAGTCCTGGTCGGGGTGCTTGCGTCCGCCCTTCGGCGGTATGCGGCATACCGTTCCCTCGATTATCTTGAGAAGAGCCTGCTGCACACCCTCACCCGAAACGTCGCGTGTTATGGATACGTTATCTGTCTTGGACGCAATCTTGTCGATCTCGTCCACATATATGATGCCCCGGCTCGCAAGCGCCACGTCACCGCCCGCGTTCTGAAAGAGGTAGCGCACAAGGTTCTCCACATCCTCGCCGACGTATCCGGCCTCGGTCAGCGTAGTCGCATCGCCGATTGCGTACGGAACCTTCAGCATCCGCGCAAGCGTCTTCGCGAAAAGCGTCTTGCCTGTGCCTGTCGGCCCGATGAGAAGTATGTTGGACTTCTCTATCTCCACGTCATCGAACTCGGAGACCGCAGCTTTGCCGCCCGCCTTCTTTCCGGAGGCGTCCGCATTCTCCTTCTGCTCAAGCCTGCGATAGTGGTTGTGGACGGCGACGGACAGGACGCGCTTCGTTTCATCGTGTCCAATCACATAGCTGTCGAGAAAGGTCTTGATCTCTTTCGGCGTCGGCACCGGGCCAAGCTCCGGAAGCTTCACCTTTCTGTCCGCCGACATCACCCTTTCAGCGCTCTCCACCGCCTTGGTTATCTCCTTCGCGCAGTCGGCGCAGATGTTCGCGCCGTCCGGGCCCGGAAACACCAGCACCTCACGAGAATCCCGTTTGCAGAAGCTGCAACGGATCAACTTTGATGATCTGTTCGCCATTTGCGTACCGTCAACGGTTCTTGGGGGAGACTACGCTGTCGATAAGACCGTATTCAGCGGCCTCAGATGCGCTCATGAAGTAGTCGCGATCCGTATCACGGACGATGTCCTCGTAGGACTTTCCGGAGTGGTCTGCAAGTATGCGGTTCAAGCGCTCCTTGAGACGGAGTATCTCCTTCGCCGTGATTTCGATGTCGCTCGCCCTGCCCTCAGCGCCGCCGAGCGGCTGGTGGATCATTATGCGGGCGTTCGGAAGCGCAAAGCGCTTGCCTTTCGCGCCCGCCGTGAGAAGCACCGCCCCCATCGACGCCGCCTGCCCTATGCAATACGTCGCCACAGGACACGAGATGAACTGCATCGTATCGTAGATCGCAAGCCCGGCGGTCACGCTGCCGCCCGGCGAGTTGATGTACATGCTGATCGTCTTCTTCGCGTCCTGCGATTGCAGGAAAAGCAGCTGCGCGACGATGAGGTTCACGGATTCGTCCGTGACCTCGCCGCCAAGCAGAACAATGCGATCCTGCAGAAGACGCGAATATATGTCATAGCTGCGTTCGCCACGGCTCGTCTGCTCAACGACCATGGGAACAAGATACGAACTGGCGATGTTTCCCTTTTTCATGGGCGATTCACCTTGCATTGAAGCGAACGGAGAACTTACTTCTTGGCTTCGGAGAGGATGAAGTCGAGCGTCTTTTCGGCGCGTGCCTGATCCTTCTTGTCCTCGTCCTTCTCGTCGACGTCGATTTTCTCCGCCTCCGCGATGTCGAGGAGCATGTACGACAGGCGCACCTGCTTCTCCGCATGATCCTTCGCATCCTGCAGAATCTTGTCGCGGTTCTTCTCGATGTAGTCGCCGGTCACGCCGGCATACTGCATCTGCTGCGCAAGCTGGCCGAGATACGCCTCGGTCTGACGCTGAACGAGCGACGGCGGGACTTCAAAGTCGGCCTTCTTGAGAAGAAGCTCAATTGCAAGGTTCCTGCGGCGGTTGAGTTCCGTTTCCGTCGCCTGCTTCTCAAGACGCTCACGGATGTCGGCGCGAAGCTTGTCCATGCTCTCGGCCTTTGCGGACTCGACGAGACCTGCGTCATCAGGAAGGATCCGGCTGCGGAACATCGTGACCTTGATGTCGTAGACCGCCTTCTTGCCTTTCAGCGCCTCAGGGGCCGCCTCTGCGGGGAAGCTGACCTCGATGGACTTCTTCTCTTCGCCGGCCTTCATGCCCTTGAGGGCATTGAGGATCTCAGGAACGAAGCGTCCCTCCTCGATCTGCGTCCAAAAGCCTGTCGCCTCGCAGATCGCCTTCTGATCCGGAACGACCTCCGCAAGCGGCTTGCCGTCAAGCGTACCCTTGTAGTCGAACTGCACGAAATCCCCATCGCCTATCGTCGCGCCATCCTTCGCATCCTCGAACTTGGCGAACATCTTGCGCATATCCTCAACGCGCTCCTCAACGGCGGAATCCTCGACCTTCGTGTCCTTGCTGTCAATCGCAAGGCCTTTGTACTTCGGCATCTTGTACTCGGGACGTATCTCGACAAGAGCGGTGAACTCCATGCCGTCAGCGTCATCCACCTTCATCTCCGTCACGCCTTCGAGCGCAATGACCTTGAGCTTCGATTCATCGACGCCCTTGGGGTAGAACTCGCGGAAGCAGGCGCTCTCCGTCTCGCGCTTCAGTTCGCCGCTGAAGTTCTTGCGGATCAGATCCACAGGCGCCTTGCCCTTGCGGAAACCGGGAATCTGCGCCTCACGGACAAACTCGTTGAGGACTTTCTTCGTCACGCCCTTTATCTCGTCCGCATCCGCCTTCACGGTAAGGCTCACAACGCAAGGATTCTTCTCGGCCTTCTGTTCAACTTTCATTCTCTTCTGATGCCTTTCTTCGTAAAAAATTTGAGTGCGTAGAATACCATAATTCCACATCGAGCGCAAATTTCGACGCCCATGCTGTGCGTCGCGGGCTTACGCTCAACCCTTCAAAAACAAAGGCGGACGGCCTTTTCGCCGCCCGCCCTCGATTCCTTCAGCCCATCCTCAGCGGCAGAGCGTGTAGAGAACGCCAGCCACGACGGCGGAGCCGATCACGCCGGAGACGTTCGGACCCATCGCCTGCATGAGCACGTAGTTCGTCGGATCTTCGGAGAGCGCGACCTTGTTCGAGACGCGCGCCGCCATCGGGACGGCAGAGATGCCGGCCGAGCCGATCAACGGATTGATCTTCTCCTTCGAGAACAGGTTCATGATTTTCGCCATGATCACGCCGCCGCCCGTGCCGACGCAGAACGCGACAAGGCCAAGCGCGAGAATCGCAAGCGTCGTCCCGGAAAGGAACTTCTCGCAGGCGAGCTTCGAGCCGACCGAAAGGCCGAGCATGATCGTCACGATGTTGATGAGGGCGTTGGACATCGTGTCGGCGATGCGCGACACGGAGGGGCCGACCTCCTTGGCGAGGTTGCCGAGCATAAGAGCGCCGATCAGCGGCACTGCGGACGGCAGAAGCACGGCGCAGAGGAGAAGCACCACGAGCGGGAAGCAGATCTTCTCGAGCTTCGTGACTTCACGGAGCTGGGGCATCTTGATGAGACGTTCCTGCTTCGTCGTGAGAAGCTTCATGATCGGCGGCTGGATGATAGGCACGAGAGCCATGTAGGAGTATGCCGCGACCGCGATTGCGCCGAGCAGATCCGGGGCGAGGCGGGATGTGAGCCAGATGGCCGTCGGACCGTCAGCGCCGCCGATGATGCCGATGGAGGCGGCGGCCTTGAGCGGATCTACGCCCGCGAAGAAGTCGGTGCCGAAGAGCGAAGCGCATCCAAGAGCGCCGAACAGGGCAAAGAAGATGCCGAGCTGCGCAGCGCCGCCGAGGAGCGCGGACTTCGGGTTTGCAATCAGCGGACCGAAGTCGGTCATCGCACCCACGCCCATGAAGATCATGATCGGGAACACGCCCGTATCGATGCCGAAGCGGAAGAAGTAGTGGAGGAAGCCACCAGGTTCGACAATGCCGCTGGACATCACTGGGAGACCGCTGGAAAGGAACGAGATCACACCGTCGTGCATCATCGCCGGCATCGTGATGCCGGAGAGCGGGCAGTTGGCCAGCAGACCGCCGAAACCGATCGGCAGCAGCAGCAACGGCTCAAAGCCCTTCACAATGGCGAGGTACATCAGAATGAGGCAGACGGGAATCATGATGAGCTGGCCGACGCCATAGGGCATCCCGAACAGCGTCTTGACCTCGTGCCCCTCGACGAACGAACCCAGATCGTCGAAGTAGCCACCGTGCCACTTGAGATCCTTGTCGTAGTAACCGTTGCGGTTCGCGCTGAACGCCTTCTTCGCGGGACGATCCGCCTCGGCGAAATCGCCCGTAATGTAGGCGGGTGCGCCCTTCGAGGCAAACCCCGCGATGCCCGTGTCGCTGGACAGGTTCTTCACCTTGCCGAGCGTGACGAGCCAGGGGGCTTTTTCCTTCGCGTCGTTGTTGTTCGCGGCCGGCGCGGCAGCCTGCGCACCGAACAGGCACGCGAGGGCGAAAAGCGCCATCAGATACTTTTTCATGTCGTCAAATCCTTTCTGGAAGTCCGTACGCACGAGACGTTCAGGGGCGAAACAGCCCACGAACGTCCCGTGGCGTTGGACGCTTCCGTCTTAGCCGATGACCGCCAGCACGTCGCCCGTGCCCACCTTGTCCGTCGCCGCCACGCTGAGCGTGACCGTGCCATCGCAGGGGGCCGTGACCGGCGTTTCCATCTTCATGACGTCCATCACGAGGATTTCATCGCCCTTGGAGACCTTCGTGCCGGAGTTGGCCGTGATGCGGAGCACCGTGCCCGGCACGGGGGCCTTGACTTCCTGCCCGCCGGCGGGAGCCGCGGCGGCGGCCGGCGCGGCCTTGATGCCGGCTTCGGTCGTGAACGACACTTCCTTGCCGTTGACGACGGCCTTGCCGTCGCCGACGATCTTGACGCCGTAGGGCTTGCCGCCGATCGTGACGGTCACGCCCTCCGCGTTCGCCGCGCCGCCCGCCTTCGGGGCGTCTTCGGCGAAACGGCAGCCCATCGGGGCCTTGGACGGATCCTTGAGGAAGAGAATGCCCTTCTCCATGCAGGAAGCCGCGATGAAGACGTTTTCGTCCGTGATGGGCAGCCCCGCGTCCTTGAGCGCCTTTTCGGCGACGGCGCGACCCTTCTTCGGATCGGCGTCGTTCAGTTCGAGGACGGTCTTCGTCGTGGGCGTGGAGTAGGCCTTCGTCAGCTCGTTCGACGCCATGAATTCGGCGGCTTTCTTGACGATTTCCGGATCCGGCGGAACGGGCGTCTTGCCGAAGTAGCCCAACACCATCTTGGCGTAGCCCGGCGCGAACTTCTTGAACTTGCCGAACATGACGTTCTGGATGGCCTGCTGCGCGTAGAACTGCGAGACGGGCGTGACGGACGTGCCGAAGCCGCCGAGGCGCACGCAGTCGTACATTTCGGCGATCATGTCGTCATACTTGTCCATCATGTTGTTGTCGCGCAGCATCTGCGTGTTCGCCGTGAGGGCGCCGCCCGGCATCGGGCTCCAGACGATCTGCGGATTGACGTTCATGGCTTCCGGCGGGAGGAAGTACTTCTTCATCGCGTTCTTGAAGCCGTCCTCGGCCTTCTTGATCTTGTTGATGTCGAAGTCGAACTGGAAGTCGGGATCGCCGTCGAGGCAGTGCCACATCGTGATGATGTCGGGCTGGCAGGTGCCGCCGCTCATCGGGGCCATCGAGAGGTCGAGGCCGTCCGCACCGCCCCGGAGGGCCGCGAGGTAGCACGCGACGCCGTTGCCCGCCGTCTCGTGCGAATGGAACTGGATGTGCACCTTGTCGCCGAGGAGCTTGCGCGCCAGCTTCATCGTGTTGTAGACGGTCGCGGGCGTGGAGGTGCCGGAGGCGTCCTTGAAGCACACGCGGTCGAACGGGATACCCGCGTCCATGATCATTTTCAGACGGTCGCGGTAGAACTCCGGCGTGTGCGTGCCCTTGTTGTCGATGCCGGGCGGCAGACCCATCATCGTGACAACGACTTCGTGCTTGAGACCCGCATCGTGGATGCACTGGCCGGACCACTTGAGGTTGTTAACGTCGTTGAGCGCGTCGAAGTTGCGGATTGAGCTCATGCCGTGCTTCTTGAACATCTGCGCATGGAGCTTGATCATGTCGCTCGACTGGCTCTCGAGACCGACCACGTTCACACCACGGGAGAGCGTCTGCAGGTCGGCTTCGGGCGCCGCCTTGCGGAATGCGTCCATCACGTCGAACGCATCTTCCTGGCAATAGAAGTAGCAGCTCTGGAAACGAGCGCCGCCGCCGGCCTCAAACCAACGGACACCAGCCGCATACGCTTCCTCTACGCACGGGAGGAAGTCCTTTGAGAGAACGCGTGCGCCAACCACCGACTGGAAGCCGTCGCGAAACGCGGTGAGCATATACTTTACTGTTTTCTTTGCCATATGGCTCTTTCCTTTACTTGTGGACTATTCTGACTTAAAAATAAAACAATTTGCGGCGTTGGTCATATGTCCCATCATCAAGACAGCCAACGCCGGCAAACCCTCCTGTAAGCTATGCCGCCTTGGCGCTAACGCTTGATTGCAACCGCAATGGCAAGCGCAACTGCGGAATCGTTGTTGGCCGCAACAGGCTTCGGAGCCTTCTTGGGAGCATCCTGCGGGAGAATCGAATCAAACTTGGCGACAAAGGCCGAAGAGTACTTTGTGATGAAAATCATCACGATGAGAAACGCATAGACGATGCCCATTCCGGCAATCATCAAAACCAAGCCTTGGCCCAGCAGATCCATTAGTTTTTCTCCTTTTAAAAAATTGGCGTAGATTATATCAAAACAGCGCCGCCCTTTCAAGCGAAACTGTGCATAAAACATTTTGGAAAATGCAGACGCGGCAACCGAATGGGCAAGTGGGCAGGGGCGGCTGGAAAAGTTGGCCACTTAGTCCGGCAAAGGCGTATGCCCACTTACTTTTCAATCGACACAGAACGGACATTGAGCCGCACCGGCCACCGCGCTGTGACGAAGCCGCCGCCGCATGTGCCCGCGACAATCCGCTCGGAATCGAACGGATCGAACGCGACGCAGGTGAGCCGCCGCACGTGAAGTCCCTCGTTCGCGGCCGTCCACGTCGCGCCGCCGTCCGAGCTGACGAATACGCCGTGTCCGCCGGCGAAGTCGTGGTAGGGGTTGTCCATCGTCGCAAGTACGAGGCGCGACGGATTGCGCGGATCGGCAGCGACCGCGAAGGCCAGCGGCTCGGTCGACAGTCGCGTCCATGCGCCTGTCGCCGGATCGTATCGCCAAAGTCCACGCTGCGTACGGTCGCCGACACGACCACAGCAGACGAGGACGCGCCCGCGTGCGTCGCACGCAATCCCGCCCTCGCAGTCCGTCACGAAGCCCAGCGGCGAAAACGTCTTCCAGTCCGCCGTCGCGAAGATTCCCTTTCGGTTGCGTACGTAAAACCGTCCTGACCGTGTCGGATCGGCGACAAATGCACCCGCCATCCCCTCCGCCACCTCGTGCCGCCACGTTTCGCCGCCGTCTATCGTGCGGTAAATTCCGTCGCCGAAAACGGCGAACGCACGCCGACCGTCGTCCGGGTCAGTCCAGACGTCGCCGTAGCTGCCGTCGGCGAACGCGGGCAGCCCTGCCGCCGCGCCATGACGTGAACGCCAGGTCGCGCCACCGTCGCGGCTGACGAGAACGCCGCAGTTCGCGCCGCGCTGGCCCGACGTGACGTAGATCGTACCGTCCTTCGCAAAGGCCGCACCAACTCCGCCATTCCAGGGCGCGACGCCGCCACGGGCATATCGCCACGTCTTCAGCCCGTCGTCGGAGATCCACGCACGTGCGGCATCCATCGCCTGGACAATCGCCTGCCCCTTGCGATAGGGATTGAAGACGACGTTTTGCGAACACCAGCCGTTCCAGCCACGCCCGCGCCAGTTGTCGGGACGTTTCTCCGGATCGGGCTGGTACGCCGTCATGTCCGTCCACGTCACACCGCCGTCCGTCGTCCGGATGACGTACTCGGAGTTCCAGGCATAGGCGACGTCCGCTTCCGTCGGCGATGCGGCGATGCGGCAACTCGGCCCAGCGAAGCAGGCCGTGCGAAGCGTCCAACGCGCACAGGCGCGTCGCCATGAAGACCCACCGTCGGCGCTCGTCCAGACGGATGACGCACGCCACCCCAAGTCGCTTACGTAAAGCCGATAGGGTGGAACAGGCGAGACTTCGATCGCACCAAATCGCGTAACACAATTCGGATGCGTATCGGACAATTTGTCGATGCCCGCGTCCGAGGGGCGAAATGTGCGTCCCCGGTCGTTGCTGCGCCATATTCCGCCGGGAGTCCGCACACCGTCCGCCCCCGGTTCGCCCGGCGCGACAACGGCCCAAGCGACATTCGGATCGGCCGGGTGGGTCGTGACGTCCGCCAACGGGCCGGGGAGTCCGCTGACCTTGCACCGCCGCCAGGTGCGACCACCGTCTGAAGACGAGAACCAACCCGCACCCTCCGCGAAGAGATGCGCCCACGGCCTTTTTCCTGCGCCCCACCAGGCCTTGACGATATTTGCGCCCGTGACGGCGCTTGTCGTGAAGCCCTCCGCCGTCACCGTACCGAGCCGCCGCCAATCGTCGCCGCCGTTCTCGCTCAGCCATACGGCACCCATCGTTGCACAGCGTCCCCAGCGGCGCGAACTGCCGCCGAAGGCCAGCAGCCGCGTAGGCCGCGCCGGATCAACGAGCACCTTTTCGATCATCGCCGTATACTTCCAGGGACAGGGTTCAGGCATCCCTCGCCGACGGCCCTGCCAAGTGCGGCCTCCGTCACGGCTGACGAACGGGCCCATGCACGATCCGATCCACAGCTCGTCCGCCCGCTTCGGGTGGAACGTCGGCGTCGCCATTTCGTATGAAGGAAGCGCAAGACCTGGAGTCCAGCTCTCGCCGCCGTCAAACGAGACGGCCGTACCCAGCATATCGCCGCCGGAGATGACATGACGCGGATCATGCGGCGAAACGGCAACCGAGACGATTGCACCACCGCAACCTGGCTCATACAGGGGCTGCCAGCGGAACGGGGAAGCCGATGCTTCATCGGAAGCACCAGACACTTGCGCAGTCAGCACAATAATGGCAGCGACAGAAAAGAATCGTGTCAGCATGGTCGGTCTCCAAATGTCACCGGATGATGAACTGGAAGCCTGCCAAATAATCAAGGCCAGGCCTCTGCATCAACCATGCGACGCGATGACCATCCAGAGTCTGGTAGACGCCGACAACGCGATGGCCTGTCCGCCGACTGACCGTCTGCGCAGCCTGCCGCTCTGCACTTTCAATCGGGCGGCAATGCGTCTGCCACGACCGCTTCAGCATTGGTGCGTATATCTTGACAGGCTTCGTGCCGTCGGCGGCAACCGAACGCAGGGCGAGAATGCAGTCCAGCACCTCGGCAGACGGTGCTGCCCCCGCAAACCATACCTCTTCCAACGGAAGCGGTATGTCCGATGCCGCCAAAAACGTGTCCGACTGAGCCGTGAACGCAGCGCTCGCACCGAAGTAGAGCCGCTTCAAGGCCGCCGTGTTTCCGGCAAAAATCTGACTTCCAAGCGTTTTAAGCGTACCATTCGTACCCAACGCGGCTGCCGTGAGATTCTTCCAACCCTTGAATGCGAAATTGCCCGCTACATTGAGATTAGGAAGAATCAATACGCCTTCCGGTCCCGGTCCCACAATGGAAAAACCATTTTCATAGATGTTCGTCAGGCTCGTCAAATTCCACATCGAGAGATCTGTTTTGCTGAACGTCACATTACTGAAATCAGCTCCCGTTTTGCCAATCTCTCCCAACAACGGCGCATCAAAGACCATGTTCGCCACGCCCGCACGGAACATATAGCCCCACTCGCCAAACTTCGTGAGGTTCGGACACTTGAAGGATACACGCGAAAGAAATTGCCCGTTGTTGAATATCTGCCCGCCAAAGGTTGCAAGCGTAGTCGGTGCATCAAACGAGGTGATCGAAAAGTCCCTAAACGCCGAAAAGTCGATTTCCACTATGGTCCAGAGTGCATCTGCCGAGCCAACCATTCCTTTCGTGTAAACATACCCCATCAAATTCAGTTCGCTCTTCCGCGCTGTCTCCACCACATTCGTCGTTTGGGCAATCCTCAATTTGCGCGCCTCAACGTTCATTGGTTCGGCGTTTAGCGTCCAGACACCGTCCGACAGGGTCTTGGACTCCGCATCGTATTCCCACACACATGAAAAGACCGCAGTGAAGACAGAAGGGCTGCGCCCCACGCGGAACGTAAACGACGCTTCTGTCGGTGTCGTGCCATCAGGCAACGCGCCCTCCCAGGAGATGCGCATCGTCGGCAGTGCGGGCATCGCCGTCACGGTCACTTCCGTGCCACACATCAATTCCGTGCCCGATGCGATTGGCACACCATTGGTCGTAATCGTCACTGAACCTGCGGACGAGTCGGCGTCTCGTACCATTGCCGTCACAGTCGTGCGTGGGCAAAGCCACGCCACACGCATGCCATCCGCCCGCACATAGACGCCGATGACGTCTCTACCCGTCGCCCGAGCGGCCGCCTCCTCCGCCTCGTCCGCAAACGGGCGGCAAAGCATCTGCCATGTCACATCATCCATCGGCGCAGAAATTACGACGGGCTTCGTGCCGTTTTCGCCCGGCACCTGAAGTGCTAGGATACGGTCTATCGTCTCGACCGACGGCGCATGGCTCGCAAAACAGATCTCCTCAAGCGGAAGAGGCATACCGTCAGGCCATGCATCGACCTTTCCCGGCAACTCCGCATAAAAGGCCTGCTCGTGGACAGAAAAATTCCAGCTCTTGCCGAAGTCGATCTTCTTTGGCCCTACGGCAAGTCCGCTCTTTGCGTCCGGATTCCAGAAAAGCGTCTTGCCGAGAGACTTCAGCGTTCCCTGTGTGCCAAGCGCAACGGACGATACACGCGTCCAGCAGTTAAATGCGCCATCGCCGACCTCCTCGACGTTCGGGAGGAGAAGGTCGCCCGTCGGCCCGCCAGAACAACTCTTGTTGCCACCCGCCTGCAAGGCTCCATCTCCGACACTCTTCACATCAGTCAAATCCCATGTCGAAAGATCTGTCTCCGAGAAGGTCGCATGGGACAAGGAACCCTTGGCCTCGTCGGGGGTCGTGCCGATCTTCTCCACTTTCGGGAAATTGAGGACAAGGCGAGAAAGACTCGCGTGCGTAAAGTCCCACCCCCAATTACAAAACGCGCCCACCAGCTCAGGACAGTTGAAGACAGCCTCCGTCAGCCCTTTCGTGTTGTTAAATGTCTGATAGCCATACTTCGTGAGCGTCAACGGCGCAATGAACTCCGTCACGAGCCCTTCTGGTGCATCGGCAAACGCCTTTTCCTTCACCTCAGTGATTTTCCAGAGCGCAGACTCGTCACCCACCTGCCCTTTGGTATAAACCGCACCCGTGAGATCCATCCTCATCGTCGATGGGGTTGCAATCTCGACGGGGAATGCCCACGGACTGTTTGTTCGTCCATCCGACCGTTCGTCGGCATCAAGCCCTATCCGAAGGCACTTTCCGCCCAAGTCCTTCGCCATCAGTGTCCACGTGCCATCCGAAATGGTCTGCGCAGACGCATCAAACTCCCACGGCAGCGCATCGGCCAGAACCACGAAAGTACCGGTCAGCAAGGACAATCCAGCAATGAGTTTTCTCATGTTCTTCGTCCATTCTTCTCTGTGCTTCCAGTGACAAAATCCCATGCCCACGCTAAAGGCGTTCGGCGGCGACCGCAAAGCGTGGTGACAATGAGCGACCTGCCGAACCGGCGTGGGCCTGGAAAATCGCTCGTCGTAGTCGCTATCGATCTCATGAGTGCGATTATACCACAGATACTACGCTGAACGTCAGCATCTGCTGCGCACATATACGATATCCGTCGGCGGCGGAACGGCGAACTCCACCATCCTGCCGGAAGACGGATGGCGGAATGAAAGCATCACGGCGTGGAGCAGCGGACGCTTCGGACGCGGCGCAACATTCCCGTCCCTGACGGCATCTCCATAAAGCGAATCGCCGACAATCGGATGCCCAAGGTGCGCTGAATGCACACGGATCTGGTGTGTGCGCCCGGTCTCAATCCCGAACTCCACAAGGGCAAGCGCACCATGGCGCGAAAGCACCGTCCATCGTGTGACAGCAGGCCGTCCGTCACGATCCACGACCGCCATGCGTTTTGCGTCGAACGGCTTTCGCCCGATCAGAGTGCGAAGCGTTCCGGACTGCGGCTTGGGTGCGCCGTGCAGCACCGCAAGATATGTCTTGCGCACGTCCCCATGGCTCTCGAACCCGCGACGAAGCGACAGGTACGCCTTTTGCGTACGGGCGAACACCATGACACCGCTCGTCTCGCGATCGAGCCTGTGCACCACGCCGGGACGCTCCACGCTGCCTACGCCAGCCATCTCCGGATATCGCGCCAGCAGCAGATCGCACAAAGTCCCGTCCGGATATCCGGGAGCGCGATGGACAATCAACCCGGCCGGTTTGTTGACGACGATGATATCGCCGTCTTCATGGATCACTTCTACCGCTTCGGACATTCAGAGGCTCTTGTGATACAGCATACAATGGCAGAATCCCTCGAATTCCGGATCCTTGATCTGGTCGCGGAACTCCCGGCACATGCACTTCGTGTCTTCAGTGCGCTGTAGACGGCACGGACAGTAGCCGCCTGTACGCTTCAGGCCATCCTGAACCGTCTTTACGACATCCTTGTCCGGATTCAGCGTTATCTTCATGACACCCCCCTACCTGCTCGATCCCCTGATGCGGCCGCTCGAATCGCGGTATGTCGTCTTGCCGTTGCGGTCGACGGTCTTCGTCCCCTGTACACGCCCCATCGAATCGCGGTATGTCGTCTTGCCGTTGCGATCGGTGGTCTTCGTCCCCTGTACACGCCCCATCGCATCACGGTACGTTGTCTTGCCGTTGCGGTCGGTGGTCTTCGTACCCTGCACACGCCCCATTGCATCGCGGTATGTCGTCTTGCCGTTGCGGTCGGTGGTCATCGTTCCCTGCACACGGCCCATCGCGTCACGGTACGTCGTCTTGCCGTTGCGGTCAGTGGTCATTGTTCCCTGCACACGGCCTGACGCATCACGGTACGTCGTCTTGTCATTTGCATGGCACACGGCAACCGCCGCGCATACAGCGAGACACATTGCGATTCTGTTCATCACAAACCTCCTTCTTCATTGCCGAAACGGCTTTTGCACAACAACCCGTATATTACCATATTCCCCGGTTCGGCGGCACACTGCCGTTCAAGTGTCGAATCTGTGCAGCCATGCGTACGTGGCGGCAGTGGCGGCAACCGGCGCAACGTAGATCGCGACAAGAGCCATCGTCCATCCCGGCACATCCATGGGAACCATCGCCGCAAGCGACACCGTCAACGCGCCGAAGTACGCGAACTGTCCGGCCATGACTGCGCTCGGACGCTTCCTGATCGCAGCCAGCCCCTCGACCCTCCCGCGAACGGCATGGATGATGCAGATGAATGAGTACAGGAAACTGACGAGGCGTGTGACCGGGAGGAGCCGCGACGGAACGTTCTGGCATCCGCCGTAATACCAGTTGCCGACAATCGGGGTTGAAAACGCAAACGGAATCAACCCCAGCAACGCACCAGATACGACGGCAAACTTCAGGAGCCGACGATCGCCTTTCCATTCCGGCGGAAACTGGATTGACACCGCCTGCATCCTGAGCGCGGCGTACGAAACCGGATTGGCTATGCCAAGCGTGACGTAGTGGATGGCAAGCATGTCCGTGGCGTTTGGCGTACGCCCCACGAACGCCGCCGTCACAAACGGCGAAACAGCAAGAAGCCCGGCGCCGACCGAGAGCGGAACGGTGAACCTGAACTGCTCCATCACCGACGCAACATCTCCATCCGGAAGGCGTCGCCTGTACTTCACCGCGAACGCCTCGGAGATCAGCCATTCGAGGATCACCGGCACGGTGAGCGCCACCATGCCCCAATCCGGCCCCGTCCATCCGAAATGCGGAAACGCAACGGCGAAAGCAAGCGTCAGCAGAATCCTGGCGATCGTGGCAACGTTCGCCTCTGAACTCGCGTAGGCGTTGTAGAGGACGACGAGCGGCACGTTGCGCATGAAGAACCCGGCCTGCATGATCAAGCCGAACAGCGTGGTGCGCCTTGCGATGTCGGCAAGGTGCGGCGGCAGGTTGAGCAGACGCTCGAAGCAGAGGGTGTCGATCGGATGCACGCACACAAGCGCCTGGACTGCAAGCAGGGCCACCATCATCATCGTGTTGAGCCGCACGAACGACGCAAGCCCCCGGTGCGTCTTGGCGAACACCATGCCCGTCATGATCAGCCCGCCGCCAAGCGCACCGATCATGAACTGGATCACCTGCCCGAGCGTAAACGCCGTCAATGCGTCCACGCCGTCAGGGCCGTGGCTTGTTATCGACCCGACGAGCGGATACGTCAGCGACTGCGAAAACGCCTGCAAAAGCAGCGGCACGTAGAAACGTGCCGCTCGTCCGGGACTGTAGGCTATGGCGTTCATCCCTTCCTACGAAGCGCACACGCAAATGCGCCGTCGTGGCCGGTCGCGAACGGCACGGACTCCCTCTCGCCGATCTTCTCGAATCCCGGATTCGCCGCAAGAAACGCATCCACCTGCCGCGCATTCTCCTCCGGTTCAATGGAGCAGGTTGAATATACGAGAACGCCGCCGGGCGCAACGTGTGTCGCCGCCCTGGCGAATATTTCCGCCTGGAGGGACACAAGCCCGTCCAGATGCTCCTGCGTCCAGCGCCACCGCGCATCCGGACGACGCCGCAGAACGCCGGTGTTGCTGCACGGCACGTCCGCAAGCACACGGTCGAACATCTCGCCATCCTCGACATCTGCGACGGACTTTACCCAGTCAAGGCGGGCACGGGCAAGGTTTTCCTCAAGACGGCGGCGTCGTGCGGGGTTCACCTCCATGGCGACAAGCTCTCCGCCGTCCCTGCCGCCGTCCATCCTCCACGCCGCCTGGATCGTCTTGCCGCCCGGCGCTGCGCAGAAGTCAAGCACACGAAGTCCGGGGGAGACATCGAGAAGCTCCACCGCACCGGCCGTCGCCGGATCCTGCACGATGAACAGTCCTTCGCCGTAGCCCTCCACATCTACGACCTTCTGCCCGCGTGGAAGACGCACAAACGGCTCTCCTGCGCCGGGCCGGTACGCAAGCCACGTCTCCGCCGGCGCATTGTGCCAGCGGCACAGCCTTTCTGCGTCGGCTTCGCCGAACCTCTCCGTCCAGCGCTTAACAAGTCCGTTCGGGAAGCTTTCGCGCTCCGCAAGCGGCGCAGACCTGAGCAGAGCCTCGAACTCCTCGCGGCGGCGGATCAGGTTGCGGAGTACGCCGTTGACTACCTTGGCGACGTTTTTGTTCGGACACCGCTTTGCGGCGGAGACGGTTTCGTTCACCGCCGCGAAGTCCGGAACGTCCGGCATGTACAGAATCTGCGCGGCGCCGACGAGCAGCAGCGCCTCCAGTTCGCCCTTCGGCCATTTCTGCATGAGCCGGCCAAGCACTGAACGGAGTGGGCGGAACCTGCGCACGGTCGTGTACACGAGATCCTGCACGAACGACCTCTCCGGGCCATCCGGCATCATTTCGTTCAGGTGTCCATGGGTCGCAATCCAGCGGGCGACCGCGAACGCCGCTTCCCTGCGTGTGTTCATCCTACGGCAATGCACTCGATCTCAACAAGCACATCCTTGGGCAGACGCGCCACCTCGACGCAGCTGCGGGCGGGGCGCGTATCGCCGAAGAGTTCGGCGTACACCTTGTTGAGAGCCGCAAAATCGTTCATGTCCTTGATGAACACCGTCGTCTTCACGACGTTGGCGAGCGACGATCCTGCCTTTTCAAGGACGTTCTTGAGATTTGAGATCGACTGTGCAGTCTGCTCCTCGATCGTCTTCGCCTCAACCGCTCCGGTCGCGGGGTTTACGGGTATCTGCCCAGAGCAGTAGATCATCCCGTTTGCACGGATCGCCTGACTGTACGGGCCGAGCGCAGCCGGCGCCTTTTCTGTCGCAATGACTTCCATTTTCCTCTCCTTAACTTTGTGCGGCGGATTATACCACAAACAACAATGCCGTCACCGGCGTCCCTTCCTGCCGTCGGAAGATGGTTCCCTCAGGTTTGCGCACAGCACACCCTGAAAGCGCAGCTCGTAGCCGTCACCGTCATCGGACATCTCCGCAAGAACGCATCCCGTCCCCTCTTCGAAGTACTCCCAGTGTCCGTCGTCCGTCTTGTACAGCACTCCTCTCGGACTCATCACCTGCCATGCCACGAAACGCCGACCGTCAGGCGCAGTGACCCTCACCTTCAGCTTCGTCCTGAACGGAAGCACAACTCCGTTCGGCGCGACAAATGTCGATTCATGGTCTTCGCGTCCATAATCGACATTGAGATACACGCCGTTCTCGCTCACGAACCGGGCACTCCGGACGGGCGAAAACGTCCAAGTGGCGCATCCCGCCACGAGAAGCGCCAAGCCGACCATCAATCCATGCAACACAGATTTCATATCACACCGCCATGACTTTGCCGTAAATTTCCGAAATGATACCAAATGCCGAACATCCGGCGCAAGCAATCCAGCCGACAGGGGTCAATCACCGTGCAGAGATGCGTCACAGGTACACCGGGGACGCATCGCGGTCATGCACCTGACTGCGGTACAGCGACCAGCCGCTGTTGAGCCAGAACGAGATTCCGCACACCCACATCGTCGGGAGCAGCAGCTCATGGTTGCCGGACATCTCCGCCACCATCACGATTGCCGTAAGCGGACACCTCACCGTCGCCGCAATGAACCCCGCCATGCCGACAAGCGCGAAAGCGGCGGGATGGATTCCGACGCTGCTCGGCAGCACCGCCTCGAAAGCGATTCCGACAGCCGCGCCAAGTGCGCCGCCGCACACGAGGGCGGGCGCGAACACGCCGCCGGAACCGCCGGAGCCGACCGTGCAGGCAGTCGCCACGACCTTCAGGAAAAAGAACAGCAGGAATCCGTGCAGAGGCCAATGCCGTGTCACCGTCTCAGAAAGCACCGCCGCATCAGGCGTCGCAAAGAGATGCGCCATCACATTGTAGCCCGGTCCCAGTATCTCCGGCAGGAACAGCCCCATGGCGCCCGTTGCAAGACCTCCCATCGCAACCTTCGCCCACGACGGCATGTCCATGCGCGTGAAGAACGCCTCGGTGCCGCGAAAGAAGCTTATGTAGAACCTTGCACCCAGCGCAACGACAAACGCAAGCGCGATGTAGGGGAAAAGACGCATCCCGTTCTCGAACGAGCAGTCCGGCATCTCAAACAACGGCTGCCATCCAAGGAAACAGGCGAAGACCGTATACGAAACCGCGCTCGCCACGCACGACGGCAATATCGCATCATACTCAAGGTCGCTTGACGAATAGAATATCTCAGCCCCGAAAAGCGCGCCGGCAAGCGGAGCGCGGAAAAGCGCACCGATGCCCGCCGCAAGTCCGGCCGCCATGAGAATGCGGCGGGCGCGGCCGTCAAGATGCAAAAGCGATGAAAGGAACGAACCGCACGCGGCGCCAATCAACGTAATCGGCCCTTCGTAGCCGGCAGATCCGCCGCTTGCCACCGTAAGCACCGAGGCGACAGATTTGACCGGTATGACCGCCGGCGGCACAACGCCATCTCCATGATGGAACGCATACACCGCCGAATCGGTGCCTCGCGCATGGCGCAGGGAGGAAAAGCGCTTTATCAGCAGCGATCCTGCAACAGCGCCAAGAGCAGGCAGAACGAAAAGCGCCCAACGATGCGAATCGGCAAGACGTTCCACACCGAAGAACATGTCACCCATCACAATAAGCCGCTCGAACGCCACAGTTATCAGGCCAACCATAACGCCAAGTACCGCCGCACGACCGAAATAGCGTCCTGTGCGAATCGTCATTCCGTTGCCGGAAAGGAAGAACTTCCAAATATTTATGAATAGCCTATGAAACATGATATGTCAATGCGGTGATCAGTTGGTAGTCGGTAGTGGACAGCGGGTAATTGTATATCTATCTAACTTCATGGCAAAGTTGCCATCATTGCGCAAATGTCGCTCAAAAATTCCATTCTCAACAAGAAAAGCCATATTATACCACATCAAGTGCAAAAGTGCAAATTAGCCGCTCGCCGACCGCTTCTCTACTGCTTTCGCCACCGGGAGTTTCGGAGTTCTGAAGATAAAGAACTCCTATCCTCCAAAACTCCACTCAGCGAAAGCAACACTTGGATTAACGGCGGTGCGACCGATAGTTGCGGTCATACAGCAAGGCGGCGTTCAGAACGACAAGCACCGAACCTGCGTTGTGGACGAGAGCCCCTGTCACCGGAGTGAGCAGACCGAATATGGACAGCGCAATCGCCACTGCGTTTATGCTCATGGAGATCGTGATGTTCGTCTTGATGAGCCGTACGCATCCAACCGACAGGCGCTTCAGGTATGCCAGTTTGCCGAGGTCGTCGCCGATAAGCGCAATGTCCGCCGCCTCGACGGCGATGTCGCTCCCTGCGCCACCCATCGCTATGCCGACATCCGCCGTCTTCAGCGCAACGGCATCGTTCACTCCGTCGCCCACCATGCAGACGGAATGTCCGCCGCGACGGATCTCAGCAATCACATCCGATTTCTTTTCCGGCAGAAGCCCGGCCCTGACGTTGCCGATTCCAAGCCCCGCCGCCACAGTTGCGGCAGTCGCAGCATTGTCACCGGTCAGCAGATACGTCTCCACACCTGCATTCGACAGCTCGGACAGCATCCCCTTCGCTTCCGAGCGCACCGAATCCGCCAAAGCCACCAGCCCGGCGACATCGCCGTCTACCGCAACGTACACGACGGCGCATCCGTCTCCGCGGAGTCTTTCCGCCCTGCCGAGAATTTTCTCTGATCTGTCAAACCTGACGCCATTCTCCCTGAGCCATTCCTCTGTGCCGCAGACAACGGAATGTGCCGACACATCGCCTTTCACCCCTTTGCCTGGAACCATGGAGAAGCTTGATGCAGACAGCAGATTGCCGGACTTTCCATGTTCGTCTACGGCGGCCGCAACTATCGCCTTTGCAAGCGGGTGTTCTGATGACGCCTCGACGGCGGCGGCAAATCCAAGCACATCCTCCCTGCCGAATCGACCGTCCGCCGTCTCAACGGCGCTGACGGAAAGTCTGCCGGTCGTGAGCGTTCCGGTCTTGTCAAGACACGCAACATCAACCCGCCCCATGTTCTCAAGTGCTTCACCGCTTTTTATTATCACACCGTATTTCGTTGCCTGCCCTATCGCCGCCATTATCGCTGTCGGCGTGGCAAGGGCAAGGGAACATGGACAAAACACAACGAGAATCGTGACGCCGCGTATCAGTCCAACAGTCACATCCCCCTGCCACGCCCATACTCCAAGAAACGTCAGGACTGCAACGCACAGCGACGCCGGGACGAGAATACCCGCCCATCTGTCGGCAATCCTCTGCACCCTGGCCTTTTTGCGTTCAGCTTCCTTCACGAGACGAATCAGCTTCTGCAACGACGAATCCGCTCCCTTCTTCGTCACCCGCACCGTTATCGCGCCGAAGCGGTTTATCGTGCCGGAATACACGGTGTCCCCAGCCGCCTTGTCCACAGGAAGCGACTCGCCAGTCATTACGCTCTGATCGACCGTAGTGCATCCTTCGGTTATCACGCCATCGACAGGAACCGTCTCTCCGGGAAGTATCCTCACGCAATCGCAAACCTGAAGCGCATCGACCGGCTCGTCCTTGAACCGGATTCCCTTGGCAAGGCATTTCGGGCACGTCACCACGTAGCGTGCCGTCTGCGGCACAAGCGAAACCAGCTTCGTCAGCCCTTTCTTCGCCCTTTTCAGCGTCTGCGCCTCAAGCATCTCCCCTAAAGCCATTATGAACGCAACTTCACCGGCGGCAAATATCTGCCCGATTGAAAGACAGGCAATCATCGCTGTGGATATCAGAAGGCTCGAACGCACCTTTCTCTCGCAGAACAGCGATTCGGCCGCCTCTCGCAGCAACGGCAGTCCGCAGATGAAGACAGTGGCAAAGGCCGGATTCCACCATGCGAAGCGTACGCATCCGCCCTCTCCGCACCCGTGTCCCAACAGAGCGAAGCTCGCCATTAGGCACACCCCACCAATCAGCAGACACTGCCAACGCTCAAGGCATTCGCAAAACCAAGCGAACCATCCGCCAAATCCCTTGCGCTCTCCATCGCTTTTCTCTCCGCACTCCTTTGCGGCCAGACTGCAGCAGCTTCCCATTGAATCCCCCCCGTTTCTATATACCTATACCTGTATGGGTATTATGTTTGTTGACTTCGCCACACAGAACCTAATACGTAGATTTAGCGTCTCTCAATTCTGCGGCACGGAGACACGCGCCGCACACTACGCCATGCCCGCGAAATGCTCAAGGGCATCCGCGAAGTTCTCGATGGTAGTGTCGGCGTTGCCCTGCTCAATGCCTTCACGCACACAATGCCGCAGATGCCCCTCAAGGATCATCAGCCCAATTTTGTGCAGGGCGCCGTTGGCGGCGCTTATCTGGGTGAGGATGTCCTCGCACGGCACATCCTCGCCAATCATCTTCTGGACGCCGTTAAGCTGCCCGATGATTCGGTTTATGCGTATCTTAAGAGCTTTCGCATCTCCCATGCAGTATCGCATAGCATTCCATCTCCTTAAAACAGGTGCGCATTATACCCCTTGGGGTATTTGCTGTCAATAGGGATGGATTGCAGAAACAGGTCACGGAATCAAGATGCATCGGCGGCTGTGCCGTTCGCTTCGGAGGATTTTTTCTTCTTCGCGTCGCACACAGACCCCATGACAACCATCGCAACGCATATTGCGATACAGACACCGACAATTATGAGCACTTTAGTGAGCATCTTCTTCTTTCCTTTTTATCGTTCTGTTTTTCCTGAAAATATCACGGAACATGCTAAGCAGCATCCAGCCGGACACGTTTGCCTCCTTGCCTGCATCCTCAATTGCGCTTATCGACGTAACCGCCGGGGCGGACGCTGGCTTTCTCCCAACAAGACCGACCGTAAGCGTCGCCGTGGCCACAACCACCGCCACCACCGCCGCCAGCCTTGCGGCAAACCTCCTGCGCGAATGTTCAACGGAGCAACGCAGCCTGTCGCCAAAACCGTCAGGGAGACATCTCTCTGCAACGCATCCCTTAACCTTCGCAGACAGCATTGCGTCCAACTCATGTTCAGTCATGGCTCACTCCTTTCCTTTGTTTCATTCCGGACAGCTTCGCAAACAGCTCAATGCGGGCATTGTGCAACCTGGACTTCACCGTTCCGGCAGGTATGCCGAGCAGAAGCGCAATCTCCTCTATCGAGCGATCGCTGAAATAGTGCAGAAGCACAACCTCCTTCAATGGCGCCGACAATGACCGGACGGCAAGGGCCACATCGTCATTGGCAGTCCGCGACAGCACTTCGCCGAACGCATCACACGACAGCTCCGGAAGATCCTCGGTCGTCCCCATGGGCACTACGTCAACCCGGCGGCGGCGATATGACATCCGGTGAAAATTCAGCATGATGGCGTAAAGCCAGGTAAAGAAGCTCCATTTCGGATTGTAGAGGCGGATTTTCTTCACCGCCTGCTCAAACGTCCTAAACGTCAACTCTTCGGCATCATGGTCGTTGGCAGACAACAAGACGGCAGCCGCGTAGACCCTGTTCCCGTATTCGGCAACAAGCCTCTCCGCGCCGCGCTCCCTGTCATTCTTTATCTGTAGCCAGATTTCCATCTGCAGAGCGTTCCAGTCTCACCGGCAGACCGTAGCACCTATCCATATTTATGCTGAGGATGCGGCAGAAGGTTCACCCTCAACAAAAAAAAATCGCAAGAAACAGAGAAGGCCGCCCGTGCAAGGCAGCCTTCCATGTAATCACATATTATCGAGTTCAGACTTAGGCGACGGTGCCGCCGGCAGCCTCGATCTTGGCCTTTGCAGCTTCGCTGCACGGAACCTTGACCGTGAACTTCTTGGTGATTTCGCCAGTCGCGAGAATCTTGATTTTCGGACGCTTGTTGTCCGTGAAGCCCGCCTTGGCGAGGGATTCAACGGTGATTTCCGCACCGGACTCGAACTTCTTTTCGAGATCGGCGAGATTCACGCCGAGCGCCTTGGCGTTGAAGCGCACATTGTTGAAGCCACGCTTCGGCAGACGGCGGACGAGCGGCATCTGGCCGCCCTCAAAGCCGAGCTTCTGCTTGTGACCCTTGCGAGCGTTCTGACCCTTGTGGCCACGCGTCGAAGTCTTGCCCATGCCCGAACCGCATCCGCGACCGACGCGCTTGCGGCGCTCGCGGGATCCGGGGGTGTTCGTAAGATTGGAGAGATCCATTGCTGTCTTCCTTTCCACTTATGCGCGGACGGCGGCGATTTCCTCTGCGGAGCGGAGCTTCAAGAGGGCGTTAAGAGTCGCCTTCACCACGTTGAGTTTGTTCTTGGACCCGAGGGACTTGCCCACGCAGTCGCGGATGCCGCAGGCCTCAAGGACCGGGCGCATTCCACCGCCGACGATCAGACCCTTGCCGTCAGGCGCGGGCTTGAGGATCACACGGCCGCCATCGCAGACGCCTTCGACGTCATGCGGAATGGTCTTGCCCTTCATGCAGATCTTCTTCATCGCCTTGCGGGCAGCCTCGCCACCCTTGCGGACGGCATCGCCAACCTCGTTCGCCTTGCCGAATCCGACGCCGACCTTGCCCTCGTGGTCGCCAACGACGATCACGGCGGAGAAGCTCATGCGACGACCGCCCTTGACGGTCTTCGCGCAACGGTTGACGAACACGACATGCTCGTCAAGATCGTCCGTCGCGGCGTTTTCACGGCGCTTATCGCGGTTCATAGCCATTATTCAGCCTCCTTGTCGGTTTTGCTGGAAATTGACACGCCACCGGCAACGCAAGCCTCCACGATGGCCGCAACGCGACCCGTGTACTTGCGGCCGCCACGGTCGACAACCACGCTCACGATGTTCTTCGCCTTGGCGGCCTCGGCGGCGGCGGCTCCAAGAGCCTTCGCCGTCTCGAGATTCGCCTTCTTCTCCTTTATCGTGGAGGCGGAGGCGAGGGTGCGGCCCTGCGAATCGTCGATGAACTGCACGTACATATGCTTGTTCGTCACGCAGATCGACATGCGCGGCTTCTCTGCCGTGCCGATCACGCGCTGACGGAGGCGAAGATGGCGCTTCGCACGCTGTGTCTTTCGATTGAACATGGTTATGCCACCTTCTTGCCCTGCTTGCGGCGGATGTGTTCGCCGACGTACTTGATGCCCTTGCCCTTGTAAGGCTCGGCCGGATAGAAGTTGCGGATTCGCGCCGCAGCCTCACCGACAAGCTCCTTCGAGCAGCCGCTCACCGTGACCTGGAGACCGTCGTTCTCGACGGTGACCGTGAGGCCTTCGGGGATGCTGTAGATCTTGGGGGAGGCGAATCCAAGCGAAAGCGAGAGATTCTTCCCCTGAAGGACGGCCTTGAAGCCTGTGCCTTCGATGGAGAGCTGCTTCTTGTAGCCTGCGGAAACGCCAATCACCATATTGTTGATCAGCGCGCGCGTCAGGCCATGGAGAGCCTTGTAGCTGTCGTCCTTGCGTTCGACGACTACCTTGCCGTCCTCGACCTTCGCCGAGATGCCTTCATGCATTTCGTAGGAAAGCTCGCCGAGCTTTCCCTTCACGGTGACCTTCTGGCCGACGACCGTGCAGGTCGCCCCTTCAACCAGCGTCACGGGTTCTTTTCCGATACGAGACATTTTTACAACTCCTTACCAGACGGTGCAGATCAGTTCACCGCCGAGCTTCGCCGCCTTGGCTTCCTTGCCGCTCATCACGCCCTTCGACGTGGAGACCACCGCAAGACCCATGCCGTCGAGGACGGACGGGATGTTCGCGCAGGTCACATAGCGCCGGAGACCGGGCTTTGAGATGCGGCGCACGCCGGTGATGGCCGGAACGGCCTTGTCGGTATACTTAAGCCTAATGACAAGCTTCTTCGGGAATTCGCTCGTCTCGAACGCATCCTCGATGTAGCCTGCCGCCTTCATCACGCGGGCAATCTCCGCCTTGAGCTTCGATGCCGGGGTCGCAACCTTCACCAGACGGGCCTTGAGTCCGTTGCGGATGGTCGCAAGCATGTCGGAAATGGGATCAGTAATCATTTCTTGAGTTCCTTTCCGTTACCACGACGCCTTGGTGACGCCGGGTATCATCCCGTTTACTGCAAGTTCGCGGAAGCACAGACGGCACACGCTGAACTTGCGCATGAACGCATGGCGACGCCCGCAGATCTGGCAACGGTTGTACGCACGGACGTTCGACTTCGTGAGGGGCTTCTTGCCAGCCTCAACGCGCTTTGCGTCCTTGGCCTTCTCGGCTTTCAGGCGCGCAGCCTTTTCCATCAGACATTTCTTGGCCATTGATTACGCCCTCCCCGCGAACGGCATGCCGAGCGCCTCGAGAAGCGCCTTTGCAGCCTTGTTGTCTTTGCCGGACGTCACGAACGTGATGTCCATGCCGGAATGTCCAGCCGATGCCTCCACCAGTTCGGGGAAGATCGAATGATCCTTGATTCCGAGCGTATAGTTGCCGCGTCCGTCAAAGCCGCGGTTGGATATGCCGTGGAAGTCGCGGATGCGGGGCAGAGCGGCGGAAACGAGCCTTTCGACGAATTCCCACATGCGCTCTCCGCGCAGCGTGACCTTGGCTCCGATCACCATGCCCTCGCGCAGCTTGAAGTTCGAGATCGACTTCTTCGCCTTGCAGACCTTGGGCTTCTGTCCGGTGATTGCCGAAAGGTCGCCCATCAGGTTCTTCTGCTCGTCCTTGGAGACGATGCCGAAGCCCATGTTGAGTACCACCTTCAGCAGGCGGGGCACGAGCATGCGGTTCTTCGTCTCAAGCTTCTGCTCGAGCGCGGGAACCACTTCCTTGTTGTACTTTTCCTTGAGGTTCGACATGGCTTATATCACCTTTCCGGATGCTTTGAGCTTGCGGGCCTTCTTGCCGTCCTTCTCGGCGGTGGCGACACGCGAACCCTTCTTCGCATCGGCATCGTAAGGCATGAGCTTGCAGAGACGGATCGGCATCTCGATGTCAACGAGACCGCCAGCCGTCTGCTGGGTGCGGCGCACTGCCTTCTTGTGCTTGTTGAGACCCTCTACAATCGCCGTGCCCTTCTTCGGGTTAACGCTCTTCACGGTGCCCGTGCGGCCGGCGTCGTTGCCGTGAGTTACGATCACGGTGTCGTTCTTCTTGATTCGTGCGATACTCATGATTCGTCTCCTCAGACCACTTCCGGGGCCATAGACAGGATCTTCATGTAGTTCTTCTCGCGCAGTTCACGCGGGACCGGTCCGAACACGCGGCTGCCGATCGGATTCAGCTTGGAATCCACCAGCACACACGCATTCTGGTCAAAGTGCACACGCTGACCGTCTTCGCGAACGATCGGGGCGCCGGTGCGGATGATGACCGCAGTCGCCACCTGACCCTTCTTGATCGAGCCGGTCGGAGACGCCTCCTTGATCGAGACGCGGATCACGTCGCCAAGGTGCGCATACTCCTTGCGCTGCTTGAGGATGCGGAAGCACATGGCGCGCTTGGCGCCGGTGTTGTCCGCAACAACCAGGTTTGACAGTTCTTGCAGCATGGTTACTTGCCCTCCACCACGCGCCAGCGCTTCGTCGCGCTGAGCGGACGGGTTTCCATGATCGTCACCACGTCGCCGACCTTCGCCGTGTCGGCTTCGTCATGCGCGTGATACTTCTTTGCGCGGACAACCACCTTGCCGTACAGCGGGTGAAGTTCGCGGTATTCGACTTTCACGACGATGGACTTCGCGCCCATCTTGGACGTGACCGTCCCTCTGCGGACCTTGCGGGCTCCGCGCTTCGTTTCGTTCGTGCTCATCAGATTTTCACTCCTGCGCGGGTGATGAATTTCGTGTGGATGCCGATCTTCGTCGCCGCCAGACGGAGGCACTCGCGTGCAACCTCCTCTGAAACGCCGCCGACTTCGAACAGCACCTTGCCGGGGAGGATCACGGCTGCCCAGAACTCAGGGTTGCCCTTTCCTCCGCCCATACGCACTTCAATCGGCTTCCTCGTGATCGGCTTGTCGGGGAACACGCGAATCCAGAGCTTGCCTTTGCGCTTCATCTCACGATTGATCGCAACGCGGCAGGCCTCGATCTGCGTGGCCGTAAGGTCGCCGCGCGTCATCGCCTTGAGACCGAATTCGCCGTATGCGAGCTCGGTTCCGGACGTGGCATAGCCGGCGCGGTTGCCTTTGGATACCTTGCGGTACTTGACTCTCTTTGGCATCAAGGGCATGGCTTACTTCCTCTCCTTCCGCTCTCCGCGTTCACGACGGTTGCCGCCGCTCATGCGAGGCTGGAAATCCTCTTTCTTGCAGATCCACACCTTGATGCCGATCTTGCCGGCGGTGGTGTTGGCTTCCGCAAATCCATAGTCAATGTTCTCGCGGAGCGTGTGCAGCGGCACCTTGCCCTGACGGAACCATTCAACACGCGCAATCTCTGCGCCGTTGATGCGTCCGCCCGCATGGATCTTGATGCCGTCCACGCCCATGTCCATCGCGACCTTCTCGGCGCGCTTCATCGCGCGCTTGAGGGCGATGCGGCGCTCAAGCTGCTGCGCGATCGACTCGGCGACCAGCTGCGCATCGGCGTCGGCGTCACGGACTTCCTTGATCTCAAGGTAGACTTCCTTGCCGGTCATCTTGGAGAGCTCGTCGCGGATCCTGTCCACGTCCTGCCCCTTGCGGCCGATGATGACGCCCGGACGGGCGCTCATCAGCGTGACGCGTACGCGGTTGGCGTAGCGCTCGATGATGATCTTGGAGAGTCCCGCCTCGGAAAGGCGCTTCTTGACGAACTCGCGTATCTCGCTGTCCTCCACGAGGAATGCGCCGAAGTTCCTCTTCTGCGCAAACCACTTGGAGCGCCATGCACGGTTCACGGGCAGACGAAACCCGACCGGATTGACTTTCTGACCCATTATTTGGCCTCCTTCGAGTCCGTGAGGACTACTTTGCAGTGGCAGAGACGGTGGGCGATCGGATGAGCCGAACCGCGAGCCGTCGGCCAGAACCGGCGGATGCGGATGGACTCGTCAAACACGCACTCCTTGACGGTGAGCGTGGCCGTATCGAGACCGTTGTTGTTCTTGGCGTTTGCCGCCGCCGAAAGCAAAGTCTTCTTGAGGATGACTGCCGCTTTCTTCGGGCTGAACTCGACGAGCTTCAACGCCGCCGAGACCGGGAGCCCCCGGCATTCGCGGGCGAGCGGACGGCCCTTGGCCGCCGACATCCGCGCATTACGGGTGATTGCTATCACTTCCATCTGTTAACCTTACCTTTCGGCCTTTTCGACGTGTGCGCCGTGCGACTTGAACGTACGGGTCGGGGCGAATTCGCCGAGACGGTGGCCGACCATGTTTTCCGTGACGAACACGGGCGTGTGCTGACGGCCGTTGTGCACGGCGAACGTCAGACCCACGAACTCAGGGAGCACCATGGAGCGGCGGCTCCAAGTCTTGATGGGCTGCTTCTTGCCCGCCCCCTGCATCTTCTCGACCTTCCTCAGGAGGCTTTCCTCCACGTAAGGTCCCTTCTTAAGTGAACGCGCCATGGATTATTTCCTCCGTTTGACGATGACCTTGTTCGAGGCCTTGTGCGGATTGCGGGTCTTCCCGCCCTTCGCCAGCTGACCCCACGGCGAACGCGGATGGCTGCCGCCGGACGTACGGCCTTCACCGCCGCCCATCGGGTGATCCACCGGGTTCATCGCCACACCGCGCACCGTCGGACGGATGCCGAGATGGCGCTTGCGGCCAGCCTTGCCGAGCTTGATCGAACCCCAGTCCTTGTTGCCGACCGCACCGACCGTCGCTCTGCAGCGGGCGTTGAAGATGCGGACTTCGCCCGATGCCATCTTCAGCGTAACGGTGTCGCCGTCGCGAGCCATCAGCTGCGCCTCGGTGCCGGCGGAACGCGCAACCTTCGCGCCTTGTCCGGGAACCAGCTCCACGCAGTGAACCATAAGCCCAAGCGGGATGAGCGCGAGCGGGAGGCAGTTGCCGGGAGTGGCCTCAGCCTTGTCGCCGCTCATCAGCGTCATGCCGGGCTTGACGCCCTCGGCCGCGAGGATGTACGAGAGCGTTCCGTCCTCGTACTTGAGGAGCGCGAGGTTCGCGCTGCGGTTGGGATCGTAGGCGATCGCCTCGACCGTCGCGGCCATGCCGTCCTTGCGGCGCATGAAGTCGACGATGCGGTAGCGGCGCTTCGCCCCGCCGCCCTTGTGGCGGGTCGTGATCACACCCGTGTTGTTGCGCCCGGCCTTCTTGCGCATCGGACGCGTGAGAGACTTCACCGGTCTCTTCTCGGTAATCTCCTCGAACGTCGGGGCGACGCGGAAGCGCATACCCTGCGAACGAGCCTTGAATGTCTTAAGTGCCATGGTATACGGACTCCTTACACCTGTTCGATGCGCTCGCCGTCCTTGACCGTGACGATTGCGCGCTTCCAGGTGGATTCCTTCACCTGACGGCGCGTGCCACGGATCGTGCGGAGACCGCCCTTCATGTTCTGGGTGTTGACGGCGAGCACGTGCACACCGTACTTCTTCTCCACCGCCTGACGGATCTCCGGCTTGGATGCCGACCTGTCCACCTCAAGGCAGTAGCGGTTCTGAGCGCCCATCGCCGAACTCTTCTCGGTGATCAGGATGCGCTTGACGATTTCCTTAGCCATTACTTCGCCTCCTTCTTGACGGCGCCGATGCGCTTCACAAGGGCGTCAAAGCCGGCCTTGTCGCACACGATCGTCCTGAACTTCAGGATGGTGTAGACATCCGCCTCGCCAACGGTAAGCGCAGCAGCCCTCGCCAGGTTCGCCGTCACGCGGACGACCGTCTCATCGTACTTCTCGGTCACGATGAGCGCACTGCGCTCCACGCCGGCCTTCTTGAGGAGCGCCGCCATCAGCTTCGTCTTCGGCTCTTCGAACTTGAATTCGGAGACCACGATGACGTCGCCGGCCGCAATCTTCTCGGAGAACGCGCGGGCGAAAGCCAGCTGCATCACCTTGCGGTTGATCTTCTGGGAGTAGTCACGCGGCTTGGGCCCGTGAGCCACGCCGCCGCCGCGCCAAACCGGCGACTGACGGAATCCGGCGCGGGCGTTGCCCGTACCCTTCTGCTTCCACGGCTTCTTGTTGGAGCCTGCGACCTCGCCCTTGCCCTTCGTGCAGGCGGTGCCTGCGCGCATCGAGTTGCGGATCGCCGTGACGGCGTCCTTGACGGCCTGCTCGCCCTTCTCAAGGGTCAGCTGGGCATCATCGAACGCTATGTCGGCTCCCGCCTCACCGGCGGACGTAAATGCCTTGATAGTTGCCATTGCTTACTTCGCTCCCTTCTTCGCCGCCTTGAACGCAAGAGCCGCGTTCTTCAGCGACTTGCGGACGAAGACGAAACCGTTGCGGGCGCCGGGGATGGAACCCTTCACGAGAATCGCGTTGTCCTCCGGACGTATCTGGACGACTTCGAGATTGATGTTCTTGCGATTGACGTCACCCATGTGGCCGGGCATCTTCTTGCCCTTCTCGATCCAGCCGGGGAGGTCACGCGCAGCCAGACCGCCCGTGCGGCGCTTGGAGTGGCCGCCGTGCGTCATATTGCCGCCCGCAAACTTGTAGCGGCGAAGCACGCCGGCAAAGCCGCGTCCCTTCGTCACGCCTGTCACGTCAACGTACTTGACGCCGTTGAAGTTCTCAACGGTGAGCGTATCGCCGACCTTGACCTCTTCACCCTTGTCGAGCGCGAACTCCTTGAGGATGCGCACACCCTTCGTGAGGCCGCCGGTCTTCGTGAGGTGGCCGCTCTCCGCCTTCGTGATGCGGTTGCGGGCGCTGCGTCCCTCATGGGCATCCTTGTCGGCCTCGGGATCCTTCCAGAGCTTCTGGTCGCCAAAGCCGAGCTGGGCGGCGACGTAGCCGTCCTTCTCAAGCGTCTTAAGCTGCACGACAGGGCAGGGACCGACCTCGATGACGGTCACGCACACGCGCTTGCCGTCCTCGGTGAACACCTGGGTCATGCCGACTTTCTTTCCGATCAAACCTTCCATCTGCCCCTCCTTACACCCGGATTGTGATGTCCACGCCCGCAGGCAGGTTGAGCTTCTTCAGTTCGTCGATCGTCTTCGCCGTGGGGTTGACGATGTCGAGCAGACGCTTGTGCGTCCGCATCTCGAACTGATCCATTGACTTCTTGTCGACGTTCGGTGAACGGTTCACCGTGAAACGCTCGACGCGCGTGGGGAGCGGAATCGGCCCCACCACCTGCGCACCCGTGCCCCGCGCGGTGTCGATGATTCCACCGACAGCCTGATCCAGCACACGATGGTCGTATGCCTGCAGGCGGATGCGTACTCTTTGCTGTTGCATCTCTGTTTCTTTCTCTTGTTTGTTGCTTTGACCTGTCCATTGACGTCCGGACCTTCAGTCGGTCGTGCCTTTCGGCCCGTTGCCGACCCGCTCTCGCAAAGCGTGTCCCGGATTTGTCTCCGGCCAGTTTCCGTTTTTGAGCGAAACACAACGAAAAGAAAAACGCCTGCGGCGCCTTTCCCGGCTTTCCGCAAGCGTTTGCCTGCTCAATCCGGACGCGTCAAGCGGCATCTTTCAATGACCTTCCTGACCGTATCGCTACTATTCCCCTCAAAAAAGGAACGCCCATTATAGCATAATGCACAGCCTTGCGCAAGTTGCGCGCGCAAAAATCGTATTTTCCTGATTACCTCGCCGCTCACGGACGCAGTTCCGCTCCGCAAAAGAGCCTAACCAAATCCGTTCAGCGCCCCCGCAACGGAACATAGCGGTACCCCGAACCGTGAACGGTCTCAATCCTGGCCGCATCCTTGCCGAGCTTCTTCCGGAGAACGAGAATGTGCTGATCCACCGTGCGCGTGGTCACGCCCGTTCCGTATCCCCAAAGCTCGTCCATGAGCATGTCCCTCGTGACGACTTCCCCCGGATGGGACACGAAAATGCGGAGAATCCCTATCTCTCTCGCAGAAAGAGCCTCTTTTCTGCCGCCCGCCCCCACAAGCATGTACCGCTTTGCGTCAACGTAATGCGTTCCCACCTCGAAATTCGCCCTGTCATCAGGCTTCGCAGACGGCACTGCCGTTGCCGCACAGTTTTTCATCCGGCGGAAGATGGCGTTGATGCGTGAAACCAGCACCTCGTCGTCGAACGGCTTGGGCAGGTAGTCGTCCGCCCCAAGATCCAGCCCAAGCGAGATGTCTGCCGCCGAACCTCGCGCCGAAAGGAACATCACCGGAAGCGCCGGATCGTCCCGCCGGATCTGCTGAAGCACCTGATAACCGTTCTTCTTGGGCATCATTATGTCAAGAAGAAGCATATCCGGACGCTTTGCGGAATATTCGGCAAGCACTTCATCGCCATTCTGGGCGAGACGGACGGAATGTCCAGCCTCCTCTATCAGTATCTTCAGCGTCTGGCGGATGGACTTCGTGTCGTCCGCTACAAGGATGTCAGCCATTGCCGTCACCTCCATCTTTCTCTCCGCCGCCCGGCAGCGTCACCGTGAACACGTTTCCGCCGCCAGCCCTCGGAACGGCACGGACGCCGCCGCCCATCCCTTTTACGAAACCAGAGACGATCGACAGCCCCAACCCAAGGCCTTCCCGCCCTTCATGCGTCCCGTCCTGGTAGAATCTCTCGAACAGACGCCCCATCCGCCCACGTGGAATTGTCGCCCCTCTGTCTGCCACCTCAATGACGGCGCAACCGCCACATTCGCGGCAGCAGACCTCGATTGACTTCTCGCCAGCATATCTACAGGCGTTCTCGATGAGGTTTATCGCCACCTGCTCAATCTTGTCGCGGTCAGCGACGGCAAATGCGGGCATTCCCCTTTCGACGGCAATGGCGCAGTCCCTGTATCTCTCCCGCACCAGCGCGACAGCCGCCTCGACCGCCTCCCTCACGTCAAACCTGTCGCGGGCAAACGAAATCTTGCCGTTTCTCAAACGGACTGCGGTCAGCAGTTCGCCGATCATCCTTGCCATGCGGGCGGACTCGCTCTTGATTGTGGCAAGCGCCGCCGCACGCCGCCCCGAATCCTTGATCGCACCCGACGCAAGTGCGGACGACAGCGGAACGATGCTGCCGAGCGGTGTGTTCAGCTCGTGGGATATCATGTCGAGAAACGAATCCTTCACCTCAAGATCCCTGCGGGCTTTCCTCGCCGACCACACAAGCTGCCACCCTCTGGCAAACAGCACAAAGAAGAGGAGAAGTATCAACGCCACGCCTATTCCGAAAAGGTACAAGGCCCAGTTGTCCTCGTACCTGAACGGCGCCGTGTCGTAGCCGATCACCGTTCCGTCGTCAAGCCTGACCCAGCCGACGACCGCCGCACCGTCCGCCCGGCGGAACCATCCGTATTTCACCCGATCGGAGAAGTTCGTGTCGCCCGCTGCGGCCTCTCTGCTCCACACATGATCCGCAGCCTCGCCGTCCCTGCCGTACGCCCTCGCCTTTGTCGCGAGACGCGCCTTGAGATTTCGCTCGTAGCGGTCGAACTGCACGTCGCGCTCCGCGCTTCTCATCTCAGATGCAAGACCGCTCGCGCCGAACACGAGAAGCGACAACCCGGCTGCGGTGATCAGCGCCGCCGGCAGCCCGATGAACAGGATGTATGTGCGTATGTCCTTGTCCATGGAATCTCCCGCCGCGCATCTAGCTTCATTCAGGCTACGCCCACAGTCCCGCTTGAAAGACCGGAACGGACAAGCGCATACCGCTTCGTTCCGTCCGGATCGATGATGATCGCCGCCGAATCGAGGAACCTGATCCAATTCTCGACCGTCCAGTCGCGCTTGACGCCACGGGCATGGAGAAACACGGCGTTGTAGAGGTCGTGCGTGGTGAATATGCCAAGCCGCGCACGGAACTCTCCGAGCGCCCAGACCTCAAGCGCATCGCTGGCGCTGCGCAGCTCCACAAAACCGCGCTGCACACCCTTCTCCATGTATTCGAATATGCTTCCGAAGAACGAACCGTCCCTGAAAAGCTCAAACACCTCATGCTGGTCGGCGAAATAGAACGTGTCGTTCCCCAACTTCGGCTCAAGAGGGACGTCAACCCCCGAAAGCCCCATGCCGTCCGCAATGCAGGATGCCGTCTGCCGTGTGCGCAGAAGCGGACTGGACACGAACTGCACATCGTCGGCAAACATCTTCAGCCGTTCGCCGAGAAGCGTCGCCGTGCGCCGCCCCTCATCGGTCAGCGGAATCGCCATGCCGAACGTCGGGTCGTCGTTGTCGATCTTCTTGCGCTCGCCGTGGCGCACCATCAGAAGCACCCTGCTGCCGCAGCGAAGCTCCGCCTCTACGTCATCGAGCGAAATCTCGCCGCCGGACGGACTGCACAGCGAATCCACTGCGCGGTCGCCGCCCGTCAGCTCCGCAAGGAACCTGCGCCTGAACGCAAGATGTCCGCGTTCGGCGGCAAGACGGCGCGACGTGGCGAACTGAAGACCAGACCGCATCCAACCCACCTGCACAAGCACGAAATCAGCCAACGTGCGGATGTGCTGGTAGTCGACGGGACGCCCGTCTCGCACAGCCGCGACGACCTCCGGACTAGGCTGGGCCATCACCGGCAGGTTCCAGAACGCCTCGCTGTCGTTCCGCCAGTCGGTTGTTGCAAGCTGATGCTCCAGCACCCGGAAGATGTCGAGCTTGTCGGCGTCTCTCACGCAATGGGCGGCGGCAAGCGTAATCGGGTCAAGTCCATCCGGAAGGTCGCGGCGGTTGTGGTAGAGAACCGCCCTCAATATTGCATCGGAATGCGGCACACCGTCCAACCATCCCTTCTCTGCCACAATGTCGTGCGAGAGGACTGCGTGGTCAACGCTGTCAGAATCTCGGAACGTGCCGTATTTCCTTATCTGCTCGTACCTTCCGGTATCGTGCAGCAGCGCAGCCGCCACGCAGACATCCGTGACATCCTCCGGAAAGCCCTCGCCGGCCGCGATGTCACGTGCGTTCTTCACGACGCAATCCGTATGAACCCGCTTCAGCTCCATCATCGGCGGCAGACTGCCGCCCTCGCGGAAACTGTCGACGTAGCCGGAGTACAGCCCGTGCAGCCTGTCGAAATCCACAGCTACCATCTGCGCCCGCCTATCTCGATTCTTGCGGCCTCCGCAGCCGCCCGCTTCACGGCAAAGACCGTTCTGCCCATCCTCGCGAGCTTCCGCTCAAGCTCCTGGTTCAGCCCGCGCACCTCCTGAAGGTCGAGCTTCAGTTCAGCAATCTCCTTTTCGTATGCGGAAATGCGCGATTCAAGTTCAAGCCTGTCCGATTCCGCTTTGGACACCTTCTCCGCAAGCGCCTGCCTTTCCGCTTCGAGCGCAGCCTTCGATTCCGCCAGCGCGGTCTTTTCATCCTCAAGGACGATGCGCCGCTCCTCCAGTTCGGCGTTGTCACGCGCCATTGCGCTCACGACCTCCCTCTGCACATCAAGTTCGTCGAACGTTTCGGAATCCTGCGCCTCAAGATCAGAGGTCTCTGAATCGAGATGATCATTCTCCGGTCTCAGAGCCTGTTCCTCAGGCTCTGCGGCGTATCGACCCTTCATTCCCAACATCTCGGCAAAAAGTGACTTGTCTTCGTTCATGCCGCAATTATATCACATCAGCATTGCATGGCGAAGATACCCCACACAAAGGAAGCCGCTTTCGGCTGAAAGCGGCTTCCTTTGCATCCTGACGGAACAGGATAAAGACCCCGAAAACAGGATCAAGTGCGGCGACGGCGAAGGGCAATCTGCGCTGATAGGCCCAACAGAGGCCTTGCGTACGCAGTTTAGCTTATAGTGGGGGGGGGGTAGTACTATGCGCAAAACGCCGCCACAGGCGAGATTTCGCGCAAATGCGCTCACGCTGCACACTCCTTCACAAAGTGCGTACAATGCCTTGCCAGCGCGGTTTTTCATTCGCTCAACCACAGCCCGATCCATTGTGGACACGCCAAACTTGATTCCTTCGGGAATTTGTCCTGCCAAACCTAATCCACCAGAATTGGAAGAAGTGTATCACAACCCACCATCCGTGTCAAACGGCGCGGAAAATGTGTGACATTTTTCCAATTTGGATCGCCCTGTGCGAAGCACTGCGGCAATCGGCCGCAATCATTCGTGGAAGTCACTGTCCTCGGCGGACGGGCCTGGTTCGCACGACGCAAGATCTTGAATCGCGGTGCATATCCTATCGACCGTTGACGTATCCGAAACGAGCGGCGGCATGGTGTAGATGAAGTTGCAGAACGGACGCAACCACACTCCATGTCCGTCTATCACCCGCTCGATGTCGGTGCGAACCGGCATCCGCTCCACCTCGACAATGCCGACTGCGCCCTTCACACGCACATCCTTCACGTTCGAGAGCGAACGGCATGGCGCAAGCCCATCGGCAAGCTCCCGCTCGATGCGCGACACCTTGGCCGCATAGCCGCCCTCCGAAAACAGCTTGAGCGAAGCGATGCCGGCGGCGCAGACAATCGGATTGGCCATGTAGGTAGGGCCGTGCATGAACGCGCCGGGGCGGCCGCTGGAGATCGTCTCGGCTACACGGGCGGACGCAATCGTTGCCGCAAGCGTGACGTGTCCGCCGGTCAGAGCCTTGCCCACGCACATCACGTCCGGCACGACGCCCGCCCACTCCCCCGCCCAAAGCGGACCGGTACGGTGGAAGCCCGCCGCAATTTCGTCGAAGATGAGAAGCATCCCCTTTTCGTCGCAGAGAGCGCGAAGACGGCGCAGGTATTCCGGATCGTAGAACCTCATTGCGTTTGCCGCCTGAAACACCGGTTCGCAGATTACGGCGGCAATTTCGTCCCCATGCCGCTCCACCGTCTCAACAGCAGTGGAGAAGTCAAGCGGCGACGCAAAATGGTGCTTCGGCATTATCTGACGGAACAGCGTGTGCATTCCGTCCGGATCGCTGAGAGCCATCGCGCAGCAGGTGTCGCCATGGTATCCGCCCTTGAGCGCAAGCAGTTTCCCCCTGTTCGGAAATCCCCTGGCGTTTTGGTACTGAACCGCCATCTTGGCGGCAACCTCGACGGCGATCGATCCTGAATCGGCAAAGAACACACGGTCAAGCCCAGGCGGCGCAATCTCCGTCAGTCGCTCTGCAAGTTCTATCGCTGGCTCATGTGTCAGCCCGCCGAACATCACGTGCGAGAGACGTTCGCTCTGGCGGCGCATCGCCTCGACGATTGCGGGATGGCTGTGTCCGTGCGCAACGCACCACCAGCTTGAGACGGCATCGGTGAGTGTGCGCCCGTCGGACAGCACAAGTTCCGTTCCGCTTGCCGATTTCACAAGACGCACGGGCGGAGGATTTGCGATTGAGGCGTACGGATGCCAGATGTGCCGGCGGTCAAATTCAAGTGCGTCCATCATGTCTCTTTCTTTGCCTGCCGCCGTTCACCATCCAAGCCGCTCGAATATCCCGCTGAAATCGGGAGCGGAGTCGGCAGCGATGTCCGGCATGATTTCCACCGGACATCCAATGCCCAGCTTCTTCAAATACCTCGACACCGCATTCACGGCGTCATCGAAAAGAAGTCCGTCCGTCTCCGGGTAGGCGTTCATCACCACTCCGGCGACGGACATTCCGCGCCTTGCCGCCGCCTCAAGCGACAGCAGTGTATGGTTGATTGCGCCAAGCCTTCCGCTTGCCACAAGTACAAGCGGCCACCCCTGACGCAACGCAAAGTCAACGGCAAGCACGTCTTCTGTCAACGGCACGCAAAGTCCGCCCGCCCCTTCGACCAGCACGGCGTCATGGCGTCGTGCACATTCGGCAACCGAGGCGGCAATCCTTCCAAGATCGACTTTCCGTCCTTCAAGATCCGCCGCAAGAAGCGGCGACGACGGGAACTTGAATATCTGCGGAGCGGTCAAACCCGCGTCGTCTTCCGGGAACCTGCCCACGCCGGCCATTTCACGATGCACGTCCAGGTCTTCGGAATATCCGTCGCATCCTGTCTGCACCATCTTCACGGAGATCCAGTCGCGTCCGGAATTCTGAAGCGCACGGCACATCGCACCGACGACAGCGGTCTTGCCGATCCCCGTGTCGATGCCGGATATGAAGCAGACGTTGCCCATCACCGCTCCTTCAATCTCATGATGGCCGAATACGGATCTGCGCTGCCGCACACCGCCCGCACCACGGCGAAGTTTCGCGCACCCGCCGCAATCACGTCCGGCAGATGCGCCGCATCTATGCCGCCAATCGCCACCGCCGGATGCGCAGCGGCGGCGATCATCGCGGACATCACATCAAGTCCAAGCGTAGGATCGGGGATGTCCTTGGTCGGCGTCGCATAGACCGGGCCGACGCCGATGTAGTCTACCGGCTCCGTCCGCGACACCGCCACCTGAGCGGGATTGTGGGTGGAAAGCCCCACAATCCCAAGACCGGGATGACGCGAACGCACCTCGGCTGGCGACATGTCGCCCTGCCCCACGTGCACGCCATCCGCTCCAACCTCCTCTGCGATGGACGGATCGTCGTTCACTATGAACAGCGTATCTGTGCC
Source organism: uncultured Lentisphaeraceae bacterium (assembly GCA_964567665.1). Lineage (GTDB taxonomy): Bacteria > Verrucomicrobiota > Kiritimatiellia > RFP12 > UBA1067 > UBA1731. The sequence continues at coordinate 42,431 of CAZMNN010000013.1, forward strand.
GGCCGTCACGCTGCGCACATCGTGCGCCACGCGCACAATGTCAGCGCGTGGCACGTGCTTCATGCGCAACTGGACGATCTTCACGCCCGCCCGCACTGCGGCCTCCGCGCACCTCGCATAGCCGACGACGGGATTCGTCATCACGAGATAAAGGCCGAATCCGTCGGTCATTTGGCAAGATCCTCCAGAACGATCTGCGCAATCTTGCGTCCGCTCTTCAGCATCCCGCCGAAGATCGGACCCATGCGGAATCCGCCCTGCGCATTGTTCGCGGCCATGCCTGAGGCGTAGAGACCGGGATAGAGACGCTTTGTGTTCTCCACGGTCGTGCGTTCGCCGTCCGCCATCCACATCGGCTTCTCGCCGAGGATGCCGCCCGTCGGTGAATCTATCTTCACGCCAGCCTTGCCGACGGCCTTGTTTATGATTTCGCTCGGATGTCCCGTGCCGTCTATGAGTGCTCGCGTCATCACGACGATCGGATCGACGTGCATCTCAAGCCGCGCAACCGGATTCCAGTTTATCACAACACCGGAGACGACACCGTCGTGCATGACGATATCCTCAACCCGAACGGCGTTGAATATCGTGGCCCCGGCCTTGCGCGCCCCGAATATGAGACCGCTCGCCATCTCGACCGAATCGACCGTGTGGTAGTCGCCGTCCACAGGAACGGTCGTGACGCCGAACTCGTGCAGTATCTCGGCGGCGTCATTCTGCACCACAACCTCGTTCATCAACATTCCGCCGCCCCACGTGCCGCCGCCGGGCGCAAGCTTCGATTCAAACACCGCAACCTTGCGACCGGCCAAGGCAAGATCATGCGCGGCCACAAGACCGGACGGCCCCGCTCCGACAATCGCAACGTCAATGGCGAGGTTGCTTTCGAGTTTCTTGAAATAACTCCGGACGATAGCGCCGGAGATGGTTTCTTCCATCACTTTCACTTTTGTTTCCTCCGCAGGCATTACCCTGTTCAGGTTATACGGGTTTCATCTCAGCATCCGGAACCGTTCCGGTAGCACCCCGATTGGCGCGCAATTATACCACACCGCGTCCATGCTGGAGCGCGGCAATTTTATTTTTCGTCCTGCGGCGAACACCCAAACGGATAGCCGCTATCCTTCGCGCTCGGACAGCTCCAGCCAGCGCGTCTCCGCTTCGTCGAGCGCAGTCCGCACCTGCGGAAGCCGCGCCATCAGGGCGACGGCTTTTGCGTTGTCGCGGGAGTAGATCGTCGAGTCGGACAGCGCAGCTTCGATGTCGGCGATCTCCGCTTCGAGCGCCGACATCCTTTCCGGAAGCTGCTCCAGCTCGCGCTTCTCCATGTATGAAAGCTTCCGTCCGGCGGGACGGGCGGACGGCGCTGCGGCGGCGGGCGGCGCGGCCTTCTCCCGCTTCTCCGCCTTTGCGACATCCTTGAGCAGACGCGCCGCCTCGGCATACCCGCCAGCACACACGCGCACCTCTCCATCCCCGGCGAGCACATACGTGGATGTCACCACGTTGTCGAGAAATTCGCGGTCGTGCGACACGACAAGCAACGTACCGCCGTAGTTCAGCAGCTGCTCCTCAAGAAGCTCCAGCGTCTCAACGTCGAGATCGTTCGTAGGCTCGTCCATCACGAGAAGGTTCGACGGCTTGAGGAAGAGCCGCGCCAGAAGCAGACGCGCCTTCTCGCCGCCGGAAAGAGCTTTCACCGGAGTGCGGCATCGCTCCGGCGTGAACAGGAAATCCGCAAGGTACGAATACACGTGCTTCGACACGCCGCCTACCGTCACGACGTCGCAGCCCGCCGCAACGGCCTCCTTGACCGTGACCTCAGGATCGAGCTGCGCCCGCAGCTGGTCGAAGAACGCCATCTCCACCCGCGTACCAAGCGTGACCGCGCCGGCCACCGGACTCAACGCTCCCGTGAGCAGCTTGAGCAGCGTCGTCTTCCCGGCTCCGTTGTCCCCGACGATCCCGATCCTCTCGCCCTTCAGTATGTCTGCGGTGAAGTCCTTTACGACCTCACGCTCCCCGTACGAGAACGACAGTCCCTCTATCTTGATCACGCGATCGCCGGACGCCGCTGCGGTGTCAAGCTTAAGCGACGCCGTTCCGGGAGCGGATCTTCTGTTCGCAAATTCAAGACGCAGCTGACGCAACGCCTCCACGCGCCCCTGGTTGCGCCGCCGCCGCGCCTTTACGCCTTGACGGATCCAAGCCTCCTCCTGCGCCAGCTTCTTCGCCTTGCGCTCCCACAGCACGGCCTCGTCGGCCATCAGGTCGGCCTTGCGCTGAAGGAATGTGCGGTAGTCGCAGTTCCAGCCGGCGAGACGTCCCCGGTCAAGATCGTACACGTAAGTGGCCACATCCTTCAGGAATGCGCGATCGTGCGTCACGAACAGAAACGCAGTGTCGGTCTGACGGCGTATGAACGCCTCAAGCCACTCGATCGAAGCGATGTCGAGATGGTTTGTCGGCTCGTCAAGCAGCACAAGATCCGGCTCGTCGGACAGCGCCCGCGCAAGAAGCGCACGTCTGCGAAGACCGCCGGAAAGCGTGTTGAACACATCGTTTGGATTAAGCCCCATCTGCGAAACGTATCTCTCCGAGCGCGCAACGTCTATTACTGTGCCGGGACGGTCGTGCGGAACCTCCTGCTCAAGAAACGCCACCTTTAGATCCGGAGCCTTGATGATCTCGCCCGTATCTGGCTCAAGCAGACCTGCGATGACTTTCAGCAGCGTGGACTTCCCTTCGCCGTTCCTTCCGGTGACGCAGGCGCGAACGCCGCTTTCCACGTTGAGCGACACGTCTTCAAGCACGGGATCGCCGCCGAACGCCAGCGACACGGAACGGAGCGACAGCAGATGGCGCGACATCCTCTATGCCTCCCTGCCCGCGCCTCTGCGGCGGCGAGTCCCGCCGCGCCGGCTCTTCTGCGCGATGAATTCGTCAAACCCACGGTTGCGCAGAACGCAGGCCGGACACCCTCCGCAGCCTTTGCCGGGTACGCCGTTGTAGCAGGTCACAGTCTCGTTCTCTATCACATCGAGAATGCCGAGGCTGTCGGCCAGCGCCCACTCGTCCGCCTTTGACATGTGCATGAACGGCGTGACGATCTTGACAGGCCATTCAAGCGCCAGACGCAAAGTCCGCTGCTGCGCCCGGATGAACGCTTCGCGGCAATCCGGATACCCCGAATAATCCGCCTCCGAAACGCCGGTGTAGAGTTCCGTCGCACCGATGCTCTTCGCCCAGACCGCCGCCGAAAGGAGAAAGAACGCATTGCGCCCCTCAACTACGGTCGTCGGGCAGCTTGCGCCCTTCCGCCTTTCGATAGGCGCCGTCTTAGACATCAACGCGTTGCTCGTTATGTGGCGGTAGAAGTCGAGCGATACGACCTTGTGCGCCGCAACCTTAAAGCGGCGGGCGAGACGCCGTGCAAACCTGACCTCGATTGAGTGCCGCTGTCCGTACGCGAACGTGATGGCGGCGACATTCTCCGCTCCATGCTTCCGCACCGCAAGCGCAAGGCACGTCGCCGAATCCTGCCCACCCGAAAGTACAACAACCGCTTTCATGCCTCTGCCCTGTATATCTGCGAACGCCAGCCAAAGTCCTTGGCGGCGGAAACGTTCTGCTCCGTATCGTCGAGAAAGAGAAGTTCGTGCGGCGTAAGCCCCATCCGCTCCGCCGCCAGATCGTATATCCGCCTTTCCGGCTTCACCATCCTCTCGATTCCGGATATGACCTCCATGTCGAGAAGCGCGGAGTACTCTGCACATCGGGGGACGAACAGGCGTTCGTGGAAATCCTCTGACATGTTGGAGAGCACGCCCAATTTTTTGCCTATCCGCTTCAGATCCTTCATCAGCGCAAGCGTGTGCCGCGACAGCGTCTTCACCCACGCCTCCGCATCAACGCGCCACAGCTCAGCAAGCTGCGCTTCCGTCGGCGACGGCAATCCGCCGTTCTCGAAGATCAGCCGATACATTTCGCCGAAGGAGCATTCGCCGCCATCCCACCTGGCGCGGAACCTGCGCCACCCGTCGTCGAACGCCGCCCGCGACAGTCCAAGCGATTCGCAGTACGGACGCAGCTCGTCGCCGTCCCCTGCAAACGGCGAGACGGATACGACCCCGCCGAAATCGAACACTACGCCACGCGCAGAAAGAAAATCATCCACCGCCGACGGCACCAGATCCTTCACCGGCTCGCCGTGCGACAGACGGTTGCGCACCTCCGTCGATGATTCCCTTGTGCGGGGGAACGTCACGAACCGGACGAGACGGGCAAGCTCTTCCGCCTCCCTCCAACGCGAAACCTCTCCTGCGTTGTCTTCGCCGATTATGAAGAACAGCTCTGCATCGGGATTGCGCGACTTCACCTCCCGCACCGTATCTATCGTATACGATTCGCCGCCGCGCCTGAGTTCGATGTCGCAAGGCTCCAGCAGTGGATGAGGGGCGCAGGCGCATTTCACGAGCGTCCACCTCAACGCATCGAAACCGCTCTCCGCCTTGAACGGATTGTGCGCCGCCGGAATCACGAGCACCTTCTCAAGGGAGTGTTCCGCCGCTGCCCTCAACGCCACGCCGATGTGTCCGGAATGGATCGGGTTGAACGTGCCGCCGAATATGCCGATGCGCCTTGTCATGCCGCCTCGATCTTCAGTATGCGAAGTATTGCCGGGCGGCCGTAGTCCCGCTTGCCGAGTCCCGTTCCCACTCCAAGCACCCTGTACGCGGCGGGCAGCGTATCGCCAGTGCGGAACGCCGCCGCGAGAGCGATTCCCGTCGGCGTCACACATTCGCCCTTTGTCGCCGATGGACGCAGCGGAATTCCCGTCGCCCGCGCAATCTCAAGCACCGCCGGCACCGGCACCGGCAGTTCGCCGTGTGCGCACATCACCGTGCCGCTCCCTTCCGCAAGGCCGGACACAACACATTCGCTTTCGCCTATGTCGTCGAAGAGAACTGCCGCAGAGACGATGTCGACTATCGAATCTATCGCCCCCACTTCGTGGAAATGCACCTCCTCGACAGGTTTCCCGTGGACTTTCGCCTCCGCCTCTGCGACAAGACGGAAGGCCCGTTTGGCAAGCACCCTTGCGGCATCGCTCATCTCTCCGCGATCGATGATCGCCTCCACGTCCGCAAGGTTGCGGTGTTCATGGTGATATCCGCAGCTCCCGTGCGGAAGGATTACATCGAAGTCTATGCCGGATATTCCGTACGACGACTTCTCCGCTATCTCGCAGGAGAACTCGTCCCCAAGCCCCAGCGAATCGAGCGTCTTCCTCAGCCTCTCAGCACTCGCGCCGAGCGACAGCAAGGCGCCGACCGTCATGTCGCCGGATATCCCGGCCGCTCCCTCAATGTACAGCATTCCGCTTTCCTCCCGAACCCATCCTGCGCAGCATCCGGCAGGCGACGACCGCCGCACCGAATCCGTTGTCTATGTTCACCACGCTCACGCCCTCGGCGCAGGAATTCAGCATCGCGAGCGCCGCCGCCACTCCACCGGCGCCGGCGCCGTAGCCCACCGATGTCGGCACGGCCACCACGGGTGCGGACACCAGACCGGAGACTACGCTCGGAAGCGCACCCTCCATTCCCGCGACGGCAACAACCACATCCGCCTTCCGCACTTCCTCGATTACGCCGAGAAGACGATGAAGCCCGGCAACTCCGACATCGAAATAGCGCGACACCGCACCGCCGAAGAACTCCACCGTGCCGGCACACTCCTCCGCCACCGGAATGTCCGCCGTGCCGCCGGTCAGCACCGCAACCGAGCCTTTGAGCCGCCGGACAGCGCGGGACGAAGTGCGCATACGCTTCGGCGCAAGCGCGAGAAGACACCCCTCAGGGATGTACCTGACGTTTCCGTCTGACGCGATGACGGCATCGGCCTGCTCCTGCGTGACACGTGTCGCAAGCGCGGGCATCCCCTTTTCGGCGAATGATGCGAATATGCGCACGAGCTGTTCAGGCGTCTTCCCCGGCCCGAACACCGTTTCGCCGAAACCGGTCCTCTCCGGGCGGGAGAAGTCGAGCCTGGCAAACTTCACATCAAAACGGTTGTCGTCTCTGCCTCGCATTGTCATCAGCGTTTTCCGATTCATCTCTTGGGCGTCATCGTGACGCTGATCTCCGGATATCTCTTCAGAAAGTCCGCAGAAAGCCCCGGCACGCGACCGACCCGCTTCGCCGCCGCAAGGACTGACTGATCCACCTTGGCGTCCCCTGAACGCTGAATGATTCTATAATCCAGGATTCTGCCGCCGCTGCCCAACCGTACAGAAAGCACCACGGGCTGCAGCCCCTCTGACCAGCTGAAATCCGTCCAGCACTCGTAGAACCGCCGCATTATCAGCGATACGCACCTCTGCTCCTCGCTCGTCGCCAGCTGGTTCGATGCGCCATACCGCGCACCGGCCGCAAGCGCCTTCATTATGTCCGTCTGCGACAACGGCTTGTCCCGCGACGTTCCCTTGCCCGGCGGGAGTTTCACTGGAGGGGTTATCTTTGGCTTTTTCACAGCCCCCCTCTTGAACTCCTTCTTCTTCGGCTTCTCCGCCTTCTTCTCAGGCTTCTTGATCGGGCCTTTCTTGAATTCCTTCTTCTTCGGCTTCTCCGGAATCTTCTCGACAGCCTCCACCTTCTCCTTCTGCGGTTCTTCGGGCTGAGGCTTTTCAGGCTCCGGCTTCGGATCGGGCTTGGGATCCGGCTTATCCGGCTCGTCCTCCGGCGGAGGGTTCGGGTCGGGGTTCGGATCGTTGAGATCCTGCTCCGCCCACGGCGGAACTATCGTCATGTCAATCGGTATCACCACATCCTTCGGACGGTACATCACCTTGGATGCAATCCAAAACAGGCAGAAGGCCGATACGTGAAGTCCGAGCGCAATCAGGAGGGTCTTTGCGTTCAGCGGACTCGACACCTTCCCTCTCTGGCGGTCGTCTTCGTAGAACTTGTCTATCTCAAGCTCCATCACCGGGTGTCTCTCACTTCTCCACGGTGACAAGGGCCATCTTCCTGACCTTGCACTTATACACGAGCTTCACGACATCCATCACGGCTCCGTAGGTGAGACGTTCATCTCCGCGCACCAGCACCGGCACGTCCGGATCGGCCTTCACCTTTTCAAGAAGGTTCTGCTCAAGCTCCTCAAGCGTGACTGGGGCGTTGTTCATGAACGTGCCGGTCTGCGAAACGGTGATTGTGTTAGCCTTGCTGTCCTTGTTCGGAAGAGTGTCCGTCTTCGCCCTCGGCAGCATTATCGAAATCCCCTGCTCAAGAGCCGGGATGGTGAGTATGAACGTGACGAGCAGAAGGAACGTGAGGTCGATGAGCGACGTCATGTCGATGCTCGCCTTCGCCCCCTCGCCGCGTCCGCCTTTCCTTCTTCTGCGACTCACTGCCTTATCCTTCCATGTGCGGATTCCGTAGTGACGCCGCCATCATGCCTGGAATTCAAGCGCGACCCTGCCCACAAGGTCATCGGCGAACCCCTCCATGTCTGCGGTGAGGCCGCGCACCGTCGCATTGAGACGGTTGAACGCGCAGACGCCGGGAATCGCTATGAGCAGACCGACGACTGTGGTGACGAGGGCGGACGAAATCGCAGGCGCCATCGTGGCGATTGTCGCAGACCCTTCCGAACCCATCGCCGCAAAGGCGTCCAGCACGCCCCACACCGTACCGAGAAGGCCGAGCATCGGCGCAAGCGCGACAACGGTTGCAATCACGCCCATGCCATGCTCAATCCGTAGTTCCTCCTCGTCGAGGATGTGCTCGCAGTGCGACTTGATCAGTTCAATCTCGTTGCGCGTGAGCGCCGCACCGCGGGTGCCGTCGCCACGCGACAGCGTAGATCTGGAATCCGGCGACAGGAGCTTCATCAGACGTTCGCACGTGCCGTAGTAGATGTTTTCAACGGCGGACTTTTCGTTCGGACGGCGGGCCAGATAGTATTCAAGCACGTCCCGACCGGTCATGACATCGCGTCCGACCCGGCGCGTGAGACGCACAGCGCGCGCCAGCTCCTTGACCTTGCCGATTATGACGGCCACCATGACGACGCTCGCCGCCAGCTGCACAAGCACGATTCCCTTGCCCATCATGCTCGACAGCTTATATCCGTCTATGAGCGAATCCGCAAAAAACTCCACCATTCTCTTTCTCCTTGTGAATGGTCAATTATACCACATATGTCTCGGCGAAAATGCCGCCCAGGATAAAATGGGAATGACGCATGAGACGGCCTCCTGCGTCATTCCATGCGCCCGCTTCTATCTTGAGGCGATGCGGGCGCGGATTGCGACGGCGAACGCCGTGCCCGCCGCAGAAAGCGGGATTCCCTTCCGGTATATCAACCCAACGCGGATGGTGTCGTCGAGCTTGAGCGGCACGGACACCATGGCCGGGTTGTATGACCTGCTGTGCGCACCGGATGCAACGGTGAAGCCGTCCAACCCCAGCAGGAGGTTTGTCATCGTGGCGCGGTCACGGACGCGGATGCTCTTCTTCCTGTCGATTGCGGGCATCACCTCTTCAGAGAAGTAGAGTGCATTCTCCACGCCCTGCTCGTACGTGAGATACGGGTACGGATCGAGTTCGGCCGGCTTGATTATCTTCTTCTTCGCGAGCGGATGCCCCCTGCCGATGAACACGTGCGGCTGCTCGGCGAACAGCTCCTCGAAATCCAGCTCCTCCTTGCGGAGAATCTTCGTTATCGCCGATTCGTTCCGCTTCGACAGATATAGGATGCCTATCTCGCTCCTGTGGCGGGCAACGTCGTCGATGATCTCGCTCGTCACCGTTTCGCGCAGCGTGAAGTCGTAGGAATCTGCGCCGTTCGCCTTCACAACCTCCATGAACGCATCCACCGCAAATGCGTAGTGCTGGCACGACACCGCGAACTGCGGACGGCGCACCGCCTTGCCGGTGTACTTCTCCTGTATTCCAGCCACGTCATCGAGAATCTGTCTCGCGGACGCAAGGAACTCCTCCCCTTCCCGCGTCACCGTCACGCCTCGGCTTGAGCGCGTGAATATCGCAACGCGCAGCTCCTCTTCAAGTGCGCGTATCGATTCCGTCAGCGTGGGCTGCGTGACGAACACCTGACGCGCCGCCTCGCTGAGGCTGCCGCACTCTGCCACCGCATCCACGTATTTAAGCTGCTGAAGCGTCATATCTCCCCTTTGCCGTCAGGCACCGTTTGACTGATTCGCGTATTCTACCACATCAGATCGGAAACGCTTTCGGATCGCCAAGTTCAGGATGCCACGTAAAGGCCGTGATGCTGCGCCACCGGACGGACGTCGGGAGGTCGTTGTACGATGAAAGGATCTCGACATCCGGCGCAGTTTCCGTTATCGAAGGGGCGCGGATGAACGTCATCGGCACATTGGGATGTCCGTCCCAGCGACCTGTCGCAGTGAAACTTCCGAGCTGCCGCCCGTAGGCGTTGCGGCGGACGGCGACCGGAAGCGAACCGAACCATGCCGTCTCCTCGCCCTCGATCCTCTCCGCAAGGAGGATAAGCCCGGCGCAGGTGGCAAAGACGGGCAACCCGCCGTCGATGGCATCCTTGAGCGGATAAAAAAGTCCAAAATCCTTCAGCAGTTTGCCCTGCACTGTCGATTCGCCGCCGGGCAGGGCAAGCATGTCTATGCCGCCGTGGCGGAAATCGGAGACCTGGCGAATCTCTTGAATCTCCGCCCCCTTGGCGCGAAAGAACGATGCCATCTCCGCAAATGCGCCCTGCACCGCAAGAACACCGACCTTCACCGTCCGTCTCCTTCGTCGTTCACTGTCCGCGCTCCTCCATTATCGTCTCAATCTCGTCCGCGTTGATTCCGACCATGGCGGGACCGAGATTTTCGGAGAGTTTGGCGAGCAGCTTTGCGTCCTGCCAGTTCGTGACGGCCTGCACTATCGCGGCGGCGCGTTTCGCCGGATCGCCGCTCTTGAATATGCCGGAGCCGACGAACACGCCCTCCGCGCCAAGCTCCATCATGAGCGCCGCATCCGCAGGCGTCGCAACGCCGCCAGCCGCGAAATTCACGACCGGCAGCCGCCCGTTGTCGTGGACGAACCGCACGAGGTCAAGCGGTGCGGCAAGCTCCTTCGCCGCCTCGTAGATCTCGTCTTCGCGGAGCGCCGCCACACGGCGTATCTCCGACTGCATCTTCCGCATATGGCGGACGGCCTGCACGACGTCGCCGGTGCCAGGCTCGCCCTTCGTGCGAATCATCGTCGCACCCTCGCCGATGCGCCGCAATGCCTCGCCAAGGTCTCGCGCACCGCATACGAACGGAACCGAGAATTTTGACTTGTCGATGTGACGCACATCGTCCGCCGGGGAAAGCACTTCGCTCTCGTCGATGTAGTCTATCTCAATCGCTTCAAGTATGCGAGCCTCCGCAATGTGTCCTATGCGGCACTTCGCCATCACCGGTATGGATACTGCATCCTGGATTCCCTTTATCATCGCCGGGTCGCTCATGCGCGAAACGCCGCCCGCCGCACGGATGTCCGCCGGGATGCGCTCAAGAGCCATCACGGCGCAGGCACCTGCGGCCTCCGCGATCTTCGCCTGTTCAGGCGTGGTCACGTCCATGATTACGCCGCCCTTGAGCATCTGCGCAAGGTTGCGGTTCAGTTCCTGTCTTTCGTTCATCGATGCTCCTCTCTCTGCAAAGTGACGGAGATTATACTTTCACGCAAGCTGATAAGGCGATAGATATTTTCCGTCAACTTTCATAGGTCGAGCCTATACGCCATCTGCCGCCACGCACTGCCGCGCCGTCCCCTCCCGGCGCAACGGCGCGACACTGCGGAAGAAGGCTTCTATCCGTGCGATGGATTTCACTCCGGGCCGCACCTCAAGCGAACTGTTGACGTCAATGACTGCACATCCTGTCTTCGCGGCGGCGGATGCGTTTTCTGCGGAGATGCCGCCGGCCAGCACCACGCGAACGCCCGTTGCGGAAAGCGCGGTCGCCCTCCGCCAATCCGCAGGACGCCCCGTGCCGCCGCATTGCGTTCCGGATCTTCCGTCAAGAACCACGGCGTCAGGAATGCCGCCTCCGCCATCAAGACGCCACACCTCAAACCCGCGCGAACGCAACGCATTGATTTCGTCTGCGCCGTAGGACATGCTGTGCAGCTGCACGACATCCATCGGTACGCACTTCGCAATCCCGGTGATTTCACCTATCGACGCTTCGGTGAATACGCCGACCAGCTTCGCCTTTCCGGAAAGTGCGGAGGCGATCGCCGCCGCCTGTTCGGGACTGACCCTGCGCGGCGACCTTTCGGCAAATATGAAGCCAAGGTAGTCCGCGCCAAGCTCTTCGGACCTCACCGCGACATGGACATCATTGATGCCGCATATCTTCACCTCCGGAAAGGTCTGCATGGCGTCAGCCCCTCTCGCCGAGTTTTTTGACTATTGCCGAACCTATCACATATCCGTCAGCATGGCCTTTGACGAGCGACACGCCCTGTTCGCGGGACGCAATGCCGAATCCGGCGACGATGGGCATATCCACCGCCTTGCGGATTTCGTCGAGATGTCCCGCAAGTTCAGGCGGAAGTTCGCCACGAACGCCTGTCACCCCTTTGACCGTGATTACGTAGAGAAAGCTGTCCTCAACTCCCTCTGCACTTTCGACGACGCGCTCGATCGGCGTGTTCGGCGCAATGAGCGGCACGATCGTAATGCCGTGCGGCTTCAACGCCGTCAGCAGTTCGTCGCGCTCCTCAAGCGGAAGATCGACCGCAAGCACCGCATCGATTCCGGCCGCCTCGGCCTTCTCGGCGAACGTCTCCACGCCGCACGAGAATATCGGGTTGTAGTAGCTGAACACGACAAGCGGCGTGTCTGGATGCCGTGATCTCACACGCGCCGCGAGCGACAGCACGTCGAAAAGCGTGACGCCCTGCTTCAGCGCCTCGTACGCGGCGTTGCGTATTACCGCACCGTCCGCGAACGGATCGGAGAACGGAACGCCAAGTTCTATGATGTCCGCACCCTCCTCGTCAATCAGCCTGTCTGCCGCCCGCTCGCTTTCAGCGAGCGTCGGGTATCCAACTGTGAGATAGGCGACGAACACCTGCCTCCCTTCGCTGCGGGCTTTCGCAAAGCATTTCTGTATTCTGCTGTTCATTTCATCACTCCTCTTGTACACCTTTTTATGCATCAAAGGTCTCACCCTTCGACGCCTTGTAGCGCATGATGCTTTCCATGTCCTTGTCTCCGCGCCCGGAAAGGTTCACCAAAAGCAGCGTCTCCTTTGGAAGCGACGGTGCGCGTTTCATCGCCTCCGCAAGTGCGTGGCTCGACTCAAGCGCAGGTATGATACCCTCGAAGCGGCAAAGCGCATCGAACGCCGCAATCGCCTCATCATCATCTATGACGGTGTATTCGGCGCGTCCCGTATCGGCGAGATGCGAATGTTCCGGGCCGACGCCGGGATAGTCAAGTCCGGCGGAGACGGAGTACGTATCCACGACCTGACCTGAATCCGTCTGCAGAAGATACGTCTTCGCGCCGTGAAGAACGCCGACGCGGCCGCCGTTGATCGATGCGGCGTGTTCGCCTGTGGCAAGCCCCTTCCCGCCGGCCTCAACTCCTACCAGCTTCACGTCAGCGTCATCCAGAAATCCGGCGAAAAGCCCCATGGCGTTCGATCCGCCGCCGACGCAGGCGATGGCCTGATCCGGCAGCCTGCCGTATTTCGCAAGCATCTGCGCCCGCGCCTCGCGTCCGATTACGCTCTGGAAGTCGCGCACGAGTTCCGGGTACGGATACGGACCCGCCACCGTTCCGATCACATAGAACGTATCGTCGCAGTTCGCCGCCCAGTCGCGTATCGCCTCGTTCATCGCATCCTTCAGCGTCGCGCTCCCCTCCGAGACGGCATTCACCTTTGCGCCGAGCATCTTCATCCGCTGGACATTTGGTGCCTGACGCGCTACATCGATTGCCCCCATGTACACTTCGCACGGCATTCCGAGCAGTGCCGCGACTGTCGCCGTTGCGACGCCGTGCATCCCTGCGCCCGTCTCTGCGATAAGCCGTTTCTTGCCCATCCGCTTCGCCAACAACGCCTGGCCGACGGTGTTGTTCACCTTGTGCGCCCCGGTGTGGTTCAAATCCTCGCGCTTAAGCAGGATCTGTGCACCACCAAGATGCGCCGACAGACGGCGGCAATGCGTGATCGGCGACTCCCGTCCCACGTAGTCGCGTAGTATGTCGTCCATCTCGCGCTTGAATCCGGGATCTGCCTTCGCCGCCGCATAGGCCTTTTCAAGTTCAGCCAGCGGTTCCATAAGCGTCTCCGAGACGTACTGTCCGCCGTAGATGCCGTAATGTCCTTTCGCTTTCATTTCATCAACTCCTTCAGTTTTTCTCCGGGATGTTCTTCCCGCATAAGTGCTTCACCTACAAGAAATCCGTTAGCCCCGGCGTCGTGCAGACGCCTGATGTCTGTGGCGGTGCGAATCCCGCTCTCTGCGATTCGCACGATTCCATGCGGGATTTCGCCGATCAGCTCCACCGTCATGGACGGGTCGGTGCGGAACGTTCGCAGGTCACGGCAGTTAACTCCGATGATCCTCGCGCCCGCCTGCACGGCGCGTTCGATCTCCCTTGCTGTGTGCGTCTCAACGAGAGCCTCCATGCCGTATCCGCGCACGCAGGAAAGCAACGTCGTGAGCCGTGCGTCATCCAACGCCGCCGCTATCAGCAGCACGGCATCCGCGCCGCAAGCCCTTGCCCGCAGCACCTGAAACTCCGTCGTCACGAAATCCTTGAACAGTATCGGAAGGTCGCTTGCGCTGCGGGCGATTCGCACGTTGTCCTCTCCACCGAGAAAGCGGTGAGGCTCGGCAAGCACCGAAAGCGCCGCCGCGCCGGAGGAATCGAGTTCCCGCGCAAGTCCGGCGGGATCGAAGTTTTCGCGTATCAGCCCCTTCGACGGGCTTGCCTTCTTCAGTTCGGCGATTATGTGGATGCCGTCTTCGCGGAACGCCGCCGCGAAGTCGCGGGTGCGCGACGCCCTTTCGGTGTCGATGCGACGTTGCGCACAAAGTTCTTCAAGTATGTCCATGGCCTGTTGTTGAATTTGGTTGTGTAAAAACAGAAACGGCCTCGCTCACCAAGAGCGGGGCCGTTGACCGGATGTCTTCTGATGCCTTAGATGGCTTCCACTGTTCCGGGTATACGCGCACACGCTCCGGTCTCAAGACCGAAGTTGCGCCACCACCAGAACTGGAACATCGTGTTCATGATAATTCGTTTCCGAAAAACAGGCGCGGAGTATACCACATCCCGAACCCGAAAGCAACGCCGCAAGCAAAAGGCGAAAGTCAGGAAAGTTGTAGTATCTCGTGGCGCAGTTTCAGACAAGGGGAAACCATGCCGACCCATGAAGAAGAATGGACACCGCCACCATCCCATGTCTATTGGGATGACCGCCCACCGGACAGATGACGAGCCGTCACTTCGATCTCCTCATGTCGTTGAACCTCCGCGCGGCCGACTCCGCCTCCTGCATTCCGTCCTCGATCAGCTTGCGGCGAAGCACGT
>CAZMNN010000014.1:0-54541 GCA_964567665.1 uncultured Lentisphaeraceae bacterium
TGACCATTGCCCCCAAAACAGCTATCGTTAACTTATAATAGCAAGTCTCACGGGGCTTGGGGTTGACAGCCATGCGGAACGCCTGTGCATTGCCATCAAAACACATCAAATCATTCAGTAGCGAATCACAGCATAAAGGACCTGTCTGTCCCAAATCATGGCTATGCACCGCCCACGCACGTATCGCATCTTCACCAGCATGTCCATAAGGTGGATTACCTATGTCATGCATCAGCCCAGCCGCCTGACAAATCCAACCAATCTCATCGATTTGTTTTTCCGACTGCAAGTCCCCTTTTGTCTTCAAGATAAAAGTAGCGATCTTCTTGCCCAGTTCAGAACTGACATAACCAACTTCAATCGAATGCGTCAACCGATTGTGTATGTAATCAACACCTGCGAAAGGATGGACTTGGGTCTTACCTGCAAGCCGACGAAAAGGCTGTGAAAAGACGATGCGCCCTACATCTGCTTCAAAAGGGTTACGCCCTTCTTGTACACGAGAATCGCTAAGACAAAAGTTATCGCTCTGCTCATCTTTATCAAATCTCTTTGACGAAATCCACTTAATCCACTTGTCTTTAAATGCCCCGTATGCCATGAACAAATCACCTCATTTCTCACATGCCATTTCTATTGTCATCTGCCGAGTCCATCGCCAACAACCGACGAACCCCTTCCAACAAGACATTGAAACTTCGAGAACGGTTTGTTCCGTCTGTCTTCAGAAACTGGGCAATCTCCCTTGACCCAGAAATCTTCTGATAGACGCCGCCCGTCAAACGCCTCAATTCATCCGCCGCATTGTTCAAGTGATCCGGATCTCGAAACTTTGCCGAATTTCCCGATGGCGTTCGACATCCGAAAGCACTCGCCACTGCTTTCAGATCACCAAGATAAAAACTCTCCAGTTCCCCACAGGCTATTCGCACAACGGTGTGGGGACGACCTGCTCGACGACAGATCTCCACAAGACGATTCTTCACGATTCGGCAATCTTCGCTATCACGGTCTCGCATCACAAGGAAACGCATGTCAGGCATCAACCAACTACGCAGCTTCCGCTCCAAATTCCTCTCCAGATCTTGCTTCCCCTCAAAGGTTATGCACTTCAATCTACAATCAGATGGCAAAAGGGGCGGAAGCAGCACCTTCAAGAGGGCGGCCACAGACGGTTCCTCAAGAAATGCGACCAGTGTCTTCATCCGATGGCCTCCGGGAAGAGACCTTGCTTCCACAGGTAGCCCAATTGATCTCCGTCACGCATATAGGCCGCAATCTGCTCGTCATCGGCAATCCTCTGGATGGTCGTATAGCCAGCCCTTTTCACCAGCACGAAGACCTCGTCCAGTTCGGCGGCATTCAAGAAATCCGGCGAATGTGTTGAGACCATAACCTGTCCACCCTTGTTGGCGTAGGCACGAAACTCATCCGCCAACTCCGGAAGCAGTTCCGGATATAATTGATTCTCCGGCTCTTCCACACAAAGCAACGGATGCGGCTGCGGATCATTCAATAGGACGAGATACGCCAACATTTTGATCGTTCCATCCGACACAAACCGCGCAAGAAACGGATCTTCAAACGCACCGTCGCTGAATTTCAGGAGAATCTTCCCTTCTTCCGTGATCTTCGGCTCAACGGACGTCACGCCCGGCACACGCGCTCCAAGCCTCTTCAATATCCGCTCGAACACAGAACGATGATTCTCATATAAATACTGCAGCACGGCCGACAGATTCTCACCTTCCCGGCTCAAGTGCTCGGCATAGCCAACAACCTGTTCTTCGCGAGCCCGATTAATGTGAAAGTCCGAAATGTGCCAGTTCTCAATCAAGTCGCCAAGAGCCTGGACTACGGGAAATTCCTTGAATTGCGCAAGCCCCTTGATCGCAAGAATGTCGTTACTTTTCAGCGTCTGCTCGCTGCGCTTCAAGTCTTTCTCCTTGAAATCTTTGTTGGAGAGAATAGACTCTTCGTTCGTAATGGCAGACCCCTTCCCATCGGAGAAGTCAAGAAAGTGCCAAGGCTGCCCCTTGCTGCCCTGACGATACTTCAGAATCTCACGCGCAACATAAGCCCTTCCCTGACGCTCGTCAATCTGTAGGAAGTACGTCGCCAACGGAGACTTTGCCGTTGCACGAAACTTGATTTCGATTTCAATGGGCCCTTCCGCGTTTCGACTCCTCACCTCGCGAAATCCCCGATTTCCGCCCAATCTGGACAGTGCGCTATTGACATTCGAAGCCATCGAGTCTTTCAGGAAATCAAAGACGCTGAAGATTGTGCTCTTGCCGACTCCGTTCGCACCGACGAGGATACAAAGATTCGGGATGTTTCTCATCTCTGCATCCTTGAAAGAACGAAAGTTCTGCAATCTAATCGATTCAAGCTTCATAAATTTCAGGCTTCTACGGCATCCAACAAATAATGTACCTATTATACCACATATCCGTCGCAAAAAGAGCCGTAAAGATGGTGAGACGATGTAATATGCTATTTGCCAAAGTAAATGCGACTACCATAGTCGCATCTACTTGTTCCGAAAAAACATGATGCGCCTGGGTTGGGGGAACTATGCCCCTGAACAGACACTCCCGTCAAGAATTCCGCCGCATGCCGCCCGTGTGAGACCGTTTTCGGAACAACTAAATGCGGCCATGGGTCTTTATGGCACAAATTTAGTCGCATTTACTCTGACAAGTGACCTCATTTTTGGGGAAGATTTCTCCCCATTTCCACAAGCCGGTCGTCCGTTTCATAGGCGACATGATTTACGGGATCATGGTCGAGAAGGATGTGAAACTCGCATCCATCGTCCGCGCGCTGAAAGAATCTCCCCGAAAAAGGTCGAGGACACGATCCGCCACGTCAAGCAGTCCTACAACCTTGAAGACATCCGTCTGTTCAAATACGCCAAAATCAAGGCAATGGTGGCGACTGTCCTCGCAACCGTCTACTTCAACATGGCGTGGATCGGGAACTCGGAGAAGCACGTCGTCATCGCGAGAAGCATCGCACGAATGTCGTTCAGGATTCACGACGTGCCGGAGTTCCATTCCTACGCCATCGCAGACGGCGCAAGCGATGTCCTGAAAAGAGGACGCAGATGGCGCGGATTCGACCCTGAAAAAGTCGCGGGGAGCGACGTTCCGTCGCTCTTCGCGTTCTTCGGCATAACCACGGGATGACGGCATCCTCCAGAGACTGCGACTTCGTCGCCGGACGGAAATGCGTTCCGCGTTCCCGCAGCCGAATTTTCACTTGGCGCAATGTGGAAACAGCGACGTCGCCCTTTATTTACAGGGACTCGGCGATTTTCATGCCCGAAAAAAATTAGGGAATCTCCGACACTCAAGCAAGGCGTCGAGTCTCTTGATAACTTCAATCGTATTGTTTCCCTGTGGTAAAGCCATATTTCATCCTCTTCTTTCAATGTCGCCAAAGTTCTCCTTGGCGATTGCATCCAGCGACGCAGATATCTTGGAAAACTCTTGATCGAGATTCAGCGTCCTAACATCAATGCGGCGATCCCCAATAGTCCACGACGCAGAATCGAAATCATCAACCAATGTCTTCGCGTACAGCAGCATTCCAGACACCTGTCTTTCATTATGGTGCGCGGCGTAACTATTTACGTAAGTCAGAATCTGATAAAGATGACCATTCGACACTTTCCCGCCCACTCTTCCACCGAGAATCGCTCCGTAGAATTTTGTATCAACGATCAAAGTCCTTTGTCCGTGTTCAAGAACGATGTCGGCCTGCATTTCAGGCAGATATGAGCGATCCGCATTTTCATCAATATCCCACTGAATACGCCTCGTCCGTGTCGGCAACCCAAAATGTCTCGCGTAATACTCCCGAACGAACGCTTCGTATAGTTCATGCAATTTATCATCCGAAATATCCAAACTCAACACATGCGTCTTCCCCTGCTTCTTCGCCATCATCATCTCATCAAGGACGAAACGGCAAACATTCATCAACATCACGTACTGCTGATTATTTCGCTGATACCGTAGCTGATTCCAGCGGATTTCAGTCGAAGATACGGCACTTACGTTCTGAAAGTAAGGGAGCACATTCTTTATCGCAGACTTACTGACCTTTAACCGATTAGATCGAAACAACAACGTCGCAGTAGTTTTCAGAATCTGATTGAATAAATTATCCTCCGAGAATTCATCGTGTTCCACACTCAATAACGGTCTTTGTGCGATTCGATGCGCAATCGTCCCGCGCATATCAATCTTGCCACGCAAACTGGAAAGATCCTCTGTCACGTCGATATATTCTCGATAAAGTCCTTGCTTTACCAAGCGCGTCATCCCAAGGCCGAGAATCCATCCGAACATATCCTCAGCATCGGTAAACTCATCCGGAGAAATCTTTTCATACGGACCCTTGCGCAAGGCCTCAAAGGCATACGCAAGCATGTAATACACATTGGCAATTCTTATGGTTTCCGAAGCTTTCATTTTACCGCATTATCTAAATTCCTAATCCACTCCTCGACTTTATCAGAATCGTCATACCAATATTCCTTCAAGAGCGGTTTAAGCTCAAACTCTACAATGTCCGCCGCAGCCATATTGGAGCAGAAATAGCTGTGCCCGATCTCAAATCCCTCGCCGAGCCCAGCATCGGAACGAATGGCTTCATTCAGTTGCATGACAGCACTTACCAACGCGCCAATCTTCGGATCATGATTCTTAGCGAGCAACGCCTTAAACTTCTCATCGCTGAATTGCGGTTTCATCGAAATAAACGAGAACCGACGACGCAAAGCATAGTCAATCATTGCCAACGAACGATCAGCCGTATTCATCATGCCGATAATATAGACATTGTCCGGCACAGAGAATGGCTCCCGCGTATAGGCCAAGTTTATTATATATTCGTTACGTTTATCCGCCTCAATCAACATCAGCAACTCGCCGAATATTTTCGAGAGATTGCCGCGGTTTATTTCGTCAATAATGAACATGTACTTGCTTTGGCTATCAATCTTAGCTTGCTGGCAGAATTTATAAAAGACGCCCTCCACATATTTGAATCCATTTCCATCCGGCTTATACCCACCGATGAAATCTTCGTAGGAATAGTTTTGATGGAACTGGACAAACGCGGTCTTGGGTGAATCACTAAAGCCAACCAGGCTTGCCGCGAATCTCTTGTCCGCGTAGGTCTTGCCAACACCGGGCGCACCCTGAAAGACGATATTCTTCTTAACCTCAAGAAGTCTGGCTATGCGATCATATTCATCAGAGGACATAAAGACTTCTGACAAGAAGTCTTCCTTTGAATAGCGCCGCCTTTCTGAACAGCCGCTCGTTTCCCCTTCAAAACGATTAAGTGTATCAGGGTCAATTCCATACGAAGTGAAGGCCGAGGGGAGAGCACTCTGACTCGTCTTCCATGCGTTATAAGATAACTCCGGCAGACTCATACTCCCGACCTTCTTCTTGGAAATCGCCTCCAGCACCATCTCGCAAATGCTCATATACTGCGCACCCGTAGGCATTACCCTTCCCGACAGCACTTTAGGGGCTACAGCATTGATCGCATTAGCCAATGCCAGATCCTTGTTAATGTAGTCGCGGTTGACGCTGTCGAGATTTATGAAAAATTCCGGACGAATCCAGTAAAGCCCAATAGTCAAATTCCATTTCACCCCATACTGGGCGATAGCCGTATTCCAAACATCGACAAACTCATTCTTTCGCTTCCCATCACCATCGGCAACGGCAATCGCGACATCATACATGTGCCAAAGGTTCTGAATGTCATTTTCGCCGCGTCTCGGATCATTTGAATACGCAAAGAAGCACGACATCATGTTATTCAAAACCGGAATACCGTCAAACCGCTCAGGAACTGCGGCTTTTATTCCGAACCCCTCCTTTATCGCAGTCAGTAGTTTGATACGATTCCCATTCGATATGCCTTTATTAAAAAGCCCGAATACGGTAAACGGATCGACATCGCGTACTTGTCCATCATAGTCCATCTTGGGAAAATTCATCGATACAGTCTTGTAGCAATCCTGCAATTTGGCAACCAATCCAACCCGATTCGCAGCATACGCGGCAAGCGCGTTAGCAAACTCGGGATAGAAAGCTGTCCACTCAAATTCTTTATTCATGGTTACTCCTTTTATTGCTTCGGCAATGAATTATTGTGCATCTGCGGCATAGGCTACGTGCCTGTCCCCGCAGTAGGACTTCACGCACTCCGGCGACGACTTCACCATGTCCATGTGTTCGGTCGTCTTCTTCAGCAAACCGTCCTTTGTCCGTCGTGGAACGCTCGTGGTGATGGCGTGTTTCAAGTCCGCGTTCAGCCTTTCGTCCGAGTCCGGCTCCGGACTGTAGCTCGGAAGATAGAACACCTCGATTCGCCCTTTGTTCTTCCCCAGCCATTCCTTTACCGGTCTGCTGTGATGGACTTTCAGGTTGTCCATGACCAGGAACACCTTTCGCGCAACTTCCTTTGCGAGGCTTTCCATGAACTCGACCAGCCTGTCCGCGTTGAACGAGCCGTCGACTACCATCCAATGACATTTGCCCTGGTTGTTCACCGACGAGATCATCGAGAACCGCCGCCTCGCCCCACACACGGCCTTTGTCGTCGGCGTGGCGACGCGGGGCGAATACGGGCACCCTCGCACGTCCGTGTTCATCACGGCCGTTTCGTCCGCCCGGTGAATTTCGGCCTTTGCGCGGACGGAAATGGAGGGATACTCTTCGTCGAGCCACTTCTTCACGGCCTCCGGCCTCTGCTCGTAGGCGACCTTGACAGGCTTCTGGGGAGTGAATCCCCAGCGTTTGAGATACTCGCCGACCGTGCGCACGGGCATCTCGATTCCGAAGTGGTCGCGGATGTATACGAGAACCGCCTCCCATGTCCACACGGCAACTCTCGCACGGTGTTGCTTGAGGCCTTGCGCAATCATAATGGCATCAAGATGCCAATACTGTCGCTACGTCTGATTCATTACTCTCCTGCGGTTCTGTCCATGACTTTTCCGGCGATTTGAATGATGTTCGCATCGGCATCCGAAGTGCCTGACTCGTTGATAAGCCCTGTCGGGACATTGCCGAAAATCGAGCGCGTTGTTTCCATTAGGACGGCATCCTTCGTGTGAACATCTGCCGCCGCGAAGCCTAACATGATATTCCTTCGTATTGTCTTGTTTAAATCGGGAAATTGTACCATACATCCTTACGTCTCACTCACGGCAACATCCATTCCTGCTCCACAACCCTTTGTACATACAGAACGACAGCCCCCAGATCCCAATGTCACGCCGATGGCAAACGCCGCAATGCCAAATATCCCTGCGGGGACTCGACCATAAATTCGAGCAAATACATAAGAGTAAAGCGTGTACAACCAAATGGCCTTAACCTTCTCACGATGATCGACCTGATTCAGTTCCTCGGTGAATGTCCCAAAACACAACAATGTTGTTGTTATTGCTTGCCCCGCCAAAACAGAGATCACCGACGTGCCAACCCCAACAAGTCCCCATTTGACAAGGACTTTGTAGTCATTTGCCGTCAACTCCTGTACGATATTGCCTATTTTTTGACTCACGGGGATAGAGAGGCACTCTGCACGCGCAACTTTCAGTTGACGCTCGTCCATCGATGCATTCGGTTCGCAACTGTCATATACGGCAAGGCAAAACTCCGCCACCTCTTATAGCACCTCATCCTGAATTGAGGCCTTGTCCACAAGCATCAACGTGCGTAGTTCCTTCCAAAGTCTCTGCGGTTCATTCGCCGTTTCCGCGACTTTTTCACGAACGAATTCCACCATTCTATTAGGTTGGGCTACAACATCATTCAGTTCCATGGCATGTCTCCTTGACGATTCAGGAGCATTATATCATAATTCGCCACAACAGGTAGCGTAAAAAGCATAGGGGGGGGGGGGATCGCAGTTTGCCATAATAACGGACACTCTCGAAAAACGATGGGGCGTCCGCCACAACCCCGTTTGTCAAATGCTGGACACTGTGAGAAACTGGAGGCATGAACATGTCACGAATGGCGACAGATGACGAGGCCTCAACGTCCAACATCAGCAACGCCCGCCCTTTGAGTTGCGCAAGTCGCTCCATCCTGCTTGCGCAACCCAACCCTCTCATCTTGCACCGCTCCTCATACCCTAAATATCCCTATCACCTCCGGCGCAAGTACAATTCTGTCATTGCCGTCCAGTATGCATCATATCCAATCCGTCCTGCAGACCGCAAAGACGAAACGGCTATCGCATTGCAAAGGACAAACACCACCAGTGCAACCGCCGCGAACACGATTCCGCAAAGCCGCAGAGACGCGGAGAGCGCAGATCTTTATGGTGTGTGTGTTGGAGGGGGGGGGGGGCAGATTGCCTCAAGGCGACACGGCGTACGTGCCGCCCATCGATATCAGGTCGGGACGGTTGCGCTTCGTGAGGTCGAACGCCTGACGGCGACGCCACCCCTCCGTCTTGGCATGGTCGCCGTTCAGCAACACCTCCGGCACCTGCAGTCCGCGATACACAGGCGGACGCGTATACTGCGGCGCCTCAAGAAGTCCGTCGGCGCAGAAGCTTTCCCGCGCCGTGGCCTCCGCACCGCCGCCAAGCACACCTGGGAGCAGCCGGACAACGGAATCCACCATCGCCGCCGCAGGTATCTCGCCGCCGGTCAGCACAAAGTCACCCATGGACACCTCGTCCGTCACAAGTGTCTTGACACGCTCGTCAATGCCTTCGTAGTGTCCGCACAAAAAGACAAGATGCTCCGCCCGCGAAAACTCCTCCGCAACGCGCTGCGTATACGGCCGCCCGGCAGGCGTGGTGATCACGACACGCGCCGGATGCGTCCTGTCTCCAAGGCACGCCTCTATCGCCTGAAACCAGACATCCGGCTTCATGAGCATTCCCGGTCCGCCCGAATACGGCTTGTCGTCGACTGTGCGCCGCAGATCTGTGGCGAAGTCGCGCAAATCCACCGTGCGTATTGAGGCCGCCCCCATCGCGACGGCGCGCTTGAGGATGCTCTCGCCGAAGAATCCGCGAAACATCTCAGGGAAAACGGTGATGACGTCAATCTTCATTCACAGCCCTCTACCGAAACTCGATGAACACAAGACGATGATCCGAAACGAAACTGACCGGCGCCAGCCGCCTCGACACAAACCTGCCGTTCCCCTTGCAGAACACATAGTCAAGTGTCGAATCGGGGTAACGTGTGTTTCCGGGATGCGTTCCGCGCTCCTCCGCCGACGCATCCTTCCAGCAGTCCAAGAATCCCGCCGCCTCCAGCGTAGCGAAGAATCTATCCTCCTTGAACTTCTCCTGGAACCGGTCGGCATTGAAATCACCGGCAATCACAACCTTGTCTGCGGCGACCTTTTTCGCCTCGGACAGCACCTGCTCCATCATTGCCTTGCGCTTTGCGACATTGGCCTCCCATACGGCCTTTTTCCGCGCACCGTAATTGCTTTTGAGATGCACACAGAAGCAGGCTATCCGCCCCTCCTCGCCGCCGTCAAGGAGCGCATATGCGTACCCGCGTGGAACGAACTGTCCGTTTGCGCGTTTCGCATACTTCCATTCCGCTTTCAGCACCGGAAGATCCGTGACGATCGCAAGCTGCTGCCACTGCAGACGGTTGTCACGGAAATCGCGGAACGCCGTGGCTACGGCGACGCTGAGGTTCGTGTCGCCCACAGCCTTGACGAGATTGGAGCACGAAACCGGATCGCGAAGCTCCTGGAGAAACAGTATGCGCCCCTTCCCCTTCAGGCTGTCGCGAATCACGTCGGCCGCATCGTTTATGTTGGCATCCTCGACGCGTGGCGAAGACCGGTGTTCAGCCCGTCCGGACGGAAACCATTTCAGGTTCCACGTACCCGCGACAAACGCCAGCAGAAATAGACTTTTCAGCACGGCATCACCCTTCCGCCATTACAGCGCCGAAAGCGCGTCCCCCATAAGTCCGGCCGCCGCCGCATCCCTCAGGGCCGAAGTCTCCGACCCGAGCACTACAACGATTGCGCGGCGTCCATTTCTTTTTCCGGTGAGCACGACCGAGCTCCCGCCGGCGTCAATGTATCCCGTCTTCAGGCCGTCCACCGCCTCCGTGCCGTCAGGATTGGCGATCTTCCACTTGTCCATGCGCATCACGTTGTTGTGGTTTATGATCTTCTGTCCGTTTGGCATCGTCCACGTCTTCTGCGACGTGTACTTCAGCAGTTCTGGATGGTGCGTGACGATCTCCATGGCGAGTTTCGCCTGATCGGCGCACGTAGTCACGTTGAACGACTTCCACGGATAGCGCTTCGACCGGTTTGGGGGAAGCCCGTTGGGGTTGTAATACACCGTATCCTTCATTCCAAGTTCGCGGGCACGGCTGTTCATGCGATCGACGAACATCTCAAGCGAACCGGAGGAATGCTCCGCAAGCGCAACGGCTGCATCGTTGGCGCTGCGGATCATCAACGCATAGAGAAGCGTATCCACAGACCACGACACCGGGCGAGGCGGATTGCCGTCCATGAACCCGATTACGCTCGGCTCCATGCGAAGCGCGACCGGACTTGCCGCAACCATGGATTCAAAACCGTACTTTCCGGCCTTCACGTCCTCAAGCACAAGCAGCGCCGTCATCAGTTTCGTCACGCTTGCAGGCCGCGCAATGCGGTGCGCTCCATCTGAAAACATGATGCGCCCGGTCTCCGCATCCATCGCCAGCGCACCGACATACGGGTTCTGCCTGTACGGATTCCGGGCGGCGGGCTTCGCGGGTTCACTCCTGTCAGGCTTCGGCGCCACACGGCGCTTTGCCGGCGTCTTGACAGCGGACTTCGCGGCGGTGCGAGGCGATTTTACGGGGCCGCGCTTCACTGCGGCAGGCAACGTCTCCGCCAGCAGCATGGCGGCAACACAGACGATTACGTATGAAATTCTGTTCATCAACATTGTATCCTCGACATCTGCGGCGTCCGCGTCAGTCTTTGGCGCATATTATATCACACCGAATCGCGCTTTGAGCGTCCAGATTCCATGCCCGGCGAAGCGTCACACGTACGAATGCAGTCCCTTGAAGATCCTGGCGAAATTCACCCATGTGAGCGTTAGGACTATCATCAGCATCCCGAAGCGCAACAGCCATTTCGCCGCCTTCGGACTGCGCTGGAAATGGAAATATGCGGCGAACGTGAGCCATGTCGCAAGAGACCACATCTCCTTGGGATCGTACTGCCACCAGTCCCCCCAGCAGACCTTTCCCCATGTCGCACCGAGGACAAGGGCAAGCGTCATCAAGAAGAAGCCGAACGGCACAAGCCGCGTTCCGATTCCAAAGGCCGCAAATATGAGGATGGCGTAGGAAACAAGATATGCCCCGACATGAGGCACAAGGAGCGGACTCTGCAACGCCGGAACAAGCTCCCGCGTAAGCAGAACCTTGCCGATTATCCACAGCGGAAGCATCACGACGGCGGCTGCCGCAGCGAACATGAACGCACCAGCCCACCGCGAAGCGCCGCAGTGAGAATCCGCGCCGATGACGCATCCGGCCGATGCGCCGCAAAGCGCACTGCGCCCTTCCAAACACATCATCGCAGTCCCCAAAAGCAGAAGCACACCCGCAAGCACGGCAAGCGGCAGAAACGGATCGCGCACGGCCTCAAGCACCGTATACGCCTCGTTCGCTGCGTCATACGAATTCTGGTATATCCACCACCCGTTCCACCTCAACGGATGGTTGACGGATATCTCGGCATGGGAAGCCTGCGGATTGGACTTGCCGTCCGCACCGCGCTCCATGGACACCATATGCACATCGCTTACGTACTGTCTTGGCCTTCCGTCGCCGTACTTCGGAACGGAAAAGCCCTTCAAGACGAACACGTCATCCTGAAGCATGGCGCTTTCGCCGGGATGGAGCGTGACCTGAAGCCGTGGCGGCATGAACGCCGCCTTGAGGGCAAGGGCGGACACGGCCAGCAGAAGGCCTATGTGCAGCACATGCCTTGCCAAGGCACGGCAGCACCGGTTGACGGTTCGGGAAAACGATGTCGTCGACTGTTCCATTCTACAGGCAGGAGACGGTTCTGCGCGGCGAATAAGCCGGATTCTGTTCACGCCTTGCGGCGCTCCAGTCATTCATCTAAGCGATCAACCCGGAATCTCACCGCCGCAACGAAGCGACGGACTGGACGGGCAGCCCATTCGATCCCCTATTTGATCTTGCTCCGAGGAGGGTTTACCCTGCATACGTCGTTTCAGACGCACCGGTGGTCTCTTACACCGCCATTTCACCCTTACCCTTGCGGGCGGTCTGTTCTCTGCGGCACTTTCCATCGCGCAGGATTGCCCCGCGCCTCCCGACCTTGACGGACGGGTCCTCTGCCCTGTGGAGTCCGGACTTTCCTCATCCTTGCGGACGCGACCGGTCACTCACGCAAAACCGTCAAAAAATCAAAGATCGCGATAGAGCATACGCCCGCAGTTCGTGCAGGCCACAAGCTCCATCTTGTGATCCACCATCTGCTCCGTGGACGGCGGAACCTTGAGGTGGCATCCTTCGCAGACACATTCGGAATTGAGCATGACCGCAACCGGCCAGCGCTTCGTGCGGATGCGCTCGTAGTAGAGAAGCGTACGGGGATTGACAAGCTTCGCTTTCTCGGCGCGTTCCGCCGAGAGCGCATCAAGCTCTTCCTTAACTGCGGCAAGACGCTCATCAAGCTCCTTGCAGAAGTCATCGACGCCACCGCTCTCGCCGCGCAGAGCCTCTTCAGCCTCCTTCACGCCGCGCTCAAGCTTGGGAAGCTCATCCATCATCGCATAGCCGCGAGCCTCAGCCTCTTCGGCCTCATGCTCAAGCCCCTCTATCGACATAGCCAGCTGCTGATATTCCTTGTTCGACTCGGCGGACGCCTGCGCTATCTTAAGCTCCTTTGCGCGTTCCTTTGCGGCGGCGGCCTCACCCTCAGCGTCCTTTATGCGCTGCTGCGCGGCGGACAACTGGTTTTTGGCGATCTCAAGCCCGGCGTTCACTCCTTTCAGACGTGCAGATTCCTGCGCCTTTCTCATCGGAAGATCCTTCGCCTCCCGCTCCAACTCGCGGATGCGGCCGTCCACTTCCTGCAAATCAATCAACGTCTGTATCGGATTCACCTCAACCTCCTCGAAATTCCAAATAAAACGGCGCGTAGTATATCAACTTTCGCCCGTCAACGCAAGAGAGACAAGGCTTTCAAAGACGATTCGGCAACGGCGTCAAACAGCGAGACGCCATGCGAATCCATGGCGACAACGCACGGAAACGACGCCATCTCAAACTCCCAACAGGCCTCTGCCGCACCCCACTCCTCCAGGAAATGCACCCCCGCCACGCGCTTAACGCAGGCCGCCGTCAACGCCGCCGCGCCGCCCACCGCCTGAAGGTACACGCAACCATGCTTTCCGCAAGCGTCAAGTGTGGCGGCATCCATGCCACCCTTGCCGATCACAAGCCTTACTCCGCTTTCGCGAATGAAATCCGGCTCATACGGATTTTCGCGCACACTTGTCGTAGGGCCTGCTGCGACAACCTTCCATGCGTCACCGTCCCTGACCACGACCGGTCCGCAGTGAAACAGCGCCCCATCCCTGAAATCCACCGGCAAGTCGCCACCGTCCGCAAAATGCTTGTGGAATCTGTCGCGTCCGGTAAAGACAAGCCCGGAGACGAGAACGGTCTCCCCCGCCGAAAGCTCACGCACAGCCTTCTCCGAGAACGGATAGGAAAGCTCTTTCACGGCAAATCCTCCATGCAGAACCTTACCGTGCGGCGGCGAACGGCCCAGCACATGTATGCCACCGTCACGAAGAAGCTTGCCGGCACACGGGGACGGCTTCCGATCTTCACGCCGAGAAGCGTAGTCCTGCCGCCAAGCCCCATCGGCCCGATTCCGAGTGAATTGGCCTCCCGCAGCAGACGCGCCTCCAGTCCGGCAAGCGCATCGTCTCCGTTTACGTCGTCAATCCGCCTCAGCAACTGCAGCTTCGCGGCCTCGTACCCGCCGGCCCTGTCCCCGCCTATGCATACGCCAAGCACACCTGGTGCGCAACCGTAGCCCTGCGCCTTGTGCACGGCATCGAGAACGCATCTGCGGACTCCCTCAAGATCGCGCCCCGCGCCCAATGCTGCGTCAGGCAGAGAGTACTGGCGGCTCATGTTCTCCGAACCGCCCCCCTTCATGAGCAGGGTCACGCCGGGATCTTCATCAGCATTCCCGGCCGGCACGTAGTGGATCACCGGCGCACCGGCGCAGACATTCGTGTCCACGGATCTGCCGGTGACGGAATCGATCGTGTTGCGGCGCAGCCACCCCTTCTCGGTGGCGTACGCCACCGCATTCTTTATGACTGTTGCCGAAATTGATGAACGCAGACGCTCGTCCACAAGAAACGTAAGCGTACCGGTATCCTGGCACATCGGAGTGCCGTTGCTTTCAGCAAGCGCAGCGTTCCTGACTATCGTCTCTAAAATCATCCGGGCTGAAGAGCCGGCAGTCTCCGCCTCAACGGCGGACTTCAAGGCGTCAAGCACATCCTCCGAGAGCGCACTTGACGTCCTTCGTATCAGTTCCGCAATCTTTCTCTCGATATCCATGACGGCGATTATACCAAATCGCCGAAACGCTGGGTACGGTACGTCTTGTCCATGGGGGGATGGTTGAACTTTCCTGAAAACAGACGCCGGTACGCTACAAATGGCGAGGGACTGCTGATCAACCGCTTCGCGGACGGCCGCTTTATGGTATAATTCCCGGCGTTCTGTGCACGGCGGCGAGGCCGTCGGCGCGGAGCCGGACGCGGTGGGGAGAAATCCGCCGCGCCAAGTGAATTTAGCATCAACGCTAACAAGTCGTTCTCCAGAAATACTACCACTATTTCAAGACATGAACGGCATGTGAGTGGAGGTGCGCTCGTTTGGGCGCACTTTCTCTTTCATGTATTCATGTCGGCCTGTGGTAGGGCTACTGGAGAGTGTATGAAAGAGGAAGCGCGCTCTTTTTCATGCACGGGCACGGGGTCTGCGACGGCAGAGGGCGCGGAAAACGAGTACATGAAAAAACCAAAACTCCTTTCGCTGTTCGCCGGCGCCGGCGGCATGGATCTCGGATTCGAGAAAGCCGGATTCAACGTTGCAGTGGCAAACGAGTTCGACCCCGAAATCTGCCTGACCTACCGGCTGAACCATTGCCACACCCATCTCATTGAAGGTGACATACGAAAGGTTGCCAGCGAGGAACTGTCGAACGACTTTGTCGGCCTGATCGGCGGTCCGCCCTGTCAGAGCTGGAGCGAAGCGGGTGCGCTGAAAGGCATCGATGACCCTCGCGGACAGCTTTTCTTCGACTACATCCGAATTCTGAAAGGCATACGTCCGTTGTTCTTCGTCGCGGAGAACGTCTCCGGAATGCTGTCGGCACGAAACGCGGCGGCGGTCGGAAAGATTCTCAAACTGTTCGCCGAGACCGGATACGATGTCCAGTACAAATTGCTGAACGCGAACGACTATCATGTCCCTCAAGTCCGCGAACGTGTCTTCTACGTTGGGTTTCGGAGGGATCTCGGCATCCACGACTTTACCTACCCGGTCCCGACCAAAGAGAACCCACTGACGCTGCGCGACGCGATCTGGGACTTGCGGGGCAACGCCGTCCCCGCCGCTCCTGGCAACCGTCACCGAGACGATCTGAAGATTCCGAACCACGAGTACTTCACGGGCGGATATTCCACTATCTTCATGAGCCGCAACCGCGTGAGGGGCTGGGATGAGCCTGCGTTTACGGTACAGGCATCGGGACGGCAGTGCCAGCTTCACCCTCAAGCGCCGAAGATGGTGAGGCACGGCCAAAATGACATGCGCTTCGTCGAAGGGAAGGAGGGGCTGTACCGACGACTGACAGTCCGCGAATGTGCGCGATTGCAGGGATTCCCGGATGACTTCGAGTTCATCTACAAGAAGGTGGACACGGGCTACAAAATGGTCGGCAACGCCGTCCCCGTGGAATTTGCCCATGCCGTGGCAAGACAGATAATGGACTGCCTGAAACGCCACGCGACCGTCTGAAATTTATTCGCAGCAGATATGATTAACAGGAGAAGAGAGAATGTCACAAACAACCATCATCGACGCCATCGTCAATCTCGTCAACAACCCAATCATCACGCTCGGACGTGAATACCGATCGCGTAACCGCGCCAACAGCATGGGAGAGGCTTTGGAGGAATACGTCAAGGATCTGTTTGCTGGGACGTTCAAGTGCGAACCGCAGGAACGGTATGATCGATTCGAACGGGTGTTCTCCTATATAGGCAACAATTCCAACCCGCCGGACGCCATGCTTCGTGGCGGCGATGCAATCGAGGTCAAGAAGATCGAATCGCTCGATGCCTCGCTGGCGCTGAACAGCAGCTATCCGAAGCACATGTTGCGGGCGGACAGCCCAATGATTTCTGACGCCTGCCGCAACGCAGAGCAGTGGACGGAAAAAGACATGCTGTATGTCGTCGGAGTTGTCCAAAACAGCATGCTTCGCCATCTTGCCATGGTCTATGGACTCGACTACTGCGCGTCCGAGAACTGCTATCGTGGCCTGAAGACGCGGATTGCGCAGGGCGTCAATGCCATCGAGGGCGTGGAGTTTGCGCAGACACGCGAACTGGGGCGCATCAACCGCGTCGATCCCCCTGGGCATCACGTACATGCGGGTTCGGGGGATGTGGGGCATCGAGAACCCATGGTCGGCATTCGACTATGTCTATCAGCGGGACATGCACAGACAGCTGAATTTCATGTGTCTCGTCAACCGCGAAAAGTGGGAGCGCATTCCGGATCGCGAAAGACTGCTCGAAGCCGTACGAGCAAACCCGCGCCTGACGCTTTCGGATGTACGAGTCAAGAATCCCGACAATCCGGCCAAGCTCAACGATGCCGTGCTGATTTCATTCTCGGTATAGCAACGTATTTTCTTTTCTGCATGGCGATGGCCGCCACCGCGTTTTGATATAATCCTCGACATGAAAAGTGTGCCGAAGCGATTTGAAGTCCTTGTCGAGCATGTCGAAGTGTCACGTGTGGTCGTTCACGCGGATTCAAGCGAATCGGCGCGCGAGGCGGCGTTTGAAGCCGTGCGCCGTGGAGACGCCTTCTCATCTCAATCCGTGTCCTTTCGTTGCGTCGATTGCCGAGAACTGACCTGCGCTCTTTAAGTTTCAGCGAATCGACATAACATATTTACATCTGAGACACATTATTGAACTCCGCCATAAGAGCGCACAATAATTATGCCTCCCAACCGATTGCACGTCCTTTGTCCCTATCCTGCTTTCCACTGTCTGAAGCCATGTCTTATTGTTTCGGCTCAAGGTTCGTGTCGTTCGGAGTTGGATTGTAAATCGAGAGGAATTTAAGGGCGGCACCTCTCTCGTCGCCGGAAAAACGGATGTTCCCCAACTGGAAATAGTGAGCAGACTTCAAAGTCCCGTTGTCATTCAATTTGCATCTGCTTCTGACCACAAGGACTTTTGACGGGTCGAACAACTGTCGTTCCCAGCTTGTAACCCTTCCACGCCTGTCGCGACTCCCAACTCGTTCCGAGAAGGCAAATTCACTTTGGTACATACCATTAGTGTCTGCGTCGTAGACACCAACATATTCGCTCCCCGGTGTCTTGTCCGCATAGTACCCACCGGAGAATTTGGCTGGGAAGCGAAGTTTCAATGCCATGCCATCATAACCCGAATCCCACACCCCATTCCAATCAAAGAACACTTCCATGTCGGTTTCCTTGCCGCTTCCAAATGGCGCGGTAAAATCATACCGCTCACAATCAAACCCAATCCACTTGTTCAATTCATGCGTGTCTTTCCATCCAGAAGAGAGTGACCTTTTCGCAGTTGGATTTTTAATCGGCAGAAG
This sequence comes from uncultured Lentisphaeraceae bacterium, assembly GCA_964567665.1. GTDB lineage: Bacteria > Verrucomicrobiota > Kiritimatiellia > RFP12 > UBA1067 > UBA1731. Next base: position 17,984 of record CAZMNN010000014.1, read on the forward strand.
CACAATGTCTTCTTTGCCCCCCCAAGGCTGCCATTTTCCCCTGGACACAGTGTGTTCATTGCCCATTGCAACAAAGCTGATCTTCCGCCTGCTTCGATAGTGATAATTGCCAGTCACTTCAACTTCAAGAATGCCGCCCGTTTTTGCCTCGGCAACAAAAACGCCATTCGTATCCGTATTTCCGACAATTCTCCGCCCCTTGGAACGGTCTATCATGTCAAAGAAGACATCAACCTTGGCATTGTGAACCGGTTTGCCTATGTCGTCAACAACATGAAATTCGACGCGCGCTTCAGCACCGTTGTGGCAGGCGTTCTCGAATTCGCGCGACACCGCGCCAACTCTCTGCGAAAAGCACAGCACAAGAACTACGATTACCTGTAGACGACAATTAGAAACAGAACCATTCATTGAAGCGCACCTTCCTCTTTGAGTCTCTGATAGAATTTGAATACAAAGAAATATGATACGTCTTTGATGTCGGAATGCAACCATCTGCTGCCCCAATCAGAAAACCATCCATTTGGTCGGACAACCCAACCATTTGGACGTTGCAGTCCGTTTACGTTTTCGTCTGTTGATTCCAGATTGATCATTCGTCTGCCCATATTAAGAGGCCCCCACTTCATTGCGCCGCTTGCCGGCGTCCGTGACGGTATGCCATTGGCGAGAAACGCACCTCGCAGTTGCAAGGGAATGGAATTCGTGTTCATGCTCTCGGGCTGAAGCTTGAAGACGGTATTGGTCTTCAACTCCGCCGCAGACATCAGCCACGCATTCGTCGGCTGGATCGCGTTATACCCCAAAATGTTCTCGCGGATGCTCCATCCCGCCCAGTCTGTGGTGCCCAACCGCGCCAATACCCCCTTGCGCCCTTTCCACAGTTCCTGCTTGTGCCAGGCGTAGCGCTCAAACATCTGATCCCAGTTCTCGTATCCATCCGTTGCCCAGACATTGTTGTTGTCTTCCAGTTCGAGGACGTGGTCGCCCGTGGAGTAGAAATTCACTGCACAGTCTGCCACATCGGTAAACCTTCCGCCCCACGTCAGCAGCTGCCTGTCATCGCCAACGTTCCCCTCGAAACACCTGTACCACTCGTTGGCAAACGCCTTTCTCGGATATCCGTTCCAGTCCCTGTGGACGAGCACGTTGGTCGGGATCAATGACGTGTCATACGCCTCCGCCGGCACGGCGGAGTTGCACATCAGGTATCTGGAGACCTGAAGCCCGTGGTCTTGGATCATCGACGAGGCGACCATGTTGCCGAGGGAGTGCGCCATTATCACCTTCTCGCCGGGGATGTCCGAGAGGATCGGGGCGAGCCGGCCTGCCACGGCGAAGGCGTTGGAGGCGTTCTCGTGGTAGTTCGCCGCGCCGCCCATGTCGCTCCGCCAAGCGACGTTGTAGAAGTCTGCGCGGACGCCGGAGACCCACAGCCGCTTGAAGAGGATGTCGCCCCATTGCTCGGCCTGCGCCTCGCTGACGTTTGCGCCGTGCAGGAAGATGAGGGATTTCGTGTTCCACTCGTCCCATATCCGATGAACCGCGGTCGGACGGATGACGACGCCGCCAGACAGATGACGGCCGTTTATCCAGCTGTACATCTGCTTCACGGGAAGGATGTCCATCGGGGCGGAGCAGGAATACAGGAGCACGCCGCCCAACCTGATGTCCATGCGCATCGATGCACAGGGGGACTTCGCCTCGCACACCATGAGTCCCGAATCATGCGAGAACCGGCTGATGTCCGGGTACGGAAGCTCAACGCCTCCGGCCGGCAGCGCGACAAGGGATGCGGAGGACAGGGGCTGCCCCGCAAGGGTTGTGACGTTCGTCGTCTGGATCGACCCCGCGCGGCTCCACGGCACGTCAGCAAGGCAGAAGTTGACGGAGTTTGTGCTGTCCCATCCGGGCCTGATCTCGTACGTGACGCGATCGCCCCATGCAGCCCTGAACTTCTCCAGGTCCAGGGCGGCGGGGAAGAAGTTTATCAGGTCAAACGTGCCGTTGACGGCAAGGTCCGACGAATTCGCCGTCGCGCACTCCCTGCCGGGGACAATGCAGTCTCCGTGTATCCTGTCCTCGTTGACCCAGTAGCGGAAGGCCCTCCCGTCGAGCCAGGCGGCGGAGTCGCCGCCGTCGATGGCGCCGTCGCGGTTCACGTCGAGCCGCAGCGGCGGAAGGACGGACGTGATCCGCTGCACGGCCTCGTCCTGCAGGAACACGCCGTCCGTGACGTTCCAGTAGCGCAGCCTCAGGCTGACTTCGCCGGGGGAGGAGGAGGTGACGAGGATGGGCAGCGCGGTGAAGCCGCCGCCGGATCCGCGTCCGACAATCGACCGCCATGCGGACATCGTGAGATCCTTCACCGGCGTCACTGACGTGTCGAGAAGGATCCGGTGGCGCAATGCCCTTCCGTCGTAGTACCAGAGGGTGAACTCGCCGGTCGCGTCGGCAAGCTCGAGATGGACGCTGCCGTCCGGCAGCGACACGTCCGTGACGAGGCTCATCTCCGTGGCGTCAGGCATGTTCGTGCCGACGGTGATCGGCAGCCCGAAGGCGGGGTTCAGGGCGTTCAGGGTCGCGAGGTCGGACACGCCGCCCCTGATTGCGACGCCGAGGACCGTCCAGTCCTGCCGCAGGTAGACGTCGCCGTTCCGCGAGAACGCAAGCGCGGCGTCGCCGACGGAGGCGCTTGGGGTTACGCCCGCAAGGTTCACGGCGCAGGACCGGTCCGTTGCGCTGAAGTCCAGTCCGTCTTCGCCGAGAAGCTCAAGCCGGCGGGACCTGTACGCCACCGCGACGTAGTTTGTCCAGTGCTCGGGGCACGGGCAGCAGCTGCGGTGCGCCGTCGGGACGTCGAGGTCTATCCGCTCGTAGGCCGGCGGGGTACGGATGTACAGCACGCCCTCGGCGTGGCGGACGCTCTGCACGGCGTTCGTGTACTCGTCCTCGTGCAGCGCGGCGCACCGGCTGTAGGGGCATGAATGCACAGGACAGCTGTCGCCCGGATCGTCGCCATCTCCGCAGCATCCGCATCCGCAGTCCGGGCCGCACCCGCCAACGCCGCACACGCAGAACGGGAGCGTCCCCTTCTCGACATCATCCCTGCCTTCCTCCATGCCGACGACTGCACCAAAGATCGGGTCGGGGGATGGGTCGTACGGGTCTGGAGCCGGCGGGCGCGGACAGAACCGGACCTCCTGTCCGTATGACGTCTGTCCGAACAGGTATTCGGGGTGCGAAATTGAATACGTCAACGCCCCCGTCTCATTTGCGGAGAAGTTTCCGGACACGACGGCGGATCTCGGCGGCAGGTTCTCCACCTCAACGCTTCCGCCACCGCTCCACCTGCAGGACAGCAGGTCTGCGTCGCGGCTCGCGGGGAGGCTCACGCTTCTGCGCCGGGCGTAGAGGTCGTGGATGCAGGGGGCGGTCGCTGCGACGTTCGGGAAGTTGATCCGTCCGGGCGCACGGTGCGAGGGGAGGACGCCGAACGCGAAGCCGTCCGAATCGAGCGCGGCGCCGACGGACTCGCCGCCGCGTAGCAGGAGCGTGTGGGTGACGCCCTTCACCACCGGCACGAGAAGCGTCGGGAAGCGTCCGCCGGGGGCGGATGAACGCATTGCCCGCCGCGCAACGAGCGGCACCGGACGTCCGCCCACGATGAGGTCGCCGTTCCCCGCCCCGGTCGCCGACACACGCAGCACGGCCGTGCCGTCCGACGGGCGGGGAAGCGTGAACGCACCGTTCGTCGTGCCGGAGTAGAACACATGCTCAAGGACGGTGTTCGTCGAACCCTCCGGGCAGGAAAGCGGATCGACTCCGCCGAGCCTGACGGCAAGGCCGTCGCTGTACCCCGATCCGGCCGAATACGGGTCGTTCGGGTCGGTTCCGTGGATGAAAACCTCCTCATGGTCTGTCAGGCCGTCCATGTCCGTGTCGGCGCTGTGCGGGTCTGTGCCGTGGACGAACAGCTCGTCGATCGTGGGGATGCCGTCGCCGTCCGGGTCGCGGTCGTACGCATCCGCCGCCGAAAGTGGCCGGAATGCCAGCGAGGTGACGTTCGACGGAAGCGAATTGGTCATCCAGGCAAGACCGCCGAAGGACGCACCCACGAGAATGTTCGTGAGCGCACCGTTTGGCGCGACGGGGACGTCGCGCCCTACCGAATTGCCCTCCGGTAGGGCGGGGCGTCCCGCCCCGCCGCACAGACCGCCGTTGGATGTGCCCTCCGGTAGAGCGGGGCATCCCACCCCGCCGCACAGACCGCCGTTGGATGTGCCCTCCGGTAGGGCGGGGCGTCCCGCCCCGCCGCACCGCGAAAGGTCGTACCTGTACGCAAAATGTCCGTCTGTCCACAGCTCCGCCTGCACGCTGACGGGCGTGTTCGTGTCGCGTCCGAGCAGCACGTTCTGCCATGTCAGCATGAGTGTGTTCGACGGCGTGACGCAATGCCAGAACCGGCTCGGGGAGAGTTCCTCCTTCGCTATCGCCTCCCCGTCCGGTGTCGAGTGCGCATTCCCGGCGATGCGCGGCCAGTTCGCGTGCGGCACGACACCGAACGTCGCGCACAGCGGCCACAGACGCGGCGCGACCGGGACGTCGCGCCCTACCCCATTCATCGCAGAGGTCGCCGGTTCCGCACCCGGTAGGGCAGGGCGTCCCGCCGAATTACCCTCTGACAGGACGTCGCGTCCCGCCGAACTGGCCGCCGGTAGGGCGGGGCGTCCCGCCCCGCCGCCCCGATCGCCATAGGATGCGTCCGTGAGAGCGTCCGTGAGCGCACCGTTTGGCGTGGCGGGGATGTCGTGCCCTGTCGAATTTGCAGTTGAATCGCCTACCGTCCCTACACGAGTTTGCAAACTCGTGTAGGGCTGATTCGCATAAAAGTCCGCCTGCCCGAACGAAAAGACCCGGAACCGGCTGACCTCGTTCGAGCCGACGCGGAATGTCCAGTTCGTTAACGCGATGTAGATCCAGTCCTCCGCCGCGCCGAACGCCTCCCAGTCGGCGCACACAGTCGCGTTGGACGGCGCGGAGAAGTCATGCGTTTCGTTGGTGCCGGTGCGAGTCATCACGAAACCGTGTGCGAAGTCCTCCGCCGTCAACGTCCGTGCGGTGTTCGCTGATGTGATGGGCATGAAGTCCGCCCATTGCTCAGCGTCTGGCGCGACGGGGACGTCGCGCCCTACCGAATTGTCCTCCGGTAGGGCGGGGCGTCCCGCCGAATTGGCCGCCGGCAGAACATCGCGCCCTGCCGAACTGGCCTCCGGTAGGGCGGGGCGTCCCGCCCCGCCGCCCGGCTTGGTGCCGGCGATCACCCACATCGCGATGAAGAACACACCGAGGAACACTCGCCCGGCCATCGGCTGGCCTTTGAAGAACTCCCGAAGGTTCCGAACGGGACGAACTCCCCGCTCGTGCATGAGTGCGGCAAGACAGGTGAACGCAGCGACGCAAAGGGATGCCAGCAGAGACGCCGTCACTGTCCGTTCCCTGTACTTGCATCCGGCAACTCTGCCAGACGGAAACACATGGAAACAGACATAGGCAACCGCCCACGCAAGAACGTCCACCTCTCCACGAACGCCCGCATCGACTGCCGCTTCTCCATTCCAGATTTCACATGAGCACTATACCAAAATGCAGATGCCTGGCAGAATCAAACCAACCGCAGACCGCAAATCAATCACGAATCATGAAATCTGGGGAATAGATAAATCGACTGTTTCCAAATCAGATTTCTCACATGGCGATTCCGCCGCCGAGAGCCTTGTAGAGGCTTATCAGATCCTGTGAAATCTGTCCGCGTGAGATCGTCAAGGCCTCTTCGAGCGTCAACAGCGAACGCTGCGCATCGAGCACATTGTTGAAGTCCGAAAGTCCGTTCTTGTAGAGATCCTGAGAGATGTTCTCCGCATCCTTCGCCGCCTTCACCGCACCCTTGAGGGATTCGTAGCGGTGATACTGCTGCGTGTAGGCGGAGTACGCCGTACGAACTTCGCCAAAGGCCTTCTGGACTGTGTACTCGTAGTTGTACGCAGCCTCGTCCATAGCGGCCTCCTCGGCCTTCAGGTTCGCATACAGGTTTCCGCCCTGGAATATCGGCCATGACACGGAAGGTCCGATCGAACCGTAGAGGGAATCGCGCTCAAGGAACTTCCTTGCGTGCACCGATTCAAGTCCGAGCGTACCGTTCAGGTAGAGCTTGGGGAAGAGGAGCGACTCGGACACACCGACGTGCGCAACCTGCGCGGCAAGGGCAAACTCCGCGGCGCGTACGTCCGGACGCGAACGGATCACGTTCAGCGGAATGGTCGGCAGCCTCATCGGCTCGATGAGCCAGTCGCGTTCGGGGCGCACCTTGAGCTGGTCGTGCAAGGCGCCGGGCATCGTGCCGGCGAGGATCGCGAGCGCATCCATGAGCGACTCCTCCGTCGCAAGCAGGTTCGGGATTGTCGCCCGCGTCTGCTCGACGTTGTACTTGGCCTGATTGACGGCAAGCTCGTCGCCTATGCCGGAATCAAGACGGCTCTTTAGAATGTCGTACGTCTCGGTCTGGAGCTTAAGGTTTGTGCGGGCGACGGCGAGACGCTCCTGGATCGTGCGCAGCTCAACGTACTGGCTGGCGATTTCGGACGAGAGCGAGACCCATGCGTCGGCAAGGCTGCAGTTCGCCTTTTCCATCAACGCCTCAGACTCCTCGATCTGTCTGCTCACACCGCCGAACACGTCAATCTCCCACGTCGCATCAAAGCCGGCCTTGAACACGTCACGGTGGAACCTGCCGGACTTCCCGTTCTTTCCGCCCTGCGAGCGCTCGACTTCGCCAATGCCAGTGATGTGCGGCAGAACATCCGACCACGATCCGGCGAGACGCCAGCGAGCCTGTTCAAGCCTCTGCTGGGCCATCAGGAAGGAGCGGTTGTTCGACACTGCGTTTTCAACGAGGCTGGAAAGCAGCTCATCGTTGAACTGACGCCACCAGCTGCGAATGTTCTCCGCCTTGAGGAGGACACGGGGGTCTTCGGCCTCACTCGCAGGCTTGAACTCGCCCGTGGCCGTGAAGTTCGTCGTCATCGGCCACCCGGCACCTGGCGCTTTCAACGCGGCATCCTCGACATCGAACTCCGGGCTTTTGAAATCAGGCCCGACCGTCATCCACGAGGGGCGCATATCGACGCATCCGGCGGCGCACAGCGCCATTGCAGCGAGAAATGTTCCGTTCAACTTCATTTTCAATCTCCGTTCTCAGTCACTTTGAATCTCTTGCCCTCGCCCGAAGAGTGCGACGGCGTGCGGCCGTCGCCGAAATGTAGGCGAAAAAGCGTTTCGCGTGTTCACGCCACGTTTGGAAGAGGGCGTACAGACCCGGCACGAGCAGGATGCCGAACACCACAGAAGCAAGCATCCCGAAGAACTCCGTCACGCCGATCGCGTTGCGCGACGCCGCGCCGGCGCCTGTCGCAATCACCATCGGAAGTGCGCCGAGCAGCGTGGTGAGCGCCGTCATCAGCAGTGCGCGGAGACGTTCTCCCGCCGCAATGCCGGCCGCATCCACGATCGAGTACCCTTCGCCCTCGTGCTTGTCCTTCGCAAACTCGACGATGAGAATCGCGTTCTTCGACGCAAGCCCGACGAGAAGCACGAGACCGAGCTGCGCGTACACGGACATCGAAATTCCGAAGAGCTTGAGACCGACAAGCGCACCAAGGACAGCCACGAAGATCGACAGCATCACCGGCATCGGAATCGTCCAGGACTCGTACTGCGCGACGAGGAACAGATATCCGAACAGAAGAGCAAGAAGGATCAACGGGCCGGTCGATCCGGCGTTGCGCTGCTCCTGGAACGTGATTCCGCCCCATTCATACGCAAATCCCTCCGGAAGCGTATCCGTCATCATCTCCTGGATGAACTCGATGATCTCACCGGTGGCGACGCCAGCCATCGGCATCACGGTGATGTTCGCCGCCGGGAACATGTTGAAGCGCTGCATCGTGCGTGGCCCGACTTCGCGGGTGAGAGTACCGAGCGAGCCGAGCGGAACCATGTTGCCGGTGTCGCTGCGCACGTAGAGGCGACCGATGGACTCAGGCGTGTCGCGCCCTTTCCAGTCTGCGCGTACGGTCACGCGGTTCACCTGGGTGCCGAGGTTGACGTCGTTCACGTAGCGGGAACCGAGATAGTTCTGCATCGTCTGGTAGGCCGTCGCGACAGGCACGTGGTACATCTCTGCCTTCGTGCGATCCATGTGGAAGCGCAGATGCGGGGTCTTCGACGTAAAGCCGGAGAACGCCGCAAGCACCTTCGGGTTGGCGTTGAGCTTGGCGAGCACCGCGCCCTGCACCTTCTCAAGCTCAGCCGGATCCGAGGATTCGGTGGACTGCAATCGGAGGTCGATTCCGGAGTTAGTTCCGAGACCGGGAATCGCCGGCGGAACGAACACTCGCCACGCAGGTTCCGGAATGGCGGCAAGCGCCATCTGGATGCGCGGCACCATGCCGGAGACGGCGTGCTGATCCTTGTTCGGACGCTTTGTCCAGTCGGTGAGATCCACTATGAGCATGGCCTGCGATTCACCGCGTCCGGCCGTCATGGACATTCCCTCAACCGAAAGCACCGACTGCACTTCGGGGAACGTCTCCCTGAGAAGTCTGCTCGCCCTCAGCGCGACGTCGCGGGTGCGATCCATCGTTGTTCCCTCAGGCATCTCCAACGAGACGAACACCACGGACTGGTCTTCGTCCGGAAGGAACGAGGACTTCGTCGCGATGAACATCTGCACCGTAAGGAGTATCGACAGTACGAGAAGCATCAGCGAAAGGAATATGCGCCTCGCAAGAAACTTCGCAACGTTCACGAACATTCCCTTGAACGCATCAATGGAAGCGTTGAACCATGCGAACGGGCCGTGCCTGAACGGCTGCGCAGAGCCGAGCAGGAGCGAGCAGAGCGCGGGTGCGAGCGTTAGTGCGCAGACCGTGGAGAAGCACACTGCGGCGGAGAGCGTGACCGAGAACTGCTGGTAGATGCGCCCGGTGATGCCGCTCATGAAGCCGACCGGCACGAAGATGCCGAGAAGGACGAGGGTCGTCGCGATGACTGCGCTCGTCACGTCGCTCATGGCCTGAATCGTCGCCTCCTTGGAGTTGAGGCCTCTCGTCTCGATGAGGTACTGCACACGCTCGACCACGACGATGCAGTCATCCACCACCACACCGATGGACAGCACCAGTCCGAAGAGCGTGAGGATGTTGATGGAGTAGCCGAGCATCGCCATCACGATGAACGTCGCGGAGATGGATACCGGGATCGTAAGGCACGGAACGAGCGTTGCCCTCCAGTCCTGCAGGAAGAGGTAGCACACGAACACGACGAGCGCGAACGTGATGAGAAGCGTTTCGACGATCTCCTTGATGCACATGCGCACGTATTCTGTGGCGTCGTACGGAAGAGTCCACTCAAGCCCCTCTGGAAACGACTTTTCGAGACGATCCATCGTGTCCATGACCGCGTTCATCGTCTCGATGGCGTTCGCGCCAGGCGTCTGCTGAAGACCGATGAACACGGAGACCTCTCCGTTGAGCTGGCCGTCGAACGTGTAGTTCTCCTCGCCGATCTCCACGCGGGCGACGTCCTTTAGCTGCACCATGCCGCCGTTCTCGTCGCGGCGAACCACAATTTCGCCGAACTCTTCTGCCGTCATCAGGCGCCCTTTGGCGAGCACCGAATACGAGAACGCTCCGTACTTCTGGACAGGAGCCGAACCGACCACGCCGAGCGACGCCTGCACGTTCTGGGAGGAGACCGCCTGGATCACCTCCTCGGAGTTCATCTTCTGCGCAGCCATCCTGTCCGAATCCATCCATATGCGCACCGCCAGCTTCGGGCCGTACACCGTCGCCTCGCCGACGCCGGGGATTCGCAGGAGAACCTGCTGGATGTTGTTGTAGATGTAGTTGGAGATCTCCATTCGCGAGATCTTGTGCGCCGCACCCTCTTTGGCGCGGAGTGCGATGAATCCGAGCTGGTCGGAACTCTGGGCGCGGACGCGGCCGCCAAGCTCCTTCGCTTCTGCCGGAAGCTTCGCCTCGGCGAGCGACAGGCGGTTCTGCACCTTCACCATGTCCATGTCGCGGTCGGACTCGACCTCGAAGGACACTGTGAGCGCGTAGTTGCCGTCGTCCGACGATTCGGAGTTCATGTATATCATGTCGTCCACACCGTTGATTTCGTCCTCAAGCGGCGTGGCGATGGTGTTCATGACCTCGCGGGCGTTGGAGCCGGGATAGTTGTACGTCACCTTGATTTCAGGCGGCGTCACGTTCGGATATTGCGAAATGGGCAGGTTGAATATGCTCATCCATCCCGCTATGAGAAGCACGATGGAGATGACCATCGCAAAGCGCGGACGTTCAACGAAGATTCGCGAGAACGTCTTTATCTTGTCGATGGATTCACGGATTGTCAGTTTCACTTCGAGTTCTCCTTCTGGAGTTCGTCAAAGGACTTGTGGTTGGGATTGTTCTCGTGGTTGGACGTCTGCACGGCCAGCTTCACGACCGCACCTTCCCTGAGCTTGGATACTCCGGCTGTGATGACCGTCTCGCCCTCCTCAAGTCCCTGTATCACCGGCACCCATCCCTCGAACATCTCAAGCGTCTTGACGGTGCGGGCATGAACCTGCGAATTCGCATCCACCACCCACACGGCCACATTGCCGCCGGAGAGGTCGAATATCGCGGTCTGCGGCACGGACGGATATTTCGGCGGGATGTGCGAATCCATGAGCAGATTCACGTATGTGTTGGGAACGAGGAAGCGGTCGGGGTTGGGGAATGTCATGCGCATGACGATTGTGGCCGTAGATTCGCTCATCGTGTTGTCGTCGAACGCGAACTTGCCCTCCGCACCGTAGAGCTTTCCGTCCGGAAGGACGATGCGGGTGCGCCTGTCGACGTTGCGCCCCTCCTTCATCGCTTCGCGCCACGCAAGATACTGGCGGTCGGTCAGCGGGAAGCTCACGCGCATCGGATCGATCTGGACGATGTGCGCAAGTGCGCCCTTGGACGGCGCAACATAGTCGCCGATGTGGGCGGACGTCTTGCCGATCTGCCCATCTATCGGAGCAATCACCTTCGCCTTCTTGAGGTCGTATTCGGCAACGACGAGATTCGCCTTTGCCTGAAGAACTGCCGCCGCCGCGCTCTCGGCGCCGGCCTCGGCGTTGTCGCGCTCAAGCTGCGTGATGCCTCGGGCATCGGCGGAGAGCATTCGCTTGTAGTAGCGAGCCGCACGGCGCTCCTCAGCCTGCGCGGCTTCGAGATCGGCCTTGCGCTGGTTCACGACGGCCTGGTAGCGTTCGTCATCGAGAACGTACAGCGTCTGTCCGGCCTTGACGACATCGCCCTCCTTGAAGAGGATTTCCTTGATGTAGCCATCGACCTGCGGAAGAAGCGCCACTTCCTGAAGCGGCTCGGCATGGGCTACGAACTTCTCCGGAAGGTTGTACGCCCGCATCTGGACGTTTGTCGCGGCTACCGTCACCTCGGCCGGTCCGGCGGCATGGGCTTTGCCGTCCCCCTTGTCCGCCATCGATCCGTAGAGACCGCTGCAGACCCAGCCTGCGGCCAGACACACCGCACCGAGTACGACCTGCCCGATGACGGCGCCGATTGCGCTGCCCTTGTTCGTTTCTTCCTGTTTCTTTTCCATGATTTTCTTCCTTAGTTAAGACAAAATTGACGTCATGCCCTCTTCAATGAACCAGCGGCCGCAGACACCCAACTCAGGCTCTGCGCACCACCTTCGCATATGGAGTTCCAAACCGCTTCGTACGACTTCTTGAGCGTATCCACAAGATTACATTCAAGAAAATGCTCTATGCAGCTCTGCACAAGCCCATCCCATATCGCCATGCACACCGTCGCGACCTGAAGCGCATCGACGCCCTTCCTCGCCCGGCCGGCGCGGATGTCGTTCTCCACTGCGCACCTGAACGCCTGCAGAGGTCCGAACCTGTCGTTGGTGAGCAGATTCTCACGAACCTTGGCCATCGATGTGTCGAACCACCGCATCTGGCATTTCATGAGCATGAAGAACTGCGATATCCTGCGGTCTCCCACGACCTTCTCCGCATCCCGCACCATCAGATCGGCCACGGCGTTGAACGTAAGCTCCGATACGGCAATGCCCTGCCCGTCCGGCGACTTGAACGCGGAGAACTGCCTCTCGAACGTCTCGAACATCTCGTCGATGAGAGCCATCAGCAGAGCCTCCTTCGACTTGAAATGCCAATACACCGCCCCCTTCGTCAAACGAAGCCGCGCTGCGATGTCGTTGAACGTCGTGTGGTCGTAGCCCTGCTTGGCAAAAAGCGAAAGCGCACTCGCAAGAATGCGCGTACGCGTCTTTTCAGCCTCTTCTTTTGTCCGTCTCGCCATTACGTCCTCAAAAAACAGGCGCAGATTATAATACATTCCGGTAGGTATGTCAACGGGGCTGACAAGCCCGGCGGCCGGATGTGCATCCGGCCGCCGGTTGCTTCGATATTCCGCATCTTCAGCGGGCGAGCGGAAGCAGCTCAAGCGTAGTGCCGCCGTAGTTGGATACGCAGAGGAAACCCTTCCACACGCACGGTTCGCTCGGACGCACAAACCCGCCCTTGCGGATCACGCTGAACCTGCCGGAAGCCGATATCATCTCAGCCGCATCGCCGCGCATATCGGCGATGTAGACGTTGTTCTCCGCATCGACGCACATCCCGTCGGGCGTCACGGACTCCCCTCCGGCGTGAACAATCTCTTCGCTCTTCACTATCCGTCCGTCCGCACCGGGCGTAAGCCTCCATACGCGGCCATCGCCATAGTTGCCGGTGTAGATGATTCCGTTCGCATCCACCGCAACGCCGTTCAGTCCGCCGCGTATGGCCGGATTGCGCGTGACGTCCGAGAAGACGCACTGCGCATCGGACGGTGAGTTGCCCACGCGCACGTTGCGGTCAGTCGAATCGAACATGTAAAGTCCACTCGACGCCGCACCGTCGCCGCGCTTTACGCCGTACAGGAACGCCTGCGTCATGTAGACCTTGCCGTTGAGATACTTAACCCCGTTTGCGTTGTCGAGACCGACGGCCACCGCTTCGCATCTGTCAATCTTGTCATCCTTGAACGTAATGCGAAGGAGGCGCCCCTTCGAATCCTTCTGGTTGTCGCATACGTACAGTTCACCGGACGGCCCAAAGCATATCCCCATCGGCGATGCATATCCGGTCTCCGGACACGGCGGCACGTCAAACCACTTCACAGGTGCGGAATCGGGAGATTCCATCCTGAACACCGCCCCCGGCTGCCTGCGGTCGTTGTTTGGCGCGGCGATGATGAGCCTGCCGCGTGAATCCACGCACAATCCGTCCGGCGTTGTGCACGACGGCGGCATCTGGACGGTCTTGGCTCCTGCGGTGAACGCCGCGAGACAGACGATACTTAGGGACATTTTCATCGGTAGGTTTCCTTTCCTGTCTTGTTGCTGTGCTTGTCAATCATGTTTGCGGATGTCAAAAGCGACGCCGTCCGTTCATCCGACACTACCGCAATGCCCCACGCGAGGCCAGTTCGCGGAAAAACATCCTCAGATAGTCAGGGGTGAACGCGGAGCCGTGCGGAAAGCGGTATAGGCCTGGCAGGTCGGCGGCAAGCGGCGATGAGACGTCAAGCGGCTCCCTGCGGAACACGTCAAGGAACGCAGCCGCAATCCTGCGGCGTTTCAGCGCTTCGGCGAGGTCGTTTTCGACAACGGCGTTTCCGCGCCCGATGTTGATCAGCACCGCACTGCGCTTCATCCTGCGCAGGAGCGCGGCGTCGACGATGCCGTCCGTGCCGGTGTCGGAAGGCAATGCGCATATCAGCCAATCCGCATCTGCAACGGCAGAACGCAGTTCGGCGAAGTTGCCGCGCCTTATGCCTGCAACCGATACCCCCAGGGCCTCAAGCCTCTTCCCGACTGCGCCGCCGATGCGTCCGTAGCCGAGTATGACGGCTTTCGTCCCGGCAAGGGAAAAGCACCGTTCACCAAGTTCAGTCCGCCGCCAAAGATTGCCGTCATCGCCAGACCTTTGCCAGTCGTACGCCGGATACAGCCCACGACACCACGCAAGCATGTAGGCGAGAACCGTTTCGCTCATCACCTGACCATGAAATTCGCCGTGGTATTTCGTCACGCCGACGGGAAGTTCGGCATCGGTCGGCATAAGTTCCCGCCCGGCGCCCGGTGTAGCCAGGACGCGCAGATTCTGCGCGGACGAAAACCACTCCTTGTGAAACTCCCAGCATATGGCGTGCGTCGCAAGCGGAAGCTCTTTCAGGAACGCACGGCCGGAACGCACAACCCGCACCTCGTGACGTCCAACCAGAGACTGAAAGAACGCCTTGTCGGCGGCGCACAGCCTAAACGGACGCTCAGGCCAGTTGAGCCAGATCAGATAGCGGCGGCTTTTCATCCCTCAGTCGGAAGCCCCCATTCGTCCAGCTGCGCCTTGATCCAATCGAACACCTTCTGATGCATCTCCTTGGCCGTGCCGGTGATTGGCGGGCCGCACCGGAGACGTATGTCCTTCGACGGATCGACAGTGCCGAAATCCTTGAGCCATCCCCAGCCGTCGGGACGGGTCGGTTCGCAGTCCGTCTTGACGGCAATCGGAATCACCGGCACCCCCGCCTTCTCCGCAAGCTTCGCACCAATGGAGGAATACAGCCTGCGGGAGAACACGCGCTCTCGCGATCCCTGCGGGAATATCAATATCGAATGTCCTTCCTTTATGCGGGCCACGCCCTCCCTGAACACCTGCATCAGATCCTCTCGCGGAGACTTGCGTCCAAGCGGGATAAGCCCCATGTGCGCGGCGGCGCGTTTCAGCGCCGGCAGACGCGACAGCGACGCCTTCACGAATATGTTGAACGGCCCATACGTCAGAAGCACCGGCGGGAGCATGATCGTCTCAAGGGTGGACATGTGGTTGCAGAGATATACGACCGGCCCTTTGCAGCCGTTCCTGCTCTCCCATCCGTCGGCTGTCACCTTTATGCCGAAGCGTTCAGCCTTCTGATGTGCCTTGAAGCAGCACCGCGCCCACAGCTCCGTCGTAAGCGACCTGAAGAACTCGCGCACCGCGCAGTACGGGAACACGAAGAATACGCTCATGGTGAAGCTGAACGTCGTCCAGCGTCCCTTTTTTCTCCGGACAGGCGCCAGCGCGTCCGGCCCAGACGAATAACCGCCTGTCTTGAGCAGGGAGTCCCTAAATTCACTCAGCGTTGTCCGTTTCACCCTGTTCCTCCTCATTGGCGCTGTTAGCCGCTGCCGCTTCGCGTTCCTCTCGCGCTTTTCTAAGCTGTTCCTGGATCTGCCTCAACGCCTCACGCTGCTGTTGCCGCTCCTCCTCCATCCTCTGCTTCTCTGCGGCCTCCGCCGCCTCGCGCTCCTTGCGCGCCGCCTCAGCGACGGCCGCCGCCTCGCGCTTGCGCTCCGCTTCCGCCTGCTCTTCGGCCTTCTTCTCCATGCGTTGCTGGCGGAGACGCGCCAGCCCGCCGAGGGAGCGTCCACGCCCAGACGCCGCAGACGCTGCGTCACGGTTCGATGCGCTCAACGGCATTGCGGCCAGCATGTGACGGCGCTTGGACTGACCACCCTTCGCGTCACGTCCACCTGATGCCTCGCCAAGCTTGAGCGTGACCTCCACCCCATCCTTCTCAAGGGTGACTGATTCCGTCTTCGGATCCGCATCCTTCACCGTCCATCCGTTCTGGCTTGCGCCAACCTTGAGGTAGTAGTTCTCGTTCGGAGTGACCGATGAATCCGTGAAACCGACTTTGACGACGCCGGCCGGCGTCACATTGAGTATGGAGACGCGCACCTTGGCGGCAAGCTGCCGCTCTTCGGCGGTACGCTGCTCCGGCGTCATTTCGCCGCCGGCGACAGATGCCGCAGCAGAGCCAGGCAACGCCTCGGGGTCAAAGTTCACCGGCTCCGGCCCGAACGGCTTTCTGTCGATGATCGTCTGATAGCGCGAAAACGGCTGTCCCTCCGCAAACGCGACGGAAACGGCCATGCAACACAGAAATGTCTGAAATCTCTTCACACGCCCTATTATATCATATGTATGTGGCAGTTTAGCGGCGGACAGCCAACAGGAAAGCCTGTCAAATGACGCTCAACGGCGCAACGCCACTTCAAGCGCCTTGCCGATGGACTGATCCATGTCATAGTACCTGTACTCGCCAAGCCTTCCGCCAACCGTAAGCATAGGAACCTTCATGGACTCTTCACGGTATTTCGCGAGCAGAGCCTGCGATTCCGGGGTGTCCACAGGATAGTACGGTTCGTCGCCGGACTTCCACGTGCGCGGATACTCACGCATTATCACGGTCTTCGGCTGCGCCATCGCCGCCTTGTCCTCCGGATGGTAGTGCTTGAACTCGTGTATGCGAGTGTACGGAACGTCAGCATCTACGTAATTGACAACGCTTGTGCCCTGATAGTCCGCGACGTCGAGCGTCTCGCGCTCAAAGGTGAGCGAACGCCACGGCAGCTCTCCGTATCTGTATCCGAAAAGACGGTCTATCGGACCGGAATAGTACACAGGTCTGCCGGAGAGCGCACTGCGACGCCATCCATCAAGATCGAATTCGCGGTTGCACTCCACGGTGATGTTCGGATGGTCGAGAAGACGCTCGAACAGTGAGTTGTATCCGGTGATCGGGATGCCCTGGTTGCAGTCGTTGAAGTAGTTTACGTCATACGAGGCGCGTACCGGAACACGCCGGATGATGGCCGGATCGATGTCCTCCGGACGCCGCCCCCACTGCTTTGACGTGTAGCCACGGAAAAATGCGTCGAAAAGCCGCCCCTTGCGCGATTCGTCGGCCATGAATCCTGGAAGTTCGGACGGCGACAGCTCCACGCCGAAAAACTTGTTCACGAGCGCAAGCCCCACTGGAAGAAAATACGTCTTTCCGTCATGACGCGCAAGCACCTTGTGCTGATATCCGTTGAACTCCACGAAGCGGCGGACGAAACGCCACACATCGTCAAGATGCGTGTGGAATATGTGGCTTCCGTACGCATGGATCTCGATTCCGCTGTCTGGATCCGTTTCGCAGCGTACGTTGCCGCCCACTACAGGCCGCTTCTCCAACACCAGCACCTTGCGTCCCTGCTCGGCGATGCAACGCGCCACGGTGCAGCCCCAAACTCCGGCTCCAGCCACTATCACATCGATGTTCTGCATATGGTCTGGATTATACCATAACGCCACGCGGCCGCCGGTGCGGCGTCATTTCATGCTCGGAAGCACAATGCCGCGAAGGATGACTTTCTGGCAGAAGAGGAACACGAGCGCCGTCGGAATGGAAACCAGCACAAAGCCCGCCATCACGCACCATGGCTGGCCAGCCATCTCCTGGCTCATCTGGTACATCCACACCGCAATCGTCCACTTTGATTCCCTCTGGCAGACGAGGAACGCCCACTCCCACGAATTGTAGGCCGCAATGAAATGGTTGAGCGCATTCACGGCGAGTATCGGCGTAGTCATCGGAAGCGTTATCCGGGTGAACACCGTCCACTCGCCCGCGCCGTCGATCGCCGCCGCCTCATAGAGTTCGCGGGGAAGCGCATCGAAGAACCCCTTGAGGATGAATATGCTCATGCCGCTCGCCACCGTCGGGAGGACAAGTGCAGCAAGGGTGTTTATCAGCCCCAGATCGCGGATGAGCAGAAATCCCGGTATGGCGGTCACGGCGGCCGGGAACGCCATCGTAGCAAGCAGGAACAGCAGCACGCCCTCCGCACCCTTCATGCGGAAACGGGACAGCGCATATGCGGCGAGCGGATTCACGATGAGCGACGCAAGCACGGAGAACAGCACGAGCAGCACGGTGTTCATGAACGCCTCTCCGCGCAGGAACAGGTACTGTCCCACAAGCCGGTAGTTGTCGAACGCGCCGAGAAAGAAGTCACGTCGGCCATGCTCGATGAACTGCACGGCAAGAGCTTTCCGCAGACCGTCGCGCAGCGCCGCCGCATCGGCCTCAGCCGTCGCAACGGGTGTCGTCCGGCACAGATAGTCGCCACGGCTCAGCATACGCTGCCGGTATGAATCCTTGAACCTGCACCACAGCCCGTATCTTTCGTCATCCGTCGGCGGCGACCATTCCGCATCCGCGACGGGCAGATGCGTCTCGGCCGTGAATGACGTCTGAAACGACCCGGTGAACGGCTGCACATCTCGCGGATCGTAGTTGCACACGGTGCGGTGGATGTCCCATGTGGCGGACACTTCACGATACCGCTCCGCCCCGCGTCTCCATTCCGCGCAGAGCGTCCTGTTCGTGAGCGGATCGAGCAGCGCATCGGCGAACCTGTCCACGCCCGCCTTGTCCTGCGCGACGGACTGCCATGTCGTCCAGGATGCAGGGGCATCAGGAAACACATCACGCGGAAATCTCGGAAAATACGTCGCCACCGACCGCATGAAACGGTCGTTGCGGTTCCAGAGAGCGCGCAGCACCGGCGCGTGACGGGCGTAGTCGTAGCTGGAGGAGAAGCTCGAAGCGAGCATCACCATGAACGGAAGCACCATGGTGACGCCGCCAAGCGCGAGCAACGCATACACGCAGACGAGGAAGAGACGCCCCTTCCACGTTCTGCGTTCAGCTGGCAGAAGTGCCGCCATGGATGGACGACCGTCCGCCGGCGAATCAGAGCATTCTCAGGCGAACCGGGGTCTCGGAGACCACGCCCGACTTCTCGATCTCGCCAAGCGCCGCCTCAAGGTCGGCGGTGCGCGACTTGTGCGTGAGCACAACGACGGGCACCGGGGCGTTGCCTTCGCCGCTCGACTTCTGCGATGCCGCAGAGATGGAGACACCATGCTTTCCAAGCGCCGTTGCGACGGCTCCGAATGCACCGGGCTTGTCCGCAAGCATGAAGCGCAGGTAGAAGCGCGAAACTATGTCGCCGGCGGCGCGGAGTTTCGTCACGCCTTCGCCGTACGTCGGCACGGCACGGCTGTACCGCGTCTCTCCGTTCGCTATGTTGCGGGCGATGTCGCCGATGTCGGCCACGACGGTGGACGCCGTCGGTGCGCGTCCGGCGCCGCGTCCGTAGTACATGGTGTAGTCGCTCATGTCGCCGTTCACCATGGCGGCGTTGAACACGCCGTTCACATTGGCGAGCATATGGGAGAACGGCACGAGCGTTGGATGCACACCGACCTCGACCTCTCCGCCGTCACGGGCGACGCAGGCGAGAAGTTTGATGCGGTAGCCAAAATCAGCCGCGTACTTCACGTCGTCGCCGGAAAGGTTGCGGATGCCTTCGACCTGCACCTGTTCGAGCGTAGGCTGGAATCCATAGGCCAGCGCCGCAAGGATGCAGGCCTTGTGGGCGGTGTCGAAACCGTCGATGTCGAGAGACGGATTCGCCTCGGCGTAGCCGAGCTTCTGCGCGTCCTTGAGGATTTCGTCAAAGGGCTTGCCCTCGTTCTCCATGCGCGTGAGTATGTAGTTGCACGTGCCGTTCAGGATTCCGTGGATGGTGTTTATCTCGTTGCCGGAAAGTCCTTCGCGCAGAACGCGGATGATCGGGATGCCGCCGCCCACGCTTGCGCCGAAATAGATGTCAACGCCGTTCGCCGAAGCCGCATCGAATATCTCCCGGCCGTACTCCGCGAGCAGCTTCTTGTTCGCCGTGACCACGCACTTCTTTGCCGCAATGGCGTCAAGCACCAGCTTCCTGGCTATGCCGGTGCCGCCGATCGTCTCCACGACGATGCCGATGCCGTCATCCGCTATCACGGAGGCGGCGTCGGTGGTGAGGACGCCGTCAGGCACTGTGACACCGCGATCGGTGGTTATGTCAAGGTCGGCGATGCGCTTCAACACGATTTTCACGCCAAGACGCTTAGACATGACCTCACCATGCTCAAGCAATCCCTGCGCAACGCCCGCACCGACCGTTCCGAATCCGAGAATTCCAACGCCAACTTCTTTCATCTTCTCTGACCTCCTAAAAAAATTTTGCGTATGATACCATGATTTCTCTCTTGCGGCAAATCCGCTTTCCATCTATAATATGCGCATCTTTATTTCTGAACCTATGAGGAGTGCTTGCAGATGAAAAGGAAGTCGTCTACGGTCAAGTTGTTCGCGGTTGCGGCGGTTGCGCTGGCTGCAGTTGCGGGAGCGGCATTGTGGCTCTGGTCTGTCCGTCTGCTCCCTGAGCAGGGAAAGGCCACGAGCAAGGCCGTAAGGAAGGAGTTCCGCTCTGCGTCGATGGATGAGTCTGCGGCGCGGCTTCGCAAACTCGCGGACGAACGTTTCTTCACCGTCAGGTTCAAGGGCTGGATTCCAAAGATCGGGTTCGAGCCGAAGATCCCGTACGACTCCATCGGTCTGCTTGCCGAAGAGGCAATGATCCGCCTCACCGGAGACGTGAAGTCGCCCAAGGCGGAAACCGACCGCCGGATCAAGGAGATGATCGGATTCGCCGAGTACCTGCTCAAGACCGGACGGCTCTCCGATGCGGCGGCAAACTCCCTGTGCGAACGCAGGCTTGACGGCTATTTTCTCGTCGGCGACTACGACGGCGCGATCGCCCAGCTTGAGGCGGGAATGCCGGGACGCTCGCAGGGCTGGTGCAAGAGTACGGTCGCTAAGCTCCGCGCACACAAGGCGATGGAGGCCAACCAGCGCAAGGAGGCCATAAAGCATCTCCAGACGTTCATCGACTACATGCTTTCGGCCGAAATGGAGAACTTCGAGGATTCCGATCCGGCCAACGGCGTGGTGTACTCCCGCGAATGGGTGGCGGCGAAGAACTACATGCGCTGCGCATCGCTCGCCGGCGACGAAGGTGACGCCAAGGGAAAAGCCGAATTCATCGACAAGGCAAAGCCGCTCTACAAGACGGCCCTTGAGAAGGCAAAGGAGGACAGCGTCTCACTTGACGAGCTCAAGAAGGAGATGAAGTCTTACGGCCTGTGAAACTCGTCTATCTGTTCATCGACGGCGTCGGCATCGCCCCACCTTCACCGGATAATCCAATAAACCCTGAGGTATGTCCGGCGCTCTGTCGGCTCATCGCCTCGCATTGCAGACCGATCGACGCGAATCTCGGAGTGGACGGGCTGCCGCAATCTGCCACCGGGCAGACGACCATGTTCACGGGCGTGAATGCGTCGCAGTTCATGGGGCGGCACTGCGAAGGTTTCCCTGGGCCGGGCTTGAGGGACGTGATCTGCAGGGAGAACCTCTTCCTGAAGCTCAAGGAACGCGGAAAGAAGGTCAAGTTTGCGGATGCCTACCTTGTGGAATCCGCCGATGAACTTGAGGTGCGCAGGTTCAAGTCCGTCACGACGGTGATGGCTCTCACGGCGCCGGAGACGGTATCGACCGTATCAGACCTGGCTGACGACAACGCCGTGCTGCAGGATCTGACGCGCGAAACGATACGCGACCGCTATCCCGACATTCCGGTGATCGATCCCGAAGATGCGGCCCGGCATCTGTTCGACATAATCCGCGCCAATGATTTCACGCTTTTCGAATACTTCCAGACAGATGTCGCCGGACATTCGATGGACTACGAAAGAGCCTGTGCCGTGCTGCGCGAATACGATGCGTTCCTTTCTACGCTTGTGCGCTACACCGACGCCGCCGGAATCACGCTTGTCATGACGTCCGACCACGGAAACATCGAGGCGATGAACGAACGCGGGCACACACGCAACCCCGTCCCCTTCATCGCATTCGGTCCGAAGGAGAACGAGATGCGCAGCATGGTGTCGTCTCTCGCCGACGTCACCCCTGCAATCCTCTCGCTGATGTGAGCGGCGTCATTTAAGCCGGAAGCGGCACGTCACCTCGGTGAACCTTCCGACCTCCGACTTTATGTCGAACTCGTCGGCGACGCGCTTCGAGTTGGAAAGCCCCATGCCGGCGCCGAAGCCAAGTGAGCGAATCCAGTCGTTTGCCGTGGACGTGCCGTCCCGGCAGGCCCACTCGATGTCCGGGATGCCGGGACCGCGATCCTTTGCCTTGACCGTAATCAGATCGTCGGCAATCACGAATGTCAAAATGCCGCCGTGCGAATGGATGCAGATGTTGATCTCAAGCTCATATGCGGCAACCGCCACGCGACGGGCGATTGAACGATCCACCTTGCGGTCTTTCAGAATCTTCTTGATTTCGTTCGCGGCGCGACCCGCGCTTCCGAGATCGTTGTGGACTACGGCGAACTCCTTGCGGAAATAGTTCCCGCCGGCGGCGTGTTCCGGAGCATTCGATCCGCGGGCCGCCTTGCGCTCCAGCTTCCTGATCTCAACCGACAGTTCGTAGAGCAGCGCCCGCATGACATCGCGCTGCGATATGATCCCGACAAGCTTGCGTGAGGAATCCAGCACCGGGAAGCGTCCGTACGTGTAGTTCCCGAAATACCGGAGTGCATACGCAAGCGGCATCCCAGCCTCAAGCACCACCAGGTTCGTCGCCATGTGCGCCTCGCACGGATCGTCTATCCAGCCGTTGTCGAGCGCGTTGATGATGTCGTTCACCGAGACTATGCCGAAGAGCCGTCCGTCCTCCGACACCGGAAGCCCGGATACGCGGTTTTCGCGCATGATCCGCTGCGCCTCGCGCATGGACGTGCTGCGGGCGAGCGAGATGACCTTGCGCTTCATGACGTCCCTGACCTTGAAGCGCTGAAGAAGCTCCATGATTATCACGGAGCCATCGCCGCCAAGCGTGGACGGATCGAGCGGGAACTTGACGAAGATGTCGTCGTCCTGCTGCTGCGCACCGGGAAGGATCGTCGGACTGTACGCCTCTCCCATCGTCCGTCCTCCCTCCCTTACGTGCGCTTCTCCATCTCAAGCGCATCGTGAAGCTTCACGCAGGCGTCGAACTTTGAAAGCGGAGACGAGACGAGGGGAATGTGAAGGTCGTTGGCGACCTTCACCATCGTCTCGGAAAGCGGCTTGGCGTTGTGGACCACAACACCCATCGCACCTACTATGTGCGCCGTGCGTATCGCCTGATCGCTGGCGAGCGAAGTCAGTATCAGGGCGTCATCCGCATCAAACAGAAGCACGTCGCTCATCAGGTCGTTCGCCACCACTGCACCGACGACCCGGGGGCTTGCGGCGTCGCCGGCCACAAGCTTCCCGTCAAGCACCCTCACCACATCCGCAATCGTCATTGAACACCTCTCACTTCACTTCAAACAGCGCAACCTCGTTTGCTGCAAGCGACACCTTGCCGTCCTTTACGTCTCCGCGCCAGACGCGACCGATTCGGCCGTTCACCTTCACGGGACACACCATCGGACGCGGCTCGAAATTGATCGCCATCACAATCGTGGAGCCGTCTGCGGCCGGATGCTCTGTGAAACCGACAAGCGGGCAGTCGCCCTTCTCGACCGTCTGCTTCAGCCCGGCGATCTTTGCGGCCTCGCGGAACACAAGGTAATACGGCCTGATGTTCGTTCCGGTCAAGGCATCCGAACGGGCTATCGTCTGCCTGTCTATCGGCGCGTTGCAGAGAAGGACAGTACCCTTGCCGTACTTGAACTTCGTGAACACCGGCTCTCCGGCGGCAGTCTTTCCGAGAACCTCAGCCTCCGCAGCCAGAAGTTTGCAGGTCGACTTGTCCCACACGTTGATGGGGCGGTCGGGATGCGCCGCAAGCGTGAACGTTCTGTCGCTCGGCGACAGGTTGCAGTAGTCGATCTTCACACCAGCCTGCTCACGGAGCTGCGTAAAGCGCGAGTCGCCGGCGTACAGCACGAGCACCGTCGCCCCTTCCTTCGCCTTCGCGAAAATCCGCTTCTGCGCCGGGTAGGTGTAGCTCTCGTCGCGCTCGGAGGAGCAGACTACGTAGAAGGACGATTCCGGCAGCTCCTGCTCCGCGCCGGCGAAGCTCGGATTGAAACCGGCCTGACGCGCCAGAAGGTACGCACCAAAGCCAGGAATCCAGCCATCATCCTTCTCAGGCACGACAATCACGGCGTCCGTCTTCGCCTTGGGAAGCTTGCGGAACGGCAGCGAGGCGCGGAACTCCTGAAACGCCTGCATTTCAAGCATCAGCGGCTTCGGCGTAAGATCCTGACGGAGCATTCCGAGTTCGCGCTCGTTCGGCGTAAGCGTGTACGGAGGGAAGTCGAGGACCTCCTGATCGGAGTTGCACCACCAAAGGCATCCCTTGAGGTCGTTTGCCCACGCACTGAACATCGTGCAGCGCATCCCGGCTGCGGTACGTTCGTCAGATACGCAGCTCGTTCCGAGGTTGCCTATCTCCTCCACGAAGCACGGCTTGCCGCCAAGGTCGCGGTACAGCACCGACTCGGCAGTCGGATGAAGTTCGGTGCGCATCGTGTTGAACGCCTCCTTGCCGCATCCAGGCACGTAGTACTGGTACGGATGGGTGCAAAGGATGTCGGAGATTTCGCCGTTGAGGCGAATCGGCGCACTGGCGCTGTCCTTCGTGGAAAGACCGTGCATTCCGGAGACGATCGGACGCGACGGATCGGCAAGGCGTATCGCCATCGCGATGTGATCCATCCAGTTGTAGAACATCGCCTTTGCGTTCGCGCCCATGCAGTTGCATTCGTTGCCGTAGTCCCACGCGGCGATTGCGGGATGATCCTTCAGTCCCTTCACGAAGTACTTTACGAACCGCGTCTGCCACATCACCGCCTCCGGATCGGAAAGGACGTTGCGCTCCTCGAACACCGGCGGAACGAACTGGCGTCCGCTCATCCACCCCGTCACGATGCCGACGATGAGCTTTATGTCGTGCTTCTGCGCCATGTCGCAGAAAAGGCGGAACCGCTTCATCATCTCATCGTCAACGCCCGCCTCGTTCGGAAGCGGCTTGTTGTCGCGGAAACGGTAGCTGCGGTACGCTCCGCCGCCGGAGCAGTCTCCAGTGAGAGGCTGGAAGTCGCTCCAGAGTGGGAACACGCGCATCACGCGTGTGCCATGACGCGACAGGGTCTCAAGCTCCTTCTCGATGATGTCCGGACGCCACTGGCTCCACATGTACATTCCGGCGTTCTTTGCCCAGTAGTTGCAGCCGACGAAGAATTCGCCGTCCGTGAAGATGTCTTTCGTCGCATAGTCCGCCGCAGGTTCGGCGAACGCCGCCATCGCGGCGAACGCCGCAAGTATCGCAATCCTTTTCATTTGTCGTGTCAAGTCCTCTGGTTGTCCAGTTGTTTGTCCGGTTTACGCCTTACATTATACCACAGCCGATGTCGTGCCGCAGAAAACCGCAGCGTCATTCAGGTGAAGAGCATCTCCTCACCGTGGAACATGAAGTTTCCGCCGACGACGTACTCCATCGCCGTCGGCGAGAAGCGATCCTGCACAGTGAAGTGGAGGTGTCCGGCGAGTATGCCCTTGAGCATCGGTTCGCGCTTGAGCATGGCGATGAAGTCCTGGGTGGTCTTGTCTGATCTCTGCGCAAGGCAATCCCCCGTTGCGTCCGGGATCTTTGCGCTCGCGAACTTGCTGTCGCTGCTCCAGAACTTCTTCATCGCCTACCATATCCTGTCCGTGTAGAACGGAACGTGCATGCAGAGGACGATCGGCAAGCCCTTCTTCACTTCTTCGCGGAAGCGTTCGACCTGCTCCGGGACGACCGTGCCGTACACCGAATCGAGCGAAACGAAGTTTACGCCGTTGACGGTCTGCGATGCGAAGCGTATGTCGAACGGATATGCCTTCTGCACGAGCGGAGCCGTCAACGCCTTGTATGCCTCTGTCGTCTCCGCCTTCTCAAGCCACATGTACTTCGAGTACTCGTGGTTGCCGATCGAACCGAACATGGCATCGCCAAAATACTTCCGGACAAGGTCGAAGTTCGCTTCGCTCTGCCAGTCGATCAAGTCTCCCGTGTGAATCACGTAATCGACGTTCTTCTTCGCCCACGCGAGCGAATCGCGGAGCGCCTGCTCCTGCCGCCCGCCGAACGTCTGCGTTCGCACCTGCTTCAGCTTTTGCTTCTTCCCGTCTTCGTTCGGATACGCTTCCGTCAGATGCGTATCGGAGATGTGCAGAACCGAAAACGGCTTTTCGAGTCCGATGTGGATTCGGTTGTACGCAAGCACGAGACGTTCGAACGCGCCGCGCTTCGGAAATGCAGAAGGATCGTCCGCGAAGGACGGCAAAGCGCTGACGGCGGCCACGCCGCCGAGCGATCTCAGGAAATCTCTGCGGTTCATTTGATTGCGTCCCCTTTGGGTTTCCGGCCTGGCGTCTACTTCCCGGCGTAGGCGCCGTCAAAGAAGTTGACTATGCGCTGCACCTCGTTCGGCTCGACCCCGTGAGGGTGATGCCCCCACTTTGCGCGGCGTTCGATCTTAAGGTCTCCGCCAGCCTTCTCGAAGGCCGCCGCAAAGCTGATGCAGTTCCTCTCCGGCGGCACGACGACATCCGCCCCGCCGTAGAGAATGAGCAGAGGTATTCCGGCCTTTGCGATGGGTGCGGCGCGGTTTACGCTCTGGTAGGGATCGTTCGCGCCGTCGTACGTATCGGTGATGAACGGATAGTATTTGGCAAGTCCCTTGCGACCCCAGTCACCGTTGCCGTTGAAGCCCTGCAGCGTGGAGAAGTCGAGAAGCGGCGCATCGAGATAGGCTGCGCACACGCAATCAGGGAACGTCGATGCATAGCGGACGGAATAGAATCCGCCCCAGCTCATTCCGATGAGGCCGCATTTTGGCGCAAATCCGAGTTCATCCACGAGGAATCTCTGAAACTCCCTGCGCTTCGCCAGCATCCCGTCGTTCTGGTTGCCGGCATAGACATCCTTCGACGCAGGATTGAACGTCACCCAACGATATCCGGCCTCAAGCAGCGCCTTTACGCCAACGCGATCCTGGAATGCCGTCGGCCACTCCATGCACCACACCCAGCGTCCGTCGGAGGCCGGCTTGTCCGGCTCCACCACCCATGCGTCGCATCCGTCCATGGTGAACCTGGTGCGGAGAAATCCCTGCATCCGGTCTTGCCCGGAGATCTTGAACCTCGCGGCAATCTTCGCGCCATCCCTGCCAAGCACGGACGTCGAAGGCTTCACGTCGCCGCCGTCGGCGGCACAGCAGACGCCGCACACAACCGCAAACGCCGCAACCAAGACATTTCTCATTGTCATACTAAATCCTTTGCTCTTATGCGTTGACAAAACTTGGACGTATTCTACCATATGCAGAAGAACCGGAATCGGAAAACTTTTCCGATCCACCTACCTTCAAGTGAAACAAAATCCACCTATGCCAAATCCTGTGAATCTTGCCGATCATGCCAAGAACTCCGTTTCAGCTTTCACGCCCGAATATCAAATCGGCGTGGATAGAAAGATTGGATCGTCCGAATCAAAGCGGTAAAACGCCCTCAACGCATCGCACGAGTTTTCGACCACGACAGGTTTTCGACCACGGAACACACGGAAGCCGTCTGCGGCGGACACGGAAGACGTGAGATTACGGTGCGGACGAAAACTCCCAAACTCCCAGCTGCGAAAGCAACAACAACCAAATGCGCCTCTGTGAATTTCAGTGTTGGGCGCAACACAGATCGGTGTTTCATAGAAAAATCCGAAGAAAGGATGCAATGGCGGCATATCGCTTGACGCTGAAAAGCGAATGTTGTACAATTTGTCGCATTAAAGGAGAAGAGAAATGGCACAGGTTAGTTTTAGAATGGATGACGATCTGAAGATGTCCGCAGATGAAACTTTCAAGTCCATGGGCATGACGATGTCAACAGCCATCAACATATTCGTCGCCCAGACTGTCAGAAGCGGGCAGTTTCCCTTTATCATAAAGGCAGATCCCTTTTATTCGGAATCCAACATGTCAGTCTTGCGCCGTCGCGCAAGGGATATGGATGCCAGACGGCATATGGTGGAGCATGATCTGATTTGCGACGGAGAACCCGTTCATGCGTAAAGTCTGGCACGAGGAGGCCTGGGAGGAGTATCTCACCTGGCAAGGCGAAGACCGTAAAACGCTCAAACGCATACACCAACTGCTCCAGAGCATTGACCGCAACGGCTACGACTGCATTGGCAGACCCGAACCATTGCGTCACGACCTAACCGGATGGTGGAGCGTTCGCATCAATGAAGCCGACCGCCTTGTTTTCCGTATCGTCGGCAACTGCGTTGAAATCCTGTCCTGCAAGGGGCATTACGATTGACGCGGAAAGTCCACCACCACCATCATAACGATCGAACAAAGACTGCTTTTTCCCACACTTTTTTCCTCGCGAATGGTTTTCAGCCACTAAAAACGCTGAAGGCGTGAGATTACGGTGCGGACGAAAAACTTCCAGTAGCGAAAGCAACGAACTTTCACGTCCGCATCAAAGATGATTTTGCGAGGGACGCTCGGCGCGACGGGGACGTCGCGCCCTACCAGCCGGGCAGACGCTCCGACATTCAGCGCGGCGGGGACGTCGCGCCCTACCGGCCGGGCAGACGCTCCGTCATTCGGTAGGGCGGGGCGTCCCGCCCCGCCATTGACGTCCTTCGCGTGGAATCCGATGACGACGCAGTGTACGTGCGCCTTCTCGAACGCCTCGGGGTCCCAGCGGAACGTGCACCACGCGAAATCAATCTCCACGTCCATCCGCTTCCAGAAAGGTGCGACCTGCTCGCCCTGCGTGATGGAGTTGGTGGAGACGAACGCGCAGCGCGCGGCCGTTCCGCGCCCAGCACATCGTGGAGAAGCGCGTTCCAAAACTGATGATCGAAGAGAATAATTTTCTGTTTACGATTTGTTGAGAGAGCTTTTCACGCAGAACACATAGAGGATGCAGTGAGATTTAAGGTGGCGGTGATGGTTGTTTTCAACGCAAAGGCATGAAGACGCGTAGAGCACAGAGGATTTTTTTTTGGGGGGGGTAGTCCCAACGTTCCGCATAGACGCCCCTCGCAATCTACCCTGCCGTCAATGCGTTCCGTGCGCTTCGGGAGATGGGCTGCGCCTTAAGTGCGTCGCAAATGCAAGCACCACGCCGGCAGCGAAAAGCGCAATCGATATCGTCTGGGAGATGGAGAACGGCCCGACGGCAGCCCTCGGATCGCCGCGCACATACTCCATCGCAAAGCGGATGACTGCGTACCCAATGAGATACGCCGCCGCAGTTCCGCGCCGGAACTTCCTGTACAGAAGAAAGAGAACGGCAAAGAGCGCGAGATTGGCAGCAGCCTCGAACAGCTGCGTTGGCAGCACCGGAAGGCTTTGAAAGGCCGATGACGCAATCTGTCCGGCGTTCAGCTGCTCGTACCACGCGGGCGAACCGCGAGGGAACGCCACGGCCAACGGTGATGCGGAGAGCTTCCCGTAGCAGCATCCGTAGAAGAAGCAGCCGATGCGGCCGAAGGCGTGTCCGACCGGAACCGCCACGCACAGCAGATCGGCGACCGCAAGCGGATTCTCCCGCTTTGCGGCGCACCACACGCCGAACACCAGCGCCGCAAGAATGAATCCGCCGTAGAACATCAGCCCGCCCTGATCGATGCGGATGATGTCCATCGGATGCGCCGCGAACTCCGTCTGCCAATGTTCCATCACGTAGGCTATCCGGCTTCCTGCGATGCCAGATATCATCAGCGCCACAAGGAGGTTGCCGAGGGCGTCGAACTTTCGTCCGACGCGGCGGCAGAGATGCACAAGCACCTGCCACGCGATGAAGAATCCGAGCGCCATGCAGCACCCGTATGTCTTCACGTGCAGGAATCCGATGGAGAACAGATCCGGATGCATGGACTACCCGCGTATGAGAGCGAGCATCTCGTCGCGCTTGGCTTCCATCAATTCAGGAGTCTTCGCCTCAAGGTTGAGACGGACGAGCGGTTCCGTGTTCGACATCCGCACGTTGAACCACCATCCCTCGGCATCCCAGCGATCCACAGACACGCCGTCAAGCTCAAATGCGTCGGGGAAGCGCCTCTTCATCTCCGCAAGCACGGCTGCGGCGTCGGCGACCTTGGAGTTTATCTCGCCGGACTGCGAATACCTGCGCAGCGGCGCAACGAGTTCAGAAAGCGGCCTGTCGCTTTTAGACACGATGTTGGCCAGTGCAAATGTCGCCATCGACGACGACTCGGCCGTAAAATTCGCCTTGAAATAGTAGTGACCGGAAAGCTCGCCGGCGAACACTGCATCGTTCTCGCGCATCTGCGCCTTGATGAAGGAATGTCCAACACGGCTCATCATCGGCTTGCCGCCCGCCGCAAGGATCGTCTCCTCGCATATCTTCGAGGAGCGCAGGTCGTAGAAGCACACGGCGCCTGGATTTGTAGAGAGCATGTCTTGAGCGATGAGAGCCGTTGTGAAATCCATTGGTATCACGTTGCCCTTCTCGTCCACAAACCCCGCACGGTCGGCATCTCCGTCGAATGCGACACCGAAGGCGTACTTTCCGGGATTCGCCTTGATGAGCGACTGCAGATCCTTGAGCGTCTCGACGTGCAGGGGGTTGGCGTCATGGTTCGGGAAGTCGCCGTCATACTCGCCGTACAGCGCATCGTATGTGACATCGCTTCCGGCGAACGCCACCGATTCCGCAATTCCCATTCCGTTTGCGAAATCGACTGCGATGTGGACGGGCTTCGCCAGATGCGCAAACGTGCGGACGTGCGCTCCGTATGCATCCGAGACGTCAACCTTCTCGACAGTTCCCTTCACGGCGGCATCTTCGCCGAGGTCGCCCGTCTCAACCATGCGCTCGATGTCCTTTATCCCTGTGGCGCCGGAGATGGGAACGGCATTGGCGCGGCAGAGCTTGCATCCGTTCCACTCTTTCGTATTGTGGGAGGCCGTGATCATGACAGAGCCGTCCGGTTTGAGCGTCCCGTTGGCGAAATAGCTCATCGGAGTGGACGCAAGACCGACATCCAGCACGTCCACGCCGACATCGTTCAACCCCTTGGCAAACGCCGCAAAGAGCGAATCGGACGATTTGCGGCAGTCACGCGCCACCGCTATCTTCTTAGGCGAGCCAAGAAAACGCGCATACGCCCGCGCAATCTTGTAGAACACATCCTCAGTCAGCTCCGTTCCGTAGATGCCGCGGATGTCATATGCCTTGAATATTCCCATTTCTGTTTTCCTTCCTGTTATATTGAATGATGGATTGCCCGGTGTTGCCGTTTCAGCCGGCAAAACCGCTGTACAGCAATTCGAGATGGCGGCCTATGTGCCGCTCCAGCCTCTGAGCATACTCCTCATCATGTTCGCGCCAGAGCCTGAACAGCCTGTCGCGGAAGCGGAGCGAACCATCCGGATTCTTCGCCGTGAGAATCAACCCATAGGTGATGTGGATCAGCTGCCGGGCGTCGGTCTGCTCGAACAGCGTCGGCAGCTCATCGTCCTTGAGCGCATCAAGTGCGGGTATTTTACCGAGATCCGTCGTCACATGGTAGTACTTCCGCGCCTCCGCGAACGCAACGTCGAGTGCGTAGGCATGGACTTCGCGATACAGCGACGGATCGCACATCGCCACGACGCGCATCGCTTCAAGCCAATTCGTGCCTGCGGTCTTGAGGTGGAAATTCCCTCTCGTAAGACGCCCGATTATCGCGAACGTCGAAAACTTGTCCGATCCGGAATGGATCGAAAGCTTGTATCCGAACTTCCTCGCAATGGCGGAATGCACCGACATCTCCCGCTCGAACCGGGCCAGATCGCCTATGTAATCGATGCCTTTCTGGAACTCGCCACAGAAGCGGGGTGCGATCGTCGTGATCTTCACTCCACGGCGCGTCAGCTCGTTCGCGACGAAATAGTGCTGTTCCGGTGTCGTCGGCGTCAAGGTCTCGTCGATAGAAACCTCAAAATCCACGGGACGCCCTTCGACGTGACGCTTGTATATGGCGACGGCATGGTCTATTGCCTTGCCGTAGATGAGACACGTGCGCCTGAATTCGTCGGCGCCGAACGACACGTCGTGTCCTTCCACTGTAAACGTCTTGCCGAGATATGCCGACTCCATCTCTGCATCAGCCCGGTATTCGGCGGCAACCTGACCGTCAGTCATTCCGAGGACGTCGTTTCGGATATGCTCTGAGCAGTCGAGCGTAATCATCGTATAGCCCTCCCCGAGCGCATACTCCACCTCGGCATCGGTCTTGAGGTGATCGCCGTCCGCGCCATAGCCTTTCCGGAAATCCTCCCTGAACACGGCGCGTGTCGCACAGTCGAGCACATCGCCGAACGTACGGCCGGTCAGCGTGAGTTCGCGTATCGACTGCTGCGCCAGCACCGGCACCGCATCGAACTTCTCGAATACGCGGAGATGTCCCGGCGTCGCAAGACCAAGACGGTCGCCCACCCCTACCGTGCGAACGGACGACAGCACCGGCTTGGGCGCACAGAACGGAAATAGCTTCCTGAGCAGAACCGTATTCGCGTGGTCGAGCGGATAGAATCCGGCCCCTGCGGCACAGGTTCCGGAGAATCCGGGATTGGGGCCTGACACCTTGAGAAAATCTGCGTCTTCGCCGCGCACCATGGAGACCGTGGTCTCGCCTATCCTGTGTGCGGAACGTGGATACTCGAACATCGGTAAAACCTTTCTCGCTGCCTTCCTGCTTGAAAAAAACGGCAGATATTTTATACCATGCCGCCATCTGCGTCAAATCGCCAAAATAAGCAATCTGTCCATCGCAGTTTCGCCGCAACAACTGACATTCTCAAAAATGATGGTCGGTCTCGATCCCACCCCATCTTTCAACGGCGTTGCAGCACTATCTCGGTGATCTCGGTTGGATTGAAGAGACGCAAAGGGAAACCTGCCCACTGTCCCGTGCCGGGAGACAGGTTCA
This sequence comes from uncultured Lentisphaeraceae bacterium, assembly GCA_964567665.1. GTDB lineage: Bacteria > Verrucomicrobiota > Kiritimatiellia > RFP12 > UBA1067 > UBA1731. The sequence continues at coordinate 50,878 of CAZMNN010000014.1, forward strand.
AGAACCGCTTCTCGGCAAATTCGTATACGCCATGGGTGCGACCTTCGTTCAATTTGGCTATGAGCGGCCTGAATGGCGGCATCACTCCGCCATGGGTGTGTCCGGAAAGCTGTAGACGCACATTTGACCGCTCCGCACCTGCGGCTTCTGCCCACGGACGGTGGCAAAGGAATATTCTGAAAGCGTCATCCGGAACTCCGTCAAATGCGTTGCGGATTCTGATTGCATCCCGACTACCTGCCGGCCTGCCCAAAAATGCCGGATCCTTCACCGCACCTATCGCAAGCGAATCGCCGCCACGGCGAATGACCACCGGCCCAGATTCCTCAGGGAACGTGATTCCCCATCTCTTGAAGGCGCATCCCCAACTCCTCCAATCCCAATAGGCCTCATGGTTGCCGGTGCAACCTACAACTCCATCCCGCGCCCGAAGGTCTGCAAGCGGCGCAAGGTCGGATTCGCGATCCGCAAAGCGTCCATCGACAAAATCGCCCGTGATGGCGACAAGATCGGCATCAAGTGAATTCGCAAGATTCACTATCCGCTCAAAATGTCCGCGTCTTGCGGACGAGGAGCAGTGCAGATCGCTCATGTGGACTATGCGATAGCCGTCAAACGACGCCGGCAACTCGCTCCACGCAAGCTCCACACGGCGAACATCCGGCACACGGATGCCCTCGTATATGCCCCAGACGGACAGCGCCGCAGCGACAAGCGCAAGAAAGGATGTGCGAATGCGCTTTGCGCGAATGGACACAGGATGTCCGCAAACGCGAAACGCACCGTCCGCCATGACGGCGGCAAGCGCAAAGGCCGTGAACAGCATCGCCCATGAATATATGCCGCCATAGCACCAGATGATGATGGACGGAAGCTCCGGGACAAAACAATCGCCACCGGCAAACGAAAAGAACGCGAATTTGCCGAAAGCAAGAGCCAACAGCCCAGAAAACACCAAAGCCGTGCGCACACGAAGCCGTAAAGGCACCACCGCCACCAACAGCGACAGCAACCAGGCAAACACCGGTATCACCTGAAACGCGAACCGCCACATAACGCTGCACTCCTTCTGTTTGACAAGGCGGCACACTCACGGCAATCACACATCCGCCAACTGCCGCATGATTATACCACAAACGCAATCACCACAATGCGCATGACGTGACCAAAAGCCAACAATCGGCGATCAATGCGCATATCCACGCCTTAGCCATACTCACGAAGCGTACGTACGCCGGTGCCGCCGAACAGCCTCTCATCCTCAAGCCCAGCCAGCGCGGCGGCAAATCCCGCCATCGTCGTGGTGACGGGTATCCCGGCCGCGACGGCCGCCGCCCTCATTCGGCGTCCATCGGCCTCCGCTTCTCCGCTTGTCTCGAACGTGTTGACGATCCACGCAATTTCACGGCGGCGTATGAAGTCGAGTGCGTTCGGACGCCCCCGCGAAATCCTGAATGCCGCACGGGACTCTATTCCCGCCTCCCACAGATGCGTCGATGTGCCGCGTGTCGCGTAAAGCGAGTACCCCATCTCCACAAGTCTGCGGGCAAGCGGAACGGCGGCCTCCTTGTCCTCATCCTTGAGCGACAGGAACACATTTCCCTTCAGCGGAAGCGGACTTCCCGCCGCAACCTGACTCTTGAAGTAGGCGCTGTCCGGATCATCGTCCATAGCCATGACTTCGCCGGTCGACTTCATTTCAGGCGAAAGACCGATATCCACACCTGGGAACTTCACGAACGGAAACACCGCCTCCTTCACCGAATAGTGCTTTGGCAAGACCTCTGACGCAAACCCGATCTCATCCAATGTCTCACCAACCATGCACCGCGCCGCATACCCTGCAAGCGGAACGCCTATCGCCTTCGAGACAAACGGCACGGTGCGAGATGCACGAGGATTGACCTCTATCATCCATATCGTCTCCCTGCCCGCAGAATCGCGAGTGACGGCGAGCTGGATGTTCATAAGCCCTATGACGTGAAGACGTTCGGCGAAAAGCCTTGCATAGCGCTTCACCTCTTCGATTGTGCTGCGCATGAGCGAAACCGGCGGAGTGATTGCGGCAGCATCTCCCGAATGGCATCCCGCCGCTTCGACGTGTTCAAGTATTGCGCCCACAACTGTGGTTTTGCCGTCAGATATGCAGTCCACGTCAAGCTCTACCGCATGTTCAAGAAACTTGTCGATCAGAATCGGCCTGCCGTCCGAAGCTGCGACTGCGTCAGCGACATAGCGCTCAAGATCGCCCTCCGCATACACTATCGCCATGCCGCGCCCGCCAAGCACGAAGCTCGGACGCACCAGCACAGGATATCCGATGTCCGCCGCAATTCGCCTTGCATCGTCCACGGAATGTGCAATGCCGGACGGTGGCTGGCGCATCCCGACTTCGGAGACAAGAGCCTTGAAGTAGTCCCTGTCTTCAGCAAGGTCGATATCCTCAGGCGATGTGCCGACGATGTTCGCCCCCGCAGCCTTCAGCCTTTCGGCAAGGTTGAGCGGCGTCTGTCCGCCATATTGCACAATCACCCCGTCGCACCCTTCACGGGCGTATATCTCCATCACGTCCTCAAACGTCAAAGGCTCGAAATACAGGCTGTCGGACGTATCATAGTCTGTCGAAACGGTCTCCGGGTTTGAGTTCACCATCACAACCTCAAAACCGCGTCTGCGAAGCGCATATGCCGCATGGCAGCAGCACCAGTCGAACTCAATTCCCTGTCCGATCCGGTTTGGCCCGCCACCGAGAACCATTATCTTCCTTTTCGATGGATCGGGCTGCCTTCTCTGCTCCGGCAAACGCCCGGAAAAATCATAATAGGAGTAGTAGTACGGCGTTCGCGCCTCAAACTCGCCGGCGCAGGTATCAACCTCGCCGAACTCCGGACGGATGCCGAGCGCCTGCCTTTTCGCACGTACGGCAAGCTCATCTTCGCCGATGGCATCCGCAATCTCCGCATCGCTGAATCCGAACACCTTGGCCTGACGGAGCAGCGAAACAGCCTGCTCGCGCATGGCTGGATCGGCGTCATCGCCGTTGTCAAATTTCGCCAATCCGGCAAATATGCTCCTTTGGCTTTTCAGGAATTCCCTGAACGCCTCCATCTCGTCGAGTTCACGCCTGAACCACGGGTCGAACGATGAAGCATCGTGGTATTTAAGCGGCGCCTCCAGCGAACGCACCGCCTTGCGATACGCCTGCTTGAAATTGCGACCTATCGCCATAACCTCGCCGACGCTCTTCATCTGCGTACCGAGGCGCACGTCTGCGCCGGGAAACTTCTCGAACGCAAAGCGCGGAATCTTCACGACCACATAGTCGAGCGCCGGCTCAAAGCAGGCGGGCGTATTGCCAGTGATGTCATTCTTGATTTCGTCCAGCGTATATCCTACGGCAAGCAGCGCGGCGATCTTTGCAATCGGAAATCCCGTCGCCTTCGATGCCAGCGCGGACGAGCGCGACACTCGCGGGTTCATCTCGATGATGATGCGCCGTCCGGTCTTGGGATTCACCGCCCACTGCACATTCGAGCCGCCGGTCGCTATGCCTATCTTCTCAAGGACGGCGATCGAATCGGTGCGCATTTCCTGGTACTCCCGGTCGGTCAGGGTGAGAATCGGCGCAACGGCTATCGAATCTCCGGTATGGACGCCCATGGGG
>CAZMNN010000015.1:0-52440 GCA_964567665.1 uncultured Lentisphaeraceae bacterium
TTCCGGAACGCGCCAGACCCCCGAAAACAAAGGGCGCGACGCGACGGAAGTTAGATGCGGCAAACTGAACGGCACGCGCGGCACGCCGCTCACCGCGATGACTGGCCGATTTTTGGCCCTTGAACCGCTTCACTTGGCGGCCAAATCCCAGCATCTTCCTCAAACGCCGCATCCAGTGGCGCTCCTTTTGCCGCGCAGCGCCGCCTACCCGCCGGTTCTGCGCACCAAATGCCGACGGTCAGGCGTTCGCGCAATACGCATATGGCATAAAACCATCCGATATGTGCTATAATCTCCGCAAGAAAGATGACAACTGTTCTCAGCATACATTAAAAGGAATCAGCATCATGACCTCTTCAACGCCAAACAGGAGAAACATCATGTCCCCTTCTTCCAAGATGATTGCGTATCTTTCGCTTACGCTTGCGGTCACATCGGCATTTGCTGGCGGCACAACCATAAACGTATCGCCAAACGGCATTTCGCCAGCGCAGGCCCTTGAAAGCCTACGCGGCAAGGGCGGTGGCACCATTTGCGTGGCAAAAGGTCTGTACAGCCTCGAAGCGCCGCTCGTCCACACCAAGGAACACTCCAACATCAAATGGATCGGCGAGGACGGCGCGGTTCTCTCCGGCGGGATGAAGGTCGATGGGTGGCGCGATGCAGGGGACGGCACTTGGTCGGCTCCTTTTGACGGCTATGTCGAGGAGTTGTGGGTGAACGGACGACGCGCCGACTGCTCGCGTCTGCCCAAATCAGGTAAAGGTGTGGACAGCTACCTGAAAATCGCCGACGCCTCCTGCGAACCGGCCGCAGACGGAAAATCGGGATTCGTCCTTACGGTGAAGTTCAGCGATCCGGCGGCAAGTGCAGTTGTCGGCGGCAAGGACATATGGATGTCCGCCGTCCACAAATGGACTTTCTTCAGAATTCGCGTCTCTGAAGCGAAGCGGGGAGCGGATGGTTCTGTCATCGTCGTGGCGCACCCGCCGTTCAAGTGGTCGTACAAATGGACGCCAGAGACGGCGCTGCTGTTCTTCGAGAACGTCGGCGCAAACTCGCTCGCGGAAGGTGAATGGTTCTGCGACTCCGCCAAAAAGGAGCTGAGGTACAGGCCGCGCAACGGCGAGACGATTGACGGCGTCTCAATCGTCGTGCCGCGTCCGGGGATGGATAGGTTGGTGGTGTTTGCGGGCAATCCGGCGAAGGGCGAGTACGTAGACAACGTCTCGTTCAGCAACATCAGCCTTGAACACACGGCGCCATCCTCCGTAAAGGGATTCACCGCCATCCGGCCGCATCAGGCGGCAAGCCGATCCGACGGCGCAGTCTCCGGATTGGGTGTGCGCAATGCCGCTTTCAGCCGGTGCAGGATCGCGCATACCGGCAACTATGCGGTGAGGCTGACGGATGGATGCGTATCGAACAGGTTCACCGACTGCACGATGGAGGATCTCGGTGCAGGCGGTCTGTGGATCGGCGCATCAAAGTCGAAACTGCCGCCCGCCAAGGCAAACAACCGCTGGGATGTCGCTCCGTATGGACGACGCATAATCAAGGAGATGCTTCCGGAATCGACGGCGTTCAACGTCATTGAGGATTGCACCATCCGCAACGGGGGACGGTTCAATCCGGAAGGAACCGGCATCGTCCTCACCCATGCATCCGACACCCGTGTGCTGCACTGCGACATCTACGACCTCTACTACTCCGGGGTGAGCGTCGGATGGGTGTGGGGATTCTTCGGATCCGTGGCGCAGCGCAACGAAATTGCGTTCAACAGGATATACGACCTCGGCAAGGGCATCATGAGCGACATGGGCGGCGTGTACACGCTCGGAACGTCATTCGGAACGCACGTTCACGACAATGTGATCCACGACGTGAACTCCTACTCGTACGGCGGATGGGGACTGTACAACGATGAAGGCTCGGAGGGCGTGGTCATGGAGCGAAACCTCGTCTACAACACGACGGACGGATCATACCACCAGCACTTCGGAGCCAACAACCTCATTAGGAACAACATCTTCGCATGGAACAGAATGACCGGCGCAGTGCGCACGCAGCGCGATGTCGTATTCAAGGTTCCATGCTCTACGGAACTCGTGAACAACATAATCCTCGTTGACGGAACTCCTCTCACGACCAAAGGCGTACAGCGTGTTGGCGGCGTATGGGCGGGAAACCTGTGGTACGACGTCTCCGGGAAGCAGCCGGACTTCGGTGTCGGAGGCTGGAACGAATGGCGGGATAGCGGACGCGAAGTGCTTGGCGGATACGCCGATCCTCTTTTCGTCGATGCAAAGAAACTCGACTTCCGCCTCAGGAAGGAATCTCCTGCGTTTCGCCTCGGATTCAAGGAATGGAACTTCTCTGCCGCCGGACGGCGCACGGCCGCGCAAAATTAAGCGAAAAGGTCTCGCACCGCTTCGCTGAAAAATACAAACTCCGTTCGCACCTGGTACGAACGGAGTTTGTTTTGCACCCGCCTTGACGGCGGTCTGCGGTGATCATCTGCCTTCAGAGCGAGAGGAGATGTTCGTGGACGCTTTTCGGGACAAGCGCGAAATCGCTCGGCTCCATCGAGTAGGAGGCGCGTCCCTTCGTAAGCGAACGTACGGCTGTGGCATAGCCGAACATCTGCGCCATAGGCACACGGGCGTGGACAATCTGCATATCGTCGCGCTGCGTCATGTCCAGCACCGTGCCGCGCCTCATGTTCAGGTCGCCCAGCACTTCGCCGACGGACTCCGGCGGTGTGGTGATCTCAAGCTTCATGATCGGCTCAAGGAACTCAGGCCCGGCGGCCAAAGCCGCCTCACGGAATCCCATTACAGCGGCGCCGCGAAGCGCGATTTCATCCGAAGTCTCCGGATCTACCATTTCAATGCCGGATATGGAGGCCTCCATGTCCGTCATCGGATAGCGGGCGAGGACGCCCGTCATGATGCCGTCAAGAAGCCCCTGCTCCAAAGTCTCCGCAAGACGCTGATCAGGAAGCGAATTCTTCACGTCGCGGGCGACGGACACTTTCCGTCCGGCACCGCGCTCAAGCGGCTTTATCTCCACCGTGAGAGTGACGGCGTGGCGTTTGCCGCCGATCTCCCGGTCGAACGTGAACGGCTTCGCCGCCTGCCGCGTCACCGTCTCCGCGTATGAAACCATCGGCTTGCCGACGTTCGCAGCCACCTTGAATTCACGCTTGAGCCTGTCCACAAGAATCTCAAGGTGAAGCTCTCCCATGCCGGAAAGGATTGTCTGCCCCGTCTCTTCGTCCTCGCGGAACTGGCAGGTCGGGTCTTCGGCGGCAAGAGCCTTCATGGAATCCACAAGCTTGTCCTTGTCGGCTCCGGACTTCGGCTCGATTGCGAGGAACATCACCGGCTGAGGCGCCGTTATCCGCTCCAGATAGCACGGCTTCATCTCTGCACAGAGAGTATCTCCCGTCGTCGCCTCCTTCAGCCCCACGAGCGCACCGATGTCGCCGGACGAAAGCTGATCCACCTCTATCTGGTCATCCGCGAAAAGGCGGACGATCTTCATGACGCGCTCGCGCTTGCGTGTGCGCGGATTGAACACGTTTGCGCCCTTCTTCAGCACACCGCCGTAGACGCGCACGAAGAAAAGACGCCCGACGAACGGATCCGTCGCGATCTTGAACACAAGAGACGTCAGCAGTTCGCCGTCCTTCTGCTGCCGCGTCACCGGCTCTCCGCTCTTCAGGTCTGTTGCGACAACAGGCGGCCTGTCCTTGGGGCTCGGCAGATACCACACCACCGCATCAAGGAGCGGCTGCACACCCTTGTCTCGCAGTGACGTGCCGCACAGCACCGGCACCATTCTGTTCGCCACGACAAGCCTGCGGATTGCCCCCTTCAGCTCTTCGGCGGTGAGATCGCCGTTCTCAAGGTACGCCTCCATCACGCCATCGTCAAGATCTGCGACCTTTTCGCACAGCTCGGCCCTGGCAAGCTCAGCATCGTCCTTCATGTCCGCAGGCACGTCACCGATCGTGAACTGCTTGCCGTCGCTCTTCTCGTCGTAGACGATGCCCTTCATCTCTATGAGATCCACCACGCCGGAGAAGCCCTCCTCCCGGCCTATCGGAAGTTCAAGCGGGACGGCGTTTGCCCTGAGCTTGTCGCGCAGTTCGTCCACCACGCGCATGAAATTTGCGCCCATCCGATCCATCTTGTTGACGAACGCGATGCGCGGCACAGAATAGTGGTCGGCCTGCCGCCACACGGTCTCGGACTGCGGCTGCACGCCGCCGACTGCGCAGAATACGCATACGGCGCCGTCAAGCACACGAAGAGAACGTTCGACCTCCATCGTGAAGTCCACGTGTCCCGGAGTGTCGATGATGTTGATGGAATGCCCCTTCCATTCGCAGGATATGGCGGCGGACTGGATCGTTATGCCGCGCTCGCGCTCCTGCACCATGAAGTCGGTGGTCGTGTTTCCGTCATGCACGTCACCGTGCTTGTGTATCTTGCCTGTGTAGAAGAGGATGCGCTCGGTCGTTGTGGTTTTTCCCGCATCTATGTGCGCCACAATGCCGATGTTCCTGACGTTGGACAATGATGATTCTTCCATGGTGCGGCGTATTATACCAAAACATGAAACCACGAATCGCAAACCAATGCAAAACGACGACCGCGACGAAATCCGGCGCCACCGCCGACCATAAAAAGGAATGGAGCGGGCGATGGGAATCGAACCCACGTAAGAAGCTTGGGAAGCTCCTATTCTGCCATTGAATTACGCCCGCCTCCTGGCGGAGAGGGAGGGATTCGAACCCCCGATACCCGTAGGTATGCATGATTTCGAGTCATGTGCATTCAACCAGGCTCTGCCACCTCTCCGGCTCAAAAAACGAGGACATAGGATATCACATCACGCCATTCGCGTCAAGCGGAAACCCGACAGCTCCTGCGGAAAATGCAAGATCAAATGAGCCGCCCCGGACAGGCGGTCACAAATGGCGGCAACAAGCGGCGAATGCGGAGGAAAGCCACCATTCATGGAACGCGAATCGCGTTCGCGCCCGCCCGAATGGGCGTACACGCTCCCTTCCAGACGAAATCGCCGCCCAGCCCCTCCGGCAACGTGACTGTGCCGACAGCCGCTCCGTCCACGAACTTCAGGTCAACGGAAATGTCGCCTTTCGGCGAAGGCATCGTCGCACGGACGAATTTTAGCGGCCCTGGCTGCGGCGCGACACGCACTCGCGCAAATCCGTCCGCATCCGGACGAATCCCCGCGACGCCCGTCTGCAGATGGTAGAGCGGATGAGCACCCCACGCATGGCAATCGCTGCGGCCTCGCAGACCCGGCGCCTCCGGCGGCGTCCGAAGTCCATCCCGCACGAAGCCGCGCCAAAGATCAAGCCGTTTGAAGAAGAGGTCGGCACGGCCAAACTTGAAATACGTCTCGAACAGGTAATGCGAGAAGTAGACTGTCGCCGGCGCCAAATCCGTCGCCTCGACCAGCCCCGCGAATGCACGAGCCGCACGATCGGGCGGCAGAGCATCGGCGAGAAGCGCGAGACACTGCGCATGTTCTGAGAATCGATCTTTCGTGCGCGTGTCGGCGACAAGCCCGCGCTCATCGTCCCAAAACGCAGCGACAACCGCCCGCGCCACGGCATCCGCCTTCGTCTGCCAATAGTCGCCCATCGCGGCGTCGCCACACGCACGTTCGGCATACGCGGCCTGACGAAGCGCAAAAACGTACAGGAGGTTATTGACCGCCGAACATCCGCGCTCGCCGTCCGGCGCGATGCCGAACCATCCCCACGGCTCGCTCCAGTCCGCGAAGCTCCAGCCCGGCAGATCGGCGAGAAGTCCGTCCGCCGCACGGTAGGTGTCTATCTGCGAGAGCGTCTGGCGCAGACCCGGAATGCGCTGACGCAGAAATTCGTTCGCCCCGTGCCAACGCGCATAGTCGCCGAGCATCAGCGTCCAGCACAGCGAGAAGGTCGTAGAATCCTGCTCGTGGACAGAAGGGAAGTTCATGCGGATGAACCCGTTTCCGCGCCGCGAGGCGTCAAAGATGCCGATGCCGTAGCGCAGGAGACGGTCATCGCCGGAAAGCGTATTGAGAATCAGCATCTCCACGCGTGTGTCGCCAGGGTACATCTGCTGTTCGAAATACGGACAGTCCATGAACATCTCATGTGCGCAGTTCTCCATGCCGCGCACCGCAATCCGGCAGATGCCGTCGATGGACGCATCATCGCAGGCGAAGGAAGAGCGCACGGCAAGCGGGTAGCGCGTCTCGACAAGCCCTATCCGCGTGAGCGCCAACGGCGCATCACCCGTGCGGATCGCAATCTCAATCCAGCGGCCGCACTTCCACCACGGCGTCGTGAACGACGCGGTCGCACGTCCGTCCGGACGGAACGTGTCGTGCATCGCTCGCAGGACGCGCTTGCCGACAAACTCGTTGCGGTTGCCCTTGTGCAGGTAGAGTTCGCCCGTCCGTCCGGTTTCGGCAAACGGCGCATAGAGCGACTCGGCCCAGCGCCAGCGAATCTGCGCACCCGCGCCGCCGGACGTGCCAAGATCCGGGAACGCGCAATAGTAGTCGTCAAGATCCCAAAGGAAACGGACGGACGTGCGGGCCGGAATCTCTACCCGTTCGCCGGACGTGAGAAGTCGATTGAACCGCTCGGTCCAGGCGTTCGCCGCATCCGACGCCGCATAGACGGCGTTCGTCTCGTCGAAAAGCGGCTGTGCGGCGCGAATGCGCCCCGGCCGACACGGACGCTCGATCTCGTCCATCCGCTCCGTCGGGAAAAGCGCCCAGCCCTTTGAACTGGTGCCGTAGCGGTTCGCCGTGATCGGGGCGCGTACGATGACCGTCGGCTGCCATGCGAGGTCGCGCCAGTCGAGAAAGCCCGTGCCCTGCACAATGTTCTCCCCTCCCGTCATCGTGTCCGGATCGGTCGCGCCGCCATACGACTGGCACGGCACACGAGCCGCCCGCCAATCCGCCCGTCCCGTCGTCAGCTGCGCATCGTACGCGCCCTCTGCCTTGAGGACGAAGCCGCCGTGTCCGCTCGTCAGGATCGATGGCGGGCCATTCTTTCCAAGATGGAAGACAACGGCCTCCAGTTCGTGCGTACCCGCCGTCAACCCCTCGACCGAATAGCTCTGGTAATACCAGCGTTCGACAAAGCCCTTGTGCGGACCGCGTGAAATGACACGTCCGTCCAACAGCAGAACATAGCGCGGATCGGCCGAAACGTCAAAGACGAGCGGTGAGCCGTCCGAAACAAACGTCCGCCGGAAGCGGACGACCGGAAAGGCGTTCCCGCCGTTGAAATCCGCCCCGTCCATCCATATCCAGGCCGCCGCATCGATCGGTTGAAGCGGACGCAGATTGACGTCGCCGCGCGTAAAGCGCTCCTCACGGAAAATCTGCCGGGCCTCAAATGCCCAGGCCGAACGTGCGACGCAAAACGCCGCCACGGCCAGCATCGCAAAGAATCGAATCGTCATCATATTCACTTCACCTTGAATCCTCACTTCAATTCCAGGACGCCATAGCGCATCGGGTCAAGCGGATCGACAATGCCCCCGAAGAGCCGGTTCGTCGTCACCTTCCCGCCATCGCCGTCGGATGAATAGAGCGCGGCCGAAAAGCCAATCTTCGCGCCGGCCTTCAGCCGCTCGCCCAGACCGAGGTTGGCCCACGGAATCCAGACCCAGTATTTCGTCACGCCCTTCTCGTGTCGCACGTTCGCGCGCACATTGGCGCCGACCGGCTCGAACTTCTTCATGTCGGGAATCCAGCAGTTCCGCCGGAACACCTCGCTTTTCCCGTCGTCGCGACGCGCAACGGAATACTCCACACAGTTATGCCCCTTGTAGTTCATCCAGATGTCGTTCGCCCGCCACTCGTCCGTCTTGTTGACGTCAAAGGCGAACGTCAGAGAATCTCCTTCCACCAGCCGCTCGCGGGAGTGGGGCTGAACGTGACGCGCATCCTTCACCTCGGCCTCGATGATGAAGCCCGTGTCGGAGGCATAGGCTACCCGAAGCGTCGGCGCGTGCGCAGGATCGCTCCACATCTCCTTCGGCACGGGCGCGGCGACCGCCGCCGACCGAACGCCTGGCTCCAGATGCGCCGCCGTCCAGTCGGATTTCAGATCGACCTTCGGCTCCTCACGCCATCCGCCCGGCGGCTCCTGCCACTCTGCTCCCGTGTAATCGCCTGTCGCGTGAAGATAGACAGGGTCCTCCGAGACCGTCAGCTGTCCATCGGCACAGGCAACGGGTGTGCCGAGGTAGTCCTCCGCCGCCGTGACGCCCGAAACCGGCAGCGCAACGCGCTCCGATCCCGCCGACCGCCAGTAGACGTGCACGAAACGCCCGTCCGCACGGCGTCCGCTCGCGAGATACGTCCTCGGCCCCAAACGATGGAGCTTCATGTTCCCCGTGACGTCCGAAAGGTTGCGCGTCACCGTCGCGAACGCCTGGAGCATAGGCTTGGGCCATGCGGCCTCGTGAGCCTTGACGATCGCGCCGAACTCGTCGAGCATCGTGAAGTCCACGTGCCAGATGATTGCGCGAATGTCCTCGGTGGACATGAGCACCATGCCACGCGTGAGGTAGCGAGCCTGGTTCTCGTACGAGACGGGGACGAAGTAGTTGCCCTTCCCTGTCGTCCATCCGGTCTCGGTCATGTAGACGGGCTTGTCGATCTTCGCCTCGCGCAGAAATGCGAAAAGCCCCTTGAAGTCTTCCCAGTACTCCCCTTCCGGCTTCGTTCCGTCAACATAGTGGTGGATGTTGACTCCGTCGATGAGATCAAAGTAGCCGAGCTTGTGGAGACGGCGGAAATAGGGGAGTTTGATGCGGCTTGCGTCCGGCCCGGTGATGAAGACGTTCGGATTGCGCTTGCGCGCCTCCTCGACGTATATGCGGCACATCTTCACGAACTCCTCGTCCGTCCCGCGCCACTGGAAGTCAAGCTCGCCCGTCATGCAGAGCTTGCGCGTCAGCATCTCGGGACGAGCGTCCATGAACCGTCCGACGTAGGCACGGTAGGCGTCCCAGTCCTCTGGCGGGAACTCTCCCTGCCGGTTGCGGTCGGCAGGGCGGCGCAAAGTGCGCGGCACGGGGCAGTTGTGGTACGTGAAGATCGCGTCCGCCGTCTCGTTCGGCATCCCGAAGTTCATCTTCAGGTTGTCAGGCGCAAAGAAACGCTGATCCCATCGTGCACCAAGCTTCTGCCAGAGGTCGGGTGTGCCGAGAACGACCATGATGCCGTAGCGCGACTTCCGCACGAGGTCGTGCGAGATCGGCGTGCCGCAGACCGCGACGCGGCCGGGCGTCGAGATCGTCGTGCCGTCCGGATAGTCGGCCGTCGCCTCCAGCTCCCAGTAGCCGCGCGTCGGGAAGTCGATCCGCGCCTGTCCGTCGCGCCCCTCGACCGTGCGAACGAGCCGCCCCTTCACGTCCCGCACCTCGACGCGGCAGACGGGATTCAGTTCAGGATAGGCGAAATCGACCGTCACCGCGCCGGTGTCGGCAAAGAAGACGTTCTTTAGGCAAAAGTACTTTGTCTGCCGGATCTCATATTCGCCGCCCAGGAACGTATGCAGGGCGCGTCGCACGAGACGAATCTCAAAGTCCTTCACCTCGACCGAACCGGACGTGTGGCCGAAGCGGCGCTGCCACTCGCAACGGTAGGCCTTGCGGATGATGTTCGGCAGATCCACTTCGACCGAAACGCGGCGAAACGTTGCGCTCTCGCCCAGCACGTACGTATCCTCGCGTCTGCCGGTGAAGGTGCTTGGCCAAAGCCACGTCGGTGCGCGTGTGCCGTCATCCTTAAGCGGCTGAATCCGCAGCGCGACGGCATCGCCCGTCACGCCGACAGTGCGGTACGAGAATGAGACGACGAACGTCCAAGGCCGCTCCCATCCGCCATCCCACGCGAGCGCAAACGGCGCATCAAAGATGTCCGCCGCCGAATCGAGCGGAATCGTCCGCACATCCGGCGCATTTAAGACGACTTCCGTGCGATCCGGCCTCGGCACACGCGCCCGCGTCTTCTCCGAGGGGCTGCAGCCGACGAAAGAGGCCGATAGGGCCAGAAACGACAGAACACCGAATGCAGCCGACAAAGGCCGAACTCGCCGCACAAAAGAAAATGAATGAATTTCCATAGCTACTCCTTGCTCATTGTTGATCGTTGTTCATCGCTGCATTGCATTCTCGCCGCCATTGCCGCTTTGCGCACAAACGCTCCGCGCTTCATCGCATTTGACGTTCCGAAGATGCCGCCGACGGGTTTCCTCGACGGACTGCCGCACGAAAGAGCGGCGCGACCTCCTCAAACCAAATGTCATATCCTCTATGGCCGGGATGCAGATAATCGCCCATCGTCTTCTTCGCGATCGTACCGTCCGGCTCTATGAACCGCTCCCCGAAATCGATCCAAATCACCTTTTCGCCGTCCGCAAACTCCTTGATCTGCGCATTGAGCGCAGCGTTGCGCACGCGATGCGGATGATCCGGCGTGCGACCGGCAGGGAAGACCGCGAGCAGGAGCGTCTTCGCCTGCGGCTGACGGCGGGCGATCTCGTCAAGGATGAGACGCACACCCTGCGCAGTCTCCGCAGGCTTGTCGCCGTTGTTCGTGCCGACCAGGAGCTGAATGCACCGCGCCCTGTAGTTGTCGAGTTCGCCGTTCCGCAGCCGCCACAGCACACGGCGCGTGTCATCGCCGCCAAAGCCGAGGTTGAGGACGGAATACTCTTTGCGCAGCGCCGCAAGCGGCTTGCCGCCGAAATCAGAGCCCGGCCCGCGAGCGCCTTCCCAGTTGTGGGTGATTGAATCTCCGATAAAGACGAGATCGATGTAGCCATCCTTGTCTTTAAGCCGCTGAGCCTCCTCCTGCTTGTCGATGAGCCGCCTGATCCACCAGTTCTCGCCGGGATCCCAGTCGTGCTTCTCGCCTATTGCGCTCTGCGGCAGACACGCACGTGGCTGCACATTCGCGCAGACGCCCTTCGCAAGCCGTGTGGCATAGCGGTTCGGGAACCAATCCCCGTCCTTCGCAGTGAGGCAGAAGTCAAGGAACGGCTTAAGCGCCGCCGCCCACACCTCGTAGCCAAACGCCTGCGGATGCAGGTAGTCGGGCATGACTTCGCTCGGCAGCGTACCGTCCGCCTCCATCAACTGGTCTGTGAAGTCGCACCAGAGAACCCTCTTCCCGTCGCAAAACTTGGCAAGCTCGCGGTTGACGGCGTCATTATGGACGCGATAGGCGTCCGTAGGCTTCTCGCCGCGCGGGAAAATCGGATGCAGGATAATGCGCGCCGTCGGCTGCTTCGCACGAATGGCCTCAACGACACGCCAAATGCCCGCGAGCGTGTCAATGACGGTCTCCTTCGAGCCACGCAAGCCACGGTTGTTCGTTCCTATCATTAGGACAACCGCCTTGGCCTCATAGCCGTCCAGCTCGCCCTGCTCGATACGCCAAAGCAGATTCTCCGTGCGGTCGCCAGACCAGCCAAGGTTCAGCGCACGGTACGGCGCACACGCAAAATACTGCGCCCACTGCTGTCGCCCATTCGCGTTCTCCCAGTTGTGGGTGATCGAATCGCCAAGAAAGACAACCGGCGCACCACCCTTGCGGACGGCCTCGGCCTTGGCGGCAAGACGCTTCTCCATCCACGTGCGGAATTTCGCCTCGCGGTCACGAGGCTCCGTAGAGGGCAGCGCCATCGCCGCCCCCGACAGGAACACCGCACCAAGCACAGAAGGCATCAACCGCCCCATACATCCCATGTGTCTCATAGATTCCATATCCTCATCGTTTCACCGTCACCGCAAGATGATGCGTGTGCCCAAATCCGATCTAAGCGATTCCAGAACCGTTGATCCGTACGCATCGGCCGTAAAGACGAATTCCGTCTGCCCGGTCTCGCCGGTCAGGTAGCGCACCTCGTTCGCGCCCTGCACAAGCGCAGACGCCTCCGCACCATCCTGCATGACGGCACAAGTTTCACCATTGACCGTCGCCTTCAGCACGTAAACGCCGATGCGACCGATAGTCGCCGAGAGCGATGTCCCCGCCGGAATCGACACTCCGCCATCAATGAGTTCCACGTCAGGGTCTGCCGCCGTAACCTTGAACTGCCGACCGATCGCCCGCGTGTAGGCCGCTTTCCAGTCGGCTTCCACGGCGCCGACGTCAAGCTTCCGCCCGTTCATGCGGCGAGGATTCCCGTAGACGTCCGCGTCGCCCCACAACGCCGCGTCGTAGTTGTCGGCATTCGCCGCATCGATCGCCGCGTTTGCGCCGATGACGGGCGTAAAGTCGTCCGACACCGCCAGAACATTCGTCGCCATGCAGCTTGCATCAACGTAGATCTTGTATCCGTCCGTCTTGGCCACCTGTCTGTCGAGGTTCGCCTTCATCTGCGGCGAGAAGATGCAGTCATAGAAGCGCGTTGCCGTCACCTCGCCCACACCGTTCGTCCTTCCAGAGGCAGAATTGGGACCGAGGAAGAGGCAGTTGCGTATGTCGCCGGCATCGACGATGATGTACATTCCGTTCCGGTTGCCGTTCTGCGTGTTGTCGGCGCCGAACGTGCAGTTCACCATCGTCGGATAGTAGACCGTCGCATAGCCCTCGTTGCGGTCGATCACGCAGTTCGCGAGGAAGCAGCTGTTCGCGCCGTTCCCGCGCACGGCCGGCCCGTTGCCGCCCTGGATGATGCTGTTGTCCAGGAAGCGAACGCGGTTGTAGATGCCATGGAAGCCACCGCCGCCGCGCCGTGCGACACAGTTCGAGATCACGCAATCGGTCACGGTCGCCAACGTCTCGGCCGTGCCGTTTTCGGCAAGCACACCGCCGCCATGGAAATCGTCGCCGTTGTTGAGCGCATCCGTGCCGACGTCCGTACGGCCGCCCGTCAGCGTGAAGCCCGAAAGTTTTGCGCCCCTCGCGAGTGCGACACAACGGACGGCATTTGGACCGCACCCCGCGTTCGCCTCCGCCGCGTCCGGATCCGATGCTCCGACAATGAACGTTGTCTCCGCACCCGCGCCGACAACAGACACGCCCGTCGGCACAACGGCCCGCGCCTTGTGCGCGTAGGCGCCGGCATCCATACCGAAGCGCCGCGACTGCGTCATCGTCCCCGTCGCATACGTGCCGGCCTCGACATGAACCGTGTCGCCTGCGACAGCATACTGGAGCGCACCCGCAAGCGTCCTCTTCGGCTGCGCCGCCGAACCGATGTTAGAATCGTCGCCCGCCGCGTCGCTCACATACCAGTTCGGGTCGAACAGGTCGCGAATCGTCAACTCGTAGGCGTTCGGACTGTCCGCCGCAGCCGCAACAGTGTAAGTATAGCTCTTCGTCGCGTTCGTTGTCACAACGCCACCTGCCGTCACCTCAAGACCGATGAACGGATGCGGATCGGCGTTCGTGCAGACATATGAGACGGAGAGATCGGACGACGCACCCAGCACGGTCGCCTGTCCGTTGATGACAACCGTCGGCGCATAGAGATCGACGGCACCGCAGACGGGCTTGCCGTCGAAGAGCCGGAAGACATTCCCGTTGAAGTCCGTCGCGCCGAACATGTAGTACGCCGCCTTCGTCGCATCGACGAAATCGTCATGCGCCGTCACGCCGCAAGTCCGTGCAGGAGACGTCGCGCCCAGCCGGAAGTCGCCACATTCCGGGTCGGCAATAAGAGGCTCCGCTTCAACGAACGACGATGAGGCGGCCCGCAAGATGTCGCCGCCGTTCTCGCTCGACCGCCTGAACACGCCGCCGAACAGCGTAGGTCTGTTGAGAACCCCCGTCTGTGCGAGTATGACGGCGTTTACGTTCGTGCAACCCGCAACCAGGTTTCCGGCATAGTCCGCGCCGGCCGCATCCGCAAACGTCGTGTGGAACGTATACTGCCGCTCATACGATCCGAAGCAGCAACCATGGTTGCCGTAGAAGATCGACGAACCGACCGTCGTAGAACGAACGAGACCGCTGGCGCCGCCCGTCTTCGCCGTGCCGGTGATCGGATAGTTGTCGGCGATGAAACACCGCAAAGCAAACGCCGTCGGGCTAAGTCCGCTCTCCTGCCCGTTGATCGCGACACCCTGCCACCCGACGTTGTTCGTGATCACGCAATCCAGCGCAGCCGCCCCGCCGTCCAACCAAAGCGCACCGCCGCGTCGGCTCATGTCGGCCGCCGTGCTCGTATGCCCGTCCGTCAGCGTAAAGCCCTGAATTGCGCAATCCGCCTGCAGGAATGCACACCGCATCGCCCCTGCGCCACAGCCGAACGGCCATTCGTTGAGTGACACGGCCGGATCGGGTGCGCCCGGCAGGACGGCTCTGCCGCGTCCATCCACCGAAATGAGCCGCACCTTGCGCCCATTCGAGAAGACGCGGTTCGTGAGACTGCTGGCCATCCGTCCCGTCTCATTGTCGTAGACACCTGCCTTGACGCGAATCGTCGCAAATTTGCCAGACGGCACAGAATCGATCGCCGACTGGATGCTCGCATACGGTGCCGCGTCTGTGCCATTCGGCGCATCCGCTTCCGAAGCACGATCAACAGTGAGGACGGCATCGTTGAACGTCGGCGTGAGCGTCAGCGTCTTTCCGGCAGGCGGCACCATCAGAACGAACGTGCCATCCAGATGCGCAAAGCGTCGCATCGTGTCAGAGCCGGACGCGGCAAAGGAGTGAAGTCCCTTCTGGCATTCGGACTCCGTCGCACCGGTCGGATCGTGCGTGACGATGACGACCGTTCGGCCATCCATCGTGCGGATGTAGCCAAGATCCTTCGCAGAACCGAGAACCAAACCATTGAACGAATAAAGTCCGTATGTTGTCGTTGAACCCGAATGGCCCGTCGGGGATTTCGCCTCCGACATTCCGGACTGCCCGGCAAACGTCAGCGTGCCGCCCGTCGGCGTCACGACGTCCTGCGCACATCCAAGACTGACGGACGCGGGATTCACCGTATGCCCGTAGAAATCGGTGTTGCGGTAGGCTACGGGAATCAGATCCAGATACGCCGCATCGCCCTTGCCGATGACCGCCGTCGCGCCGTTGTGCAGCCGATAGTCGACGAACGGCGGCGCCATGAAGAGATCGAAACCGGGATTGAACACGCAGGCGTCGTTCGTCGTCGAATTCGTGCTGGCGTCACCCTTGTTGAATGCACAGTTGAACCACTGGGCTGCGCCGTCGTCCTTCCACCACATATCCGCGAAGAGGCAGTTGTAGCCCTTCACGGCCGCGCTCCCGCTCTGGTTGCGGCAGTAGCCGTCCGCAAACGTGCAGTTCACGAACGTCGCCGCATAGGTCAGCGACTCATAGCTGTAATGGCGCGTGAAGAGGCTGTGCGCCACGAGGCAGCCGCGCACGGCGGGATCGCGGTTTATGGCCTTGTTCTCATGCAGCCACGTGCGCACGAGCAGACAGTTGGCATGGCTCGTCGAAGCGTCGTTCCCATACCGAACAGCCCCTGCGCGGCGAGCGACGTTGTTGGAGATGATGCAGTCCACAAGGACGATTCCGCTCTTGCCGTTCGCCGCGTAGACGCCACCGCCGTTGTTCTCTGGCCGGTCATTCCCCATAGTCGTGTTGTGCGTCGCGCCGCCCGTGAGCGTCAGGTTCGAGACGACGACGTTGTTCGCATTGATGCCGAGGACGCGGACGGCATTCGCACCGCAGCCAAGCCCTGTCTCATCAACGCCTTCCGTAGCCCCTTGTCCCTTGATGATTGCGCCTTCCCTCGATTCGCCGACGAGCGTGAGGGACTTCGTTATGTAGACGCGGTTCGACATGGAGGAGGAAAAACCGTCTATCGCACCGCCCCGGTCATGGATGCCGTTTTTGATGAACACGACATCACCATCCGTCGCCGCGTCCACAGCGTCCTGAATCGTGTAGTAAGGGCCGCTCTCCCTGTCTACAACAAGCGTTTCCGCCATGAGGCGTGTACCGGCAGCCCCCGCAACAATTGCGCACAACCACACATTAATGCAGTGATGTATTTTTTTTTCATGGTTAACCTCTCTGCTATTGCTTTCAGTGAGTGTCTGTTTATCTGACGGATTCCATACGCTCCGTGCGCGATGACAAGCCTTCCTCTCCGGCTTTCGGCGGATCGACATAGTACGCCGCGATCGATGAAAGTCCATGAGACTGGCTGCCTGTCGCGTTCTTGTTTTCCCAGATCGTTCCGGTCGTCCGCGCCATCGGCAGGAAATAGCCCTTGGCCTCGCGTGTCAGAACATCGCGCCGCCCAGTCCGCAACAGCATGTCGAAGCGCATGAAATAGCCGAAGATGGAGTTCGACGGCGCCAGTTCAGGGCAGACCTTTTCCGCATTGCGCAACGGCCCGCATTTCGTGACGAGCCGTTCCCAGAGTTCACGGTCGCGCTCGAAATCAGCGACACCGAAGAAGAACGCATAGTACTGGCAGCTTTCCGTCGTCGCCTCGCTCTCCGCGCAGTCCCGGAACCACGTCCCGTTCCAGCTCCGTTCCCGGATCAGCCGACGCATTCGCGCCGCACGTGCGGCCAAGGCAGGATCGCCGCAAAGCCCGGCCAGCGCATCCAGCAGACCGGCGTACTGCATGTTTGACGGATAGTTGAGTCCACGCGCATGATCCGACACCGCGCTCCATCCAAGAAACACCCATCCCGGCAGGTTCTGCAGCAATCCATCCTCATTGAGAAAGCCGTCAATGTAGCGGACAAACGCCAGCAGTTTCGGCTTCAGCGCCGCAACAATCGACTGGTCGCCCCCTCGCCGGGCGTATTCAGCCACCTGAAGACCGAACCACATGCAGAAGCCGGGGATGAACACGCCATCCGGATGGTCGCCCGGATAGACCATTGCCAATGCACCGTCCGGGATGCCGTCGAAAGACTTGGCCAGCGCATAGTTTTCGAGAAACGCATCTTCCACGATCGTTGAGCCGATCAGGTGACGACCGGCGCGTCCAGTGAAAAACGTGTCGCCGATCCAGGCCGCGCGCTCCCGGTCTGGACAGTCCGTATAGATGTCCACAGCATTCTGGGCCAGCGTCTCAGCCGCCGCCTCATAGATTAGCCTCAAGTCGGGATCCGTTCCCGAATAGCCGCGACGGAACGGCAGAGGGCTCTTGAACGTGCGCATCCGGACGGACTTCACCTCGACGTCACCGCCGTGCATGAACGTCTCGACGAACATCGCCGCGTTCGGGTCAAACGATTCGAGCGTGTAGTCGCCAG
The DNA here is from genome assembly GCA_964567665.1 of uncultured Lentisphaeraceae bacterium. Classification (GTDB taxonomy): domain Bacteria; phylum Verrucomicrobiota; class Kiritimatiellia; order RFP12; family UBA1067; genus UBA1731. The sequence continues at coordinate 17,271 of CAZMNN010000015.1, forward strand.
GGCTTTCGATGTCCCAGAACGTGGCATAACCGCCGTCTCCCTCGTTCCCGGAGAACGAAGGACGCTCCAGCTGGGACTGGAACGCGACAAAGCGCCCCGGCCGGTGGCATCGGACTTCCACGACAAGAAATCCGGCAACCGCCTTCTCGCCTCGCCAGAGCGTGGACGCGATGTCGCCGTCTGCATCCTGCACGTAGCGCTGAATCTCCGACTTGACGTTTACCTCGAACTCGTCCGGCCGATAGCCCTTGTAGCCGCCCTTCCCGACCAGCGTGATCTCGCGGCCGACCGACACCTTGTACGCAGGGTCATATCGCCGGCGGAACGACTTGACGCGACGGAACGACCCGTCGATCGCATAGTCCGGATGTGGAACACGGCGTGGCAGAAAGCGCACCGGCGGGCGAGCTTCAGCATCAAGACGCACCAATCGATTTGTTCCTCCGATCCGGTACGCCTCGGCGAACAGCCGCTGGAAGTCGAATCGCGGCACTTTGCGAATCCGCTCCTGCCGGTCATACAGTTCAAACCCCGACTCGCCAACGCCCGTCGCCAACAGGACGTCCTCGCCGGAAACAACCTCCGCCTGAAGGAAGCTCGGCTGATCCATGTATTCGTAACTGTTGACGTTGGCGCCCTGAACATCAATCTCCACGACGTTCACGCCGTCCTTCAATCTCCGAGACAGGTCAATCCGGTCTACACGGAACATTCCTTTCGGCCCACGCGCCGGCCCGAACGCCACGAAGTCGCCGTTCAGGCGGACGCGATAGCATGTGCTCCCCGTCAGCGCAAGCGAACAGGGATTGCCTTTGGACGACTTGAAGCTGCCGCGAAAGAGGACGTTGTCGTTCATCAGCTCGGCTCTGCCAGCCGCCCATACAGGCGTCGCCGTCCGGAAAAAGACGCTCTCACCGCCCAAACCTGCCATGCACGTCAGCGCAAAGCCACAGCACAACGCCCAACATCCAGCACCTCTGTTCATCGCCACTCCTCTGCACCTATCGGTTTAGTTTTCGGCTCTCCGACACTCACGCTCAGCGGCGGCACATGAGCGGCACGGACGAAAGCCCCTCCGGGCGATCGTGCAACGCACAGGAACAGTCGCCCAGGTGCTTGACACGGAATCCGTTCGCCTTGTACGTGGCGTAGTCGAAGGCATTTAGCTCGTCAATCGCAATCTGGTGGAACCGGTCGAAGTCCGGCCACCACTCCCAGCCGCTTCCGAAGTCGTTGTAGAGGAACGCATCGGCGCACTGCTTGCCAAGTTCCGGCGTGACGTAGAACGCCCCCATCGCAAGGACGTTTACGCCGTTGCCCGTGATGGCCCGAAACGCGGCGGGGACGGACTCGACGACGCCGGCATGGACGCCCGGACACTTCGACGCCGCAATGTGAATGCCCATGCCTGTCCCGCAGAAGATAAGCGCACGTTCGAACTCCTTCTCGGAGATCATCGCGCCGACGCGAAGGCCGAGGCGATGGAACATAAGCTCCGTATCGTTCGGATCTGAATCCGCCTTCACGCCGATGTCCGTCACCGTCCACCCCTTCTTCTCAAGATATGCCTTTATGGCCTCCTTCAGCGGATAGCCCGCGAAGTCCGCCGCCATCAGAATCTGCTTGTCCTTGACCGTCTTCATGTTGGTAAATTCCCTTGTTTGGTTTGACGCGCCGATTGTATCAAAGCATGAATGGAACCGCAACACCTGTCTATACAGGTCAACATGGGTTTTGCTATACTTTCGCCTCATGAAGCATCTCGACATCATGCAGGCTCTCAAGAAGGAAATCGCGGCGAAAGCTTTCCCGAACGGAAAGTTGCCAAGCGAAGCGGCGTTATGCGAACGTTTCACTGCCGCACGCGAAACCGTGCGACGGGCGTTGAGAGAACTCATCCGCCAGGATCTCGTCACGACGCGCAACGGAGTCGGCACATTCGTGACACGGCGCGGCGCACGCACAAGCGGCCTGCTCGGACTGCTCATTCCCGATTTCGCCGAAGCCACCTATTTCGTGCGACTGAAGGACGAACTTGAGAGAATCGCACGGCGCGTCGGCTACGGAATCTCGTTCGAGACCATTCATGCCTCATGCCTCCGGGAGAAAACCGCCGCCGTTCGACGCAAGGCCCGCGAACTCGCAATCCGACACGTCGAGGGCGTAATCTTCCGTCCACTTCTCGATCTGCGCGTCGGCAAGGCCAACCACGAAGTCGTGCGCATCTTCCGAAATGCGGACATTCCCGTTGTCCTTGTCGATTCCGACATTACCGCCCCAGGCGAACGCAGCGACTGCGATCTCGTCGCCGTAAACAACGTCGATGCCGGACGCCGCATCGCCTCGCATCTGATGGAGAACGGGTATACGCGCCTGGCCTATCTCATGCCATCGCTTGGTCTTGGCCCGAACGTGAACTGGCGCAACCGCCTCTTCGGCGTTGCCGGGGAGATTGCCCTCCGCGGCATCTCCTCCGGTGTCCATACACTGACATTCGCCCCCACGGATTTGAACGCCCTGCAAAAGGTGCTCAACAGGCCTGGACGTCCCGACGCAATCGTCTGCGGCAACGACGAAACTGCCATGCGGCTTCTCGATTCCCTCCAGCGGCTTGGCAAACGCATCCCGGAGGACATTGCCGTAGTCGGCTTCGACGACATGCCGCTGGCTGCCAACTCCATTCCGCTCCTCACGACCATCCGTCAGCCCACCGGCGAAATAGCCCGCACGGCGCTTCGCGCACTCCTTGCCCGCATCCGCTATCCGAACGCCGGACCACGCGAAATCAACGTCTCCGCCAAGCTCGTCGTGCGTCGCTCCACGATGCCGCAGTCTCATCTGCGAGAACAACGGTCACAAGGTGGCGGTCTGTGTGCGGGATGTCGGCCCGTCATCTGAACAGGCCGAGCCGCAGATACGGAAGTATGTCGTTGACGAGCGTATAGTCGAGATCGAACAGAGCCACCCCGGCCGCACCACATCTGCGGGCTATCTTCACCTGCTCCATCACCTGCCGCACGTCAAGCCGAGACTCCACCGCTGTGACGCCTATTCCGGAGACGATCTTCTTTGCGTGTGACGGAGTGCGGCACTGCTGGCGCATGAACGTTTCGTACTTTGCGTTGTCCTCAAGATAGTTCATCGGCACGATCCAGTCCACAATCCCCGCATCTATCCAACTTTCCCAATCCTGCCCGACGGCGTTGACGCAACTTGGATACTTTCCGAACACCGCCGTTGTGAACAACGCGGACGGACGCGCACGTTTGACGCGCATTCGCGCCAAACTGACGAACGTCCCTATCTGGGAGGCTGCGTCCGGCGGCAGTTTCGCACCTTCGTACCAGCGCACGAAATCGAGATGCACGCCATGCACCGCATATCTTTGGGCGACTTCGCCGATCGCGGAGAGAAGATACTCGCGGAGCGCGGCGTTTGACGGATCGAGATACTCGGTCAGTACGCCCTTCCGGCTTTTGATGCGCCAGCCCTTCTTCGCAAACGCATCAAGACGCGACTGCGTCCCTCGTGCGCCCGTGAAGCACATTATCCACGCGTGTACACGTACGCCCGAACCGGCTGATGCCGCAAGACACGCCGCAAGCTGATCCCCCTGACGCACACAGACCTGGCTCTGCGGCAGAACCTTGGATGGATAGTGCGCAAAGGCCGCGCCCGCAACATTCACGAAGATGTCGGTAATGCCGTAGTCTCTGAGCGTCCTGAACGTGCGGGACCAATTCCCGGGATACAGCCCCTGTCCGGAATGATCCCACACGGCGCGTATCTCTCCGGCCTTCGGGCTTTGGGCAAGTGCGTACTTGCGATTGGCCGCGTGTTCCGCCAACCGCCTTTCGCGGAACTTTTTGGGACTCCACACGCCCGGAACGCTCATCCCGGCGACAGACGCCACAAACTGCGCCTTGGCCCTCTCATCGCCGTCCGCAAGCATCACGTGCGTCATCCACCAGCCGGCATTCGAGGCGATTATCGCCGCATCGCCCGTCCTCTTTCCGGCGCGGTCATGCCATTCCGCTATCACACGTGACTTCCCTTGCACGGCATATGCGCAGAAGATGTTCGCGGAACTCTGCACAATCTCCGACGGTGCGCCGGGCGGCGCAGTCTTTCCGAACACAATCTTCGCAAAAGCCCCTTCGGCCTTCTTGTACCCGCCGGCCTTCACTCCCATGACGGCGGCAAGCTTCGCCGAATCAGAGTAGAAGACGACAATTTTGCCGCCTTTCCTGACGAACGCAGACATCGCGGAGACATGTGCGTCCTTCGGCATGACGAGATACGCGAGACGCTTGCCCTTCAGCCCGCCGGAGATTTCGCTTTCATCCACAAAATCCGCCTTGATGTCGTTCTGTCCAAGCCAGCGCACGATGTGTCTGCCGAGGCTCAATCCGAATCCGGAGGACGGCGCAACGACGGCAATCTCGGATGCCGCACATGTCATTGCGGCAAACGCAGCGAAAACAGCAGTCAACCACTTGACCATCATCTCCCGTCCCTCACCAGTCCCGCTCGTTCGACGGAAGCGGCATCCTGTTCATCCGCGCCTTCTTGTCGGCCTCATGCTGGTCGTTTCGCTCCTGCGCCTTCCTCAGCATATCCTCGACCTGCCTGTCCTCGGCTTCGGGCTTCGCATCCTCCGCAGATTCGCCCCCATCCTTTTTCTCTTCGTCGTTTTCGCCGGACTGCCCATCCTCGCCCTGATTCTGCTCATTGTTCTGCTGGCTGTCTTGATCCTGGCTCTCATCCTGATTCTGCTTCTGATCCTGCCCGCCCTGATCCTGATCGTTCTGCTTTTTGTCCTTGTCCTGTTGACTGTCGTTCTGCTGATTGTCCTGCTGGCCCTGCCCCCCGCCGCCGCCATTGGGGTTTTTCGGCAGCAGCTCACGGATTCTGCACAGCTTCTGGAGAACGTTCAGCTCCTTTGCCGCATGGTCGGCGGCTTTGCCGCCGCCGCGCAGGTTCGTCTTTGACGCCGCAAGCTCCGCGTCCTCCTTCTGAAGCTCCGTCTGCAGAGGCTCCACCTCCGCCGCCAGTTTCGCTATTTCAGCCTGAGCCTCTTCGGTGAACGGCGGCATGTTTGTGTCGGACTGCGCCTGCTGCACGTACATCTGCGCCCACTGCGCGAACTTGGCGCGGAAGACGTGCATGAAATCGATCGATTCCCCCTGCCAATCGCGTCCGTTGACGGTATCGGCGGCAATCAGCGAATTTGTCTGCGCAAGAATCGCCTCGTCGCAGGCGGCCGGCGGCAGAATGGCAAGCTTCCAGAATCGGGTTAGGGCGGATTCCGCCAACGAAAGGCTGGACTGCGCATCAGGGTTGAGGTCTTCGAGAGCCTTTGCGGCGGCTTCCGTTGCCGCCCTGGCCTCGTCTACCTGCGCGGTGATCGTCATCGCCTGCTGCTCGTTCGTGACGGACTGCGCGACGCCTGACTTTACGGCGATCCATGTATCGACGACTTTTCCCACCCGTCGGGACATCGCCTCGCATCTGGCCACTGCGGCATGGGCGTCGTTTGTGAGTGCGACAGGAAACTCGTTCATGATCGAGCGCGTTTCCCGCACACCGGATGCGAGCAGACCGGCGGGATCCTGCTTCCCCATCTCCTTCATCACCTTTTCCACGTGTGCCTGCTCACGCAGTTCCGGCAGACGGTCTGCCGCCCGCGTGAAGTTCCTGTTCAGGCGTGGATCTTCCGGATTCGACCTCAAAGCCGTCTGAAAATCCTGAACCGCGCTCTCAAGAGAGCGCAGAGGCTTCTCAACCCCGTCGCCATCGTGCTTGAGCGCCTGCGAGAACTCGATTGCACCGACAAGCTCTGAAGCGCGCACTCCATGCGTCTTTGAAAGTATGAGCCTTTTCAGCGTCACAAGCGCGTTCGTCATGTCTCCGGCGCGGTATGCCTCCACCCCGCGATTCCAGATCTCCACGTCCGTCTCGGGCATCCCGTCATCGGCGGCGTGGATCTGGCGGATGCCGACTGTCGCAAGAGACAGCGCAAAAACAAAAATGCCAGCAGTTCTAAAACGTTTCATTGTCGGCTATTATAGCATGAAACGCTGTTGCATAGGGGGAGCGGAGCCATCGCATCCGGCTGATGTTCACAGGCAGGTGCGGATGCTTGGCCAGGCTACGGCCAGAACCGCCGATGTCGCATAACCGGCAATGGCCAGCCAAAGTATGCGGTCGGTGAGCAGCACCTTTTCGGGCATTCCGCCGCCGCCCTCGCGATAGACAAGCATCATGTACCTGACGATGCCGAACGCCACAAACACACACGTTGCGACAAGCCCCGGAAACCTGTGTCCCATGGCGGAGAACAGCGTATAGCAGAAGTACTCCGCGATGGAGGCCGCCGCCGCAACGAATATGAGGGTGTTCAGGATGCCCTTCCTGTATCCGGCAAGCGCCTTGCGCGTGGTGGCGTGGTACACGAGTTCATGATGACGCTTCGACAGGGCGAGAAAGAGCGAAAGGGTGAATGCGCACACGAGAAGCCAGCGGGAGATGTATGCGTCAATCACAGCCGCGCCGGCTATGGCGCGAAGCACGAAGCCGAACGCTATCACCATCACGTCCACGTACGGTATATGCTTGATGAGACCTGAATAGAAGCACTGTATCACGGAATACAGCATGATTGTGCCAAATGCGATCGTGCGGCCGGGATAGGCCATCACCACTATCGACGGGAACGTCACGCCGCAGGCGAACAGGACGAGCGCCGCCTTCACCGCCGCCATCTTGGATATCGCCCCTGACGCCACCGGGCGCATACGCTTCTGCGGATGAAGCCTGTCGGAATCGTAGTCGGATACGTCATTGAGCAGATAGAACGAACTTGACACGAGGCAGAACGCCCCCGCCATGCCGACAGCCATCATAAACGAACCGAAGCCACGCGCAATGTCCTTCTGCGATGCGTCGGCGACGGAAAAGAACCATGCGAGCATCACCGCCGCGTTCTTCGTCCACTGGTTTACCCTCAGCGCCTTCAGCCAGATCCGCACCTTCATCGTCTACTCTTGCCCCCGGCAAAGCGCAGCCTGAACACCATCTTGAGCGTCTCTGCGGCGATTGAACCGCTGATCTTCGAGCATCCTGCGCGTCTCTCGCGAAACGTTATGGGCATCTCCTTCAATCTGAGTCCGGCCTTGGCCATGCGGTAGTTCATCTCCATCTGGAACGAATATCCGAACGACTCTATCACCGAGAAGTCGCCAAGCATCTCAAGCGACCTGCGGCTGAAGCACTTGAATCCGCCGGTGGGATCCTTCACCGGCACACCCAGCACCATGCGGATGAACAGCCCGCCTGCCCTCGAAATGAACCATCTCTTGAACGGCCATCCCACACATCCGCCACCCTTGACGTACCTCGAGCCGACAATCACGTCCGGAGCGTCGGACGATGCCATTTCGGCGAGCATACGCTGCACGTCCGCAGGATCGTGCGAGAAGTCGCAATCCATCTCGATCACGTGCGTGGCGCCCATCCTGAGCGCCTCGGCAAACCCTGCCACATATGCGCGGCCAAGCCCTTCCTTCTTCTTGCGGTGCATCACATGGATGCGCGGCTCTTTCGCACACAGGCCGTCTATTATCTCTCCGGTGCCATCAGGTGAATTGTCGTCGAGGAACAGCAGTTCGCCCTCCGGCGGCAGATTGCCGAGAACCGCCTCGGCCATCGCCGAGACGTTCTCTCTTTCGTTGTATGTAGGTATGACGACTATCGGCTTCATATCTGAATGATTATACCACTTCCGTCCACGAGATGTGGCCATCTTCCTTCACAACGATGTATCCGTCCTTTTTCAGCGCGTCCACCACCCTGGAGACCTCCGCCTCGTCCGCCTTCTTGTAGCAGCTCTTTATGAAGTTCCTCAACCGGTTCTCCGTGCGGCACTTGTTGGCCTTCAGCTTCACGGCTATGGCCTTGATGTCATCCCCGGCAGGCTGTGCCTGGGACTTCATCGGCTCTTCCTTCTTATGCGTCTGCTTGGCAGATGCCGTCTTCTTCCTTTGCGTTTTCTGCGCGGGCTTCTTTGAAGGTCTCTTGCCCTCTTCGGCCTTGTGCGCCGCCTCTGCATCCCTCTCGTCCCGATCTTCCGGCGAGACATCCTCCGGCTGCGGCGCAAGCGACTTCGGCGGCGGCACCGGAACCACCGCCGGCGGCGGAACGTCGCCAAGCATGGCAAGCACCGTTTCCGGCGACTCCTTCACCTCGTAGTCCAACCCATCGCCAATCGGAACGACTATCGCTCCACCATTCTGCATAGGCTCCACCGTGACGATGAAGCTTGCGTTCAGCCAAATCGGACGTCCATCCGTCTTTGTGAGTTTTATGTACATATGCTTTCTCTTCTTCTCCTGTTCCGCAGCTGCCGTGCAGTCATCCCTGCGGTTCTGAATCCGCCAACCAATCCAGGATGCCGAGAGCTATCGCCGTGGCGACCCTGTCGCGCCGAGCCTCGTCAGAGGCAGCCTCCTCCCCCTCCGGAAGGTTTATGAAATCCACCTCAACAAGGCAGCTCGGCACCGCCGGATTGCGGCATACGGCAAGCGACTTCATCTGCGCACCGGCGCTGCGCACCGGCTCGACGGCCTGCGCCAGATGCCTCTGCACGGCTCGCGCCAAGGCAAGTCCCTTTTCGTTTGACGCGTATGTCACGCAGTGACGCGCATCACGCGGATCAGTTCCGGGAACCGTTGCGTTGTGGTGTATCGAAACGAACACGTCCGCTTTCTCGCGGTATGCACGTCGAGGTCTGTCGTACAGTGACGGGAAGGTGTCATCGCTCCTCGTCATCGTGACCTTGAACCCCGCACTTTTCAGCTTCGCCTCGACTGCCTTGGCCTGAAGAAGGTTGAAATCCTTCTCCTTCTTGCCGAGCGGCGACAGCGCTCCTGTGTCGCGTCCGCCGTGTCCGGCGTCAAGCATTACGTGTATGCGGTCAGGCGGCGTCCCCAACGACGGCTTTGCCGCGAACACGGCGTTTGTGGGGATGCCAAGATCGGCATACGGATCGCGCGGCTTATCCTTTGTCGCCGGATTCGCCACCGCAGACTTCCCAGTGGCATTCGGCGGCGATGCAACGACGAAACGCCGGATGAGCGTGTTCGTTCCCTGCACGAACGTAATGGTGTTCGTTCCCGGCGACGTCTTCGCCATCGCGAGGAACGCCCCCGTCCGGTATACGTCCACCCCCACGCCGTTCATGTACAGACGCTCCCGGCGGTTCGTCTCCGCCGAACCGATCACGTATGTGCAGCCGGTTGCGGGAAGCCGCTGGTTTTCGGCCGGAAACGTCACCGCCACGGCGGCCAAAAGAATCGATGGGAAACCGAGCATCAGGCAAGCGACTTCATGAGCGCAAGCGCAGTGTCAAGTGCCTTCTCGAATTCCGCTCCACGCGGCCAGCCACATTCGCACGAGACGCCGCCGGCGTAGCCGATCTTCTTGAGTGCATCGAAATACGGCTTGAATGTCTCGGCATCATCCGGACGCGTTCCGGGGTACTGTCGAGTGGCCTTGCAGGCGATATGGCAGTGCTTGAGATGTTCGCCGGCCTCCACGATCGAACACGCCGGCTCTCTTCCGCAGATCATGTGGAAAAGGTCGGCAAGCTGCTGCAGACGCGGATGGTTGACGTCGCGCACGATCTGCATTCCCTGCCACACGTAGTTGATGATGTTGGATTCGTTAGGGCGCAGCGGCTCGATCACCACCTGAACCGTCTTGAGATCCTCCACCCTCTTGCAGAGCTGGCGGCAGAAATCCGTGAACTGCTCCACGCCCTTTTCCGGATTTGGCGCCTGATCACGCGGTCCGCATATGTCGCCCGGGACGTTGCGGGCGCCGCCGGATCCGAACACGATCGTCTTCGTGCCAACCTCGTCGGCGCGGCGCAGCACCTTTTCGGCATAATCGAGAACCGGGGCGAAATCCGCCTTCGGGCCTGTCAAACGGAACGACCCCGGAAGGAAACCGTTGCAGCTGCGCAACGGCAATCCGCATGAGAGGATTTCGTCCTTGCGCTTCTTCCACTCCTCATCCGACTTTGTGGGAATGAAGGCGTCCGCCGCGCCAATCTCTATGAAATCATATCCGTGCTTCTTCAGAAGCTTCGCCTCCTTGAGCGGACGGCAGGCGCCGAACAGAATCTTCGCCCCGGTCGCGCATCCGGCCTTTCCGGCGCAGCACGACTTGCCGCCGCCAGTTGCGCATCCTGCCAGCCCGGTCGCAGCCGCCGCCATAAGGAACTCTCTTCTCTTCACTGTGTTTGTCTCCTTTGCTTTCATTTTTGAATTGTCCAACTTCAACCCGCATAATGCTGCGGACATTCGCATCCGTTGCGCCGCTCCGCACCGGAGCCAAGGAACTCCGATGCGTCATCGCCGCCGCAAAACGCCGCAGGAATCGTCATCAGAAGGATCTTGGCATCCATCCACAGATTGCGCCTTTCAACGTATTCAACGTCATATGCGAACTTCTCGTCCCATGTGAGCGCATTCCGCCCATGCACCTGCGCCCATCCCGTGATGCCGGGACGCACCTCGTGCCGCCGCGCCTGAACTGACGAGTATCGGGGCAGATACGCGACGGGAAGCGGACGCGGCCCGACAAGCGACATGTCGCCCTTCAGCACGTTGATCAGCTGCGGCAGCTCGTCGAGCGAAAGCCTGCGCAGCCAGGCGCCAAGCGCAGTAGGCTCCGGATCGCCGCCGCTGCGGCTCACCATCGTCCTGAACTTCAGCACCCCGAACGGGACACCGCCACGCCCCGCCCTGCTCTGCACGAACAGGATGGGTCTGCCGTCACACACGAGTACGGCAAGAGCCGTCACGCACATGAGCGGCAGCCAAAACACGGAAGTGAGCGTCACTATCAGAATGTCGGAAAGCCTTTTCATCTCAATCGAACACAAAGGACTGTCCCGGTTGCGGCGCGGAGGCCTGCGGAGCGCCATGCGCCAGAAGCAGTTTGCGCATCGCCTCGACCTTCTCAGGCTCTCCGTGTATCGCGAAAGCGTGCTTCACGTTCCGGCCCACCTTGTCGAACCAGTCCATTAGACCATCGCGGTCGGCATGGGCGGAGAGGGCGTTTATCGTTTCGACGCGAGCGTTCAGCTCCAGCTCCTCGCCGAGAATCCGAATCGGATTCCGCTCCTCCACGAGCCTGCGCCCCAGCGTGTTCTCCGCCTGAAAGCCGACGATGAGGACTATGTTCCACGGATCGGACACGATTTGCTTGAGATGATGCACCACGCGTCCGCCTTCGCACATCCCTGAGGCGGCGATTATTATCATCGGGCCTTTTCTGTCGTTCAAGGCCATCGAATCGCTCGCCGTGAGCACATACTCCATGCCCTCAAGGCTCAGCGGATTGTGACCGGCCTTTATCATGGCAAGAGCCTCGTCGTTGTAGCATCCGGTGTGACGGGCATAGATGTCAGTCGCCTTCTGCGAAAGCGGAGAATCGATGTAGATCGGCATCTTCGGAAGCCGCCCTGCCTCGCGGAGACGGTTGAGATAGTAGATGATCTGCTGGGTGCGTCCCACGGAGAACGCCGGAATGAGAAGCTTTGCGTTGTGCCGGTCAATCTTCCTGATCAGCATCTCAAGCTTGTCCTGCACAGACTCCGCCGTTGGATGCAGACGGTCGGCATATGTGGATTCGATAAGCAGTATGTCTGCGCCCTCAGGATATTCGTAGTGTCGCAGTATCGGCTGGTTCGGCTGCCCAAGATCTCCGGAGAACAGTACACGGTGGCTGCGCCCCGTGCCGCCGGATATGTCTATCTGCACGAGGGCAGAACCGAGGATGTGTCCGGCATTGTGGAGCGTAAGCTCGATGCCCGGAGCTATCTTCGTCGGCGTGTGCAGATGAACCGGCGTCATAAGCCGCATCAGCGCATCGACATCCTCTTCGCTGTACAGCTCCTCGAAGAGAGCCTTGCCCTGCGCCCTGCGCTTCTTGTTGACGTACTCCACGTCCCTGCGCTGCAGAAAGCATGAATCCTTCAGCATCACGCCGCACAGATCGACCGTCTGGCTGCGCGCAAACACCCGTCCCCGGAAACCGGCCTTCACGAGCTGCGGGAGATTGCCCGAATGGTCTATGTGGGCATGGGACAGAATCACGTAATCTATCTTCTTCGCGTCGATCGGCAGGTTGCGGTTCTTTTCGAACGCCTCCTTCCGGTGTCCCTGATAGAGACCGCAATCGAGCAATATGCGCTTTCCGCAAGCCTCGATGAGATGCATCGATCCCGTTGTCGTGCGGGCCGCGCCAAGAAACGTTATCTTCATTGCACACCTCCTTGTTGGTCAGTTGACAGTTAGAACACCCCGATCGCCGATGCCGTTTGCGGCTTCACCCTCCGCACATTCCGGAACAGGACGGCATCTATCAGCGCCTTCCGAATACGCCGTCGGCGAAATTCATCATCCAGTTCCAGTCGCAGGCGGAGATTCCGTGGCTCTGGCCGCGGCGGACATATCCGAGATGCCGCCCTATGGCCGATGTGTCGTAGTCGTCCGGCCACGCGACGTCAGGCATTCCGCCCTTGCCGAGAAGTTTCCACACAGGACTTGCCGCCTTGACGGAAAGGTACTCGCCCTCGGTGTCGAACCACGGTGCGTCAAACCCCTCGACGAGCAGTGCGCGAGGCGCGATGCAGGCGACGAGCATATGCTGGTCGAACGGCATCGTCTTCCACGGCTCTTCGGCGTACTTCGCGTATGCGCGGCAGTACCAGTGCGTGAAGTAGCGGTTCTCGGTGGAGATGTTCTCTCCATATTCACGCTTGGCGAGCGGAACGCCGCCGCCGCCAGTCTGGTTCGGGACGCACACGGCAAAGCGCTCGTCGCGCACAGCGGCGAGGAACGCCGCCTTGCCAAGACGCGAGCAGCCGGTCACTACGCTTCTTTTTGCGTCGATCTCCGGAATGCGCTCCGCAAGATCAAGCCCGCGCGAAAGCGCCCACGCCCACGCGCCGATCGACGTTATGTTGTCCGTACGCGATTCGTCGCGTTTTCCCCACAGCGAGAACACACCGGTGTACGCAAACGGATTCTGCATGAACTCAGGCCGCTTCTCGGATCTCTCCGGATCGGGCGAAACTTCACAGTAGCAGGCGCTCATCACGGCGTAGCCACGGGCGAGTATCGTGCCGAGGGGGAACACGCTGGCCTGATTGGGATCCTGCTGCTGCCCACGCGTCTTCGCCGTGCATCTGTTCCCGTCCGTATGCGTACCCGCTCGGCTCCACCCCTGCTGAACGGGGATGTCCTCGTCAGGCACGAGTTCATGGTTCCCTCGGTAGTTCAGGAACGATATGACCGGCACAGGCCCTTTCACAAACGACGGGATCCACACTATCCAGCTGATGCACGGCCCGCTTCTGTCCTTCTTGAACCACATCCGGTACTGGCGACGTATCGCATGACCGTCCACGGTCTTCTTCTCGTCCGCAAGCTCCGTCATCACCGCCTCCGGCGCCGGCGGCTCTTCACCGTACATCTCCTTGGCAAAGATGCCGAGAATCTCCTTGCGGCGTTCCGCCCAGTCAGCAGCGTTCGTGACCTTGCGTCCGTCGATGAACGTAAGAGGGTCTTCCAGCGTGTACGGCGGAATCTTCGACCGGTCGTAGTTCGGATTGCGGACGAACACCTCGCGATCCTGCACAAACACCGTCTCGGCCGACGCCGCTGCGGCAACCACAGCAGCCATGAACGTCAACAGCAGTTTCTTCATTCCATCTCCTTTCTTGGCGACCGGACAGCCTTGCGCGGAACGGGGCTTGCCGCCCTACGACCTCGGTTTGAACGAGAACGATCCCGCAATGCGCCTATGATGAACGTCATGCACAACGACCTTCAGTTCGCCGTCATCCACCTTGCCTTCAATCACCGTCGAGAACCTTCCGTGCTTTTCATCAAGCGTAGGGCTTCCGCCGACAATCTGCGTCCACGGCCTGTCCGCAGTCGGCGCATCGCAGCGATACTCGTGCTGGTGCGCGACAATCAGCAGCTGGACGCCGTGACGCTTGAACAGCGGCCCCCACATCTCGGCGCAGGATTTTTCCCATATCGCAAAGTCGTGCAGATATTTGCCGTCTCCGTTGCCGCAGACTCCGCCAGGGTTCATCCGCGGATCGCTGTCGAACAGCGGGATGTGGCAGAAAGCCACAATGTACGGGGCGGACTTGATCTCCGGACGCTCCAAGGCATCTGCAAGCCATGCAGTCTGTGCGACGCGATACGGCTCGTTGTTGAAAAGTCCGGCGAACACATCGCGTCCATCCGGCTTGTCCTCTCCGGTGTCAAGACCAACCATCGCGACATCGCCGAGACGGAACGCGAAGTTGCGTCCGAGATCCCAATCACGCGAAAGGCGCTCCTCCGGCTGGCGGAACATGAACACGCGCTCAAGATGGCGGCAGGCGAGTCCACGCTGATCGTGGTTCCCCGGAACGAGGCAGAACGGAATGTTCGCGGCATAGTCCCTGCGCCGGATCTTCGGGTTCAGGAATATGTCCACCACGCTTTCGATGGTCTCCTGCGTGTTGCAGGCGTCGCCGTTCCACACGGCGACGGAAGGCCCAATCTCAGCGATCTTGTCGGCCACAAGACCGAACGAATCCCATTGCGCGTGGGTGTCGTTGCAGACGCAGAAGTGCGACTTGGCGCCTTCACCGGCTGTGGTGAACGAATAGACCTTAGGATCGATCTCCGTTCCGAGTATCTTCATCTTGTAGCCGCCCTCGTATGAGATGCGGTCTGCGCCGATGCGGTAGTGATACCTTGTGGCCGGCTTAAGCCCCGTAAGCCGCACGAGCATGACCTTGTCGTTCATGTCCGTGACGCGGAATCCACCGCACTTGACCTTGACTGCGCCAGTCATGTCCGCAGATTCGGAATACTCCACAAAGCCGTTGGCCATCGCGCTGACGGCGAAAGCCACGCCCATGGAGGTAGGGGCCGGATTCTGCAGCATCGGAGCCGATGCAATCAGCGGGGCAGACTTTGCGCCCCCCGCCAAACTGCACACGCCATTCGCGCACTGCTGCGCCGCCGTTGCACACCCGGCCGCCGCAACTCCCGCCGTGGCCACCGTTCCCTTTAGAAATTCACGTCTGTTCATGCTTTTCTCCTTCTTGACGCCGATTGTACCATAATGCGAACCGGCGCGAGGCGTGCGCCCGGCAAACCGGCCTGACGCCACCCGGCGCAGCGATGCGTCAGAAAATCGGCTTTACGGAAACTTTGCGTATCTCCTGTTCGTCCGTCCAGACGATTTCTCCGGTACGCAGATCCTTCAGAATCATCGTGAACTTGTAGTAGTGGTCGGTCGTGCGCCCGACCCGCGTAACCATGTCCGTCAAAGAACCGGTCAGATACATCTCCGCCGCCGACTGCCGTCCGGGACGCACTGCCTTCTTGGGATCTGTCAACCCAAGCTGCGCCTGTTCGTCCATTATCGTGATGTCCGCACCGGCGGTGGAACGATCGACAAACCTGAACAGTCGGGAGCGGATGAGGCGTGTGCGCACCGAATCCGTTATGCTCTTCATGTCGACAATCATCTGCGAGCGGTTCTTCATCGGCTCAATGTCAAGCACCGGACGCTTTCCGCCCGTGGCATCGAGTACGCCCGCATCGGAAATGAGGGATTCGGCCATCTTCTCCACCGTTCTGCGGATATCCTGCGGCTCTATGCGAGACGTCATCGGCGCACGGTCAAGCTCCGATTCGTAGACATGGGGTGCCGTTGCGCACCCGGATACCGCCGCCAGCAATGCGGCGACAACCGCTGACATCATAGACGTTTTCATGATTCCAACTCCTTGAGTGTTTCTTTTCATATGTACGTTCAAACCAATTGCATTCGTGCTGCCCTGATGCTAATCAGCGGGCGCCATCCGCCGAACTGCGCTCCCTCAGACGAATCCGCGAAGTGACGGCCGCCGGGCTGTTGGCCACGCCTGTGACCGTCACGGTGTCAAGGCCTTGAAGGATCAGCGGACGGTATGTGCGCGAATCTCCGTCAATCTCCATTCCTTCGGCGTTGAACCACGCGATGCGGTACTGCAGATGCTGTTCGCGCTGGACAAGAGACGAGACCTGGATGTTCACGCGGTTCAGCCCCGCCGGCACCTTGTCGTATGTGACACCGGACACCGCAACCGAATTGCGAAGGCGCGAGTTGCCCTCGTAGACAACCGAGCCGCCAGTTTCATGGTTCATCACGACAGACGTACCGGCCGTCGTCGCGCAGCCGGAGCAGACGGCTCCAAGCAGTGCGCAAGCTGCAACATATGCGAATTTCATTGATGTTTTCCTTTCCAATATCCTTTACGCCTACTGCACCACAGTCTGCGTCTGCACCGTCGGAGAGACAGGCACAGCTACGGTAGGCTGGACAATCGTGGATGTCGAAACGGACGAAGCGTCCGCGCCCGTCGCCCATGTGACGTTCTGCCATGCAGACGAGTCGAAGTTTATCCTGCAGCCACGGCGGAACGCAGCTTCGGCATAGGCAAGCGCAACTTCGGCCCTAAGCGTCTCCTTGTTGCGGTAGTGGGCGAACCCTTCGGCAGAAAGCTCAAGAGCGATGTTGAACACGGCTCCGTCCGTGATGTTCACCGTGCCGCTCCACGGCGTCATCCACTGACGGCTCACCCGAAGCTGATGAAGCCCTGGACGCACACGGAACGTTCCGCCCGACGATCCCACGGCTGCGCCATCCACCTCCACGGTGATTCCGCCGGCCACCACTCGCAACTCCTCCTTCACTGGAACTGTGGCGTCAACCGTCGCCGCAAGCGGCGCAATGATCGCATCCACCGTGGTCGATACCGAGAACGAGACAAGCGAGCCATCAACCGTCGGCTGACGCCAGCGCGGCCGAGCCTCTGCCAGCTCGGCCCCGATGTCCTGCACCCACATGTCCACAAGATCGTCATAGTGCACCATCGGATCGTCGCCGTTTCCGACAGGGGTCGGCCGCTTGTTCGACCAGTTCTTTCCGTACACACTGCCGCCCGTGGCGGCATCAAGCACTTTTGTCGTCATGCGAAGCGTATAGACGGTTACGGCACGATCCCCTGCGAACCGGTTCACCTGCGATGCGCCGACTATCGACGCGATGAGAATGTAGTCCGCGCCAAGCATCTGCGCGACGCGGGTGACGCTCCCTCCGGTAAACAGACCGGCGATA
Organism: uncultured Lentisphaeraceae bacterium; assembly: GCA_964567665.1. Classification (GTDB taxonomy): domain Bacteria; phylum Verrucomicrobiota; class Kiritimatiellia; order RFP12; family UBA1067; genus UBA1731. The sequence goes on from CAZMNN010000015.1 coordinate 34,515, forward strand.
AGGCCGGCGCGCTCCTCGGCGGTCGTGATCTTGTAGCGGTTGAAGGCTGCACCGATCTCTGCGGAATCCATGACCGAAATGTCCATCCCGGAGACCTCTGCGGCAAGACGGTCGCGTATGCCGTCAACCTGGTCGTCCATTCCCGCAGTTCTCGTCTGGTTTTTCACGAAGATGGCCATCACCGGCGTCTTGGCGACCGCTTGCGGCGCAAGAACGGCGCGGCGGACGACATCCTCCTCAACCTTGACCACGTCAAGTCCGGGATTGGCGGCGGCGACACGCGCCTTGAACGCCTGAAGATCTGCTGACGCCTTGCGCGTCTCCGCCTCTGACACCGTCTTAAGCCCTGCCGTCTGCCCGAAAGCAACCGATACGGCAAACGCCGCCGCAATTAACATTTTGAATCTGCTCTTCATGTTATGCCCCCTTTCGCTCAGAACCAGGCGTTGACTATCGGGAAGAACGGAATGTCAGAACTTGAGATTACGTTCACTACGCCGATCTGCACCCCTTGCATGTAGGATGCAGTGTTGATGACGCCGATCTGAAGCCCCTGCACGTCATATCCGCCGTTGTAGATGCCGATCTGAAGCACATCTCCCGAACCGATCCAGTTCGAAAGCCCGATCTGAAGCCCCTTGAAGTCTCCGCCAAGGTAGTTCACTGCGCCGGTGTGCAGTCCAAGTCCGTCACCGAACGCCACATTGACGGCGTTCGCGAGCCATCCGTTGGCGTGATTCCGCGCCACGCCGGCGAGTCCGAGATCCAAACCGTCAATGTTGCAGCACTCGCCATAGAAGAGATTGATGCGCAACCCGCCTACGTCGCAGTTGCGTGAGGGAATCTGAGCGGGCGAAAGGACGCTGAACATGAACGGCGAAAATCCGCTGCCGACGCAACCGTCCTTCGCAATCTGGCATCTCGTCCTCGGCATCGCCTCCTGCGCACCGGCGGGCATTACACCCGTTCCAGAATTGCAGACAGGGCGCACACCTCGTTCAGCCTGCCGCACGACTGCGACCGCCGCCGATGCCGACATCGCGGCGAACAGCATCATTGCAACCATGATATTCTTCATATGACTGTCCTTTCTTGTTTTGTGGCTGAAAATAGATTCCATCACGGGTGGAGCAGCGAGACCGTGCGCGACCATGTCGGTCGGGCGACGGCACTTCCGCCGACCGTGACCACCCCGGCAGTCGCAAAGCCGCGCACATCGGTCACCCACACAATGTGCGCGGCAGTTCCGGACGGTTCAGCCGGAATGGCGATTTCGCATGAGCGTCCTGTCGACGGGTTTCTCAGCGTCACACAGTTCTGCCCCGGCGGAATGCGCAACCGAGCGATTTGCACATGCTCCGGCAACGTCTGCCAGGCTCGCGTATCGGCTTCACTCACCGCAGTGCTTATTGCGTTGTATGCCAGCACCCCGGCCATCAACACAACATCTGCCGCACTTCCGGTGTTGACATGGTTCGCGACCTGCTGGGCGGCGATCTTCACTGCGGCTCGTGTCACGTTGCGCATTGCGATGCCGGGGATGCGGTCGCGAAGGTCTCGGTAGGCGAGAGCCTGAACGTTCACGGCCGGGACGCACATCGCCGACAACTTCCCGCCGACCTCTACGGCGACCTGCGACGGCATCCTCGCCGGGGCATTGTATACCGGGAAATCAACAGACCACACAGTGCCGCCAAAAGGGAGAGGTATCTTGATCGGTTCGCGCATATCGACAAGATCCTCCTCATAGATGACGATCACATCCCGCCCCTCGCCAGGCGGCGGATTGGCGAGCTGCATGATTGCCGGGCATATCTTTCCCGCCTCCCGATACGCTATTTCGGCGTTGCCGGAATCATCCTCCTTTGAAAGGAACAGCCCCATAAGATACCACACAAGCGCATTCTCGTATGAAGACCTGACGGCATCCGCTACGGGCGACAGCTTCGCGGCTATCTGCCCGGCCGCCTCGTCGGCATTCTTCACGTTCTGTTCTGCTGAGTTTTCGGCGATGGTGCCGTCCGCCTCAGAATCAGATGCATCCGCGCTGGATTCTGGCTGTTCCGCCTTCTCCTCCTTCAGCTGCTCCTGCACAGAGGTGGCGCGGCGGAGGTAGACGCGTGCATTGTCCTGCTCTCCGAGAAAAAGCGAGTTCAGAGCCTGGTACTGCAGCCCGAACAGCATCTCGTACGCCGGCAGTTCGTATGGAATCGCCCTGTCGTCGCCAACCGTGCCGGCAAGCACATTTCCGGCGATTGCGCCCTTTTTAAGCACCGGACCCAGTTCCGTCTCTGTGAACAGCTCATCTATCTGCGGGGCAAGAATCGCGGAGCTGCCGGCGAAATCCCCCTGCAGCATCTTGAGCCTGGCAAGTTCCACGCTGCCAAGCGTCCTGTTCACGGTGCTGTCCGCCATCTCTGCGGCGCGCTTTCGCGCAAAATCACCGGAACCGAACATGATGTCCGTGCGCGCCATACCTGCCTCCTTGTATGACGTGCGGCAACCTGTCGCCACGACCGCCAATGCGGCAAGGGCGACAAAAGACATCAACTCAAGTCTGCGTTCCATACGTGGGCAATTATACCACAACGGAACTTCGCAAGGAACCGGACTGGCAGAGCCGTCATCAGAAGTCGGCCAGCACCGAAACGTACGGCACAACCGTCGCACGATCCATGCGCCCGTGGCCTATCACTTTCGGCGCAAGCACCGTGAGCCACTCATCCACAAGACCGTCCTTCGCCAGCGACCTGGCAAGCTCAAGTCCACCCTCGCACAGCACGTGCATGAAGCCCATTTCGCCAAGACGCTTCATCGCCTCGGCAAGATCCGCCACACAAATCGTTTTCGCGCCGCCGGGCAGCGGCTTTTCGCGCGAATGCTTTTCGCTGACACGGAACACGATCGTCCGCCCGCTCGCATCGTCGGTGAACACCTGCGATGCGCAGGGAAGCCGCCCGCTGCGGGTCACGATCGCCCGGTAGAGCATATCATTGCGTTTTCCGTGGCTCAGCAGACTTGGGTCGTCCTTTCGCACCGTCTCAGCGCCGACCATGATGACGTCAACGCGCTCACGCAGCCTGCCCGTCTCTTTTCGCGCCTTTGCGCTTGAGACCCACCTTGCTCCGCCCCAGTCGTCGCATATCTTCCCGTCGAGCGACATGGCAAGCTTCACCGTCACATACGGCAGTCCGGTGGACACGTGCTTCGCAAACGGTGCGATGAGCTTCGCCGCATCTGCGGCGCATCTGCGCTTCCCGCAGTCGCTGGACCTGTGCCAACATTCCGTCGCAATCCCCGCCGCCCGCAGGACGCCGGCGGCCCGCCCGGAATTTCTCGGATTCGGATCGGGGACGGCCCACACCACCTTTGCGACGTTCGCCGCCTTGAGGGCGTCGCAGCAGGCTCCGACGCGACCAGCCCTGGAGCACGGCTCAAGCGTTACGTATACGGTGGCGCCCGAAGCATCGTGTCCGCGCCGGGCGGCGGACTTCAGCGCGGCAACTTCCGCATGATCGCCGCCGCATCGCCTGTGCCGGCCCTCGCCGATCACACGGCCGCCCTTCACCACCACGGCCCCCACCGGCGGATTCGGACGCGTAGATCCGCAGGAGCGCTCCGCAAGGCGGACAGCACGCTCCATGAAACGGATCTCGTCCACTGCGGCGGACACTGCCATGACCGTCAGCCGTTCGCCTTCGCCGTTTCAGGCTGACGCCCCGCGATGGCCTTGGCGTATCCGTCGAGAACACCGTTTACGAACTTGCCGCTCTGCGTCTCGGAAAAGAACTTCGCAAGATCGACCGCCTCGTTGATGACAATAGGCGCCGGTATGTCGGAGCAGCGGGAAAGCTCCCATGCCCCAAGGCGCAGCACGTTGCGCTCGACGGTGCCGAGCCTGTACAGCGACCAGTGCCGGAGAAAAGGAGCCAACCCCGCATCTATGGCGTCAACGTCCGAAAGCACACCGCGAACACGCTTCTCCGCGAACTCCTTCATCTCATTGAGAGAATCCACGTGCTTCGCGCCGGACCTGCCGAACACCGTCAACCTCTCACCACCGTATTCGACGGAATCGGCGTCGTCCCGCTCCACCTCCTCAAGCTGCGTCCAGAACGCCGCCAGCGCATCGTTCAAGCTGTCCGGCGGATTCAAATCACATTCGCAAAGCATCATCACTGCCCATTCTCGGGCCTGTCTGCGGGTAACCATTTGGCTTGCTATCTCCCTTTTGCTTATCTTATCTCTGACGATGGAACAAATACGCGCCTATGCCGAGGAACACCAGATCCGGCAGGAATGCGGCGGGGATCGCCGGAACGAACCCCAGTCGCGACAAGGCAAGGCATCCGATCGAAAGCGCGTAGAAGGCGAAGAACATCACAAGCGCACCTACGATTCCCTTGAATACGGACTGCCGCCCCGTGGCGACGCCGGCAGGTATCGCGAACAGCGTGATTACAATGCAGGCGAACGGAGCGGCCAACTGCGCCCACAGGTCGTACTCCATCTCGCGGCGGAACTTCAACGGCATCTTGGGATGCGTTGAGAGGTAGCGCACCCGCTCCGCCGTGGAGTAGTAGGCCGGATCCTTATTCTGCATGATGAAATCGCCCGGCTTTTCGTCAAATTCGACAAACGGGCGGAACGTCAACGCCTCAAGAGCAGGCATGGGGGACGGGATTTCCGCTCCGCTTTTGTCGAAGTGGAACGTGACTGCGTTCTGAAGCCACCACTCTCCATCCAGAAACTCCGCCCTGGCCGCCTTGATTGTGCGTTTGCGTCCGCCATCGCGCCAGTCTTCACTGATGGACACCTCCTCCAGCGCAGTCGCGTCGCGGTTCATCACGGCGCCGACATTCCATGTGCGGGACGCATTTACGTTGTGGTACACGATGTTGTCTTCGTGCTGCATCTCCGAAGTCTTGAAATGCGCCGCCCGAAGCCGTGTCGCCCATTGCGCATAGCGCGGCACGAACGCCTCGTTCACCCATGCGACGAACGCCGCCATGATCGCCGCCGCGACAAGCATCGGCCGCACAATCGCGAAAAAGCCGACGCCGCTCGCCCTCATCGCCACAAGTTCCGAATGGCGGCAGAAGTTCCACATGGTGTACAGCGTAGCCAGCATCAGGCACGCCGGGGCAAGCCATTCAAAGTACGGCGCAAGATACCCGGCAAAGTACATCACTATGTTTCCCCAGCCGAGCTTGGCCTCCATCAGACGGTTGAAAACGCCAAAAAGCTCGAACAGGACGTACACCGACAGGAATCCCGTAAGGCAGTACGCCAACGGCACACAGAACTCGCGGAAGACGTATCGGAACAATATGCGCATAAGGTGTGTATTATATCACGAAACGACGCGAACCGTCTTGCCTGTCCGCGCACTTCTGCGTTCGGCATCGACAATCGCCACGGAATCGCGGGCGCTTTCCGCCGATACAGGCGCCATATCCGCATCTCCCGATATCCACGACACGAAAGCCCTGATCTCCGTCTCGTATCCCGTCGCTTTGGATAGTTTCGGATAAAATGGCTTGCCTTTTTCCGGATATACTATCAAAGGCTTGTCGGCATGGGAATTCGCCACTACCACCGCCTTCTCGAACACCACCCGGAATCCGGCCTCCCAGACGAAGCTCCCGGTCATCGCCCAGCTTGACGATGAAGTGACGACCTTGTCCTCATATCCGTATGTCGTCGCGATGAAGTCCGTCCAACCGTCGCGGTGGGTGTGGGATTTGGACGTGACGCTCTGCGGAATGCCGAAAAGATGGTGGATTTCGTCTGTATCGTGCAGATGCAGGTCGAGCGCCACGCCGCCGGACGCCTTTTCGTCGAGAAACCAGCATTTTCCGCCACCCTTCCACACCGGCGCGGGCGCAAACCTCGTGAAGTCGGCTGCAATTACGCGACCATACTTCCCGGAATCGACATACTCCTTGAGCACCCTGTATTCCGGCCAATACCTCACGCACTGCGCAACCATCAGCTTGCCGGACGACTTTCGTTCCGCCTCGATCATCCTGTCGCAGGTTTTCGCATCGACGGCCATCGGCTTCTCGCACAGCACGTTCACGCCACGCGCCAGCGCCTTGATCGCCATCGGCGCATGGAGCGGAGTCGGAAGCGTGATGTCCACCACATCAAGCCTTTCGGACGCAATCATCGCATCGAAGCTGTCGTATATCCGCACCGTCTCCGGAAGCTCCGAGTTGTCCGCCACATCAAGGTTTCCCTTCGTCCCGCACTTGATCTGCGCAAGGTTGGAATCGCATACGCACACGACCTGCGCATTGCGCATCTTCCGCCACACGCCGTAATGGGTGCGCCCCATGAAGCCGAAACCGGCGATCGCCACCTTCAGTTTTCCTGCGTTCCTGTGCATTGTCTCATCTCCATTGCGATGTAGCCGGTTCGGCGCAGCGGTGCGCTCATACGGCTCTGAGGATAAGCCCCTTGAGATATTCTCCCTCCGGGAAGGACAGCGCAACAGGGTGATCCTGCGCCTGCCGCGTGTGCGCCAGAATCTGAAAGCCTCTGCGCGAATCGGACGCGGCCTCGCGGCATACAGTTTCAAAGAACTCCGCCGTCATTGCGCCGGAACACGAGAACGTGGCGAGAATCCCGCCCGGACGCAGGAGCTTCATCGCCAGAAGGTTTATGTCCTTGTACCCCCGCGCCGCCCTCATCAGCTGCGCCTTCGTGTCCGCGAACTTCGGCGGATCGAGAACTATCATGTCGAACTGCCGTCCCTCGTCCCGATACAGGCGCAGCTGCCTGAATACGTCCGCGCACACGAAATCCACGGGACACTCCGAGACGCCGCCATCAGCGAACAGAAGCGCAAAATTCCTTTTCGCAAGATCGAGCGCCGGCTGGGAGAGGTCAAGGTTTGTCACTTCCGCAGCGCCGCCGGCCGCACAGGCGAGACCGAATCCCCCGGTGTACGAAAAGCAGTTCAGTACGCTGCGTCCGTGCGCCATTGAGCCGACCTGTGCGCGAGCCTCCCGCTGATCCAGGTAGAAGCCGGTCTTGTGTCCGCGCCTCACATCCACAAGATACCGTATCTTCCCTTCGTGGATCTCCACAAGATCCGGCGGCTCCTCTCCTGCGAGCGTTCCAACCGTCCCGTCAAGCGCAAGCCCCTCCCGTCTGCGGGAATCCACGTCGCTCCGGTTGTACACGCCTCTCGCTCCGGATTCCATGAGCGCGGCGACAATCTCGTCTCTCCACAACTCGGCGCCCGCACTCGCAAATTGAGCAACGCACCATCCGCCGTACGAATCGACCACAACGCCGGGAAGGCCATCGGACTCTCCATGCACAAGGCGTACGCCACGATGGCTCTCATGAAGCGGCGACACGTCGGACTGCGCCGAACGACGGCGTTCGATGGCCGCTCCTGCGGCTGACCGCACGAACGCCGCATCCGGCACGGACGCGCCATCGAACGAGAGCATCCGCACCCTTATCTGGCTGGACGGCGACCAACTGCCGTAGCCAAGAATCCGTCCTTTCGTGTCACACACCGCAACCGTCTCGCCGACGGCCGGCGCTCCCTCCACGCCGTCAACGGCGCCGGAGAATATCCACGGATGCCGCCGCTCTATCGAACGCTCGCGGCCTGACTTCAGAAATGCCTTCTTCATCTCAAAACGATCCGCCGCCGGTTTTCTCCGTGCGGCACTCATCAACATCAGAACAGACCATGCACCTTGCCCGTGGCGACATCCACGTCAATGCGGCGATACGCCGGCGAGGCGGACGTTCCGGGCATCAGCTTTATCTCGCCGGCGACGGGAACGACCAGCCCCGCTCCGCGATATACAAGCACGTCCTTCACCGGCATACGCCAGCCCTTCGGGCGTCCAAGAAGCTTGGGGTCGTGCGAAAGCGAATACTGCGTCTTCGCAACGCATATCGGCATCTTCGCCGTCTCCGGGTCTGCCTGCAGTTCCGCAAGCTTCTCAAGCGCCAGCGGCTCGAAGTCCACGCCTTCACCGCCGTACACCTCCACCACCTGCCTCTCGATCCGATCCTTCAACGGTTCGGAGAGGTCGCACAGGTACGAGAATTCGTTCGGCTCGTCGCAGGCCTCCATGACCGCCTCGGCCAGCTCAATGGCTCCGTCTCCGCCCTTCAGCCAATGGTCGGAGACGGCAAACCTGGCGCCGGCCTCCTCCACGACCTCACGCACGAGCGCCCGTTCGCGTTCGGTGTCCGTGTAGAACGCATTGAGGCAGACCACCGGACGTATTCCCGACCGGCGGATTATGTCGATGTGCGCAAGAAGGTTGTCGCACCCCTTCCTGAGAAGTTCGAGGTTCTCGGTTGTGTACACCGGATCCATCGGAAGCCCGGCCTTCACGGCTGGAGCGCCGCCATGCGCCTTGAGTGCGCGAACCGTCGCCACGAGAACGACGGCATCCGGCTTAAGCCCTGAGCAGCGGCACTTGATGTTCCAGAACTTCTCGTACCCCATGTCGGAAGCGAATCCGCTTTCGGTCACGACATAGTCGCCAAGCGCACACGCGAGCCTGTCCGCCACAACCGAGTTCTGTCCGATCGCTATGTTCGCAAACGGCCCGGCGTGTACGAGCATGGGCTGCCCCTCGATGGACTGCATGAGCGTCGGCTTGATGGCCTCAACAAGAAGTGCGCACATTGCGCCGTCGACCTCAAGGTCAGCCGTCGTCACAGGTCTGCCGTCCTTTGAATGGGCAACCACAATCCTGGAAAGCCGACGGCGCAGATCCGCGAGATCGGAGGCCATCGCGAGTATCGCCATCACCTCCGACGCCACGGTGATGTAGAATCCGGACTTCATGTTGAATCCGTCAAGCCTTCCGCCGAAGCCGATCTCTATGTTGCGCAGCCCCTGTGCGCAGAAGTCAATCGCCCAGCGGAGCTGTATGCTTTCAGGGTCGATGTCAAGACGCTTCAGCCCACGCTCCGCAAGCCATGCGTCATCATGGTTGCGTTCATGCTGCATCCGGGCGTTGAGCGCGACCATCGCGAGGTTGTTCGCGTTCGTTATGGCGTCGATGTCTCCGGTAAGGCCGAGCGAGAGCTTCGTGAGCGGAATCACCTGTGCAAGTCCGCCGCCGGCTGCGGAACCTTTTATGTTGAACGTCGGGCCGCCGGAAGGTTGCCTGACGCATCCGATGACCTTGCGCCCGAGCTTGCCCAGCCCCTGCACGAGGCCGAGCGTCGTCGTCGTCTTCCCCTCGCCGAGAGCCGTCGGGGTTATCGCCGTGACGTCGATGTACTTCGCCCGCTTGGTCCCGCCAAGCCTGGCAAGCACCTTCGACACGTCTATCTTTGCGAGAACGCGGCCATACGGCTCCCATTCGTCCTCAAGGAGACCGAGTTCGGCCGCAAGATCCGCAGCGCTCCGGAGATTTTCCTCCGCAGCCTCGGCGATCTGCCAATCCTTCATTTTCACCGGATCGAGTTTTTCCATGAGACAAGTCCCTCCTGTTGTCCTTCGACGATGCTCCTGTCACAAACCGAGAAGCCTTCGGGCATTCTCCGCAAATATCTTCCTGAGGTCTCCGTCGTCCGGACGGAACCGCCTCACCCATCCGGCGATGAACCTCTCATCCCGCCAGAAGTAGTCCGTGGCGAACAGCAGCCTGTCCGCCGGCCACTCCGACATCACGCGTTGCGCCTCAGTGTCGTCGTCGCACACGTTCACCACGGCGGTGTCGAAAAGGCAGTTTTGGAACTCAAGCAGCTCGTCCGTCGAATGCGGCGGATTGCCGCCGCAGCCTCCGAGGTGTGCGGCGACGAACGTCAGCCCCGGCACGGCGCGAAGCAGCGCGGCAATCTGCGCCGGACCGCAGATCATTGGTGAACCGATGAAGCCCGGATCCATTCCGCAGTGCGATATCACGAAAAGCCCTACATCGCGCACGGCTGAAAAGAACGGGACGACACGCGGGTCGTCAAGGGAGAATCCCTGATAGTAGGGATGTATCTTTATTCCCTTGAAGCCAGCATCCGCCACCTCCTTCAGATGAGCCGCAAAATCCGCGTCGTCGGGATGCACCGAGCACAGCTGCACAAGCCTTTCTGCGGCCTCTGCACCGAACTCGCCGCCGCGAACCGCCTTTGCGCGGTCGATTATCACGCGGAACTGCGCGGGCTTTGTGGCCACTGGACACACCACCGCCTTGTCCACACCTGCCGCCGCCATGTCGCGAAGCTGCATGGCAAGAGTGCCGTCGCCGACAGGCGCAAGGCTCCCGTTCAGCTTCTTCACCATCGAATCCACCGCCCGTGGCGCCAATGCGTCCGGAAAGTTGTGCGTATGGAAATCTATCATCTCAAGCATCTGAAATCACCCGCCATTTCGCTTCGCCAATCCTGCCTGGCAAACGGCACGGATTATACCATACCGCGCAAAGGTCTGATCACTTTGCCTTTGAAGCGATGAATGCCGATACGTCCGCCATCATCCTGTCGGTCAGCGCGGCAAGACACCAGTTCTGAATCGCCCCTGCGTCGTTCTTCGGCGAACAGGCCGGACTGAACAGCGGTATCGGCCCCCACACGGCAACCTGATAGCGCTGCGAGTAGTCGTGATGGAATACGAGTTTGCCGGTGGAGTTGTCATACACCTTCAGCTGAGCCGTCCAGGTGTTTGCGACGTAGTCCGCCGAGAGGGCGGATAGCAGCAGCCACAGCCCGCGAACGCTCATGTCGTCGCTGTCGACCACCGGCCCGCCGAATGTCGCATCCACGATGTAGTCGGGCTTCTCCGCCATCGTGACGAAACCGGACTTTTCGGCCGCCCCCACGGCACGCTGTACGAAGGCGTCGCTCTCCCTCATCTGCGGAACATACGTTGTGGACATGACGGTGTGATAGCGTCCCGGCGTCCATCCGTACCTTCCGTGCGGATGTCCAGAGACCCATACGTTATCGTAGCCGTACACGGGCATGTACTCCGTTACTACAGACTTGAATCCCCTTATCTGAATGGAGACGTTCTTTCCTTCCGGAACGGACACCATAGCCGTCTGCGGATATGGAGTTTCGCTGAGCGTAAAGCATCCGGCGAGGGCGAGCGCCATCGTCACCGGCGCAATCAACTTCATCATGGTCTGCTCCTTTTGCCTTTTTTGTCGATGTAGCGTGACGGAGTGTTGTCCGGACGGTCTTCCGCATCTTTCTTCTGTCCGTCAAGATACGACTGCACAAGGATTCTTGCACGCCGCTTCTTGAGTTCAAGATCGTCTGGATGCCTTTTGAGAAGGACGTCTATCTGCCGTACGGCAATGTCGGGAAATCCGCCGATCTCCGCACAGTCGATCAGTTCCATCCTGTGGTCATCCACAAGCGGATCCAGCTCCACAGCGCGGGCGAACACGCCGGCGGCGAGTTTCGGATGTCCCGCCCGCTTGAGGCACACACCGAAATTGTGGATCGCCGCAACGTCCTTCGGAAACACCTCTATGCGATGTTCGTAGCACTTCAGCGCACCGTTCACGTTGCCGAGGGCGAGGTGTGAACGCGCCTCGAAATCAAGGGCGTCGCCAAGCTCAACAAGAAGCGGATCGGACGGATTCGCCTTTGCTGCCCTTGCCCAGCAGGCGATTGCGTTGGTGGACATTCCCCCGGCGGCGCAGTCGAATCCGATAAGCGCTTCGCGACGCGCCTCCTGAACCACTTCGTACCGGCTCTCGAAATCGATGAACACCGCCGCATCCGCATCGCCGCGTCCGAGCCATTCGGGGAACTTCACGTCAAAGGGCGTGAACCTTGCGGCGGAAACCGGAGAGAGCGCCCCCTGCGGAGTCGGCTGGAACAGCACACGCGGCGCGGTGAGGAACCCGCGCAGCGCACCGTACGCCGGACATTCGGCAAATGCCGGATCTATCTCGGCATCATCGCCAACATAGCAGGCGAACAGCGCCGCCGGCGAGTAGATGCGAGAGCCGGCGAACGCCGCAAACGCCTTTTCGTCGGAAAAGCGCTCCATCACCTTTCCGTATTCCGCCTTGACCGGCGGCGTAAGGCAGTAGCCGTAGCGTCCAAAGCACCAGAGCCTGTATCCGCCGTGCCTTGACTTGAACTCCTCAAGTCTGGCCTTGAACTGCGCGGAGTTCATCGCCCGCGCATCGATGGCAACCGCATCAGACGGGGCTGTCCCCATCGCAAGCGAAAATATCTCCGGATTCACCTTGGACGGCACCCCGCGGGACTTCATGTTGCGGTACGCCTCCACGCCGTCCGGAATGCACCACGGAAAAGCGGCGCTCGCAGCCGAAAGCCAGCAGAACGTGGAGAACCGCCTGTTGACGTTCTCCTGGAGATACCACCACGAATGCCGCAAACGCGGCGTGGCCACAATGCCGGCGACAGCGTACGCCAGCGTCAGCCCAAGTATGACATAATGTCTTTTGCGCACCTCTCCGTCGCCCCCCTTCTGCGTACAACCGCCGCCCGCGCCCTCTCGCCAAGCGCATCCGCCTTGACCTTGCCGCCTACGTCCAGGAAGGAGAGAAGCGCACTGCGCATCTCCGCCTCGTCCTTGACCTGCACTATCGCGTCAGCCGCAAGAAGATCGCTCATCACCGGACGGAAGTTTTCGGTGTACGGCCCGACGACTGTCGGCACTCCGCACAGGCACGGCTCAATCATGTTCTGCGAACCGTGTGCGCAGAGGCTTTTGCCCACGAACGCCGCCGACGCGATTCCGAAAAGCCCCATCAGCTCGCCGGTTGTATCTGCAAGATACACCGGACGCATCTGGGACGCGGAATCCGCCTTGCCGGTGGCGTCCGGATGTGTGCACGAATCGCCCCGCGAACGGCGTACGCACATGAATCCAGCCCGGCGGATGTTGTCCTCCACTGCATCAGCCTTCTCGAAATGCCTTGGCGCGATCACGAGCTTTACGTCCGGCGGCGTCTCCCGGTAGATGCGCAGCAAAACCTCATCCTCACCGGGCCATGTGCTTCCGCCGAGAAGAACCCTTCCGTCGCCGACCCACGCCCGTAGCTCCGCCTCCTTCTGCGGATTCCGCTTCGCGACGTCAAACTTGAAGCTCCCGGTCACGTCCATCGCGGACGGATCGGCGCCGGCGGCGGCAAGCCTCTCGGCGTCCAGATCGCTCTGGACGTACATCTTCGTGAAGCAGCGGAACACATCGCCGAAGAACCAGCGCATGGCACGGTATCTTGGAGCGCTGCGGTCTGAAATGCGGGCGTTCGCGAGAAACAGCGGTATGCGGCGTCTGCGGATCTCGCGGATGAAGTTCGGCCATATCTCCGTTTCCGTGAGAATGACGGCTCGCGGAGACACGGCGTCAAGCGCCTTACGGACAAGCCTCGGAAAATCAAGCGGGTTGTAGATGAGAATGTCGCCGTCGGCAAGCAGACCCTCGGCCGTGCGCCATCCGGTCGATGAAGTCGTGGAGAACACAAAGCGGATTGACGGATCGACAGCGCGAAGCGCCTGCATGAGCTGTCCCGCCACCTGCACCTCGCCCACGCTCACCGCGTGCAGCCATATCGGTGCGCCGGCGGACGCATCCGGTTTCAGCCTGTCGCGGATGTCGTCAGGATACGAGGCGAAGCGATCCCCCATGCGGGCGCGATATCCGCCGCGCCGTTTCATCCGGAGAAGGAAGGACGGCATCATCACGCAGTACGCGACTGCGAAAAGCATGTTGTACAAAGCCCACTTCATCGTCATTTAAGTCCAAGAACCTTGTGCGTCTGGATTGAAAGCGACCATGGCGGCCACGGCGCATCGGCGACAGATTGGCGCGGAACGGAGTTCAGACGCTTCATCAGGTTGAATGCCCTCCGGTAGTGCATCACGCCGTTCTCTTCAAGCGGCGAAATGAAATAGTCGTCGGCCTTGATGCGTCCGCGCATATCCCTGCAGAAAGCGGCCATCGTCTCGCTCTCCGCGACGATGCGCACCTCGTTCGCCTCGCGGATCATCGTCGCATCCGAGTAGCGGGATGCGTAGAGGAACTTTGGCGATACGGAAACGTAGTCGAAAAGCGCCAGCTCTGGGATGTTCCGCGTCCCGTTCGTCTCAAGGGCAAGCCACCTGCCGTCGTCCTTCAATGCCTTGAGCACGTCACCAAGCCCGGCGACGGTTGTCGGCTCGCCGCCGGTCACGATCACCATCCTGTTTTCGAGCCTGCGCACTTCGGTCATTATCTCCGGCAGAGCAAGGAACAGCCGCGCCTGCTTCTGCGTATCGCACCACGGACAGTTGAGGTTGCATCCAGCGAAGCGAATGAACGTCGCAGGACGCCCTGTGTTGCGGCCTTCGCCCTGTATCGACGAGAATATCGATCGCAGCCTGTATTTCACTGAGGTGTCTCCGGCAAGTACTTCCTGCCTACGCGACGCACGATGCCTTCTCGCGGCTCATCCTCCGGCGGCACGGTCATCGGCTCAAGCTCGTAGTCTTCGCCGTCCGCCGCCTCCCACGCCGCCGAATATATGGGAAGCCCCTGACCGCGAAAGCGCGTCTCGAATTCCGTCCAGGCGTCCGGACCGCGCTCCATGGGTGCGACACGGGTGAATGTCGGGGACGGCCCCTCAACACGCCGCTCGAACGGCGGAAAGCACTCCTCCGTCACAAAACGGAAGTACTCTTCATGATCTGTGGCGAACTCTATCCGTCCGCCCTTCGCAAGACGCTTCCACAGCGCACGGAGAAAGAGAGGGCCGAACAGCCTGTGGCTGTGGTGCTTGCGCTTCGGCCATGGGTCTGGGAAGAACACATATACGGTGCGCAGTCCGTGCGCGGGCAGCAGATACCAGAACGTGTACAGCGCCTCAAGACGAAGCACATGCGCATTTCCGAGCCTGAGACGGCGGCACTTCTCGTCGAACGAGTGAACCCGCCCAAGCATCCGCTCAATGCCGAGAAAATCCGCTTCCGGATGGGACGCCGCGCGTCCGGTCAGAAACCTGCCCTTTCCGCACCCGACCTCCACTTCAAGCGGGCGGGACGGATCGAAGTCAAGCGGCAGCGGACGGCATGGATCTGTGACTGTTATGATCATCAGGCCTCGCAGTCCGGCGCACCGCCGATCGCATCAAGAAACCGCCGAGGCGGCGGAACCGGACGAAACGTCTCCGTGGATACGAATGCGTGTCTGGTAAAGCCAGAAACAAGCAGCTCCTGTTCGCCCTTGCGCCTCACCTCGCAGGAGATTTCAAGCCGTACGCCCTTCTGCGACGACACATACGCCTTCACTTCAAGAAGATCGTCGTATTTTGCGGGACGGCGGTAGTTGACCTCCGCGTGTGTCACCGGCAGGGCGCAACCATCAGCCTCAAACTCCCTGTACGTGTACCCGCACGCCCGCATCAGTTCGTTGCGGGCGCGTTCGAATATCGTGAGGTAGTTGCCGTAGTACACAACGCCCATCTGATCCGTATCGGCGTAAGGTACGCGGTATTCCATCGAAATCGATTTCATCATGTCGGGAATTATACCACATCTCCCCTTGCGGTTCGGTGCCAACCGACAGAGCAGCGTCGCCGGAAAGTTGCAATATCTCTTGGCGCAGTTTCAGACAAGGGGATGCCGTGCCGCTCCACGAGAAAGAAAGGACACCGCCACCATCCTCGTTTCTCCTTGCCATTTTCTCCCTGCGTTGACGCGTAAATAAAGAAATTCAAGATTTATGGTTGCTATAATGATGGCCATCTGCTGGGCAGGAACAGCACCCACGGCGTCTGCAGATCCGGTATGACTGCACGGAGCCGTTGGCCGTGGTATAATGGGCGCGTATGGAATTCTATCTGACGACGCTTTTATTGTTGGCGGAGGCAACGCGGGCCGAGAGCCGCGTGTCGGACGACTGGTTTGCATTGACGTAATCACAAATTAACCGGAAGCATCAAACGAGGAGTCATGAGGATGAAACGGAGAACGTTCTTGAAACTGGCGGCGGGGCTACCGCTCTTTTCGATCGGTGCGCCGGTCGGCGGTGAACGGAAGATTCGCCTGGGTCTGATCGGCTGCGGCGGGCGCATGGGCCACAGCCTGAATTATGGCATCATAAACAATATGTGCGGCCCAAACGAGGAGATTGTCTGCATCGCGGAACCAGACCCAAACAACTGGAAGAAAGTCCGCACCGTCATCAAGACCCACAAGCCGGAATGCGACGTCTCGAAAATCGCCGCGTTCTACGACTACCATGAGATGCTGGACAAGATGGGCAGCCAGATCGACGCCGTGGCGATCGCTACGCCGAACCACCACCATGCGCCGGCCGCGTTGCTGGCGATGGCGAAAGGGTTGCACGTCTACGTGGAAAAGCCGATGGCGCTGACCGTGGAGGAAGTGCGCCTCATGTACGCAGCGTCGAAAAAGTACGGCGTCGTGACGCAGGTTGGCAACCACGGACACAGCGGGGAGGGAATGAGACGTCTCGTGGAGTACATCCGCGCCGGCGCAATCGGACAGGTTCACGAGGTATGGAGTTTCGACGACCGCGTGAACGCCATGCGATATCGACCGCCGAAAGCCGAGCCGCCGAAAGGCATGGACTGGAACGCCTGGTGCGGCCCGGCACCAATGTGCGACTATTATTCCGCCACGAAAGATCACCTGTCGCTGCATCCGCACGACTGGCATAGCTGGATCGGCTACGGCAACGGATCGATCGGCAACATGGGTACGCACATCATCGATCCGGTGTTCTGGGCGCTCGCCCTGGGGAAGGTGCATCCGGAATCCGTCGAGACGAAGCACGTCGAATGGGGGTGCGAAGGAAGCTGGTCGGTTGCGACGGAACTTGAGTGGAAGTTCCCGGCGCGGCCGGGAATGGACGCGGTCACGCTCCACTGGCACGACGGCGTAAAGCCCGGCGTCCCGTACGACAGCAAACACGTCGACCATATCGGCATCTGCCTGAAACGCGAATTCCAGAACCTGCCGCCGGTCGTCGAGGAGATGGAGAAGAAGTATGGGCAGAGCATGGGGACGCTCGGCTCAATCTTCGTGGGTGAAAAGGGCGTCATCCGCATCGGACCGCACGGAGACAGTCTCGTGTTCGGGCCGAAAGACATCTACAAGAACCGTCCGCCAAAACTCTTCCCGCGTGAGAGGGGAATGAACCATCAGGCGGACTGGCTGCGCGCGATCCGCAATCCGAACCGCCCGTGCGGCTGCAATTTCGACTACTCCGCGCCGCTTGCGACGACCGTCCTGCTGGGCAATGCCGCACCACGCGCCGGCAAGAAGAAACTGCTTTGGGACGGGATGCGTTTCACGAACGACGAGACGGCCAACCAATACCTGAAGACGACCTACCGCAAGGGCTGGGAACTGAATGCGTAATAAGGAAAAGAACAAAATGCAGAGAAGAGACTTTCTGACGTTGGGGTTGGCGAGCACAGCGTTCGCTGGCTGCGCGACCGCGAAGCGCCCCGTGTCGACGGCGGTGGCCAAGGCTCCCGGCGGCGGCGATCCTGCAATACGCGGGACGTTTCCAATTCTGTCTACGCCGTTCCACAAGGACGGAAGCGTGGACTACGAATCGCTGAAGCGCGGCGTCCTGTTCACGGCGAAGAGCGGATGTCCGGGCGTGATCTGGTGTCAGTCCAACGACGCGATCGACCTGCTCACGTTCGAGGAAAAGAAGAAAGGCTACGAAGCTTGCGCCCAGGCGATGCAGGGCGTGGACTGCGTGATGACGTTCGGCTGCAATGGCCCAACATGGGAGCAGATGGTCAAGGAGGCGAAAGCCGTCGAGGAGATCGCTGCAAAATATCCGAAGACCCGCATTGCGATCGTTTCGCGTCCGCCGGACACGGGAAAGACGCAGGCGGACATCAAGTTCTACTATGAAAAGCTCGCCGAGGTGGCGAAGCGGCCTGTCATCATCCAGACGTACGTGAACAGCACGTGTCCGGCGCCGGCGGTCGAG
>CAZMNN010000016.1:0-52032 GCA_964567665.1 uncultured Lentisphaeraceae bacterium
CGTCTTGTCCACGTAGATGCACCCCGACCGCCGCAGGTCGGGGAAGTCGCTCGTTGTCGTCGCAATCGGTTTCATGCGCGAAATTATACCATAATGTGCGGCAATCCCAGGTGCTTCATCACCAGATTCAAAATGGTGACATGGGAAACGACAAGCGCAGCAGTTCCCGTCACCATCCATATCTGGTTTCCGTCAGCAACGCCTTGCCTCTGTTGATGAGTTCGCCGCATAAAATGGCCTTGGCGAGACGGCGTAGCGATGCCAATAGTAGAAAACGTATCAACGCCCTTCGCGCTCTACGCGCCTCTGAAATGGAGCGATGCGAGCCTGAAGTCTTCGGAGGCCGGCCATGACGTGACATTGCGCAGGATCACAAGGAATCTGCGCGAAGACGGGTCAAACGCCACAAACGAGCTGCCGCCGTATATCATCCCAAACCTGTACAGCACACGAAGCCCGCCGTCAAGCGTCCGCACGTTCAACAATCCGCGCATTTCGCCATCCGCCGATTTCCGCAGCGGCCTCTCCGCGATCAGACCTTCGATTACGCGCCAATATTCCGAGAACACCTTGGCGCAGTCCGACGCCGAGGAATATATCTCGCCCATCCCGCGCAGCGCAGGACCAAGATGATGCTCCGGAACCCTCGCTCCGCGTCGGCGCAGCCACGGCAGCTTTCCGGCGCACGGCGGCGCAACACGCAACGCCGCCGCACCGGACGGACAGAACGACGTATCCTCAAGTCCGAGAGGAACAACAAGTTCGCCGTGAAGGATGTCTTCGATGCTTCGTCCGGTCACGTCTTCGACGCACATGACGAGCAGGGCGAATCCCACGTTGGAATACTGCGGTTTTCCGTCGCGCACGAATGAAAGCGTACGGCGGCTTGACAATTCCGCCCCGAAATCCTCCCGCGAATCGAACGCCGCGTAGATGTGCGTGCCAAAAAGTCCGCACATGAACGCCGTGTGCCAGTCGAGCGGATTCCACGGATTCAGGAACTCGCGCGGCAGGCCTGACCTGTTCTCCATCAAGTCGCGAAGCGTGATTGCGCCATATTCCTGCGGCAACCGGAATGAGGAAGATGATCTTACGTCCGCGTCAAGGTTGATGCGTTCGTCCCGCTCCATGCGCAGCAGCGCAAGATGCACGTAGAGCTTCCCGAGCGACGCTATGCGGAATATGCGGTGTGGATCGCCGGAGAATCCGGTCTCCGTCGCGACGGCACACTCTGGATCGCCGACCTCGTTCAGGTAGAAGTCACGGACATCCTCAACGTCGGCACGTTCCGGCAACGTCGCGCACCCGGCCGCAATCATCAGCGCACAAGCCGCAAGGCACGGCAAAAAGAGCGCTCCGCCACAGCCGGCAGCGAACTTCACAATTGACGCCCGCGCCGACCGGACCGGATCAGGGAAGGCTGTCCTTGATCTCGTCAGCACCGGCAAGCTCTTCCCTCGATCCATATCCCCACGTCACACCGATCGTACGCATTCCGTTCGCCTTGCCGGCATCGATGTCGCCACGGGTGTCGCCAACCATCACGGAATCGGCGGCCGACACCCCCATCCTCGAAAGAAGGAGCGCAAGCAGATCCGGCTTGGTGAACTTCCTGCCGTCAATGCTGTCGAAGCTCCATATCCCGTCGAAGAGCGCATCCCAGCCGAACTTCGCCGCAATCCTCTGCGTCGGCGCATGGCGCTTGTTCGTGACGATGTACATCTTCGCTCCGGACGCCTTCAGCGTCTCCAGCCATCTCTGCACCCCTGGATACGGCACAGTGTTCGGGAATCCGGAATCGTCATAGTTCGGACGGAACCGTTCCACCATCTTTGCGACAAGCTCCGGCGTCGCATCGTCAAACAGCTCATAGACTATCTTGTCGAGCGTAGGGCCGATCGAGAACACCTCGTCAAAGCGAGGACACTCACGACCGAGATCGGCTATCGACTTCTTCCACGCCACGACGATATCCTCGCCCGTACGCGCAAGCGTACCGTCAAGGTCAAAAAACCAGTGGCGGCGCACAACGCCGCCACTTTTCATCACGTTGTCTTCCATGGGTGCGGATTATACCACAGCGGCCAGACGATACGTCATGCCCGGCTGCGGTTGCGCTCCTCAAGCGCCGTCCGGTAGGCGGACAGATCGACGTCCATCTGCGCAACGCCGCTCTTCACCGCAGCCTCTGCGACGGCATACGACACCTCGACAAACAGACGGCGATCGAACGGCTTCGGGATGATGTAGCCGTCGCCGAACACCAGCGTCTCGTCGGGATATAGCGCCTGCACCTCAGGCGTCACAGGCTTCCTTGCGAGCATCGCAAGCGCGTTTGCCGCCGCGACCTTCATCTCCTTGTTGATCGTCCGCGCGCGGACATCGAGCGCACCGCGGAAAAGGTACGGGAATCCAAGCACGTTGTTGATCTGGTTCGGATAGTCGCTGCGTCCCGTGACCATGACGTAACGCCGTCCCTTGAGCGCGACAGCGACATCCGCAGGATCGATCTCGGGATCAGGATTCGCCATCGCGAATATCGCCGGAAACTCCGCCATCTTCCGGACGTCATCGCCGGAAAGCACGTTTGCGGCGGATACGCCGATGAAGACGTCCGCTCCGACAAGGGCCTCCTGAAGCGTACGGCAGCCGGTCGTGACGGCGTGTCTGCGCTTGTACTGGTTGAGGTCGGTGCGGTCGGCGCGGATCACGCCCTTCGTGTCGCACATCGTGATGTCTTTCACACCTGCGGCCTTGCACATCTCGCAGATGCGGATGCCGGCGGCGCCGGCGCCGTTCATCACCACCTTAAGCTCCGGCAGCGGCTTGCCGGCAAGCTCCGCATAGTTCATCACGCCGGAAAGCGCAATCACCGCCGTTCCCCACTGGTCGTCGTGGAACACCGGGATGTCAAGCTCCGCATCAAGCGCATCCTCAATCTCGAAGCACGCAGGAGCCGATATGTCCTCAAGATTCACGCCGCCGTACTGCGGCGCAATCGCCTTCACGGCCGCAATCACGCGCTGCGGATCCGTCTTCCCGGTGTCCTTGCCGTCCTGCCTGCAGTGGGCAAGAGGAACGGGCCACGCATCCACGTCGCCGAACGACTTGAACAGAACCGCCTTACCCTCCATCACGGGGATCGAAGCGGATGCGCCAAGGTCGCCGAGACCGAGAATCGCCGTGCCGTCTGAGACGACGGCAACGAGATTCGGCTTGGCCGTGCAGCTGTACACAGCATCCGGCCTCTCGGCGATGGCCTTCACCGCCTGCGCCACGCCGGGCGTGTACGCAAGGCAAAGATCCTCCTTTGTCTTCAAGCCCTTCGGCAGCGACACCGCGACCTTGCCGCCCTTGTGGTACGCAAGCACCTCTTCTCGGGAAAACGACGCCATGCCAATCCTCCTTACCGCTTCTCTTCAACCGTCACGCTCTTGATGACGATCGGCTTCACCGGCACGTCCTGATGCATTCCATGGTTGCCGGTCTGCACTTTCGCGATCTTGTCGACGACGTCCATCCCCTTCGTGACGCTGCCGAAGACGGCATACCCGAAGCCCTGCGGCGTGGGATTGCGGAAATCGAGGAACGAGTTGTCCACGAGATTGATGAAGAACTGGCTTGTCGCAGAATCAACGACCATCGTACGGGCCATGGCAATCGTACCGCGCGCGTTCTTGAGGCCGTTCATCGCCTCGTTGCGGATTGGCTCCTTTGTGGGCTTGTCCGTCATGTCCGGCGTGAACCCGCCGCCCTGGACCATGAACCCGTCGATCACACGGTGGAATATCGTGCCGTTGTAGTGGCCGCTTTTTGCGTAATCCGCAAAGTTCTTCACCGTGGCGGGGGCCTTCTTCTCGTCCAGCTCAAGCTCTATCGTGCCGAGATCTGTTTCCATTGTCGCTTTCATCTGTTTTCTCCTTTTATCGTTTTAAATGTCCTTGTCATGCCGGCCGCCGCTACGCATTGAACCGTTCGCGGTCTATCCAAAGGCCGAGCGCGGGGTTGGGTATGAAGTATATCTCCTCGCCATCAACCGTGTTGTAGCCGTATTTGAGCGTTTCGGGGTTGTACTTCCTGGCCATCTCCACGCAGTCCGCGGACTTGAACCCTACGCTCTCAACCTCTTTCTTGGAGATGTCCTTCACGCAGTAGGTGATCGTGAAGCGTCCATCGGAGGAGCCATGTATGAGATGCGCCGCCGCACCCATGTTTGCGCGAAGATCCTCGGCATCAGGACGGTTGAACACCTCAAGCGTGTGCAGACGCCCCCTGTAGCCGTACTTGCGGATGAGCGCATCGACAGCCTTGTCCTCACCGAATGTGTGCACACCGGGCGCAAGCACGATCAGTTCGCCGCCATCCGCCATCGCCATGCGCGTACGGTACACTGACTTGTTGCCGAGCCACGTGGACGTGAATTCGGAAGGGTCAAGATAGACGACGCATTTCCTGATTCCGCGCTCCACGTAGTCAATGTTCTTCTCCTGCGCCAGCTTGACCGCTTCGGTGAGGCAGTTCCGCCCTTCCCCGATGAATATCCCGTGGGAATGGATCTTGCCGCCGGGTGCGGTGTTCACGGTCAGCACCCAAAGGATCGGACGATCCGACATGAACTTCTCAAGCGCATAGTCGAACAGGCGGCGCACCGGGGTGTGGTCGCGCCCCATCGCCTTCTCCATGCCGCACACCGCGCCGATCATGTGGGACTTGTTTATCATGTCCGCCCCGCCGCATCCCACAAAGACGTTCTTGGCATGGTTCGCCATGCCGATCACCTCGTGAGGGACAACCTGCCCAGGAGATATGATGAGATCGTATCTTTCATCCATCAGGCGGCGATTTACCTCAACGCTGACCGGATCCGTCCAGAGTCCATCTGAAATCTCCCTCACGACATCTGCCGGCACCTCACCGAGCTTCACCACGTCCGTGCGCCAGTTGTGAACAATCATCCTGTCGTACGGGATGTCCGGGAACATGACGCTCCACTGCGCCTCCGAGACCGGCACGTGCGTTCCGAGCGCAGGCATTACGTCCACAGACACCCCTCTCGCCGTGAGCATCCTGTAGTAGGCGCAGGATATGAACCCCGCATTGGAATGGAAGCGCGTGAAATCCGGCGGGATGATCAGCACGTTCCTGAGGCTGCGCCCCTCTATCGACTTCTCAAGCAGAGCCGCAATCTCCCCGTTGGAAAGCCCCTCGCCGCCTTCGGCGATTCTGAAGATATCATCCATTTTCCGCGCCCTTTCGGTTTCAGAGTTTTCTTGACATCGCTATTTCCGGACAGGTGAAGGGATCTGCGTGTTTCGTGCAGTGTATGCACCCGGAATAGAGCTTGTGCATCACCTTCGACTTGGGTATCTCGCAGAATCCGAGCTTCTTGAAAAATTCCGGGGCGAACGTAAGCACAAGGGCCTCCGCAGGACGGAACGGCTCAATGCGCCTGAGCAGGGCGTCTATCAGCGCCCTGCCGATGCCGTAACGGCGATATTCCGCAAGCACCGCCACGGACTGCAGCTCCACGGTGGCCCGCTCCGCAACGCCGATCTCCGGAAGTATCGAATACGTCGCACACCCGACAAGGTCGCCATCGCCTGATTCCGCGACAATAAACCTGTCTATGTTGGACACTATGTCCCCCATGGGCTTCGGTATAAGCTCATCGGGATAGCCGCGTATCATGGCGAATATCCTGCCGGCGTCGCCAAGCCGCGCAGCGCGGAGCGCAAATTTCGGTGTGTCGTTCATGTCTCGCTGAACGGCACTTCGACTGATGCCCTGTCGCCGTTCGTGCGCAGGATTATACCAAATCCCGGCCAAGAATGAAAATGCGGCTTCGCCGTCCCGCCCCTTGAAGCTGCAATATCCAGTGAATCGGAAAAAAGGAAAGGCAACGACTGTGATGCGACGGGGAAAAAGAGGGATTCCCTATGAGGGAGGTCGCCTGAGACGGAACAGAAAGCCCCACAACACAAGCCCCTTTCTTCTGTTCAGATGAAGACCTTCGCCCTTTCAAGCGCATTTCTAAGCTCTCCATAGGGGAGATTGCGCGGAGATATGCCTTTCTTCGCACATAAGGCGGCGGCGGTGCCTGCCGCTTCGCCCGTCACGAAGCACGGACATATCAGGCGGAAGGTATCCACGGAATCGGGGGCACCAAGACAACGCCCCGCTGCCAGGATGTTGTCACCCTTCTTCGGCACAAGCGAGCGGTACGAAACCTGCATTGCAGGATGTTTCGGGCCGTCCGCGCCAAACCATCCCACGATCTCTTTCAAGTTGCCGCCGGAACGCTGAGCCTCCCTCGAATGCACAAATTCCGCATCAAGGAGTCGCGTCGCCCTCGGACCTATCTGAGAACAGGTGTTGGCGATGTAGACCTCTTCCCATCCTGGCGTCTTCTGCATCTTGGATACATGTTCCCACCAGTATTTCCGGTGCATCATCTCCGCCCTTGAGAGGTCTCGGACGGAAAGACCGTCGCCCTTCGGTCCAAGTCTGCCGCCCCACCATGTATCAGGGTTTGCCTCGTTGCTGTGCATGGGCCAAGGATTCGGCAACCCGAACGGATCTTTGCCGGCATCCATAGCCGGATTCTTCGCCGTCACACGTTCCATGTTTCCAAGGCGGGCAATGAAACCTATGGCGTGCGTTATCTGGCGATAGCCGCATCCGGCGGCGAAGAAGATGTCTCCGTCCCCAGTGGCGTCAACGACCTGCTTGGCAAGGATGGCCTGCAGTCCTTGCTTCGACTGGAACACCACCCCAAGCGTCTTGTCTCCATCCTGTATCGTATCGACACCCCACGAATGGAAAAACATCTCAACGCCGGCTTCGGAAACCATGGTGTCCATGAGATATTTTGCCGCTTCGGGGTCTATGGTCGGCTGCCAATGCGTCCTGTTCTCGGCATCCTTCTTAGACGGTCTTCCTGTCTTCGGCCCAAGAAGTGTCGCCCGATCCATGAACTCCTCGCAAATGCCTCGCGTGACAAGTGTCCACCTGTTGCCGGCTTCCCTTCTCGACGTCGCAAGCATCACAAGAACCATGCCGTTTGTGAAAAGTCCGCCAAGCGAACCGTAGCGTTCGACGAGCGCAACCTTTGCACCGGTCCTTGCGGCGGCGATGGCGGCGGAAAATCCTGCAGGGCCGCCACCGACAACCACGACATCAGTCTCGTGGAAAAGCGGAATCTCACGCGCCGGCTGGATTATCTTTCCGTCCTTTAAATGGCAGCTCGGACCGTCCTCGATCGTATGCGGAATGGGGAATATCCGCTGTCCGAACCAGACGTTGTCCGGATCGCCGACAGAGCCAGGCGGAAGGCTCCTGTTGGTGGCAACATGGTCGTCCGCAATCGCTGCGCCAGCCACCCCTGCGCTGCACAATCCAAGTTTGCGCAAAAATTCGCGTTTTGTGATCTGCATGGTTCACATTCCTTTCTGTCCGCATCTTCCGGACTGAACTTGTCACTCGAACTTGTCACTCGGCGATACGCCTGCCGCAAGGCAACGGTCTATTGCCGTGAAGCAGAGGTCTTGCCAGATCTGCCGCCGCATCAAGCACCTGAACTGTGTAGTCAAGTGGTTGCGCATATCCACCGTCACCCCAATCGCAAAGGAGAAGTCCCTCTGCCCCATACCTAACCGCAGCGGCGACAGCCTCTGCCACGTTCTGACGCGCCATCTTAAGGCGCTCCGCTGCGGACTTTCCAATCTTCCACCCTTGCGTTCCGGGACAGACATAGAACCTGACTTCATCGTCCGCAAGCGCACTGCACCTTTCATTCCATGTGTCGCTTTCGCCCGGTGTGTACCCGTACACAAGCGCAATCATGTCCTTCGTGATGTCTCGTATGAGTTCACGGTGTTCAAATATTGCGTCCGCCCAGAACATGGATATCTTCTGGCGTCGGTAGGCGAGTTTTCGGCAGTCAAGGACATGGTCGAAATAGACCCTCGCATATCCGTCCTTCGCCACACGCGCCGCGCTGCGGCAGTTCACATCAAGAAGATCATACACTTCATCGCATCCAATGTTTACATAGCTGCTGTCAAAGCACGAAAACAGCTGACCATACAGTCCGTCAAGGAACTCAAGCGATGCGGCGGCGGACGCAACAAGGGTGACCGACGGACGGCTCTTTCGGATGCGGGGCGTGTCGATCACGGCGCCATCGGGGCACTCGGCGAGCCGCTCGCGGTATTCAGGGATCGTGAACCACTTGTTCATGTGCGCAAAAGAATTCTGACTTGGCACAATCTCCACGCCACGCCTCTTTGCGTATCTGACGAGTTCTGTCACCTGTCCGGCGTCAAGCACTGGCCGCCCCCTCCACACCAGCTCGTGGCCGCGGTACACAAACTCGCACTCCATATACAGCTGAAACTGATCGAACCCACGCGCCGCGATTGCGTCGATGCGCTTCTTCAGTTCATCTATCGATGGTGCGCCAATCCGCGCTATGTCCATCTGGTACGCAAGCCGGAACGGCCGCCTTGGCGGAGGATTGAGACGATAGAGCCTCGCATTCCGCACTTCATTAGTCCCGCATTGAATCTGAAGACGCGTTGCATCATACGGAACGCGCAGCAGAGCCGAGCGGCGCGTCCAGCCATCCTGCGACGTTCCTGACGACGTCAGTTCGACCTTGCGAACTCCATGCGGCTCCCAGTTCCACGCCATTCCTTTCTGCCATCGCGCAACCACGGGGACATCCCCCCTCGTTTCAAGCGCCACGGCAAAATGGTTTCTGTTCTCAATCTGTTCAGACACAATGAAAATCCCCGGCTTAAGGTTTCCGAATGAAGGAAGCGCCTTGAGGATGTTCACGGAACATGGATCCGCATCGGCAGCGGCAACAGCAGAATGAAGAAACTCGCCGGGCGACTTCACAAGACCGAGCTTCGCGTCAAGACCAAGTTCGTCATCCCATGTAATCCGCGAATTAAAGGCGTTCCATGGCTTCATTGCGTCATCCAGCACATGCTCCCAGTCCACAAAACCGAAGCGTTCTCCATAGATTCCCACGTATCCCTCGGCGGCCTGAACGGCCGCCTCAAGGTCTGCAAAGAACGCACCGTCGCGGGAGCCGTTCACCGGACCGCGATACCAGTTGTTCGGCTGTCCATGCTTTCCGGCACGGACACGATACTTTGAACCGACATACTGATCAAGGTACAACAATGACGAGTTGCGAAACTGCGCACGGTACTTCGCTCGGTTCTCCGGTGCGACGGCCACAAGCGCATCGCGCTTGAGCTCCACGAAAGTGCGGTCAAACGTTCCGTCCGCTGCGCGAAAGGTATATGCATCCTCGTTGAAGTCGATCACTACGGCTTCAGGCGGCATCACGTCAAGAAGACCATTCAGGAATTGCGGGAAGAGCCGTCCCGATGCGCGAATCTCCGCTGCCGGATCATCGGCCTTGAGCTGCGTCCTTATGTTTGAAAATGCCCAAAACAAACCGAGCCTGATCTTCGGAAATTCACGAAACATCGCCGAGAAGACCTCCCTTCCGCGTCGGCGCATCGTCGCGGCTGCCCTATCGTATTCGCCATCCGTTTCTGGCACGTAATTGAACTGCTTCAGTCCATGGTAGTCCTCGTTGTCGATAAGCAGCCCGCAAAATCCGCACTCATTCGCAATGCGGGCGGCAATGCCGTAGTTCGCGGCTATCCGTGCCCAGGCCTCATCGTCGGAAAGCGCGATTCGCCCCGCCCTGTCGCCCAGTTCGCGTCCATGACGGGCGGACATGCCAACCGAGAGGAAGTTCTCTCGCAGCGTCGCAGAATCGTTTATCGCCCGATAAACAGGCATCTGGTCCGCAAACGCCTCAATCCGCCAATGAGGATCGTTCATTATGTGACCAGCGTCAAGCTCGATTCCGTCTTGCACGGCGCAGCATTTCACCGCTATTCCGTCGAGACGCGTCCGCTCCAGCTTCGGCATCACGGCAAGTATCTGCTGCGGCGTGGCGCGTCCAAGATCCCATCCGCAAGCCACGACCTTTGCCTTTGGGTTCTCAGCAAACACAAAGGCCGCCAGCAACATCAGAAGCGGACACGCAATCTGCCTAATCATTTTCTGCCCTCCATCTTGATCATCATGTCAAGGAACATCACAGACCGAAACACTATCAGGTCGCCATCGCGCCTCCACATCTGGGGGAATCTCATAAACTCATCCCTCAAATCCTTTCGGGCAAGAAGCATATCGGCCCTGCGGAGCGGCTCGGACAGCATTCTCCCCGGCGGTGCATCAGTGTCGAAACGACGGAATGTCGCGTTCCTGAACTCGACCATGCCTGATTTCGCGGTGAACTGAAGATCCAGCGAGTCTGCCGCAGCAGGGCCTCTCACAAGCGCAGTCGCACGTCGCCATCCATCGGCGTCAGCCTCGTCACACTCAGCTTCCACAAACCACTCCGTGGGGATGTCAAGGCACCATTTGCCGTCACGCAGCCAGTAGGCCGCAATGCGGGCGTCGCCGCGCACCTTGACATCTATGGCGTATGGAATGCGGTTTGTCATGTCCGCAAACGAAACCGTCCGCGTCATGGCGTTTGTGCCGTCCGCCGAAAGCGTAAACGCGCCAAAGGAAAAGTCTGGAGCTGTCGTACGCAGTTCTTCAAGCCGTTTCGGGAAATATCCCTTCGGATCGGCAAGAAGCCGCAGTTTCCCTGACAGACCAATCATGTCATCCCATGTGGTTTCCGTATCGAACCGCAATGTCCAGCGCGTCGGGTCGAGATCGCTGCCCCAGCGGATGGACGAGAATTTTTCGCCATAGATCCAGAGATATTCGTCTGCGGCGCGGGCTGCCGCCTCAAGGTTCTCCCTAAAATGCTCGGCACGAGATCCGTTCCTCGCTCCACGATACCAGTGATTGGGGACTTCCTTGCCACCACGAATCCGGACTCGTCCCATCGTGTACTCATCGAGGTAGATGCCGAACGAATTGCGGACGAGTGCGCGGTATTTCGCACGGTTCTCAGGCGCCACCACAGAGACGAGACCGGAGAGGACCTCCACTGCAGCCCTGTCAAAACGACCATCCTTCGCCTCATACGAATATGCGTTTTCGTTTCCCTCCACAAATGCCGCCGTCATCGGCATTACGTCCAGCATCCCGTCAAGAAATGCGCAGGCAAGCCGCCCGGACTCGCGCAACGCTTTTGCAGGGTCTTCGGCAAGATGTGCATATCCATTGTCGATGTATGCCCAGAAGAAGAAAAGCACAATCTCCGGATAGACGTCAAAGATCGCGCCAAAGACTTCGCGTCCGCGACGACGCACAAGCTTGACGGCATCATCGTACGGCCCATCCCTCTCCGGCATATGGCGAAACTGCCGTGTGCCGTGATAGTCTTCGTTGTCAATCAGGATTCCGCGCAGCCCGCCGGATTTTGCCGCTGTGGCGAGTATCCGGAAATTGGATGCAATCCGCTTCCATTCCGCATCATCTCCCCACGCAAAACGCTTCCCGTTGCGGGGTTGCGACGAGCATACGACAAACGATTCCTTCAGGTTCGGGAATGATGTAATCCTGCGATATACGGAAACGACCTGTTCAAGTGTGCCAGAAAGCCAAGGCGGATCGGTCATGATCGTCTCGGCGTTGATTGTCGTTCCATCCGTCTGCCTTAGGTTGCGGCATCCAACGGTGATGCCGGCGACAGGAAGCCTGTTGAGATCCTCCGCCCGCTTAAGTACGTCTGTTGGCTCGGCAAGCCCCAAATCCCATCCCGTGTATACCACCTTCGTGCCGTAGCCGCCGGCATACGCCGACATCGCTGACAGGACAAGCAATGGAACAAGACATTTCATGACCGCGCTGCGCATTGTTTTCATGCTCATGGATTCAGTCCGCTGCGCCAGGTTCAAGAACAATTGCGAACCTTGGCGGATAGTATATCTCGGTGGCGTCCGGCTTGACGTAGCTGCGGTTGAATATCGTCCAGTCACGTGGCGAATAGGTAGAGCCGTTGGCGGCATTGCCACGCATGAGCCGATAGCCAAGCGACGACGACTGAGGCCCCTTGGGATCGATGCCTCCAGGCAGCACAGCGTACTTCGGCGTTGTTCCCGAAAGATATTCACCTGAATCGTTCACCCAGTCAAGGACTGGTTCAGGCCTTACGTTGAAGTCGTATATTCCCCAGGCGTTGGGAGCCTTAAGGCCTACATCCCATGCATTCGGGTCAGCTCCGTCAAGCGGCTTGCTCCAGAACGACGCCCTTACGAGATTTGTCACCGTCTCATCATCCGCGCCGGGCAAACCACCGGCAGTCCAGAAGTTGGTGGTTCCGCATCCGACCGCAATCTGCCATTGGGCGTCCGTCGGCAGATCCACGGCAAGTTTTTTCTGCCCTGTCCTTGCAGTGACGGCACGCATCATTCCCGCAAGACTTCCGGAGTTCACCGTGTATCCGGTATGCGGCCAGTCAATCGCCGTCGTTCCGTCATCCGCAGTTGCGCCGCGATACCTTGAGTATTCCATCCTGTAGCCGGTTGACGGACGCATCACCTCACTGGATCCGCTTCCGTTGAGCCGCTCCAACTGCGCCGAGGTGAACGCAAACACCTGAAAATAATAGTCATGCGTAATGGTGACTGGGTTTTCATACGTTGAGCCGCGACCTATGTTGCCAGATGTCCCGTTGTTGCCGAACTGTGCGCGGAAAGTGGCCTCCGTGGTGCCGATCTGATACGTTCCGGCGGGGATTCGCCGAAAGACAACTTTGGTTGTCTTGTACTCGTCACCCCATCCTCCGTCAGGGACGCTGCAAAGAAACGCATAGCCACCATTCACGAGATCGACCACAAGATAGGTGCGCGGGTCTACGCATGGAGCGGCCTCCATCCGGAAGTTTGTGAGCGTGTTCTTCTCCAATCCGACCGAGGCGGGATTCCACACAAAGTGGTTGAGACCCGGCTTAACGGCGAATATTCCGCTATCAGCCACATCAACAATGCCTACTGGAGTCATTTGCCCGTCCCATGTGGCTGTGAACGAGACGGAGGTCACAGATGTGCCGCTGTAAATGTAGTCAACATCGACCACATTGCTCCACGGCCAACGTTGACGCATATCCACGATGGATATCTCCCCGGCGGCGAACACACCCGCAAAAACGCCCGCAGCCAGACCAAGAACCGTTTTCCTCGCATTCATGTGCACACTCCTTATCTGATCACCACCAACAAGCCACCATGCCACGGCGTCAACGACGCCGACGCAACCGAAACACCATCGAACATGAGAGACAGATTCGTCCATGTGCCTCCCGAAAGAGGATGTATGCCATAGCCGCTCGTATCTGCAAGCGTACGGCTACCTGACGCGCCGTCCCCAGATGTCCATGACACCAACGCTTCGGAGATGTCGCCATTCGCCCATCGTTCATCATAGGCGAACACGGCGACCTTTTCAGACTGCCGCCAGACGGATGCCTTGGCTGCGCGAACAGTGATCGCGCCTCCACCGACACCGGGAATGTAGGCTATGCGGGCTGCATCTCTCTGGAGGACGACATCATCGGCAGACTGCTCAAGCGCAACAAAGAAAAGCCTCTCCACCGGAAGTTGAGGGATGTCCATCGTGAACTGTCCATATGCTGCATCACCATCACGCATCACCGTCGCTACCATGACAGTCTCGGAGGTAAGGTTCGATACCGTCAACATAGCCGATTCCGCGCCAATCACCCATGGCCACACAAGCGGAGCGGACGGATCGAGGCAAGTCTGCCAAAAGCGGCCATCTTCCATTGTGCGGACAAGAATCCCTTCCGCCGAAAGCAGATGCGGCGATGCCGCGACCATAGCGGAGACAAGACCTGACAGCAACAGGCGATATGCAGTCGACGTTTCCAGAATCATCCTTCCGTCCTTTCTGATACCTTATGAACTCCAAAACAAACGCCGTCATTGTATCAAAGAATGATTTTTTTTTTCAACTGGCAACTATCGGAAGTTGTAATATCGCAATGAACTGCCGTCCCGCCCCCATTCTTGCTCGGCGGAATCACGCACAGGCGGGCGATATTATGATAAAATAGTCCCTTATTTCCATGCAGGAGGAATCGTTTTGGACAAGAATGACGATATCGTATGCGTCGGTAAAGGACGCAAGTTCTTCACCAAGGTCGACTGGGCTGCGTTCTGGACGGCGACGCTGGCGGCGTTCGCCGTATACTTCTTCACCCTCGGCCCGTCCGTAGGCCTCGAAGATTCCGGAGAGCTTGCCACGGCGGCAGACCATCTCGGTGTGCCGCATCCTCCGGGGTATCCGTTCTGGAGCATGTGCGGCTGGGTGTTCTGCCGACTGTTCTCGTGGGTGACGTACATGGGCCACCCGACTCCGGCATGGGCGATGTCCCTCTTCTCCGCCGTGACGGGAGCGTTTGCCGCAGGATGCACCGCCATGCTCGTGTGCCGCTCAAGCATGGACATGATGGCATCCGACGAAAACACCGATGGAAATTGCGGCAACGCCACAAACACAATGTTTGCGTTTTCGGGCGGTGTCGCCGCCGCGCTCGTGTTCGCGTTCTCGCCCGTGATGTGGTCGCAGTCCACAATCGTGGAGATATACTCGCTCAACGCCCTCTTTCTCATGTGGGTGTTCCTGCTCTCCTACCGGTGGATGCGCAGCCCGTCCGACAAGATACTGTGGCTGACGTCGTTCGTGTTCGGCCTTGGCCTCACGAACTACCAGGTGCTTCTCCTCGCCGCAGTCCCGATTGCGATCATCATAGCGCTAAGGGACGCAAAGATGTTCCGCGACACGCTGCTGATCCTGATACCCATAGGCCTCACGTACATTCTCCTCAAGACCGGCTGCATGCTGCGGGCCAATGCGTACATGAGCGCCGACGTAATCAACAAGTTCGAGCCTGTGCTCAAGACCGAATCGTGTCCGAACGAAATCCTGCTCTGGATCGGATGCATCCTCGCGGTGATTGCGCCGTTCGCCCGCAAGGCCTGGGCGGCGGTCGGGTTCACCGGCGTCGGACTAGTCCTCGCCGCCGCGCTGTTTCCCGGACACTCAGAGTGGACGACAGCGAACGAGCAGCTTATCGCCCCGCTGCTCACGCCGTCGAAGTACGCATGGATTGGCGCATTCCTTCTCGGAAGCGTGGTCTGCTCCATCGGCTTCGCGATGACGAAGGAGCGGAAGGAATGGCGCTGGATCGCCGCCGCAGCCATCTGCGGCGCAGTCGCCCTCGCCATCGCCGGAAGCGGACCTTCCGCAGATGCGGCCGGGTACGCCGGAAAGCCGCACTCCTTCACGATGGAGAACACCTTGCTTTTCGTCG
The DNA here is from genome assembly GCA_964567665.1 of uncultured Lentisphaeraceae bacterium. Lineage (GTDB taxonomy): Bacteria > Verrucomicrobiota > Kiritimatiellia > RFP12 > UBA1067 > UBA1731. The sequence continues at coordinate 15,329 of CAZMNN010000016.1, forward strand.
GGCTTGCGACGCTCTTCGCCCTCGCATGGAAGACGCCGCGCGGTCTTGCGTATGCCGTGCCTGTCGCCGCTGTCGAGCTTACGACGTTCCTGCTTCTCCAGAAAGGCGCAATGAACGGGCTTACCAACCCGCACAGCTGGTGGTTCTTCTGGCCGATCATCTGGAACTTCATCGTTCTCGGCCTCGCATTCATATCGCTTCCGACCGGCAGATCCATGGCCATAGCGACGTTCCTCGCCGAACTTGGCGTATCGTTCTACGCATACATGCCGATCGTCTCCGACCTGCGCAACCCGCCGATGAACTGGGGATATCCACGCACGTGGGAGGGCTTCAAGCACGCCATCACTCGCGGACAGTACGAGGCTATCAAGATGGGGGACGTGTTCTCCCTGCACTTCCTGAACGAACTGTGCTTCTACGTAAAGGATCTCCGCACTCAGTTCACCGCCGTGCTGATGGCCGTGGCGATCGCGGCCTTCCCGCTCGGACACGTCTTCATAAAGAAGGAGCACCGCCGCCTGTGGTACAGCTGGCTCGCCGCAATCGGAAGCTGCTTCCTCGTGATGTCCGTGCTGCTCATCGCGCTGGCGAACACCAAGGGAGACGTGCAGGACGGATTCATTCAAAAGGTGAAGTTCATCTCGTCGCACGGGATGTTCGCGCTGTGGATCGGCTATGGCCTCGTCTTCGGCGCAAGGTTCGCGACCGGACTTTGGCGCAGGTTCACCGCCGGGCGCGGCGGCGCGGAGGAGCGCACGGCGCTTGTTCCGCGCTGGCTCGTCACAACACTGTGCGTACTGATGCTCGCGACGTCGCTCATCCCGATCTACGAAAACTACACCAACGACCGCCTCGTGTTCGAGCTTGGCTCCGCCGAACAGAACGGCCACACCTTCGGCTGGCAGTTCGGCGCATGGCAGCTTGACGGCGCAGAGGAGATCCGCGACGAGCTTCTGCCCGACGAGGAGCCTCTGCCCAACCCGCTGTGGCCGGAATCGATGGAGCCGCACTCGGTCTTCTTCGGCGGCACCGATCCGGGGCGTTTCGTGCCTACGTACATGATATACTCGGCGAACTTCCGTCCGGACATCTACCTCATCACGCAGAACGCACTCGCCGACGACACGTACATGAGCGTGGAGCGCGACCTCTACGGGGACGAAATCTGGATCCCGTCGAAGGAGGATTCGGCCGAATCGTTCCAGGTGTACGTCGAGGAGGTGCAGAGCGGCAAGCGCAACGCGAACGCCGACCTGAAGATCGAGAACGGGCGTGTGCAGGTGACGGGTGCTCTCGGCGTGATGGAGATAAACGGAATCCTCACGAAGATGATGTTCGACCACGAGCGTCTGCGCAGGGCGTTCTACGTGGAGGAGTCGTACGTCATACAGTGGATGTACAGATACCTCTCGCCACACGGTCTCATAATGAAGATCAACAAGGATCCCAATCCGCTCACCCCGCAGATCGTCAAGAACGACATGGAGTTCTGGGACTGGTACATGCGCCGTCTGCTCAAGGACAAGGCGTTCCGCCGCGACTTCGCGGCGCAGAAGAGTTTCTCCAAGCTCCGCGCGGCGATTGCCGGGCTGTACTCCCATGCCGGACGCTTCCGCGAGGCGGAGCAGGCTTTCCTCGAAGCGGTGCTTCTCTATCCGGCGTCCCCTGAGGCGAGCTTCCGCTACATACAGGAGGTGCTGCTGCCCATGCGGAAGTGGAACTCGATCGAGGACATCCTCGACTACACGGATTGCGTGGATCCTAACAACACGCGCACGAAGCCGATGCGCAACTACGTGATGAGCCTGAAAGGCGTCACCGAACAGATATCGGCGCTGCAGGCGAAAGCGTCGAAATCCCCGCTGACGTCCCGCGAGAGCATCGCGCTCGCGCAGTGCTACATGCAGATTGGACAGTCCGCCGCAGCGGCAAGCCTCGTGAAGAAGGCCGTTGACGGCAAGGACGCGGCCGGCGACTTCGAATGCCTGTGCCACGGCGCTCAGCTGCTGTCGCAGCTCGGACAGCGCGGAGACGCCGCACAGGCCGCAAGAAAGGCGTTGGCGGCCATGCCGCAGGGCGGCCCCGCTCCGATCCGCAAGGATCTTGCCGTGATACTCCTCAACGGCGGCATGGCGACGGAGGCGAATGCGCTGCTTAACGAATACCTGCGCCTCAGTCCGAAGGACGCAGAAGCGTGGCTCGCATCAGCCCTCGCCAAGGACGCGCTCTCGCAGACGCGGGAAGCCCAGAAGTCCATCATACAGGCCTACCAGTGCGACGCAAACCTGACGATGGAGCGCATCCGCACCGATGAAAAGCTGCAGCGCATAGCCGCGCCGCTGTTCAGGCGCACACGATAAGCGGGACGTAATGACGTTTGACCGCACATTCCATCCCGACGAGGCGAACCAGGCATTCACGACTGGCCGACTGCTTGAGACCGGACTGTACAGGTACGATCCGCAAGATCACCACGGGCCGACCCTGTACTATGCGGCGGCAGCACTCCAGAAGGCCTCCGGACATACGTCTACGGCAACGCTGGATGCCTCCCTTCTTCGCTGCACTCCACTCCTGTTCGCCGCGTTCGCGCTCGTCTTCGGCTTCCTTGCCGTGCGAAAGGCGACCCGCAGCACATGGTCGGGACTGGCCTTCATCGCGCTGCTCGGTACCGCTCCGGCGTTCGTGTTCTTCGCGACCGACTTCATACAGGAGATGCTGCTTGTCTGCTTCACCATGGCGATGCTATGGGCGGGCGTAGGCTACCTCAACCCGAAAGGCAGGATAAAGCCGGGAACGTGGGCGCTCGTTTTCGGCATTTTCGCCGGGCTTGCGTTCGCCACAAAGGAGACTGCCGTCCTGACGTTCGCCGCCGCAGGGATTGCCGGACTGCCGTTCCTTCTGTCGAAAAGGCGGATCGCTATAGCGGCAGGGGCAGGATGTCAGGAGGACGAAACGGGACGTCAGTCCACGGGGACGCACGTTGCGCTTGCGGCCATGGGCTTTGCGCTCACCACCGCCCTTCTCTACTCCTCGTTCTGCTCCAACTGGGAAGGAGTGTATGGAGCTTTCGTCTCTGCGCCGCTCTCCTATCTGCACCGCGCCGCCGGCGATGCCGTCTCGCAAGGCGCCGCCGCGCACGTTCATCCCTGGTGGCAGCATCTGAAGTGGACGTTTTTTGCCGGCAGCTTCGTCAAGGACGGGACGATGCACTGGCGCACCTCCTTCTCCGAGCTCACGTTGTTGACGAATCTTCTCCTTCTCATCGTGCCGGTGTACATATGCGCAGTGGTCAAGAACCTCGCAAATGCGTCCCCCGCCCGCAACGCATTTGCGTTTGCCGCCCTTTATACGTCGATCCTGCTCATATTCTACTCGGCGATACCGTACAAGACGCCCTGGTGTGCGCTTCAGCCGCTCGTCGGATTCATGCTCGCCATTGCGTCTGGCCTTGCCCTCTGCCGTGACGTGTGCCTCGAACCTCGCAACAAAGGGAGAGGAGGCATATCGCCGCTCCCCAAAATCGCGCTTTCGCTCGTATGCTTTGCGGTGATTCCGATTCCCGCCATCATCTGCGACCACATTCCAGGATTGCGCATGATCGCTTCGGATCCGGACTCAAAAGCCATTCCGTACAACTACGCCGCCGCATCTCCGCAGGTGAAGGATCTTGCCGCCGCTGTCGCCGATGTCGCATCGAAGTGCAGGTCTGAAGAACACAGAAAGGCGTTCATCGCCGTCGCACTTCCGCCGGAGGACACCTGGCCGCTGCCCTTCTATCTCCGTTCGGTCAAGGCAGGGATAGGGTACTGGACGCAGTTCGGAGAGCTTGAAGCGCTTGCAGGCCTTGGGCGCAAGCCTGATGCGGTGATAGTTCCGGCGGAGGAGGGTCATCTTGTGCAGCCTTTGTTCCCGCATCTGAAAAACACACGGCGCTTCGAAATGCGTCCGCGTGTGCGCGTAAGGATATTCTGGTAAAGCCGCCGTCTGTTCCGACTGACGGAATTTGGCTATGCGGCATCGCCGCAGTTCCACAAAATGTAAATCCACAGCGTCGATCGCCACTGCCGGACGCTTGGCACGTTTGTTGCTTCACCGTCTGAAAGGAGAAGAAGCGATGACTGCTGAAGACACAAAGAAGTTGGATGCCGGCGGAGAGTACCGCCATCTCAAAAACGGCGAGGAACACCTCTGGACGCCGCAGAGGATCACGGACTTTCGCGAAGCCGTCCGTCGAGACGACTATGGACTGTTCAAGCGGTTCACCAATTCCATAGACGCAGACTCGCACGTGACGATACGTTCGCTGCTGTCCTTCAGGAAGACTTCGGCGGATGCTTCACCCATAGCCGCCGTTCCAATCTCTGATGTGGAGCCGGTCGAATCTGTGATTCGGCATTTTGTCGGCGGCGCGATGTCGCTCGGCTCCATCTCCCCGGAGGCGCACGAAACGATCGCCGCCGCGCTGAACGGGTTGGGGACGATGTCCAATTCCGGCGAGGGCGGAGAGGCGCCGGAACGCTTCGGCACGAACACGAACAGCGCAATCAAGCAGGTGGCGTCCGGACGCTTCGGCGTCACGATAGAGTACCTGCGCTCCGCAAAGGATCTGCAGATCAAGCTCGCGCAGGGAGCAAAACCCGGCGAAGGCGGACAGCTCCCGTCAAGCAAGGTTGACGGATTCGTCGCCAGGCTGCGCCACGCAAAGCCAGGCACCACGCTGATATCCCCGCCGCCACACCACGACATCTATTCAATCGAAGATCTCGCCCAGCTCATTTACGACCTGAAATGCGCGAATCCGAACGCACGGGTGTCCGTGAAGCTTGTGTCGGAAGCGGGGGTAGGCACAATCGCCGCCGGCGTAGCAAAGGCCCACGCCGATGCAATCGTGATATCCGGATTCGACGGAGGCACCGGCGCCGCGACGCTTTCATCAATGAAACACGCGGGGCTTCCTTGGGAACTCGGTCTTGCGGAGGCGCATCAGACGCTCGTCAGAAACAGGCTGCGCTCCAGGGTCAAGCTGCAGGTCGATGGACAGCTCAGAACTGGACGCGACATCGTCATGGCGGCGATGCTTGGCGCCGACGAATTTGCGTTCGGATCCGCCATGCTCGTTTCGCTCGGCTGCGTCATGTGCCGGAACTGCGGAAAGAACTGCTGTCCGGTAGGCATCGCAACGCAAAGAAAAGAATCAAGGGAAAAGTTCGCCGGACGTCCAGAACACCTTCAAAGGCATTTCCGTTTTATCGCCGAAGAGGTGCGTGAACATCTTGCCGCACTTGGACTTCACTCGCTCGCCGAGGCGAGAGGTCGCACCGACCTTCTCATGGCTGATACGGACAGGTTCGACCTTGCGCAGCTTCTTGCAACGTACCGTGAGGACAAGGAAACCAACGGCGACGGCGCGACCGACACCATTCCCGGAAAGGCAGAAGTCCCATACGACATCCGCGAGATAATCCCCTGCATCAAAACGGACGTCGACATCACCCTGGAACGGCGCATATCCAACTCCGACCGTTCCGTCGGCACTGCGCTTTCAGGACATCTTGCCGAAATGGATCTCTCCGCCAGATTGCACGGTCGCATCACCGTAAACTTCACGGGAGTTGCAGGGCAGTCGTTCGGCGCATTCCTCGCAAAAGGCGTCACATTCAACCTTCGCGGCGAAGCCAACGACTATGTCGGCAAGGGGCTTTCCGGCGGCGTCATCACGATTGCGCCGCCTGCAGTCGCGTCGGGAAGCAGGTCTACGACGTTCGCGGAGCGGAACACAATCGCCGGCAACGTAATCGCATACGGCGCGACATCCGGCGGGATATTCATAAACGGCCTTGCCGGCGAACGCTTCGGCATACGCAACTCCGGCGCGACGCTCGTGGCGGAAGGTGTAGGAGATCACGGATGCGAATACATGACGGGCGGAATTGCCGTAATTCTCGGAGAGACCGGCGTCAATTTCGCCGCCGGCATGACAGGCGGAATGGCGTATGTGCTTGACGAGACGGCAGATCTTGACCTCAACTGCAATCTTGAATCCGTAGACCTCTTTCCGGTAGAAAGCGGCTCCGATGATGAACGGCTGCTGAAGTCGCTTCTCGAAGAGCATGTAGCCCGCACAGGCTCGCCGAAAGCGCAGCGAATGCTGAACGGATGGCAGGACTACCGTCCAATGTTCGTCAAGGTCGAGCCGTCCGCGTGATTGCCGGACGGCGAACTACACGCTGTCCGGCAGAAACATGTCCTTGAAAGGCTCAAGCGGACGCCCCTGCAGGAATACGCCGCCCGTCATCTCCTTCGCCCCTTCGGGCTTGAGCGACGTGACGAGAAGCGCCGTTGTGCCGGTGCGCACAACAGGGCCGCGCTTCGTCACCTCCAGAATAGTGCCGGGCAGTTCGTTGCGATGTTCCGGCGCGACCTTCGCGAACTCAACACCGGTGATGACAACGCGCCCGGTGGTGCCTTTCTTGCGAAGGCGCATGGGCATGAACGTGTGGCATCCCGGCCATGGCGTATACGCCCTGAGCTGGCGTTCGATGTAGTCGGACGGCTTTCGCCAGTCGATCATACCGTCCGCTTTCGATATCTTGTGCGCAAACGTGGCCTTGTCGCTCTCCTGTTCCTCTGGCTGGGGAAGCTTTCCTGCGGCCATCTGCTTCAAGGTCTTTGCAAGCGTGACGCCGCCGCATATGGAAAGCTTCTCCATGAGGGAATCGCCCGTATCGTCCGCATATATCGGCTCGACCTGCTTCTGAAGCACCGGGCCGTCATCCATCCCCATACCCAAGCGTATCACCGACACGCCGGTTATCACGTCGCCCGCGAGCAATGCCGCCGTGACCGGCGACGCACCCCTGTATTTCGGCAGCAGCGAGAAATGGCAGTTTACGCATCCGAGCGGCGGGAGGTTGAGAAGCTCCTCCTTGAGGAACTGCCCGAACGCGACCACAACGATGACGTCCGGCTTCCACGCCCTTATCTGTGCGATCGCATCCGGCGAATTGACGTTCTCCGGCGTTATGCAGCTCTTTATGCCGCGCTCTGCGGCGTAGGCACGGCAACGGCACGGCGTAAGCACCTTGCCGCGCCCGGCAGGACGATCCGGCTGGGTGACAACGCCCACGACATTCAGTCCAGGCAGACGCAATATCGCCCGCAGACACATTGCGGACGCAAATGACGAACCCATAAACACAATTCTCATAGATTCGCGCAGTGTACCAAATTCCCCTTGAAACTTCAACATTGCCCGCATCTCCGAACCATCCGAAATTATGGTATAATCCCCAGAAATTTTCTAAAGGAAACATAACCATGGTCCGCATCAACGAAAACTACCTCAAGATCCAGTCAAGCTACCTCTTCACGGAAATCGCACATCGCATAAAGGCATATCAGGAGAAGAACCCTTCCGCGAAGATAATACGCCTCGGCATCGGAGATGTGACCGAACCGTTGCCTCCGGCTGTGGTCGAGGCGATGCACAAGGCGGTGGACGACGAAGCCCGCCGCGAGACGTTCCGCGGCTACGGCCCGGAGCAGGGATACGGATTCCTCCGCGAAGCGATTGCGGAAACGGATTTCAGGGTGCGCGGAATAAATGTCGACGCCGACGAGATATTCGTGTCCGACGGCGCAAAGTGCGACTGCGGGAACATCCAGGAGCTTTTCGGCATGGACGTGAAGATCGCGGTGCCGGATCCGGTATATCCGGTGTATGTGGATACGAACGTCATGGCTGGACGCACCGGAGCGAACGCCGACGGACGCTACACCGGGCTTGCGTACCTTGAGGGCAACGCAGGAAACGGCTTCGTCCCGTCTCCAGAGGGAGTCGTCGCGGATGTCGTCTACCTCTGCTTCCCGAACAATCCGACAGGCGCTGTCGCCACCAAGGCGCAGCTTCAGGCCTGGGTGGACTGGGCCAAGGCCAACAAGGCTCTCCTTCTCTTCGACGCCGCATACGAAGCGTTCATCCGTACGCCGGGCATTCCGCACTCGATCTACGAATGTGACGGCGCCCGCGACTGCGCAATCGAATTCCGCAGCTACTCCAAGACCGCAGGATTCACCGGTGTGCGGTGCGGCTACACCGTTGTCCCCAAAGGGCTTGTCGCATACGCGGCGGACGGAACGCCCGTCGAGCTGCGTCCGCTCTGGACGCGCCGCCAGACGACAAAGTTCAACGGATGCAGCTATGTCACGCAACGCGGCGCCGAGGCGGTGCACACGCCGGAGGGACAGGCCCAGACGAAGGCGACGATCGACTTCTACCTTGAGAACGCAAAGATCATGAAGGAGGCCCTGCTAAAGCTCGGCTACGACGTGATCGGCGGCACCGACTCCCCCTACCTTTGGACGAACGTCAAGGGCGACAGCTGGGAGTTCTTCGACAGGCTTCTGCACGAGGCCAACGTGGTCACGACACCTGGTGCAGGCTTCGGACGCAATGGCCAGGGCTACATCCGCATCTCGGCGTTCAACTCACGCGCAAACGTCGAAGAGGCCGTGTCCCGGATCGCTAAGGTTCTCGGCTGAGGCATCGCCTCAGCACCACCGCCGTGCGGGCAGGAAGGTACAGTTTAATCTGCTGCACGATCTCGTCGCCCGATTCGACGTTCGCCGGACGGAAGCGCTGTCCGGCGGCGATTCGTCCCTGTCCGCCGAAGCGCGTCTCGTCCGAATCGAACATCAGCCGGTATTCCCCGCCCGGCGGCACAAGCACGCCATAACCGGAATATGAACGCATGGGATCGAAATTGAACACGAAGACGAATCCGCCCCGGTAGAACGCAAGCACGTGATCCGGATCGTTGCGCACAAGCGGAATCGGCTCATCTGCGAAGCAGTGTGTTGCGGACATGGCGTTCAGCATCTCGGCGTCCCAGTCGCCAAGCGGCTTGAAGCGGAGCGTTGCGTCTTCGCGCAGCGACCACTGCCGCCGCGCATGGCGATAGCTGAAGCCATTCCCTTCTCGCGGGAAGTCTATCCACTCCGGATGACCGAATTCGTTGCCCATGAAATTCAGGTACGCACCGCCGTTCAGGGCGAAAGTCGCGAGCCGCGCCATCTTGTGCAGTGCAAGTCCGCGATCGATTTCGAGATTCTGCTGATCGTTGCGCATCCCGAAGTATACCGCAGAATCGACAAGCTGGAAAAAGAACGTCTTGCCGCCGACAAGCGCCTGATCATGCGACTCCACGTACGAAACAACCTTCTCCTCGCGACGTCTGTCCGTAAGTGCGTGGTACATTCCGTACATCGACCAGTTCTCGTCAGGCACCTTTTCGGCGACACGGAACCAGTAGTCGGGTTCGCCCATAGCCATGCGGTAGTCGAAGCCGAGACCGCCCGAGCGCACAGGGGATGCGCACCCCGGCATTCCGGAGACGTCCTCAGCGATGGTGATCGCGCCCGGATGCGCCTCGTGTATCACGCTGTTCGCGACTGCAAGATACGCATATGCGTCCTCGTCCACGGAACCGTCAAAGTACATGGAATAGTCCGTGAAAGCGACGCCAAGTCCGTGATGTCGGTACAGCATCGACGTAATGCCGTCGAAGCGGAATCCGTCGAAGCGGTATTCATCAAGCCAGAAACGGCAGTTGGACAGCAGGAAATGCAGCACCTCGATCTTGCCGTAGTCGAAGCATCGCGAATCCCATGCGGAATGCCAGCCTCTCGGACCGGAATGGAAATACTGGCAGTCCGTACCGTCAAACCGCGAGAGTCCGTCCCGCTCGTTCTTCACGGCGTGTGAATGGACGAGATCCATTATGACCCTAAGCCCCATCCCGTGCGCCGCATCCACAAGCGACTTCAGGTCTTCCGGGGTTCCGAAGCGGGATGACGCCGCGAAGAAGCTCGACACATGATAGCCGAACGATCCGTAGTACGGATGCTCCATCACCGCCATCAGCTGAACAGTGTTGTAGCCGGCGGCCTTTATTCTCGGCAGCATCGTGTCCCTGAACTCCGCATACGTCGAAACCCGCTCCTCCTCACCGGCCATGCCGACGTGCGCCTCGTAGATGAGAGGGATCTCCGACGCATCGCCAGCCCTGACGACCGGAGCGGCATTTCTCCATCTGTATGGCCTCGGATTCCAGACCTGTGCGGCATAGAGGTTTGTTGACGGATCCTGCACAACTCTCCGTGCATACGCCGGTATGCGCTCCCCACGTCCGCCGTCCCAGCGCATTTCAAGCCGGAAGAACTGCCCGTGGACAATCGACTTCGCCGGAAAACGCCCCACCCAGTCGCCTGTGCCGGGATTCCGCTTAAGCTCGAACTGCGGAACAGTCTTCCATCCGGAGAAGTCGCCGACCAGCCACATCGCCGTCGCGTTGGGCGCCCACTCGCGGAACACCCATCCGCCGCGCACCCGATGCAGCCCATAGTACTCGTGGGCAGACGCCCAATCCGATATCCGCACATCACCCGAAAGACGCTTCATCAGCGCACACACGCGCTCCGTCCTACGTTCGATTGCGGCGCGGAACGGTTCAAGCATTGGATCGCAATGTATGATGTCCGCCATCGGATGGAATCCTTTCCGCTTCGAGTTTCCGTCAGGTGCAGAACTTCTCGGCCGCCGCACGGAGACGCGCAACCGTGCGCTCCCGGCCAAGCAGCTCAAGCATCTCGAAAAGACCAGGACCTTCCATGCGTCCGGAGACTGCAACGCGCACTGGATGCACCCACGGCCCCATGCCGCCGCCCTGTGAAAGCTCTTTGACCATCTCCTCGCATGACGGCGCGGAGAACTTCTCCATCTTCTCGAAGCGGTTCGCGAGATCGAGCAGGATTTCCTTTACGCCGTCCTTCCTGAGACGCTTCTCCACCGCCTTGTCGTCGAACGGATAGTCGTCGGTGAAGAAATACGCGCAGTTTCCGGGGATGTCTCCGAGAAACTTCGTCCGCACCTGAAGCTGATCCACGAGAAGATCCCAGTTGAACGACGGCGCCTGGAACTTCGAAAGGTCGTACCCGCCGGCCTCAAGGCGGCGTTTCAGCTCCTCCTCGAAATCCTTCTTCGGGATTCGCTTGATGTATTCGGCGTTCATCCACTGCAGCTTCTTGATGTCGAACTTCGCCGCCGTCACATGCACCGATTCAAGGGTGAACAGCTTCACCATCTCATCGCGTGAAAGGACTTCGCGGTCGTCGCCGGGGTTCCAGCCGAGAAGCAGAAGGTAGTTGAACAGAGCCTCCGGAAGATATCCCTGATCGCGAAACTCGCCGACGAATGCGGCTCCGTCGCGCTTCGAATACGGCTTGCCCTGCGCATTGACGATCATGGAGAGATGCCCGTACTTGGGCGGAGTTGCGCCAAGCGCCTTGAAAAGCTCAATGTGCTTGAACGTGTTCTCGACGTGATCGTCACCGCGTATGATGTGCGTGACGCGCTGGTCAATGTCGTCCACGACGTTCGCGATGTGGAATATCGGCGAGCCGTCTGAACGCACGATCGCGAAATCGTTGATGTCTTCGGCCTTCTTGGCCATATGGCCCTTTACGATGTCGTCGTATTCAATCACGCCCTCCTTGGGCATACGGAACATAACGACCGTACCGGTCTTGCCGTCCCTCGACGTCTTCTCGCACCTGTAGGCGCGGCCTTCGGCGATGAGCCTTTCAACGCACTCAAGGTGACGCTTCACGTTCTTGGTCTGGTAGAACACAGGCTCGTCATAGTCAAGGCCAAGCCACTCCATGCACTCAAGAAGCGTCTGTATCGCCTCAGGGGTGGAGCGTTCAAGATCCGTATCTTCGACACGGAGCAGGAACTTGCCGCCGACGTGTCTGGCGTACAGCCAGTTGTATATCGCGGCGCGTATGTTGCCTATGTGGACTTTTCCCGTCGGCGACGGGGCGAACCGAACTCTTGTCTCTTCCATGCTGCGTATTATATCATGTTCATCAGATGAATTTGCGGCGAATGTCGGACTACGCCGCCATGCTTGTCAAAGTAACACCATTCGATCGAATTTGAAACGACGCCGGGCCTCGCTTTGCGTTTTGCTATAATACCGCGAAACTTCCAAATGACCAGACCATGACCGGATGCACCTTATGTCCACGACGCTGCGGAGCCGACCGCAGAAACGGAAAGACCGGATTTTGCGGTGCCGGAGCGATGCCGCGCATATTCAGGTGGGGACCGCACTTCGGAGAAGAGCCGCCGCTCGTCGGCGAGCGCGGCAGCGGATGCGTCTTCTTCTCCCGATGCACAATGAAGTGCCTGTACTGCCAGAACTCGCCATGGAGCTGGGGCGGCAAGGGCGATGACATGACGGTCGAACAGTTGACCGGCATTCTGCGCGACCTTGCCGTGAAGGACGGATGCAGCAACTGGAATCTCGTATCCCCCACGCCATATCTGCCGCACATCAGGGAGGCCGCCGCTTCGCTCGTCAGGGAGGGCGTACGCCTGCCGTTCGTCTGGAACTCGTCAGGCTACGAATCGACGGCCACGCTGGAGGAATATTCGGATCTCTGCGACACCGCCCTTTTCGATTTGCGCTACTCGCGCAACGAAACGGCCATCTCGGCGAGCGCATCGCCCGGCTATGTCGAAGCGGCGCGTTCCGCCATACGGTGGGCGTTCGGCAGGGAACGCCGCCGCCACAGCAAAATGCCGCCGCTCATCGTGCGGATACTCGTGCTGCCGAACCATGCGGACGAAGCCATCGAAAACCTCGCATGGCTCGCGACCGAGCTTTCGCCGGAGATACCGATATCCGTCATGAGCCAGTTCACGCCCGCATATCGCGCTCTGTCTACGCCCGACTTCAACCGTAAAGTCACCGAAGACGAATACGAATCCGTCACCGAGGCGGCGGCAGATTTCGGGTTCGAGAACGGCTGGATTCAGGGATATGAGGCGGCAGATCCGGCCCTGGCTCTGCTCGGTGAAAATATGCAGGGCGGGCATGGTTGCGTCTCTTAACGCATTTTGCTACAATACAGCATCTTTTTTCTTACAGAACAATCCAAAGGAGCGGATAAAAATGTCAGGTCACAGCCACTGGGCGACAATCAAGCGCGCGAAAGGCGCGGCGGACGCGAAAAAGGGAAAGATCTTTTCCAAGCTCGGCAAGGAAATCACCATTGTCGTCAAGGCGAAGGGTGGCGACCCTGACAACAACCCCACCCTCCGTACGCTTATCGCCAAGGCGAAGGCCGCGCAGATGCCTAACGACAACATCGAGCGCGCCATCAAGAAGGGAACCGGCGAGCTCGAGTCGGCTGCGCTCGTCGATGCGCAGTACGAGGGCATCAAGGGCGGCGTCGCGCTTGTCGTGAACGTCCTTACGGACAACAAGAACCGCGCAGCGGCGGAAGTCGGCAACGTCTTCAAGAAGAACGGCATCGAATTCGCGAAGCAGGGAAGCGCAACGCGCCTCTTCGACCGTCTCGGACAGATCATGATTCCGGCGGCAGACGGCGTGACCGAAGATTCGGTCATGGAAGTCGCGCTTGAGGCGGGTGCTGAGGATGTCGTCTCCGAAGACGGCGGATTCACCGTCAAGTGCCAGCCGAACGACTTCACCACCGTGCTTGAGGCGATCAAGAAGGCCGGTATCGGCGTTGATGAAGAGAACTCGGAGATCGGTCTTGTTCCGAACATGATGAACCCGGTAGCCGATGTCGCCGCTGCAAAGGCCATCAACAAGTTCGTTGATATGCTTGAGGATCTTGAGGACGTTCAGGACGTTTACACGAACATGGAGACGACCGACGAGGTTGATGCGGCCCTTGAGGCCGAGGGCTGATTCCTTTCAGTCAATCCAATGCAGCAGACGCCGCCCACTGAACATGGGCGGCGTTCTGTTTTCTTTCCCCTTCCTGAACATTGAATTTCCGACGAATCCGTCTGCCGTTGGATTCAATGCTTACTGTCCGGGGAGCACGGAGGCAACGACACGGTGAATACTGTCTCCACACCTGGAACGGAATGCGCAGTGATCGTTCCGCCGAAAGACTCCACGATGGCCTTGACGAGCGACAGGCCAAGACCATGCCCCGGCAGCCTGCGGCTCGCGTCCGCCCGGAAGAACCGGTTGTAGATGCATGGCATATCCTTCGGCAAAATGCCGCTTCCCGTGTCTGATACGGAAAGCGTGACGGCAGTGCGCGTACCGGCGACCGTCATGGAGATGCTTCCTCCATCCGGGGTGAACTTGAATGCGTTGTCCAGCAGATTTGCCAACACACGCCCAAGGCTGTTCTCGTTCCCGAACACCAGCGCCGGAGCGTCGGGAACTGTACATCCAAACGAAATGCCACGCTCCTCTGCGACGGCTGAATACATCTCCGCAACGGACTCCGCAACCTTCCGCAGATCCACCGGACTGCACACCGGAATATTGATTCTGTGTTCTGTGCGCGAAATGTCCAGCACGGTGTCTATTGTGCTTCTCATGGATGAGATCGCGTCGGCAAGCATCGCAACCTGATCATGCGGAATGGCGGACGATTTCGCGATCCTCTCCGCTATCATCTGCATGTGCGTAAGCGGCGTCTTGAGATCGTGGGAAAGCTCGTCGCCGACCCTGCGAAGTTCGGCAAGCACCTTCTCGTTGCTGTCGCACATTGCGTTGAACGCCGATATCAGCATTGCGACCTCTCTGCTGCGGGCTTTCACCTCCACACGCTTCGACCAGTTCCCGAGCGCTATGTCCTGCGCAGCTTTGGCGACGGCGTCCAAAGGCCGCCGGTAGCGATGCGTCAGCCAAAGCGCCATCACCAGCCCGAACGCCGCCGAAACCGCACACCCAATGAACAGGCAGACCGCCATCGTGATGAAGAAGCGCTCTTCATTGGCGTCAATTCCGAAGTCAAGAAGGAGATACCGCCAGGTAACCACGAGAACCGCCACGGAAAGCATTGCAAGGACTATTCCGGAACACAGCGTCCAGAACACGGACATATCCGCCCGTATCGACCGGTTCCGCCCCCACAGCAGTTCAATCAATGACATATCCAAATCCCTTTACATTGCGTATCTGCACATCGCTGCCATGCAGCTTTTCCCTCAACTTGCAGATTCTCGCCTCGATTACGTTTGTCTGAGGATCGAAGCTGTAGCCCCATACGCGGCTCAGCAGTACGGACTTTGTCATGATGCGTCTTCGATTGCGCAAAAGGCATTCAAGAAGCTTGAACTCAAGTGCGGTGAGCGCAACGGAAACGCCGTCCATGCACACCCTGCGTTCAACCGTATTCATCGACAGATTTCCCGCCGCAAGAACGGTATCATGCGCAGCGGAGCGGCAACGTCGGGTGATTGCATTCAGCCTTGCGATCAGCTCATCCATCAGAAAAGGTTTCGGCAGGTAGTCGTCCGCCCCGCGCTCAAGCCCCGCAATGCGTTCGGACGGCATTCCGCGGGCACTGAGTATAAGCACCGGAATTGAAGATGTTGCCAATGCGGCGTGAAGCCGATCAAGAACCGTCAGCCCTTCCATGTCAGGAAGCATGAGGTCGAGGATGACGGCATCGAACCCTCCATGCGCCGCAAGCGCAAGCCCGCTGTTTCCGTCATATGCAGACTGCACAACATGTCCGGCCTGCTTCAGGCCCGATGACACAAACTGCGCCGTCTGGCGGTTGTCTTCAATCACAAGAACACGCATATGAAATTGCCCTCTCTCACCGGAAACTCCATTACCATCTCTTTGGCACGATATTATAGTGTGGACTCATCCACAAGGTCAACACAGACCAGTAAAATGACTGAAATGTAATCTTGCGGCAATCAGCCGGTAATTCCCGTTTGATACCATTGGCGGCGTTTGAGGCGGACACTGAGAATCCGTTTCCGCCGCCATCAGGAGAATCATCGTGCTTCCGGGGAAAAAGCGGTAATAGCGCAATAGGAGAGACGACATGAAGAAAGCCACCTTCCGCATGACGCTGTGCGTATTGTGCTGCGCCGCAATCAATATCGCATCCGGCAATATGCTGACGTTCCGCTATCTCGGAGCAGTGAAAGGCCCGGTCGATGGAGCAGACCATAAAGGTCACGCAATCCTGCCGGAACGGCTTGGAGAATTGGATGCATCGGGCTTTACGCCCATCTACGCATACTGGTCTTCAGAAGATGCCGTAGCATCACCGCATCTCGGCTACGGATGGCACATTCCGATGGCAGAGTCTACGATCATACCGATAGACGAAAACCGTTTTGAGATGCACCGTCCGGACGGCAGAACAGAACTTATCTACCGCCTCAAGAGCGATCGCAGCAAACTTCGCGGGCGGAGATACTGGCGCGGAGAGATCGATGATGACGAAATCAGGATATACACCACCAAGGAATGCCGCCATGGCGCATGTGAACTTCTGTTCAAGAAAGGACGGCTCACAAGACTTAAATACCGAAAACTCAATGCGACATTCACGTACCGGGACAGGCACACCATATCAATCGAATGCAACGGCAAGGAGGTGATGCGCATCTCCAAAAAAGACGGAACAGATGGCATATGCGAAATCGTGTTTGGCAGCGGAAGATACGCTAAAATCAAGTTGGGGAACGCAAAATTTCCATCGGCTTCAAAGGAAAGGACAGCCACAGCCGTCAAAGAGATGCTGTTCAGCGATGGCGAAAGAAAAAGTTTCAACTACGGAATCTCAAAGGACGGAAACGGAACCATCAGCACATCACAGGGAATCAAAATCACCTGGAATCCGGAATCACGCAAAATAGTCTCAAAGGACGACTGGACATATGAGGTGAAGGATCCAACACCCAAATGGAACAACGTGCCGATCAGAAGATGCAACCCAAAAGGCGAAGCTGAGGGCGACTATCTTGATCTGCAAACTGGAATCCGCACAAGGGAGAGCGGCTTTGAAAAAAACATGATGCGCATGTTCACCTCTGGGTTTTTGAGTGGGAATGTACGCTGGGATGAGCGTTATGCCAATGGCAAACCAAAAATCAGGAATGAATATTCATACAACGAAAAAGGACGAATCGTATACATAAAAACCATGCGTCCGGCAAAGACAGGCAGAGGATGGAAGGTGTTGTCGGAAACATGGAGGGGCGGAGACGGAAACCCTCTCAAGATACGCTACGATGGTGACGACCTGAAACTGAAAGAATACATATATACCCCAGACGGAAAAAACGTCGCGATACTCGATAAAGGTAAACTCGTCAACAACAGCACAATCTCCAACGGAATGGATTTTGTCGAATGGCACAGGGCAAGGCAACGGGGTGAAGATCCACCCGTCCCGAAAATCATTGAACGTCCACCCCCTCCGCTCCTGCAATGGATAAAGGAGATTCCCCCTGATGTGCTAAAGAATCTCTTGGACGATGGATGGTGAGCATAACCATGCGAAGTGCAAAATTATTTCTAATGATGGCTTGTCTCGCATTGCAGATGCAAGGCGGCACTTTGGAGTTGGGCGGAATCATGCAATATCCAGCGGTTGAACACATCGACTGGTCTCTCTTGGATTACGTCAAACAGAAGCATCTTTGCGATTTGGTGCTGAAATCCATGTTAATTCCACGCAAGAACCCAGACGTTGACATCTATGCGAGAAAAATTGACGGCTCAGACAGAAAATCGTACCGCTTCAATCTGAAAGCAAAGCAGAAAATATCGTTACCCAAAGGCACTTATAGGTTTGAATGCACGACACACGACATATCAATAGCGAAAAGGCACAATGGTGACGGATGGTGCATACAGTCCAAACCTGTAGTTCAGATACCTGAAACGAATGCCGTCACAATCAAAATCCGCGTCCTTTGCTACAGCAAAGGCAGTCGCATTTCTTTGCGAGGGCGTCTTGTGAACGTTTATGGACAACCTCTGCCCAATCATGAAATATACGGACAGCCGTTAATGTCATGCAGAAACGACAATGACTTCCACCAGTCCGCAAAAAGCCGAACCGATGCCTTTGGCAGATATGAATTCAGCGATCTGCCGCCAGCCTCATTGGATATCGCTGTGCAATATATGCTCATGGATGCAAGACGCTGCTCATCACTCACCGCATCGGGCGACAAAGTGCTGAACTTCGCAATAACCGCCCAAAAGGATGGCTGCACCGTTTCCACAAACGTTCCTCTGCTGTCGGCAGGAAATCTCGTTGGTGTGCAACATATATCAAAACGGATATGGGAGGCTCTGCCGACAGAAATGAAAGCGAACATCACTAAAGCCAAGCCCATCAGTTCTCCGCATATTCCCGTAAGCACCAACAATGTCATCTACGTTGGCGACATCGTGCTTCCGGGAAAAAAGCGGCAATAGCAAAATGGAGAGACAACAAAAAACTGTCCCCCTTCCATGTGACAATGGACGCACCATGCTGCGCAGCGAAGCGGCTTTCCAAGGAAATCACAATGAACGGAGAACTTCCTCGAACGCAGCGACAAACGCAGCGGCATCGGACGCACCATGCGCAGCCGACACGAAATTGCACTCGAACTGCGAGGGCGCGATGTATATGCCCTTCTTGAAAAGACCATGGAAAATACTTGCATACAGACCGATGTCACACCGCTTTGCGGACGCAAGATCGCAGACAGGAGTTTCAGAACAGAACACCGTGAATACGCCGCCAAGATGCGACACGTGCAACGGAACGCCATAACGCCGCGCAGCGTCATTCACCCCATCCGCCATGCCGCCGCAGATGTCAGCCATCACCGGATACGGATTGTCGCGTTCAAGGATGTCAAGCGTCTTCAGTCCGGCCGCAACGGCGAGCGGATTTCCGGCAAGCGTCCCGGCCTGATACACGGGACCGTCTGGGGCGAAAAGATCCATCAGCTCCGCCCTTCCGCCGACGGCGGCCAGCGGAAGACCGCCGCCTATCACCTTGCCGAGCGTCACTATGTCAGGATCGACATCCGCAAACGCGGACGAGTATGTGGAAAGTGCGAACCTGAATCCGTCAATCACCTCGTCGCATATGAGCAGCGCTCCAGACGAGCGCGTTAGCGAACGAAGCCCAGCAAGAAAACCGTCGGCAGGCGGCACAAGCCCCATGTTGCCCGCGACCGGTTCGACTATCACTGCGGCGACAAGATCGCCGCACCTGCCGAAAAACTCCCTCGCCGAATCAATGTCGTTGTACGGCAAGGAAACGGTATGCCGCGCAACATCCTCAGGCACCCCCGCAGATGACGATGCGCCGCCGGCGGTCAGCACTCCGCTGCCGGCCTTGACGAGCATGGAGTCTGAATGTCCGTGGTAACATCCGTCGAACTTGACGATCAAGTCGCGTCCTGTCGCTCCACGAGCAAGCCTCACCGCACTCATCACCGCCTCCGTGCCGGAGTTCACCGCCCGCACCTTGTCCATTCCAGGCACAAGAGAACACAGCCTCTCGGCGAAAATGACTTCATTCTCCGTAGCAATGCCGAACGTAGTCCCCTTCGCAGCCTGTTCAGACAGCGTTGCCGTCAATTCACGGTTGGCATGGCCGAGTATCATCGCGCCCCAGCTGCAGCAGTAGTCGGTGTACAGCCGCCCGTCCACGGAACGCACACGCTGCCCATCGCCGCCGTTCACGATGAGCGGCGTTCCGCCCACTCCATTGAAGGCCCTGACCGGTGAATTAACCCCGCCGGGCGTGACACGCCGGGCGCGTTCAAACAAGATTGCATTTCTGTCGCAGGAATCCATGTCCGTTTCTCTCCATCTCACACAAGGCCTCCGCAATCACGGCATCCGCATGGGCGATGGCGTCGCCGACGGATCCGGTCTCAGCACGACGCCAGTCCTTGAGCGCATCGAGCGACACGGCACCGATATCCGGCGAGCAGTTCGGCGGCATTCCGAGGTCGATCACAAGCCGTCCAGGGACTGCTGCGGTGACGACAGGCCTGTCTGCGGCAAGCGCACACACAAGCGCATCGCATTCCGGCACGGCATCGCCATGATGCAGCATTGTCACATTGCATCCCTTCAGCAGATTCGCAACAGAAGTCCCCAGAGCCCCCGTCCCCAGCACCGCAATTCGGGCGGACGCCAGATCTATTCTCGAAGCAAGATACCCGACAGCAGTCGCCTCTATCTCCTTGACGTCCAGAACATCCGCAGTCGCATGGCGCACATCCTTCGACGTACGCAGCACATCATCGAAAAAACCCTTGAGCGTTCCGCAAAGCATTCCGGACAATGCAGATTCGTCCAAGGCATCCTTGATCTGCCTGACAACATGAAACTCACCCGCCCAGGCGGATTCAAGCCCAGAAGCAACCTTTACGAGATGGCGAAACGCCTCTGCGCCCTCAAGAACGAAATACTCGCTTTCATCCAACCCGTGAAACCCCATCATGCGCCTTACGAATGCAACATCGACATTCCCGTGGACAATCGCCTCCACCCGGCTGCACGTGCTGAGCATCACCAATCCCTCAACACCTTTGATGCCATAGATCATGTGCGCCGTTTCACGCTGAGCCTCACGCGACAGGTGACACGCGGCGCGACGGTCTGACGGCATGAGTCTGTCATCCGTCCCTACGACAACAATCCTCGCCCTTGCCTCAGATTCGAGAAATTCACCGATCGCCCGTCTTAGAGCCTTCGCGCCGGAGCAGGATGCGCCATTCGTGGATATGGCCACAGTTGCACCGCCGGTACGCACAACGGCCGGCGTTACAAAATCCCCGTCTGCCCAGTTCATGTCGGCACAGCAGCACGGCACCGCACATCTTCGGGCATCGTCGAGTATCCGCCTGTTGACGTGCTTGTCGTCTGTGCAGGCGAACACGAGCATCTTGCCGATGCAATCCCCCGCCCTGAATTCGCGGCACACAAACTCAACGCCGTCCGCTCGGCAGCCGGCGACATCCGGGGACACGACCGAGACGCGCACTCCGCAATCGCGAAGAAAGCCAGTCTTGCGCTGTCCGACCTTTCCGTACCCGACGACAAGCGCGGGCAAATCGCCCGCAACAAGGCTGACCGGCACCGTATGTCTTGAAGGCCTCATGCCGCCGCAAACAAACCCGCAGTCAGCGCACCCCGTTCCATGCCGCAAAGCGCATCTCCGCGAGCTTGCGGTACTTTGCGCCAAATCCGCCGTTGACGAACGGATCGATGGATATCCCGCCACGAGCGGCAAACTTGCCTACGACCTCGATGTATTTTGGCTTCATCAGCGCAACAAGGTCGTTGTAGATGATGTTCACCACATCCTCATGGAAGTCTCCGTGGTTGCGGAATCCGAAAAGATATAGTTTCAACGACTTTGACTCGACAAGCCTTTTCGCGGGAATGTATCTGATCGTAAGCATTGCGAAATCCGGCTGACCGGTTTTCGGGCAGAGCGTGGTGAATTCCGGACAGGTGAACGTGACCCAGTAGTCCCTGTCCGGATGGGCATTCGGAAACGACTCAAGGACATCCGGAGAATATGTGACCGGCACGGGCGTTCCCTTGCCGAGCGACTTCAGCGATTCAAGACCTTTACGCATGGTTAAGACTGTTCCTTTGACTGTGTACGACCGTCGGACATATGGCGTGGCATTATACCAAATCGAAAAAATGAAACGTGCATCGTCAGAACTCAAACAGTTCACTGGGGGCATCCTGACGCAGCACGTCAAGCGCGATATCGCTGCGATTGAGTGCGGCAATGGTCTCCGTGAACGCACTGCGGGCGAGCGAAACGGAGTTGCACTCGCTTGAGATGTGCCCAAGGAGCAGATGCCGCAGACACGGCGGATTCGTGTCGCGAAGCAGTGCCGCCGCATCCTCGTTCGCGAGATGCCCGTTGCGTCCGCGAATGCGCTGCTTCAGCAGCGGCGGACGTCCGCTCTGTTCAAGAAGGATGGGATCATGGTTGGCTTCAATCAGGGCGCAGGTGGCGCGGGCGAACATCTCACGCGCATTCGCCGTCACAAAGCCCATGTCCGTCCCGACAAAGAAAGCTCCACCGGCGCCTTCCAGAAAATAGCCCACCGGATCAGCCGCATCGTGCGGTATGGAGAACGCAGTGACAGAGAAATCGCCCAGCGTAAACGGTGTGCCGTTTTCGAACACAGTCCAGCCGTCATCCACCTTGCATCTGCCCGCTATCGCGTCTGCGGTGTCGCCGTTCGCGAAAAACGGAACGGTTGGATGCCTTGACCTGAACGTTGCGGCACCTGCGCAATGATCTGAATGATCGTGCGTAAACAACACGGCGGATACGTCATCCGCCTTCAGTCCGCACAGCGCCATGCGGCGCGTCAGCTCCCTGTACGAAAATCCGATGTCGACAAGCACCAATGTGCCGCCGGAACGCACGGCCAGCGAGTTCCCTTTCGACCCGCTGCCAAGAACGCGAAGTCTCACGCCAGACCGCCTCCGTCAAACCTCATGGATGCGATCGTTCGCGGCGGCGACTTTGCGGGCCAGCTCCTCCTTGTGGCTGCGGAACCTCTCGCGGAGATCCGCGTCGGCCGTGCCGAGAATCTGGACGGCGAGCAGTGCCGCATTCACGGGACCGGCGCTTCCGCAAGCCACGCAAGCGACAGGAACGCCAGACGGCATCTGAACCGTAGCGTAGAGTGCGTCAAGGCCGTTAAGCGCGCCACCGGCTACAGGTATTCCGATCACAGGCAGGACTGTGCCGGCGGCCAGAACGCCGCCGAGGTGCGCCGCACCACCAGCCGCCGCGATGATCGCTTTCAATCCTCGCGATTCCGCGCTCTTCGAATACTCAAGCGCAACATCTGGCGTACGGTGTGCGCTTATCACCCGCGTCTCGTACGGCACTCCAAACCTGTCAAGCGTTTCACAGGCCTTCTTCACCAACGGCCAATCCGAATCGCTTCCCATCACAATCCCGACAAGTGGTTTTTCCGAATCCATCATAACCTCCATTCAATTTTTCAACGTCAGCGATGCGCCGTTCAACCGCGCCCGAATGCGCGATGCGCGATGTCTTTCCTGCAGAATGCGCCGTCGAACGATATCTTGCCGACTGCGCGGTACGCGGCATCAACCGCTTCGCGGAGCGTCGCGCCAAGGCCAGTAACCGAAAGGACGCGCCCGCCATCCGTGACGGTCTCACCATCAACGCTCTTTGTGCCGCAATGGAAGACGATCACGCCGGGTTCGTTTCCGGCATCCGGCAGACCGGCAATCCGCTTGCCCTTCTCATAGTCTCCTGGATATCCACCGGACGCAACCACGACTGTGGCGGCGGCCTCAGGCTTCACGACAACATCGTCATCCTTGAGGCATCCGGACGCAACGTGCATGAGCGCAGCCGCAAAGTCGCCGCCGAGGCGCGGCAGAACGGCCTCCGTCTCCGGATCGCCGAATCTGGCGTTGAACTCCACGACATTCACCTTGGAGCCGCTGAGCGCAGTCCGTCCGCCGTCAGGAGTAACCATAAGCCCGGCATAAAGCACACCCCTGTACGTAATGCCGCGTCTCTTGAGTTCGCGCACGACAGGCAGGATTATCCCCTCCTTGATTTCCGGGAGCATCGCATCCGTCACAACCGGCGCAGGGCTGTACGCTCCCATGCCGCCTGTGTTCGGCCCCTTGTCGCCGTCGAAAACGCGCTTGTGATCCTGCGAACTGGGCAGAAGCACGGCGTTTTCACCGTCCACAAGGGCAAGTATCGAACATTCCTCGCCGTCAAGAAACTCCTCCACGAGAACCTCGGCTCCGGCCGCTCCGAATCTGTTGCCGACGAGCATATCGTCTATTGCCGATTCCGCCTGCTCCATGGTCTCCGCAACTATCACGCCCTTTCCGGCGGCAAGCCCGTCGGCCTTGATGACGACCGGGAGACCGTATGACGGCAATGCAGCCTTGGCCGATGCGGCGTCCGTGAACGACTGGGCCTTGCCCGTCGGAACGCCGGCCGCCTGCATCACCTCTTTGGCAAACCGCTTGGAGCCTTCCATCTTCGCTCCGGCGGACACCGGACCGAAAGCCTTTACGCCTATTCCGTCCAAAGCATCCACAAGACCGGCGCACAGCGGCGCCTCCGGCCCCACAACCACCAGATCCGGCCGGTTCTCTGCGCACCAGGCTACGATTCCGGCCACATCCGTCGCCTTCACCGGAACGCATCCGGCAATCTCCGCCATTCCGGCGTTTCCGGGTGCGCACCAGAGTTCGTGCTTCTCCGCATCCTGCGCCAAACGCCATGTGATCGCGTGTTCGCGCCCACCACTGCCAACTACGAGAATTTTCATGGCTCTGATTATACCACATCTCAGACGACTGGTGGCCGCACCGCAGCATAAGCGCAGATGTCGGAATGCGAAAGGTTGGATGAACACTGCGTATGCAATCTGCCGCGCCAATCAAAAGCCGCCGGACAGGCCGCAAAGCGTCATTCCGACAAAGAGACTATGGACGCGTCGGAGCGGGCGGCAGGTCTGTCTTTACGCCCACGAGCGCAATGCCGTGGCGGTTGGCGTACGACACTACGGCATTCCTCTCAAGCACGATCTGCCGCCCGGCCTGGAACGCGAGAGCCGTCACACCTGCGGATTTCATCGTCTTGAGCGTCTTGAGGCCAAGCACCGGAACGTCGAAACGCATGTCATGCCCCTCGCGAGCGCCCTTGAACACCACAGCCCCCTTGCCGCCAAGCCTTCCGCCGCGCTTTATGGCCGCATTCGTGCCCTCAAACGCCTCGACGGCGAGCACCATGCCCTCCTTCACAAGAACGGTCTGCCCGACGTCATGCCGCCCCATGTCGCGCACGACAGCCGCCCCGTGCGCAATGTCGCGCATCTCGCGCTCGTCTGGCGTCCGTTCGGTGAGAGGCCCCTCTCCCGGCAGACAGTCCTCCATGTAGCACGTTGCGGGAAGCACGTTCACCCCGGCACGGGAAAACTCCTCTATCAGCTTTCCGAAGATCGTATGGGCGTTCTTGCACGGAAGCGACCGAAGCCAGGCCTTCACCTCGTCATCAAACCGCGAACGGAAAAGCGACAGCGGGTTTATCTGCCCGGCGAGCATTGCGCCGTCGTATCCCTGCGAAGCGACCCAGCGTATTCCGTCCGCTATCTCGCCGATGCCGATCGTATGCACACCGTCCGCAGCCCGCATCGTCGAACGCGCAGTGGAGCCGCGCACCGCCAGCACGTCCACCTTTGCGACGCCAGCACGCTTTGCGCCGCGCACCGCAAGTTCGGGATACAGCCCCGCACCCGATATGACTATCATGCTTTTCACGGCGCGGAATTATAGCACATGAGCCTCTCCGGCGTATATCGCCTCGCCGCCCACGTCAAGCGAACCGTCAGCGGAGATTCCGCCGCAGACGCCGCTCGCCGGCGCATTGTCGCCATCCGTTCGCATGACAGACACGATGCGCCCCTTCAGAATGTCGAACCGGGAGATGTCCGGCAACATTTCGCGGAATCCATGCTCACTCCACGTTCCCAGAGCCGTCCGCAGATGGCGAAGCACCCCATCCCGCACTTCAACCACAGAAATCGCAGACTGCCGCCGGACATCGCCGCAATGCGCCGCCGCAATGCGCAGAGACGTTGCGCGGTCGGCGATCTCGGCGGCGAACCGGGTCTGGTTGACGTTCACGCCGATACCGATGATGACGTTGCCGCCGCTGCGTTCGCAGAGTATTCCGCACACTTTGCGTCCGCCGACAAGTACGTCATTCGGCCACTTGATCTTCACTTCCGGAATCTCCGGCAGAGTCGCATCACAGCATTTCCGTGCACCATGCCCGGAGAGAACGTAGGAAACCGCATTCGCAACGGCAAGCCCCGCGACGAGCGGCAAAGTCGCCACTGCGTCCGGCGGCATCTCCGAAACGTCCACGACGGCGGACATCATCAGGTTCTCGCCTGGCGGCGAAATCCAACGGTGGTCAAGTCGCCCCCTGCCGTCGGTCTGCAGATCAGCGGTGAAGACGTCCCACGGCTTCCCCGCAAGCGCATCGACGTTCGTCGATTTCGTGACGGCGCGATGCGTCACGCGCCATCCGGCACAGCCATTCACGCTCACCGTCCGTCTCCGTCCCTGCCAACCATAAGCTGGGCAATCACCGCAATCGTCGCCGTGTCGGTGCGAAGTATGCGGCTGCCGAGCGAATGTCGGCGAAAACCGCTCCTTTCGAGCAGAGCAACCTCGTCATCAGTCCATCCGCCCTCCGGGCCTATGGCTATCACCGGGCGTCCGCCGGACGCACCAACATCCATGGCGTCCGCAGCGTCGGCCGGTGCAGCGTACGGATGCGCCACGATGCGTTCGCAATCCGCAAACTCGTGCGGCATTCCCGCCTCGGCATACCGTTTGAAGTTCCTCTCGCACCGGATTGTCGGGACTGCGGACGTTCCGCTCTGCATCAAGCCCTCCACGAGACACGGACGGTAAACCTGCTCCTTGACTATTTGCGCACCCCAAAAGGATTTCTCCACCTTCTCAGCGCCAACAAGCACTATCTTCCCGACGCCAAGCGCAGCGAGCTGGGGGAGAAGACGCTTCAGCGTCCTTGGACGCGGCGGCGCGAGAATCAGGTCGAACCACGGCGGCGGCGGTGTCTCAGTGTGCGAACATTTCACTACGACTGTGCCTGCGAGCAGACCGCTGCCGCGCTGCGGCGAACCCGGCTCGCGCTCGTGCAGGTTGCGGATCTCGACGATCTCGGACGTTCCGACAAGGCCATCCGTCTCACCTGTCTTCAGCGTGTTGCCTACGGCGCCGTGCAGGACGTTCAGCACGTGCTCGGCGCGTTCGTCCGAAAACTCCGCAAATCCGCCGACAATCTCGCCGCTGTCGAAGAGTATCCTGTTCATCAGATGTTCCGAATCTCCTTTGGTGCGCGATTATAGCATAACAGGACATCTCTCCACATATGGCACTCCGTGCATAGGGCGCGGAAATGCGCATCCAGCGGACGGTCACTCGCTGTCATCAATGTGGAACGCGCCGAGAGGCAGCCCGGCTTCGTTCATCAGATAGCCGCGCCAGGGACGCGAATGGAGATAGCGAAGCCTTTTCGGATCCTTCACTTCCGGCGCAAACACAACAAGCTCCTCCCCGACGATGTCGCCACGATATTCAACCCATGTGGCGTCAAGTTTCTTGAAGTTTCCGATCTGCGCCTTGACCCACCTGCCGTCCGCGCCGGCGACCTCGAATCCGTACTCCGCGCTTTGCGCCGGATCCCTGTGGATGCGCCAGTCCGCTTCATAGACCGACCACTTCTTTACGTCGTTGAACCTCATCACAAACCTGCCGTTCTCCACCTTCCACGATTTGAGCGTCGGCGAATCAGCGACGATATCAACGAAACCGTAGTCGCGCTTCAATGCAAGAAGCGCAAGACGCAGCCCCGGCGTCTGCTTGTCGTTCGGATGTATGTCGTGCAGATTCCCGAGATCGCAAAGAACCGCCATTCCGGCATCAGGTTCACCTTGCGCAAACCGCTGCTGAACCTCCTGCATACGGGGGACATCTGGACTTCCCCACGGACACAGCTGGCAGAAATAGAGCTTCATGCGCGGATTCTCGAAAATGCGTTTCCATCCGCCAAGAAGCGCTTCCATGCGCGCTCCATAGCCATCGATTACGCCTGGGGCGGTGTGCGTGTTGCTCTCGCCCTGATACCAGATCGCCCCGCGCAAGGCATACGGCACAATCGGGTTCACCTTGCCGTTATGGTACTGGGACGGTTTCTGCCCATCTGTCTTCTCGCGTCCCGGCGGCGGCGCAAACCTGCAGTCAGGGATCCACGTCTCAATGTCTGTTGCGCCGACATATGCGCCAAGAAGACCGACGGGGATCTTGAGCGTCGTCTGGAGATAGTATCCGTACCAGAGTGCCACTGCGGAAAATCCGCCGGAAAGGCAGAACTGCGGCGTGGTACGCTTCCACCGCACGTCCTCATCCGTCAGCGGAACATCACTCCAGCCGTTGCCGAGATGCGCACAGCGCAGAAGCGGCAGATCCATTATCTGTCCAACCGCACCGCCAAGCCGCTCGCGGGCGCGTGGAGAATCGCCCCAGAACGGAATGCCCATATTGCTCTGTCCGGAGCAAAGCCAGACCTCGCCGACGAGCACATCCTTCACTGCTACGCCATTTGCCGTCAGCGTCCGCCCTTCGCAGCAGGCATCCATCGGATCGAGATCCACGCGCCAGCATCCGTCTGCAGCTGCCGTCGCGGTCTTTGTCTGTCCGGCGAACGTCACCGTCACAGTTTCGCCGGGCGCGGCCTTGCCCCAAACCGGCACATTCGTCTCACGCTGCAGAACCGCACCATCCGTGAATGGTGCGGCAAGCTTCACAACCGCCAGCAGAATCGTTATTCCGTTCATGCCAACCCTCTTTCCTTACTGTATCCGCAAGTTCAACCACACCAAAGCTACCGGACGACGATCTGCATTCCAACCGGCGGCATTATCCGTCCGTAGCCGACCGTCCCGGAGCCGCCGAACGAAGCCGGACGCTCAAGAGTTGCCGCCCCGACACGGGCGTAGACGTTCGTTCCGCCAGATACGTCGATCGCACCCGCATACGTACATCCCTCCTGTGCTTCACCGGTGCGGCGGATGCGGCAACGCCCTGAAGTTCCGTACTTCGCGGCGTTTTCGATGCCTGACCACAACGCCACCCGTCCGCCGCCACCACAGCCGGAGGCGCTGTTCGCATAGTTTGCGCCATCGCCGCCACGGGCAGATATCCTTCCGCCCCCAGAGACGGTGCTGCCGGAAAGATACACGGTTCCGCCCGCGCCGGATGCAACCCTGCACTGATATCCCTCTGGCGATGATGCGTCATTCCCGGAATATTTGGAGAAATATCCGCTCATCCATCCGTCGGATGATACCGTACCGTCAATGGTTATCGACGATTTCGCCTCAATGATGATTGCGCCGCCACCTGCGCCGCCCTCTCCGTAGCCATACACGCTGCCACCCATGCCGGGCGCATCGGGGGCAAACCTGTTGCCAACGGTTGCAGACGCAAGCCCATTTATGACGTATGCGCCGTCTGAACCAACGCCGATGCCGCCAATTCCGCCATGCGATCCACCCGCCGCTTGAGATGAGGTCTCAGCGCCGAATCCGTTTTTGTGCACTACATTCCCCATTGCGCTCACTATCTGAGGCTGATCCCATCCGCCTGCGCCGCCACGACGGTCGGACGAAATCAATCCGCCGGCGGGGACATCAAGCGCACCGACAGAGAAGTGCGGAACGGAAAGATTCACCGGATCGCACGAGGCGTAAAGCGTACCGGCTACCGTCATCGTCCCCGTCACAGACACCTCCGCACCCCATCGCATTGCCGCATTCGTCTCCGCCGCTCGGATCTCCACCGTAGCCCCCTCCGCTATCGTGAAATCCCCGCCGACGGACAGCCTGTTAACCTCACGTCCACCCCATGTGTCGTTCACGGCGCAGCGCATATTCGTCCAGCATACGTTCCCGATCTCAAGACGCGACTCCGCCGATTCGACCGTCAGGTCACCTGTCACCTCAAAGCTGAATCCCTCGGCAGGAAATCTCACGTGCCCCCATGACCAGACGAAATCTCCATCATGATGGAACGACTCCATGTCAAGCAGTCTCCCGGATATCCCCTTTCCGATCAGACGCCCACGCAGCGCCGCATCGGTGATGACAACCGTGCCAGGTTCTGCGTGTGTGTTGTAGCGGTCGAACGTCGAAAGGGTGTCGCACCCGAACTTTTCGTCCCGATAGTAACCAGGCGCCGCAGATATCTTCAATCCATCGACATCCGCCGCCGTCTGCGCCTCAACATCAGACGTCTGAATCTTCACCATGCCGCCGCCCGCCGCATGACCAATGCGCGAATCATCGGATGGGTAGTTCCCGTTCGCGAGCAGAAGCATAGGCGGATATACCGGCGCGCCACCGTCACCACCATTTGCAGAAATGATTCCCGATCCATTTATGGCCTTGCACGAAATCCATACACTTCCGCCGGATGCACCAGTGTCATGACGCTGCGTGTCAAGGTTAGCCGTTGACGCATTCGCACCATCGGCAAGGATACCTCCATCCACGCTTACGCACCCTGTCGCCTCAATTCTCACTGCACCACCTCCGCAATGCGGCAAATCGCTTCCGTACCTCGATGGGCAGGTGCCACCCGAACCTGGCTCAACCGGCGCATAGGGATCGTCGTACGTAGAGCCGGGCAGAGATGTCACATTATTGAATCCACCGCACCCGCCGTGCGATGGGGCAGACCTGCCATTCGCTGATGCGGATCCAGGGCCGTAACCCACCGCATGGATCTCCGTCTCTCCGTTCCAAAGCCCGCCATTCCATCCTTTCTTTGAAACGTCTATCGCACCGCCCTTTGCGACGGAGATATCTCCGCACTTGATCCACACCCTTGACTTTGCGGTTTCGTTCGTGAACGGTCCGGCACACGAAATGCGGCCATCCACTTGGACACTGTCGGCGTTTATGTAGGTCGTCCAGTTTGAGACCGTAAGCGTGGCGTCCTTGCCGATGACAAGCGAACGGAGACGCGGCGTGGATTCCGTCAGAAACACGTTCGCAGCGCCATCGATGAAGGCATTTTCTCCTTCAGCGGGAACCATACCGTCCCAGTTGTTCGGATCATCCCAGCGTCCTGTCATGCCACCGTTCCAGAACCTGCTGCTGCCAAGCACTACAAGTTCGCCATCCCCCTCGATGTCCACCCCTTGCGAACCGTGAACATATGCACCTGGCGCAAGCGACACTCCGTCAACGGTTGCGGAAATGCACCGGAGAGTGCGATACCTGCCAAGCACGAGCTTTGAGGAGGACGAACCCAATACGATGTTTGTGGCAAATAGCGGCAGTTCCGATACCTCCGCCTCGAATGTCGCACCACCGGATACGGAAAGCTGCCCAAGCGCAGTGAATCCCGCCGTCCCCGTCACCATAAGTCTGCCGCCCTTCACGTCAAATGTGCCGATGGTCGTGGATACGGCGTTGCTGAGGTACAGCGTGGTGTCCTGCCCATCTTTTGGAGTCCATTCAATGCCGGCGGCGCCCGTGAACGCACTCTTGAACCCCGACACGGGACAACCTGTCATCTTGAGAGACGCAGGCTTTGCCTTCGGTGTTGTCACCTCACCACCCGGAGCGCAGGTTTCATCCTTTGCCCTGAATCCGGACACCAGTTGGTCGTATCCGTTCAGGTTGATTACGGCATTGGTCCGCTCGAAGCAAAAATAAGTCAGGTCTCTCGGAAGGACGTTCGCGTCCTCACATACATACGGCGTATCCGTCATGAACATTGCCGCCTGACTCGACTCCTGGCTGTGCAGATGGCAAGTGCTGTGCCTGTCGCCGTTAGTCCTGTTCGATCCCTTCAGTGCGGTGTACATATGCAGCTCCCCGCCATTGTACGGCGACATCATGAAGTAGTTGGAATGCTCCACATTTCCGTAGAAATTAACCTTGCCGCCGTTCACGACCGCTCGCAGCCTGTACCGGCAGTTTACGTTTGTCCTGAAATTAACATCGGCGTTTTGCACGATGACTGATCCGATGTTCTTATAGTCCCCTGTAAGTTCAAGTGGAATGGAGATGGTGCCGTCCGTCGCAACCACAAGTCTGCAACCGAAACCCGCCGTATCATCACTTTTGCAGGTCGCCTCGGCATCAAATGTCGCAGACAACGCGCCGAGCGCTCCGCAATCGTAGATGACAACATCACCAGACCCGGTCAGTTTGTAGTTCCACGCCGTCAAATCTCCACCGCTCGGAGTACGCCCTGTCCCGTTGGCAGTGAATGCACCGCTGAACGTATTGCCGCGATAGAGATGCAGACATCCGGCTCCAGTCTTTGCAAGCCCGCCCGCGCCGGAAATTATGCCTCCAAGATGCAGAGGGCCGGCAGGGGTAGAGGCGGACAGCGCCGCCGGACCGGTCACAGCAAGCGGCGTGGCAGCAGACGCCACCGCGATGTCGTTTGAGATTCCAAGCGCCGCCGATGATGTCGAGGATATGCCGCCATCGCCAAGGGTGATGCCCTTGCCGGTCACGGTAAGCGCACCGGCGCCAGACACCTCAATGCCCTTTATTTCGATCTCAGACGCAACAGTCACCGCCGTCGCGGACGACGGCGCAAACTTCGCGACATCTGAAGCGCTGTTTGGATAGCCGCCAGACGGCGACCAGTTGGACGGCGTTGTCCACTCTCCGTCCGTGCCTCCGACCCATGTGTAGTCCGTCGCCGACACAGACATGGCGGCCAACGCAAACGCAACTGAGATTCCCCTGATGTTCATGCTCACCTCTTTCCTGTTTGACGGTCAAATTTACGCAACGGCAGCTAATCGCTGTAGATACGCTCCGTGCCACGGTTCACAAACGGACTGTCGAGTCCTGAAGCAAGATATGCCTTCAACGTGACATAAGTCACGTCCAGCAGCTCATCGAAAGCATATTTCCTCGTAGGCGACGAATTCGCCTGCGGCTTATCCGGACGGTCATACGACACGGAACATTCAAGCGTGAGCGCCAAGGCGCCGGACGCAAGCGCAAACATGCTGTTGAGATTTATCTCCGGACGGCTCGGACGATCGTCCTCCGGTGGCTTCGGGAGGGATGCGGTCAATCCTGCCTCGTGCAACGCAAGGTTGCAGCGGTAGCGGACTTCCCTTGCCCGCTTCAGCTTTTCCGGGTACTCTATCGAACTCGGCGAAAGCACCGACGGAGCGAATTCGTACGAATGTCCGTTCAACACAGCATCCACACGCCACCTCGCGGCGAGTTTCAGCAATGACTTCGCCTCCTCTGTGCGGATGTCTCCAGGACACGCATCGTGCATGATGTTGTAGCCGTCAGCGTTGGGATATCCGCCCGGATATCCAACCTTGCCTACAGGCAGCGGAAACCAGGCCTTGCTTCCGCGCCACCCGATCAGCGAACCATCCGCCCATACGCCCTGCGACACCTTTCTGAACGTCGTCCAATCCACGCCGCGAAGGTGGTCAGGGGAAATTGCGCGTCCGTCCATGTTCACGCACGGAACGACGATGAGCCTGTACCTTCCGGCAAGGCGGATCAGATCCTCATCCCTTCTGCCGCGAAAATCAGTCCCGGTCTCCAGCATCTTGATGACGTTTGCGGCGCCGGCGACCGTCTCAGGTTCAGCGCCATGAACTCCGGCGATGAAGAGGAATGTCTGGGTTCCGCCCTGCGGACGTCCATAGTAGTTCCGGTAGGTGGTTGATCCCTGACCGGCCGACCAGTTGGTCTGCGGCGGCGGATCATTGAAGTCGCCGTAGAACAGGGCATACACCGGATATCCGAGCGGCGTTCTGCATATGATCTCCTTGCGTGAGCATTTCGTCGCACTCTCGCAAAGCTCCATGATCTCCGCAGGACGCACCTTCCAGAAATCCGGTCGCCTCTCAAGCCCCTCCACCTCAAAGGGCTTGAACCTCGTCGGCCTGATTCCGCCACCATGCGTCCTGCATCCCGCAAATGCCGCAGCAAGCGACATCGCGCCCAAAAATCCCTTTCTCGAAGTGTTCACGGCACAACCTCCCTTCAAATTACAGCACACCCGACTGCGCAGCCACCTTCTCGGCAAGCTTCGCATTCTCCTCCGCCAGACATTCGCCGTCATTTCCGATGAGACGGAAACACACATCACCGCCGACAGCGCCTGTACGGTTGAAGCGCAAAGTCACCTCAAGCGTCCCCGTCTTACCGTGCATTTGCTGTCCGCGAATCGACATCCTGACGCCATCGCTTGACGCTCCCTTCACATACTCGCTCGCCACCGCTTCGCAGTTCGACGCATCACCTACGTTTATCACGTGAAGGAACCTGTCATCCGCAGACGGCTTGCCCGGCTTTACGGCAATGCGCCACTGTCCGAACCACGGCCCTGTCCTGCGCCTTGCGCATCTTTCCTTTACGTCCTTCACATAATCTTCATCAAGCGGCCAGTTCCTTCCGGCACTCCAGAACTCCCGCCCCGGTCCGCCTATCTTTTCGATGCTTCCGCTTTCAGGGAGAAGCGTCCGCACATGCATCATGCCGCCCTCCGCCTGGGACTTGACGTGACAACCATCGACGTCCGGCTCGTTCTGCATATGGAGAAGCCACTCCTTCGCATAGGAAGGATCGGTCGCTCCCACCCGGTCATACACGACAAAGACATCCGGCATGATGTAGACGAACTGGCGGACGGCTTCGCTGCACTTGCTTCCGTAGCTGCGCGTCGCGTCAGCCGCCACGTAGGTGTACAGCGGATTCGTCTCGAACGCAATCGGCGTCCCCTTGGCCTTGCACTGCCCGCCGTATGAGAATCTGCCTTCAGGCCCGTCGTACTTCAACCCCCAATAGGAGGTGAGCGGCTCGTTCGGCTTGTGGATCAGCACACAGTTGTGCGCGACAGTCTGTGCGTAGTAGTACGTGAGGTTGTGGTCGGTCTGACGGGCGCGGGAACCGGAATCGAGCGCCTGATATCCGTTGCGGTATATGACAAAGTTGTTCTCGTCGTAATGGCGGTGGTTGTCGACGTCGCCGCCGGAGGTGAACATGCAGTACGTGGCGTCCGCATTCCATCCGCTCCGCATCGCGAACTGCCCTATGCTCTCGAAGTGCCGCGCCTTGAGCTTCCATGAGTCCAGCTCTTCATCCGAGAATGGTTCAATTCCATCGACATCTGCGAACAGGAACGGATACATCGGCCATGTGCCGCCGAGACTTTGGCGCGACACATGGCGACGCAGCGTGACGGCGAGACGCGCCGCCGCAGGGGACGACTTGCGGTAGAAGTTGGCGTACTGCGTCATGTGCTCGTAGAGACGCCCCACCGGAAGCAGGTTGTCGTCGTGCGGAGCGTCGCCAAATCCGCAATGTCCCGCGCCGGCCCTTGTCGGAATCCAGTTCCACCATATCCAGTTCGGGAACAGCGCAAGGTTCGGATATTCGGACGCCGCATCCACTCCGGCGGCGGAGGCCAGCGTATGGAAGAAGTTGAAATGCGCCCACGGATACTCGCCCATCGAATATCCGACAACGCCGGACGCCAAAGCACCGTCATCGCCGGACACCTTGTCACGGAAAGCAAGCATCGTGCATGAAACATCATAGCCGCGCTGCAGATGGCTGCGGGCCAACCCGTCGCAGAATCCGTCGCCGTCTGCGGCGACGCCCGAATACCAGAGGAGCGTCTGCACACCGTAGAAGCCGGAGTATGGATCTCCGTAGTTTCGCCTGACGATTGCAGGACGCCCTTCGCCTGGCTGCACATCCTCTACATGCTGGACGAGAGGGACTATTATGTCGCGCCTCTCCTTCGGCGTAAGGGCTTCGAATATCCAGTCGTATGCACAGAGGGCGAGAATGCGGGAATTTGAATACCAGTTTACGGCGCGACGGTTCTGGTACGCTTCCCCGTATGCGGCGACGCTGACCGCCAGCATCCGCTTAGCCTTTTCGAGATGGCGACGTTCTCCCGTAAACCGCCACGCAAGAGCGCACATCGAAGCCTGCACACCCCATTCCTTCACGTGCGGAAGCGGAATCGCCGGCGGCCATCCGGGTGCCGGAGCCTCTGTGCCGGAGCATACCGGGTTGGTGGGGAATGTATCACACCTTCTGAGAAGTTCCGTCAGCTCGGATTTCGCCGCACCATCTGCGTACGCTTTTATTGACGGCCACGTGTCGCTGTTGAAGAAAAGCCGTGGATGGCTTTTTCTTATCT
Source organism: uncultured Lentisphaeraceae bacterium (assembly GCA_964567665.1). Classification (GTDB taxonomy): domain Bacteria; phylum Verrucomicrobiota; class Kiritimatiellia; order RFP12; family UBA1067; genus UBA1731. Next base: position 51,013 of record CAZMNN010000016.1, read on the forward strand.
CCGGTGTGCGCCGAGGTAGCTCAGCGGACGCAACGCCCGCCGCCATTGCAGCGGCAAGAATGCAATACGTGCGGAAGCCGCGCCTCGGCAACGACAGACAGAACCGTAAATCAACTTTCAACTTCTACCCGCTCCTTCCGGAGTCTACATGACCCCTGACGAGCGAATAGGATATCAAAAAGCGGTTTTTTTTTTCAACAGTAATTTTTATCAGAATTCGCCGCCAATGCGCCGCTCATTAAATTCCGATCAACATTGTCGGCACACACTGAGGTCTTACAAGGTGTGCAAGCCGCTCATCGTCAGACTCCGTTCCGTCTCAGCCCCAAAGCATCTCACACCTCACTCCGCTCATCTTCAGCATGTACATGTACACTGTTATGTACATGTACATTGCAACCAGAACACCACCTTATCGGTGAGATTTCAAAAACTTTTCGGATTGAAAAGTGTTTGGGATTCCTCGGGATCGCCGACCTCCTCGGGGCATATCGTCCATATGTGGAGCGACCAGTACAGCCAGTTGAGCGCAATCACCCACAGGCATATCTTGCAGAGCAGGCTCCCAAGCCCGCCCTCGACGGTCTTGGCCAGGCACCACATCAGGAACGCGAAAGCCCCTCCGTTGAAGAGGGTCAGCGCGACCCAGTACTTGAGCTTCATGCCCTTCAGCCACCGGCGCAGCTCCTCGTCCGCTTCCTTCACCTCCACCTCCTCCGCCTTGAGCGGTATGGCGTTGGCAATCGCGCAGTCGGCCTCGCCGTCCACAATCTCAGATTCGCATCTTTCCGTGTCCGTTTCCATGTCGTTCTCTCCTTTTCAGTTGACGTCCGTCTCCAGCGACACCCATTATACCGAAAGCCCCTGCGGATTTCAAGTCTCAAAAGCCTTTCGGCTAAAAAAGTGGTTGGGATCCGGGGGGGGGGATACTCCCGGCACGGGCTTCAAGAGAAGAAGGTCTCAAACGAGCAGATGGCGGCGGGCAGGCGGCTCGGACGGCTCGGAGGGACGGCGGGGGAC
>CAZMNN010000017.1:0-51928 GCA_964567665.1 uncultured Lentisphaeraceae bacterium
GGCATGGTTTCCCCTTGTCTGAAACTGCGCCACGAGATATTACAACTTTCCAGAACCAGATTTGATGGAGGGCGGTTTGTTGCATAGGGGAGTTTTTGTTATACTCTCGACCATGAAAATAAGAGCGTTTGCTGGCGGTGTCCTTTTGACACTGGGGTGTTTGGGTGCAGGTGCGCGTCCGGATCTGGCGCAGCATGTGAATCCCTATGTCGGTTGTGCATTCAACGGCCATTGTTTCGCGGCGGCGGCCTATCCGTTCGGGATGATACAGGCCGGGCCGGATACGGGTACGGAGTCCTGGGACTACTGCAGCGGCTACCGGTATGCCGACACAAACATCTACGGCTTTTCTCAGACGCACCTCAGCGGCACAGGGTGCAACGACCTTGGCGATCTGCTGTTGATGCCGTGGTCAGGCGACGGTCTGGCGGCGGGCGTCACGAGCCGCTACCGCAAGGAGACGCAGACCGCCACGCCGGGGTTCTACGCCGTCACGCTGGATGATGCGGACGTGGCGGTGAAAATCGCCGTCACGCCCCATGCCGCCATCTACGAATTTGTCTACGGCAAGCGCGGTCGTCCACAGTTGATGGTCGATGCGCAGTGGGGCATCGTCTTTCCGAACAACCTCGCCAAGCACGTGCTGGAAAGCGACATCCGCGCCGACGGAGCTTTTGGTCTTGTCGGACGCAACCGCATACGCAACTGGGTCGATCGCGAGTACAGTTTCGTCCTGAAGGCCGACCATCCCATCAGCAGCCGCGTGGAGCTTCCGCGCAGGCCGGGCGAGAAGGCGGGACGCCATGTGTTGACGTTCGATGCAGATCCGGGCGAGACTGTGCGCGTGAAGGTGGCGCTTTCCACAACGGACGTCGACGGCGCACGGCGCAACCTTGAGGCGGAGATTCCCGGCTGGGACTTCATGGGCGTCCGTCAGACGGCCCGAGCCGCATGGAACGGTTATCTGGGCAGGATGGAAATGACAGGCGGCACGGCGGACGCACTGGCGAGTTTCTACACTGCTCTCTACCATCTCTGCATCCAGCCGAACAACATTGCGGATGTAGACGGACGTTATCGCGGCGCGGACGGACAGATTCGCACGTCGCCCGACGGCCGCTACTTCTCGACACTTTCGCTCTGGGACACGTTCCGTGCGGCGCATCCGCTCTACACGATCATCGCGCCGGAGCTTGTGCCGTCCTTCGTGAACACGATGGTCGCCCACAGCAAAGCTGCGGGGTATCTGCCCATTTGGACGCTATGGGGCAAGGAGAACCAGTGCATGATCGGTACGCATTCCGTCCCGGTCATAGTCGACGCCTTTCTGAAGGATGTTGCACGTTCCGGGAGCGTGGAGGCCGTGCTGGCGGACGGGAAGGTCGACTGGAAAGCCGCCTACGCCGCCGTGTCCGATTCTCTGCGCAACGCCCATCAGGGCCGAAAGAAGGAACGGTGGGATCTGTTAGACAGGTATGGCTACTATCCGTTCGACGTGATTCGCGGCGAGAGCGTGAGCCGTACGCTGGAATGCGCCTACGATGATGCTTGCGCTGCACGGTTTGCCGCCGCGCTGGACCTGACGGACGATGCTGCGTTCTTCGCCCGCCGTGCGCAGAACTACCGCAATGTCTTCGACAGCAAGGCGCAGCTCATGCGCGGCCGCGACACGAAGGGCGGCTGGCGTACGCCGTTCGATCCATTCCTCCTCGGCCACGGCGCGAATACGCCGAACGACTTCACGGAAGGCAATGCCTGGCAGTATACATGGCATGTCATGCACGATCCTGAAGGTCTGATGTCTCTCTTCGGTTCGAAACTCGCCTTTGCGAGCAAGCTTGATTCGCTTTTCATCCAGCCTGAGAAGATAGAGGGTTCCGGTTTTGTTCTCGACGTATCCGGCCTCATCGGACAGTACGCACACGGCAATGAGCCGAGCCATCATGTGGCGTACTTCTATACGCTCGCGGGGCAGCCCGTGCGCACGGCGGAAGTTGTGCGAGAAATCTGCGACAGGTTCTATCAGAACAAGATTGACGGCCTTTGCGGCAACGACGACTGCGGGCAGATGAGCGCCTGGTACCTCTTCAGTGCGGCGGGGTTCTATCCGTTCGATCCGTGCGGCGGCGAATACGTCCTCGGCGCTCCGCAGGTGCCGGACGTCGCGTTTACGCTGCCGGGTGGCCGCATCTTCCGCGTTAAGGCCAGCGGGCTTTCGCGGGAGAACAAGTACGTCCGCCGCGTGATGCTGAACGGACGGCCGCTCGACGGTTTCAAGCTGACGCACCGGCAGATTCTCGCCGGCGGCGAACTCGTGTTCGAGATGTGCGGACGGGAGGACGGGGTGCTGTCCCAGACGGCGCCGGCGTTCATGCGGCGCGGCGCGAAGAAACGGCTCGTCTGCCTCGATCTTGATGCGACGCTCAGCCAGCATCGCACGGCGCCGCCGGCGAAGAACCTCGCTGTGCTTGGCGAACTCCAGAAAAGGTACAAGTGCATCATGGTCGGCGCCGGCAACGCGCCGCGCATCCACCGGCAGATGGGCGAGTATCCGATTGACATTCTCGCCAACTACGGAATGCAGGAGGCTCGGATGGTAGACGGAAAGTTCACCATCGTCCGTCAGGAGACGAATCACGTCGACCGTGCGTTCTTCCGTCGCGAGACGGACAAGCTGCGCAAGAAGTACGGCTATGTCGACTACATGGGCGAGCCGGTGGAGTTCCATCCGTCGGGCATGGTGACGTTTGGCCTTCTCGGCACGTCGCCGGCGGCGGAGCACAAGGTCTCGTTCGACCCTGACCGCGCAAAGCGTCGTGCCATGTATCCGGAAGTGTGCGAGATCTTCAAGGACTACTCCGTTTTCATCGGCGGCAGCACGTCGTTCGATTTCGCGGGGCCGCGCAACAACAAGTATGACTGCATCATGGACTACGCAAAGCGCGAAGGCTACACGCGGGACGAGATCATCTTCATCGGTGACGATTTCGGCGACGGTGGCGGTGACAGCCATGTCAGGATCAAGGGCATGGACTACATTTACGTTGATGACTACCGCAAATTCCCGGAACGTGTGGCGTGTCTGCTGAAATGAAAGCCGTGACAGGTTTTGCCGATGTCGCCGCGCCTTTGCGCGGCGACCTTTTTTTTGATTGAAGCAACAGAGGGAATTTGATAAACTTCGCACAAATGAATTAAGGAGGTTTGTATTTAAGATGGCTGACACAAGCAAATATTTGAAGATAGGAATGATTGGCGGGGGCATGAAGTCCTTCATGGGGAACATACACCGCAAGGCGATCGACAAGGTCGGCAACATAAAGATAGTCGGCGGATCCTTTGGCACCTCAAAGCAGGCTTCGTACGACTTCATCAAGCCGCTCAACCTGAAGGTTGACGATCTGTACTCATCGTACCGGGACTTCCTGCGCAGCCAGAAGAGCCGCAAGGGTGGCGACAAGCTGCTGTTCGTCTCCGCCGTGCTTCCGAACACCATGCACTACCCGATTGCCATGACGGCGATGGACTGCGGCATCCCGATTCTCGGCGAAAAGCCGTTCACGTCGAATCTCGACGAGGCGGCAAACCTTGTGCGCAAGCAGAAGTCGACGAAAGTCCCGTACAGGATTGCCATGGTGTATCCGGCGTATTCGCAGCTTGTCCGCGCCAGGGAGCTGCTGAAGAAGGGTGCAGTCGGCACGATCAGGAGATTCTACATCTCAATGCAGTCTGGTTGGATGGCGCGTCGCGTGGAGAACCAGGGGAACACCCAGGCTCTGTGGCGCGTAGACGGCAGACGCAACGGCGTCGGCGGCGTTCTCAATGACTGCGGATGCCATTGCCAGTTCGTTCTGGAATGGCTTACCGGCTTTGAGATAACGGAAGTGTGCGTAGGTGCGCACGCCTGCGTTCCTGGACGGCTGATTCCGGACGACGCGACGGTGCTTGTGCGCACGAAGCAGGGCATCGGCGGCACGTTCATGATGTCGCAGATTGCGACCGGGCACAACGAAGGTCTTACGCTTGAGATAACTGGCGACAAGGGCGCCCTTATCTGGAGGCAGTGCGAGCCAGGCGTTCTCACCGTGATCGACAATGCGGGCAAGCGCAAGGAGATGAAGGACGATACCGCATCCGGCGAATCTGAGGTGGCGGAGACGCCGTACGGCGCAAACGATGCGTACGTGGATGCGCTCGCCCGCGTCTACGAGGATTTCGCCGAGTCGCTTCAGGGCGGCAAGTCGAAGAAGTCCCGCTCCAAAGGCGGAGACATCCTCGGAATGACGGCTGAGGACGGGTTGCGCTCCGTCGCCGTGATAACGGCCATGGAGAAGTCCGTGCAGTTTGTGCCGCAGGACGCACCGCCCGCAATCAAGTGGCAGCCGGTCGTGATACCGAAGCTTGAATTCCCGCGGGTGGCGGAGATTCCGCGCTCCCTGCTGGAGGTGTGACGCGGAACTGGCAGGTGAACTGGATTGATCGCCATGCGTACGGTTTGGGGAGCGCGTTTGCCCGCGCTCTCTATCCGTTGTTCAGGAGACGCCGCAGAATCGCGGTCGATAACATCCTGAAAGCCGGCATAACGGACGATCCGCACGAGGCCGACCGCATCGCCCGCACGGCGTGGGGACATCTTGCCGGACACGTCTGCGAGGCTCTGCGCGTTCCGCATGTCATCGACGCCGGAAACTGGCGCAACCACCTTGACGTGACCTGCTGCAGTCCCGACGCCGCGAAGACGCTGCTTGACGCTCCGGACACCCCGATACTTCTCGTGTCGGCCCATCATGGCGTGTGGGAAGCGGCGACGAACCTTCTTTCGTTTGCCCGTCCCATGATTGCCATAGCGCGTGTGATGAACAACCGGTTTGTCGCAGGCTGGATGAAGAATCACCATTTTCGCGGCCCCGTGACGATAATCGACAAGAACCGTGGCTTCACGTCGGCGGTGATCAGGAAGTGGATAGCCGAAAAGTCTGCCATGACGATTCTGATGGATCAGCACACCGCACGCGGAATCAAGGCCAAGTTCCTGGGACGCGACGCAAGAACGTTCACAACCGCCACACGGCTTGCGATGCGATACCGCTATCCGGTCGTTGTCGGATCGTTCGTGCGGATCGCCCCGTTCACATACCGCCTTGTCGGAGGCTCTCCGCTCCGCTACACGGACGGCGACAGCCTTGCCGGATTCACGCAGAAGCTGAACGACCGGCTTGGAGAGGCGATAAGGCAGTATCCGGAGCAATATCTTTGGAGCCACCGCCGGTGGCGGTAGCCAAATCAACTGAAAGGAAGCGACAATGCTCAACATCATGATGGCGGCCATACAGTTCTTGACGGTGGATCCCGGACACTTCCATGCGGCGCTCGTCCAGAACAGGACGTACGACGGCGTATCCTCGGAGGCGCTTGTCTACGCGCCGGACGGCGCGGATCTCAAGAGCCACCTTGCGCTCATCAACCAGTTCAATTCGCGCAGGGAGAATCCGACGGCGTGGAAGGAGACGGTGTACGCCGGCGCGGACTTCCTTGAGAGGTTCACAGCCGACGCGGCGAAGAGAGGCGCCGCGCAGAACGCATCGAACGTGGTCGTTCTCGCCGGACGCAACAACGTCAAGCCGGACTACTACCTCGCCGCAGTGGAGGCGGGAATGAACGTCCTGTCCGACAAGCCGATGGCGATTACGTCCGAGGACTACATGAAGCTCTGCGAAGCGGCGACCATTGCGGAGGAGTCCGGACTTCTCTTCGCCGACATAATGACGGAACGCCACGAGATCACGACGATTCTTCAGCGTGAGCTTTCGCTTCGCAGGGATGTGTACGGTATGCAGGAGAAGGGGATGCCTGACGACCCCGCCGTCACGAAGATATCCGTCCACCACTTCTGCAAGCTTGTGAACGGAAAGCCTCTCCGCCGCCCTGCGTGGTACTACGACACGAAGCAGCAGGGAGAGGCCATCGTGGACGTGACGACGCACCTCACCGATCTTGTGCAGTGGGAACTCTTCCCGAACGTTGCGCTGAAGCGCTCTGACGTGAAGATGCTTTCCGCCCGCACATGGCCTACGCCCATCACTGCGGCGGACTACGAGAAGTCCACCGGACAGAGGGAGTGGCCCGCATATCTCAAGAAATCCGTAGACGGCGACAACGTACTCCAGTGCAAGGCGAACGGCGAATTCACATACACGCTTCGCGGAGTGCACGCGAAGATTGCGGTGGAATGGCGCTTCATGCCGCCGGAGGGCGGCGGCGATACGCACTACTCGCTTATGCGTGGCTCGAATGCGGAGCTGGTGATCCGCCAGGGCGCCAGACAGGGGTTCAAGCCGGTTCTGTACGTCAAGCTTCGCGACGGCGCGGATGCGGCGAAGACTGGGGCGGCGCTTGACGCGGCGCTTGCGGAGATCGGCCGGACGCATCCCGGCGTCAAGGCGGTGCCGGCGGCGGGCGAGGAGGAGGGCGCAATGTGGAAGGTCGATGTGCCCAAGGTGTATGACATTGGACATGAAGCGCATTTTTCGCAGGTGATGAGGCAGTTCCTCGAATGGCTCAAGGAAGGCTCGATGCCTGCGGTCGAAAGAAGAAATCTGCTCGTGAAGTACCATACGCTCGCAGAGGCGTGGAAGAAGAGCCGTTGAAATGAAAGGTATGTCGGAAATGGAACTTGAATCACTTACGGCGATTTCGCCGATAGACGGAAGGTATGCCGGAAAATGCGCAGAGCTGCGCGAGGTGTTCTCGGAGTACGGTCTTGTGAAGCGTCGGGTGCTCGTAGAGTGCGTATGGCTTGAGGCGCTGTGCGACGCAAAGGCAATACGCGAATGCAAGGCGCTCACCGCCGCAGAGCGCAAGGCTCTCCGTGCGATTGCGGCCGACTTTTCAGTTGATGACGCCCGCCGCGTGAAGGAGATCGAAAAGACCACGAACCACGACGTCAAGGCGGTGGAGTACTTCCTGAAGGAGAAGGTTGCCGGAACGTCTCTCGAAAAGAGATCCGAGTTCATCCATTTCGCCTGCACGTCGGAGGACATCAACAACATGAGCCATGCGCTCATGCTCAGGGACGGCAAGGCCGTGCTGCGGGCGGAGATGGACGCCGTGGAGGCGAAGCTGTCCGAGATGGCGCACGATTGCGCGAAGGTGCCGATGCTCGCACATACGCATGGACAGCCCGCGTCGCCGACAACCGTCGGAAAGGAGCTTGCCGTCGTTGCGGCTCGTCTGCGGCGGCAGACTGCGGAGATTGACAGGCTTGTGATGCCGGCGAAGATGAACGGAGCCGTCGGAAACTTCAACGCGCACTTGTCCGCATATCCGGACGTGGACTGGGAAAAGCTGTCGCGCAAGGTGATTGAGTCGCTTGGTCTGCGTCAGAACCGTCTCACCACGCAGATCGAGTCGCATGACGGGATAGCGGAGCTGTTTGATGCCGTCTGCCGCTGGAACTCGGTGCTGCTCGACTTCGACCGTGACGTGTGGATGTACGTGTCGATGGGATACTTCAAGCAGAGGACGGTGAAGGGCGAGATAGGCTCCTCCACCATGCCGCACAAGGTGAACCCGATAGATTTCGAGAATTCGGAGGGGAACATTGGCCTCGCCAACGCAGTCATGGGGTTCATGGCGCGGAAGCTGCCGATTTCGCGGATGCAGCGCGACCTTACCGATTCGACCACTCTCCGCAACATGGGTGTGGGCTTCGGCTACACGCTGATAGCGATACGCTCCACCCTGAAGGGGCTTGGCAAACTTGAGATGAACGAGCAGCGGCTCGCCGCCGATCTCGACTCGAACTGGGAGGTGCTTGCCGAGCCGATCCAGACCGTCATGCGGAAGGTCGGCATGGATCATCCCTATGAACGCCTGAAGGAACTGACCCGTGGCCGCCGCGTCACGGCCGCGATAATGAAGGAGTTCGTGCAGGGGCTTGATCTGCCGAAGGCGGACAAGACCAGGCTTCTCAAGCTCACTCCTGCGACGTACATCGGAATCGCTGACGTGCTGGCCAAAATCCGTTGACCGGTTTGCGTTCATGCCGTCGGCTGCAGAGGGGGTGTGCAGATGAAAGAGAGACTTTACTCGCTTGACCTGCTAAGAGGTCTGGACATGATTCTGCTGGTAGTGATCGGCCCGATTGTCAAGGCGGCCGACTCCGTATGGCATCTGCCGCCGGCGTTCATTGGACAGTTCCGCCACGGCTGGGAATGCTTCACCCTGTGGGACATCATCATGCCGCTCTTCATATTCATGTGCGGAGCGGCCGTGCCGTATGCTCTCGGCAGACGGCTTGAAGGCGGGAAGGCCGGTGTCGCATACTGGAGACATGTGATTGTGCGCGTGGCTTTGCTTTGGATCCTCGGCATGGTCGTGCAGGGCAGCCTCCTCACCTTCGACTGGCACAGGATGTCGCCGTATTCAAACACCCTCCAGTCGATTGCGTCCGGATATCTCATCGCCGCCTGCGCGATGCTGATTCCGTCGATGAGACTGCGCATCGCAGTGCCTGTTGCGCTTGCGGCCGTCTACACGCTGATGCTTGCCGTCGGCGGGGACTACACGGAGTTCGGGAACTTCGCCTTCAAGGTTGACCACGCAATCCTTTCAGCGCTGCTTCCTGCGGACAATCCGTTCGTCGCAAAGCCGAGCTGCTACACGTGGTTTGCTACGTCGCTCATGTTTGGTGCCATGACGCTTTGCGGAAGTTTCGCCGCCGAGATTCTGCGCGGGGAGGGTGAGAAGCGGACGAAGGCGGTGAGGCTGTTCGTCTATGGGGCGGCGCTTGAGGCGGCAGGATGGGTCGCTGCGGTGTGGATTCCAGCCATCAAGCCGATATTTACGCTCTCGTTCACAGCGCAGGCAATGGGATGGTGCGTCATATCGCTTGCAGTCCTGTATGTGCTGACTGATGTCATGCGGCTCCGCAAAGGGCTTGGCGTGGTCATCCTCTTCGGACAGTGCGCCCTTGCCGCATACCTGATAGGCGGCTTCTTCCGCCCGGTGCCGGCCCGTCTTGCGGAGATTCTTACGCAGGGTTTTCCGTACGCTTTCGGGTTGAAGGACGCAATGCCGTTCGTCAATGCGGTTGCAGTGTCCGTGGTGATTGCTGCGGCGCTTGCGGTCTGGCGCACGGTTCGCAGGAAGTGACGAGCTGTGCGGCGATTCCGCCGCACTCTTGAGTTGGACGCCGTTTTCTGATATGCTACCACACAAACAACGAAAGGGAGACAGACATGATTCTTGAGAAGTTCAAGCTGGATGGCAAGGTCGCGATTGTGACCGGCGGTGGACGCGGCATCGGACAGGCCTATGCGGTCGGTCTTGCGGAGGCAGGTGCGGATGTCGCCATCGTGGATGTGATACCGATGGACGAGACAATCGCCGCAATCAAGAGTCTCGGCCGCAAGGCGATCGGCATCAAGGCCGATCTCTCGAAGGGCGAGAAGGAGGCTCCGAAGATAGTTGCGAAGGTCGTGCGAAGCCTTGGCTCTGTGGACATCCTCGTGAACAATGCCGGAATCATCCGCCGCGAGCCGTTCCTTGAGCACAGCGCGAAGAACTGGAACGACGTCATATCGATAAACCTCTCCACGCCGTTCTTCCTCTCTCAGGCCGCCGCCGCACAGATGGTGAAGCAGGGCAAGGGCGGCAAGATCATAAACATCGGCTCGATGCTGTCATTCCAGGGCGGCATACTGATACCTGGCTATGCGGCGGCGAAGGGCGGAATCAAGTCGCTCACGATGCTGATGGCCAATGAGCTTTCGAAGCACGGCATCTGCGTGAATGCGATCGCGCCCGGCTACATCGCCACGGAGAACACCCGTCCGATCCGGGAGGACAAGAAGCGCAACAAGGCGATTCTCGACCGCATTCCGGCGGGACGCTGGGGTACGCCGGAAGACCTGAAGGGACTGTGCGTGTTTCTCGCTTCGCCGGCATCCGATTATGTGACCGGCTTCATGTACGCTTGCGACGGCGGCTGGCTTGCCCGCTGATCATCCTGTCGCTGAACACCGATTGAGGAGACTGCAGTGGATTCTGTGCTTGGTATGTTGATTTTCTGCGCCGGCGGTCTTGCCGGCGCGACATTCCTTCTTCCGGCCCGCGGCGTGAAAGGGTGGGCATACGAGAGCTGGTGGCTCGTCTACGTGTTCATCGGCCTGATAGTTTGTCCGCCGGTGATTTGCTACTTCACCGTTCCGGATTTCTGGAATGTCGCCATGTCCGCCCCGGCTTCGACGCTCATCCGGTGTGCCGGATTCGGTGCGATGTGGGGAGTCGGTGCCCTCGCGTGGGGATTGATGGTGCGCTACCTCGGCATCGGGCTTGGCCTGGCCATCGGGTGCGGTCTCTGCGCCGCCACTGGTACGCTCATTCCGCCGATCGTTACGGGACACGCCGGCGACCTTGTTAAGGATGCCGGTGCGCTTACCGTTCTCGGTGGCGTGGTGGGTTCCCTTGTGGGAATCGTGTTCGTGGGTCTTGCCGGTAAATCGAAAGAGGCGGAGATGCCGGATGAGGTCAAGCGCAAGGCCGTCGCCGAGTTCGACTTCCGGAAAGGTGTGATCACGGCGGTTGTCGCCGGCGTGTTTTCCGCCGGCATGAACTTTGGGCTGCAGGGCGCTGAGGCGATCGAGAACGCCGCCGTGGCTGCCGGTGCAAAGGCCTGCTGGCGCGGTATGCCGGTCATCATGGTCGTGCTGTGGGGCGGCTTTGCCGTTGAGCTGCTGTGGTGCATCCAGCAGAACTTCAAGAACAGGACGTTCGGCGACTACCTCAAGTTCTCTCCGCGCAATTTCGTTCTCAGCGCGGCGGTCGGCGTGATATGGGTTCTGCAGTTCGTCTGTACAAAGGCGGGCGAGCCGCTGATGGGCGATCTCAAGTACATATCGTTCGCCGTCATGATGGCGTCCACAATCTTCTTCTCGACCGTGATCGGCATCATGCTCGGTGAATGGAAGGGCGTCGGCGCCAGGACGAAGGCGTTCCTCGCTCTCGGCACCGCCATACTTGTCGCGAGTTTCTGCATAATTTCAGTCGGGTCAAAGTGACCTTTCGGCTTCCACCACAAAGGAGACGGTAAATGGATACGAATCGCAGGGATTTTCTGAAGGGAACCGCATGGATGGGGGCTGCGGCGGTAGCGGCCGGATGCATGAGCGCAAAGAACGCTCCGTGCTTTGGCGCGGGCGGCTCCATGTTCGGGTTTTGCGCAAAACCCATGAAGAAGATCAGAGTTGGCTTGGTCGGTCTCGGTTGCCGTGGCAGTGGGGCGCTGCTTCGCATAGCGAGCATTCCCGGTGTCACCGTGACGGCGCTTTGCGACATCGATCAGTGGCGCGTGGACAAGCAGCAGAAGAGGCTCGTGGACAGCGGAAAGCAGAAGGCGAAGGAGTTCGTCGGCGAGGATGCATACCGCAGGATGTGCGACTGGGACGGAATCGACTGCGTCTACAACACCACTCCGTGGCAGCTGCACGTCCCTGTGGCGCTTGCCGCCATGCGCGGCGGAAAACACGCATTCGTGGAGGTGCCGAGCGCGTTCACGGTGGAGGAGTGCTGGGAGCTTGTGGAAACCTCCGAGAAGACGCGCCTCAACTGTATGCAGCTTGAGAACTGCTGCTACGGCGAGGCGGAGATGCTTGCGCTCAATCTCTGCCGACAGGGGCTGCTCGGCGATATCGTTCATGGCGAAGGCGCGTACATCCACGATCTCCGCACCTACAACTACAACGACGGCAACGATGACAGCGCATACTGGAATCATTGGCGACTGCGCTGGAACAGGGAGCACAAGGGCAACCAGTATGTCACGCACGGCCTCATTCCGTTGATGGAGTGCATGGGAATCAACCGAGGCGACCGCTTCGACTATCTTGTGTCGCTCGAATCGAACCAGTTCAACTTCGAGGCGTACGCCAAGGCCAAATATCCCGCCGGTGACTGGCATCACGATCTCAAGGTCGAGATGGGCGACATGAACACCACGCTCGTGAAGACGGTCAAGGGACGCTCAATAATGATTCAGCACGACGTCTCCTCTCCGCGTCCGTATTCGCGCATCAACAAGATCACCGGAACGAAGGGCATCTTCGCCGGCGGCGATTTTCAGTACGGCGACAAGGCCGTCACGACAGAATGGCCTGTCCGTTTTGGCTGGGAGACAAAGCCCGGCGAGGGCGTGCATTCGTACTTCTCCGAGGCGAAGCAGAAGGAGCTTCGTGAGACGTACAGGCATCCGTACTGGAAGCAGGCCGGAGAGATCGCCATGAAGGTTGGCGGGCATGGCGGCATGGACTTCCTCATGGATCTCCGCTGGGCCTACTGCCTTCAGAACGGCATCCCGCTTGACACGAACGTCTACGATCTTGCGGCCTCCTGCTGTATCGGGGAGCTTTCCGAGAAGTCGGTGCGAAACCGCTCCTGCTCGATGGACATCCCTGACTTCACGCGAGGTGAGTGGAAGAACCGGAAGCCTTGCGGCATCAACGAGATCGACCTCACGAAAATGGGCGACCTTGCTGTTGCGGGCGTCATGAAGGACAAAGCGGCATTGAATGTCTGACATGGATGCCGTTGAGTTGCTGGCGCCGGCGGGTTCGTTCGACACGGCAATGTCCGCGTTCGACGCCGGTGCCGATGCCGTGTACCTCGGCCTGGATGCGTTTTCAGCACGCGCCCAGGCCGTAAACTTCACCGTCGAACAGCTTTCGGACTTGCTTTCTTTCGCCCGCGCCAAGGGACGCAAGGTGTATGTGACGTTCAACACCCTGCTTGACGAGGATGAATTGCCGGAGGCGGTCGAACGGCTTGCCGTGCTTGAGGAGCTGGCTCCTGATGCCCTCATCGTGCAGGATCTTGGCGTGGCCCGCCTTGTGAGATTGCATTTCCCTTCACTCGCCATCCATGCATCCACACAGCTTGTGGCGCACAACCTTGAGGGTGTGCTTGCGATGCGGGAGCTTGGTTTCAGCCGCGTGGTTCTTGCCCGCGAACTTCCGCTCGCCGACATACGTTCCATAGCGCAGCGGTGTGGATGCGAACTTGAGGTGTTCGTGCATGGAGCGCTCTGCTATTCGATATCCGGACTTTGCCTCTTTTCCGCGATGGAGCGCGGAAGGAGCGGAAACAGGGGGCGCTGCGCGTACTGTTGCAGGCTGCCTTACGCTGATTCGACAGGAGGCAGGACGCTCCCGTTTTCGATGAAGGATCTTCGCCTGGATGATCGCTTGGAGGATCTGCGCGACGCCGGAGTCGCTTCGCTCAAGATCGAGGGACGGATGAAGTCCAGCCTTTATGTCGCATCCGTCGTCAAGAGATACCGTGAACTTCTCGACTTTGGGAAGTCCGGCACGTCACGCGCTGATCTTGAGACGGTCTTTTCAAGGCAGACTACGCATCTGTATGTGGATGGGTGGCGGCAGGACAGTTCGCAGCTGATAGACCCTGAAAACCTTGGACATCAAGGCACACCGGTCGGCGTTGTGAAGCGCCTTACGAAAGACCGCAACGGGCGCACTTGGCTGCGTATGCACACATCTCGTGCGCTTGAGAAGCACGATGGGCTTCAGTTCGCGATTGCCGGAACGGATGCATCCGGCGATCACGGCCGCCCGTTGGGCATGGGCATAGGCGAGATGCGTCTGGCGATTTCCCGAAAACCGGTGTTCGAGGCTCCTGCCGGAAGCGACGTGGAAATAGAGGTTTCCGATCCGCAGCTTCTCGATGCGCTTTCGTCGGCATTCAGCGATGTCTGCCGTAAGGGCGGCAGACGTTCGGATGGATGTGCCGTCGAGGTGCGATGCGCAATGTCCAACGCCGTCAAGCGGCGGTTTCCGTCGCCGTCGTTCAGGGCTTCGGACTATCCGGGCACGAAAGCATTGGATGTCACCGTTCGCATCTCCGCCGGTTCGGTGGAGACCAGTGCGGGCGGAGAGACGGTTGTGGAGGCGATCGTCGCCGCCCAGAGGGCGCAGCATCCTGAATCTACGTCTGCCGCCGTGCGCAGATGTTTTGAGAGACTTGGCGGAACGGGGTGGAGGCTATCTTCGCTCGCCGTTTATGACGCCGAGGGCATCTTTGTTCCGGCATCGACGTTGAATTCGCTTCGCCGGAGCCTTGTCTCGAAACTCGACGCCTCTGCGGTTCGCCGCAGGATGGAGAAGGTCGAGAGCGTTAAGGCGGCACTGTCCAGTGAAGCCGGGCGGCCTGAAGCCGACGGAAAACTGTCCCCGCTCAACGTCGTGAAGGTGCGGCTTGGGCAGCCTGTTCCGGATGGTCAGTGGAGTGAGGTCGTAGTCGTCATCGGACACGACGGCGACGTTTCCGGATACGGTGTCGATGCGCGTCTTGCGCTTCCGGTGTTCACAAAGGAGGATTCGTTCAATAGGCTTCGCGGAAGGGTGAAGACATTGCTTCGCGCCGGCTTCCGCAGATGGGAGGCGGCGGATTTCGCAGGGCTGAGGATGCTCAAGTCTTTGGGGGTGGAGGATGTAACGGCGGACTGGACGCTCTACGCATTCAATTCGCAGTCTGCGCTGGCTCTCTCGGAACTTGGAGTAAGGCGTTGTGTGATGTCCCCTGAAAGCGGGCGAGGAGCGGCGTACAGTTCCCGCGCTGTGGATGTGGAGCATCTTTCACGGCAGTCGACTCCGCTGTTCATCAGCGTGACAAGACCGGCTTCGGATGACCTGTCTGTGCTGACGGGTGTGGACGGACAGCGGTTCACCACGTTCAGGCTTGATGGACTGTGGATTACGACGAATGTCCAGCCTCGGACGTTTCAGGTGCCGTCCGGCGCATCATCGCGGCTTGATCTCAGCTGGGATCCGTAAATCACGCGACATGGATGCGGACATGGTCTTCAAAGGAGCTTCAAGCCGACGCAATGAGCCCCGTCGGCATGGAGGCGGGATTGGTGCGACTGACTGGGATCGAACCAGCAACCTTCGGCTTCGGAGGCCAACGCTCTATCCAATTGAGCTACAGTCGCAATTCATTCGGCAGGGAGCAGGTGCGCCACCTTGGAGCAAGACTATGCCGCAGTGCGGAAAAACAGGGGTGTACTATACAATATCCGGCAATCCAAGTCAATGGTTTTTGGTATAATCAAGGCATTTGGGAAACCCCGGAAAGGGTTGCCGCAACGTAAAGAGACATGACGTATTGTGATAGCGGCAGCCGGTTGATATGGTGGAAGGATCAGACATAAGGAAGATATACGGAGTAAGCGAACTTACGGCCGTCATAAAAGGGCTTTTCAAGCCATTTGACAAGATATACGTCGAAGGCGAGATATCGGGCTGGAAACTTTACGCAAGCGGCCATGCGTATTTCACGCTCAAGGATGCCGAGGCGCAGATCTCCTGCGTGATGTTCGCCAGTTCGATTGAACGCTGCAGGGCGGCATCGCGGCTCAAGGACGGCGCAAAGGTCTGTCTCTACGGCAGATTGGATGTCTATGCGCCGCGCGGCAGCTATCAGCTGGTGGTCTTGGCCGCCAAGATCGCCGGAGAGGGCGATCTGATGGCGAAGTTCAACGAATTGAAGGAACGGCTTGAGAAGGAAGGACTGTTTGACCGTTCGCGCAAGCGTCCGCTTCCGTTTCTTCCGCACAGGATCGCCATCGTGACGTCGCCAGCGGGGGCGGTCATACACGACATGTGCACCGTGCTTACGCGGCGTTTTCCGAATGTTGAGATAAGGCTCTATCCAGTAAAGGTGCAGGGCATCGGCGCGAAGGAGGAGATCGTTGAGGGCATTGAGTTCTTCAACCGGCGGTGTGGCTGGATTCCGGATCTGCTGATAGTGGGGCGCGGTGGCGGATCGATAGAGGATTTGTGGCCGTTCAACGAAGAGTGCGTTGTGCGTGCGGTGTCCGCCTCGCGCATACCGACAATCAGCGCAGTTGGACACGAGACGGATTTCACGCTGTGCGACTTCGCCGCAGATGTTCGCGCCGGAACGCCGTCGATTGCTGCGGAGATTGTAGTGCCGGACAAGATGAAACTGCTCAAGCAGGTCGAGGATCTGGCTTCGCGCCTCAGACGTGCGCCGCTGCACATGGGTGAAACGCTTGCGCAGAGGGTGGATCATCTGTCGTTGCGTCTCGCCGCTGCGCTCAGGGATTGTTCCGTCCGCACGGGCAACCGCATTGACATCCTTTCCCGTCGGCTTGTTCCGTCGCTCAAGGAGGCGCTGCTCAGATCGGAGGCGCGCATCGTTCAGGCGGATCAGCGGCTTGTCTCATCCATGAACGCCGCCGTTGCGGCGGCTGGGCAACGTCTTGCCGCCGAGCGGGCAAAGCTCGCCTTGCTTGATCCCAGCAATCCGCTAAAGCGCGGGTATTCCCTTACGATTGACGGGGCTGGGCGCATCGTGCGTCGCGCACGGGATGTGCGTCCGGGCGATGAGCTGGTGACGCGCCTTTCCGACGGAGAAATCGCAAGCGTCGCCAAATGACGGCAGTCGGAATAGAAGCGGCATATGCTGCTGTCTTCTCGATGAACAGGCCTCCTCTTCGCCGCTCCCCATGTCCTTCCTTTTTCGCTGGCCCATTAGATATTGCCATTTGCGGAATACTGCCTGTATGAGAAAGTGTGTGGATACACGGATATTAGTACAGGAGTGAGATGTGGAAATTAAGCGAGAGTTTTATTTGAATCAGCTGATCGAGCACAATGGGCTGGTGAAAGTCATCACGGGACTGTGTCGTGTAGGCAAGAGTTATCTACTATTCAGCCTGTTCAAGAATCATCTCCTCGCCTCAGGTGTCGAGGATTCTCGGATTATTGAGATTGCGCTTGATCAGGCAAAATTCGACCAGTTGCTGAATCCGCTTAGGTTGGCGGAGTACATTCGTGCACGGGTGAAGGGCAAGGGGATGTTCTATGTGCTCATCGACGAGATTCAGTTGTCGTTGAAGGTAAGGGTGCCAGGCGTGAAACTCACAGCTGTCGCCTCGGAGGACAGGAAGAATGCCTATGTCACATTTTACGATGTGCTGAATGAATTTAGAGCGATGCCGAACGTCGATGTCTATGTGACCGGCTCTAACTCGAAGATGTTGTCGAAGGACATCGCGACGAACTTTCGTGACCGAGGATTTGAAATTAGGGTTTATCCGCTGTCGTTAGGAGAGTATATCGAGGCGACGGGACTGGATAAGTCTGAGGCTTTTGACGAATATCTTATTTTTTTTTGTGTGTGGGGGGGTATGCCAATGGCGGCGTTGGAGCGAAATGATGCCGTTCGCTCGAAGTATCTGAAAGACCTGTTTGCGAAGGTGTACATGAAAGACATTCGGGAAAGGCAGAAACTGAAGGACGACGCAGTTCTGGAGCGGGTCGCTGATATGCTATTCTCGGTTGTCAGATCGTTGACAAGCCCCTTCAACATCTCGACGACTTTGCGAACCCAGGCGAAACTGAAGACGACTGACCGAACTGTTAAAAAATATCTTGATTACTTTGACGAGGCATTCCTCTTTTCCAGGGCGCGGCGATATGATGTTCGCGGACGGAAATACTTGTACTTCCCTAAGAAGTACTATGCAACGGACTTGGGGCTTCGCAATGCGCGGATCAACTTCAGGCAGTCGGAGGAGACGCATCTTATGGAAAATGCGATTTACAACGAGTTGATTCGCAGGGGGTACAATGTTGATGTCGGGGTCGTTGAGCATTACGGCAATGAGAATGGCAAGACGGTTCGTCGGCAATGCGAAATAGATTTTGTGGTCAATCTTGGGATGAAGAAGGTCTATGTCAAGTCGGCGTTTCGAATCGCCGATGAGGAGAAGCGAGAACAGGAAACGAGGTCACTCAAATGGAGCGGGGACTTCTTTCGTAAGATTGTCGTGACCTCTGGCACACGCAGACCTCTGCAGGATGATGACGGAATTGTGTATGTGGGCGTGATTCCTTTTTTGCTGGAGCCGTCGATTCTGGATGGCTGACGGTTTGTGGTGAATTGCAACTTTTTGCGGGCTTTTGATTGGTGCTTGCCTTTCTGTGCGGGATTTGAGACAATAGCGGGCAAATGCAACCAAACGCAACAACTGATGCCGGTGCGAAGCCGAAGATCGTGATCTGCATGGGCAGCTCATGCTTTGCCAGAGGGAACGAGAAGAACCTTGAGTACTGCGAGAGTTACCTTGATGAGCATGGACTTCGTGACGAAGTGGACTGCGAACTTTCCGGCAGCCTCTGCACTGGGAACTGCCCGAACGGCCCGGTCGTGATCGCAAACGGAAAGACCTACACCAACGTCGACAACGGGGTGATGAGGGACATACTGGAGTCGCTGTTCAAATGAACGGGCCTGTCTACACAATAGAAAATGTGTGTCAGGACTGCTACAAGTGCGTCCGGCACTGTCACGTCAAGGCCATCCGCATAGTTGGCGGGAAAGCCAGCGTAATACCGGATGCCTGCGTCGCCTGCGGCGAGTGCGTGAAGGTGTGTCCGTCCCATGCGAAGAAGGTGCGCATAGACCTGCCGCGCCTCCGTCAGCTCCTGACTTCCGGCGCGAAGGTGTACGCATCCGTCGCTCCGAGCTTTGCGGGGTACTTCAAGGGTGTTTCCATCGGTCGGCTCGCCGCCGCGCTCAAGTCCGTCGGATTCGCGGGCGTGTCGGAGACGGCGCACGGTGCGGAGTCCGTCAGTGCGCACGTCACAAAACTCTATGAGGTGGCTCCGCGCACGTCGGTCATGATTTCAAGCGCGTGTCCCGCCTGCGTCGACTTCATCAGGAAGTACATGCCGCAGTGGGCGCGGTACATATCGCCGCTTCCGTCCCCGGTGCGCGCACACGTGAGGCTCTTGAGGGAAAAGCTCGGCGAGGACATAAAGGTCGTCTTCTTCGGGCCTTGCGCCGCCAAGAAGAGCGAAGCCGATCGCCATCCAGACCAGCTTGCGCTTGCGGTTGTGTTCCCGGCGCTTGAGCAGTTCCTTCTTGAGCAGGGCGTGGATCTTACGGCGGACGGCGAAGAGGCGGAGCTTGAGCTTGGCCCGGCAGAGGAGGGGCGCTTCTACTGCGTTGAGGGCGGAATGAACGACACGATTCGCGACGGGACGGACAAGGTTCGCTACGTCTCCGTCTCCGGTCTCGACAACCTGCACCGGCTGCTTTCCGTGCCGCCCCCTCCGCCGGAGACGGACGCCCGCCCGATCTTCATCGAGGCCCTTGCCTGCCACGGCGGATGCGTGAACGGCCCCGCGATGCGTCCGGACGCTGGCGGAACCCTCGACGTGCTTCTGCGGACTGACGCAATCTCCCCGATAAGGCCGTCAGGAACGCGGTGCTTCACCCATTGCGGCGGCGCGAACTATCCGGCGGATCCCGTCAAGGTCGATACGCCGGACGAAGCCACGATGGCCGCCGCGCTTGCGCGTGTGGGCAAGACCACGAAGGCGGATGAGCACAACTGCGGCGCCTGCGGCTACTCTACATGCCGCGAATTCGCCCGCGCCCTCATCGCCGGCAAGGCCGAGGAGGCCATGTGCCATACGTTCCTTAAGCGGAACTTCGAGCGGACGTCCAACGCTCTCATCAAGTACATTCCCGCCGGGGTCGTTCTCGTCGACGGCGCAGGGCGCATCCTGGAGTGCAATCGGATATTCGCCGAGCTTGTGGACGCCACCGTGGAGTACGATGCGCTCGGCGGCCTTGGCGGTCTGCCGTGCGATTCGTGTCTGCCGGAGTTCTCCGACCTGTTTGCGGGTGCGCTTGAGCACGGAAGCGAAATCGAGAAGTTTCGTCAGCCGCTCAGGGGTCGGCTCGTCAACATATCGGTGTTCTCCATCGCGAAGGGCGAGTCTGCGGGCGCCGTCATACAGGACGTGACAGGAAACGAACTCCACCGTGAGCAGATAGCGTCGAAGGCTCGCGAGGTCATCAAGAAGAACGTCTACACCGTGCAGCAGGTGGCGCGTCTTTTCGGCGAACACATCGCCGAGACGGAGATCATGCTGAACGAGATCGCCGGCGCATACGAAAGCGATACGCAGGGGAGGCGTCTCAACGGCGGAAACAGCGACAGTTACCTGAACGGATAGATGGCAGAAGACCTCTTCATAGAGATGGAGTACGCGCAGTACACCAAGACCGGACAGGCGGCCTGCGGTGACGATGTGCGCTTCCTTGCTGTCGAGCGCGAGAACCGCCACATCGCGGCGCTCTCCGACGGCCTGGGGTCGGGTGTCAAGGCGAACGTCCTCGCCACCATGACCACGACGATGGCGATAAGCTTCCTGAAGTCCAACCTGCCCACGCTGGAGGCGGTCGAGATAATAATGGACTCCCTGCCGGTGTGCGAAGTCAGAAAGATCAGCTACGCCACGTTCTCACTCTTCGACTTCCGTCTTGGCGGCCGCGCCAGGATTGTCGAAATGGGCAATCCGGGGTACATACACCTCAGAGGCACGGAGGAGGTGCCGCCCCTGAAGGAGGATCGGCTTGCGAGCCAGCATTGGCCGGATCGCGATATGCGCGAGTGCGAAGTGGATTTCCGCGCAGGAGACCGCATCGTAATGTGCTCCGACGGTGTGACGCAGGCCGGGCTTGGACAGCGCAGGGACATGAAGTTCGGCTGGCGGCGTTCCGGAGTGCTGAACTTCGCCCGCGAACGGATTGCCGCCGATCCGGGGATATCCGCCCGCGACCTTTCCGCCGCGATTGCGGCGGAGGCGAGGGCGATAACGCCCGGATTCTGCAAGGACGACATCAGCTGTCTTGTCGTGTATCTGAGGCATCCCCGCGTAATGCGCGTGCTCACCGGACCGCCGTTCCACCGCGAACACGATGCCGAGTACGCGCATCAGGCTCTGCTCGGGCCAGAACACACCGTGATATGCGGCGGCACGTCGGCCAACATAATCGAGCGCGAGCTTGGCACTTCCATCAGCATTCCGCTGTCCGCAATGCGCAACGCCGGCGGATTGCCGCCGGTCGGCACGGTGAGGGGGATAGGCATCGCAACGGAGGGCATCCTCACGCTCGACCGGGTTCTCTCGGCGCTTGAGCAGCGTCGCCCTCCGGCGAACGAACCGGCCGCCGCCCGCGCAATCCTTGAGCGCATGATGAGCCACGACCGCATAGAGTTCATCATAGGGACGAAGGTCAACGACTGCCACCAGGACCCCAACCTCCCGCAGGATCTGGAGCTTCGCCGCTCGGTGATACGCCGCATGGCGGCGGTGCTGGAGAAGACGTACCGCAAGGACGTCACGCTTAATTTCTACTGACGACAACGCAACATGGCGACAAATCCGAACTCAATCTGAAAGGGACAACGATGGAAAAGGTGAAAGTTGAGATATGCTGCGGAACGGCCTGCTATCTGCTCGGCGCAGCCACTCTGATGGACATAGAGGCGCAGCTGCCGGAGAGCGTCAAGGACAAGGTCGCAATCGAGGCGCGTCCGTGTCTGGATCTCTGCGAGCGCGAGAACCTTGAAGGGGCGCCGTTCGTGCGCTTCAACGGTACGGAGGTGATGGGCAAGGCATCGCCGGAGAAGGTGATTGCCCGCATCGTCGAACTTGCTTCGGAGGCCTGCTGACCATGCTGAACGGCGCAATGTACATCCGGCGCGAGCTGATGATCAGGCTCGTGCGCGCTTTCGATTCCGGCGAACTCCGCAGCGAGATCGACCGCATACCGATCAAGCTTCGCCCGAAGGACACGGAATCGTCCAGATGCTGCCTGTACCACGACAGGGCTGTTCTCAAGTACCGCCTCATGGCTCTGCTTGGGTTCTCCACGGAGGACGAATCGGACGAGGCGATGACGCTTGCGGAGTATCTGGATCGGCTCGTATCGATGATAGAACGCGGCGAGGATCCGTTCAAGGAGTCCCCGAACCGCTTTTCGCCTCTTTCCGTGTGCGGTCCGGCCTGTTCGGGGTGTCCCGACTCGAAGATCGTCTCCACGTCGAACTGCCGTGGATGCTTTGCGCGTCCGTGCGTGTACAGCTGCCCGAAGGGAGCCATCTCGGTCGTGAACGGGCAGTCGGTGATAGATCCCGCCAAGTGCGTGAAGTGCGGACGCTGCATCACGGTGTGTCCATACCATGCCATCGTCAAGACTACGGTGCCGTGCGAGGAGTCGTGTCCCGTGGGGGCGATTCGCAAGAACGCACGTGGCGTCGCGGAGATAGATTTCAGGAAGTGCATATACTGCGGCAAGTGCTTCAACGCCTGCCCGTTCAGCGCAGTCATGGAGCGGTCTCAGCTTCTTGAGGTGCTGCTTGCGATGAAGCGCGGCGAGAGGCTTGTGGCCATGGTTGCGCCGGCGGCGGACAGGCAGTTCCCCGGAACGATCGAGCAGCTTCTCGCGGCTTGCGCCAAGGCCGGATTTTCCGACGTCATGGAAGTGGCGCTCGGTGCGGAGATGACCACGGCGCATGAGGCGGCGGAATTCATCGAGCGGATGGAGAAGGATCCGAAGTCGCTGATGACAACATCGTGCTGCCCCGCCTACGTGAACCTCGTCGCAAAGCATTTCCCAGACTTCATAGACCATGTTTCGCTCACACCAAGCCCGATGGTGTTCGCCCGCGAGATAGTCAAGCAGCGCGATCCGTCTGCTAAGACCGTGTTCGTAGGCCCGTGCGTCGCAAAACGCAGCGAGGCGCGTCGCAAGGCGGTCGATTACGTGCTTTCGTTCGAGGAGCTTGGAGCGCTTCTTGCAGGACGCAGGATTGACATCCTCGCCTGTGAACCGCACAAGCTTGAGCGTCCGGCGGACAGCACGGCGCGGAACTACGCCCGCAGCTGCGGCGTCACCGAGGCGGTGCTTGCGGAGGCGGCGGCGAAGATCCCGGGATTCAAGCTGAATTCCCAGCAGGTCAACGGAATCGACAGGAAGACGTGCGGTGTGCTCAAGCTGCACGCCACCGGCAGGACAGGCGTGAACTTCCTTGAAGTCATGGCCTGCCCCGGCGGATGCGTGAACGGCCCCTGTTCGCTCACGAAGTAGCCTTGCCGGTGCGCGAGACGGGCAGCCGCACGGTGAAGACCGTGCGGTCTCCCGGCGAGGACTCCACCGACACCTGCCCGCCGTGCAGGATTGCGATGTGCTTGACAATGGCAAGGCCAAGCCCCGTGCCGCCGAGAGAGCGGCTTCTTGCCCTGTCCACCCTGTAGAACCGATTGAAAAGGTGCGGCAGATGCTCCGCCGGAATGCCGATTCCGTAGTCCGTGACGGAAATCTCCGCCATGTCGCCGGTCACACGGGAATCGATGTCAACGCGCTCCGCACCTGAGTACCTGAATGCGTTCTCCACAAGGTTGACGACGGCCTGCTCGATGAGATGCGGATCGCCGATCACGGTTGCCGGATCGTTTCTCTTCACCTTCAACTGGATGTTCGACTGCCTTGCGCGGCCGGATTCGAGCGTCGCGACGGTGTCGATGATCTTCTCAAGCGGAATCGGCACAAAATCTGGATGGGATTCCGTCTGCTCTCGCTCTATTTGGGCCAGGGCGAGGACGTCCCGCACGAGTGCGTTCAGCCGTTTCGCCTGGTCGTGTATGATGTCCATCAGCTCACGCCGCTCGTCCGCATCGAGCATTGTGCCGTCGCCTATCATCTCCACAGCCCCGACGATCGCCGTTATCGGAGTCTTCAGCTCGTGCGTGACGTTGGCGGTGAACTCGCGTCGGAAGCGTTCGTTCGCCTCCGCCGCCTTCAGCGCCTGCATCTGCTCGTCAAGCCGTCCGGAAAGGCTGCGCGTCAGGATGAATATCAGCGAGACGACCATCGCGCCGACGATGCCGGCGGTCATGAAGCCGTGCTTTGCAAGCCTCACCGGTTCAAGCACCCCGTTGTACGGAACGGCAAGCCTCACCACTCTGTCGCCGGATTTGCTTGCGCAGTAGAGCTGGTACGAGCCGAGCGTTTCCGATCTGCGGCGCACAACGCCGACCTCTCCGGTGAACGCCCGGTGGATCTCGTCGCGTGTCAGATGGTTGCCGGTGACAGCATCCGTGTCGTATGCGACAGAGCCGTCCGGCTCTACGACCGTCACCCTTATGCCCTGCCTGTGCCGGTCGTCGCAGAAGCGCCGGACGGCGGCCATGTCGCCGTTCTTCAGCGGTTCTGCAAGCATGGCGGCGGCGAATGCGGTGCGCTCGCGGATGTCGCTTTCCGCAAGCGTCTCCACCACATCCGTGAAGCTGTGCGTCTGGACGAGCAGCACAACGCCGAACACGACGATTCCGATGATGGCCATCACGGTGACGGCCCAGCTTTTGCCAACGTGTTTCATCAGCTTATGCGGTAGCCTACGCCGCGGATCGTCTCGATGTGTCTCGCCCATCCGCCGAGCTTTTTCCTGAGACCCACCATCTGCACGTCTATCGTTCTCTCAGTCACGATCTTCTGTCCATCGGAGATTCTGTCTATGATCATCAGCCGCGTGAATACGCGGTTGCGGTTCGAGACGAGAAGTTCGAGTATCCTGTATTCGCTCAGCGTGAGCGAAAGATCCGAACCGTCAACCCGCACAGTGTGCGTCGTGTCGTCGATCGCCAGGCCGTCAAGTTCGAGCGTTTCGGACTGGCTGCTGTCCGGACGGCGCAGTACGGCGCGTATGCGGGCGAGCAGTATCTCCTTCGAGAACGGCTTTGTGACGTAGTCGCTTGCGCCGGCGTCGAGACCTGCGACTACGTCGCGCTCGTCGCTTTTTGCGGTGAGCATGATTATCGGGACGCTCCGAGTGTCGTGGTTTGCGCGGATGCGTCTGCACACCTCCATGCCGTCCATTCCGGGAAGCATGACGTCGAGAAGCACGAGCTGAGGGTGTTCATGCTCTACCAGTTCGCATCCTGTGCGGCCGTTGTCCGCCTCGATGACGTTCACGTATCCCGCAGAGCGCAGCGCGAGCACGATCACGCGGCGGATTGCCGCCTCGTCCTCGATTACCGCTATCTTGATGTCGTTCCTCAAAACGTCCATATTGTATCACAATCCGGCAATGCGCTGGAGTGCGTACAGAAGAACTATCAGGATGATGCCGGCAATTACGCTTGGCTTGATTCTTCGTGTCCTTTTCTCTTTCATGCGATATGTGCCGTTTGGTGTCGGAATTTCAGAATGAGAATGCGATGTCGAGTCCGTACACGTTTGTCGCGCTCCACGATGATGTGGAGGTGTCCTTGTCGTGCTGAACCATGAAGTAAAGGTTGCAGGAGAGGCTGTCCAAAGATGGTATCGGCCTGAACGAGAGGCCGATCTCGGCGCGGTTCCGGTTGAAAAGGTCTGAATCGCCCGATTTCGGCCTGTCCGACAGAAACACCTCGTTCGAGACGTACGGCGATATGCGGAAGTCGGTGACGCTCCATGACGTTCTGAGCCTGAAGCGTTCGCGGTAGCGCATGTAGGCCTGCGCGTTGTGCTTGTCGCATAGCTCAAAACGCGACCTGAAATCGAACTTGAGCATCCAGAACTCCGGTGCCGTGAAGCAGAGATCAGTCGTCTGCCGCTGCTCCGAGAGGAGATGCCTTTCATCCGGTCTGCGCTCCCGCACGATGCGATGCCCGATTGCCGCCTTGAAGTACGGAGAGAACCTGTAGCCGACAAGCATCAGGGTCTCCTCATCCAGGAACCTGACGCTGTCGAACTTCAGCCTCTCTTCAACGGAGAGGTACAATCCGTTCTCGAACGGCGAACATTCCGCGCTGAATTTTAGCCAGGCCTGGTTGTCGTCTGCAGATGCCGCCGTGGTGAACGCACAGGCGGCGACCGCAGCGGTTGCGGCCGCCAGCCATCGGGCGGAGTGTGTGCGCGGCCTGCGCATCACCGGGCGAACGAGTTGGCGCGTGTTGCGATGTTGCCGAGGTGGCGCGAGATGTCGCGGAGGCCTGAAAGCACGGAGAGGAACGCAATCCCGTTTGTCGCCGTGCCTTCGGACGACTGCAGCCATGCGGCAAACGTGCGGGACAGCGCCTTTGCCATCGCGTGGATGCTGCGCTCCGTCTCTTCTGGATCGCCGGCGAACTGCCTGGCGCCGCGCACGGAGTTCACGGTTTCATGGGCGAACTCGCGAACCTTGGCGATGATGTCCTGCAGCTGGTCGGTGAGTTCGGACGGAACGCTCTCCTTCTTGATGCGCGACGTCTTCCGGTATATGTGCAGGGCGAGGTCTGATATGCGCTCCGCGTCGCCGATGCAGTGGATCATCTCCGGAATCATCTGTGACTGGCTGTCCGTCAGCTTGTGCTGGGAGATGCGGATAAGGTAGTCGCGGATGCGGCTGTGCGTCTCGTCGATCTCGTTCTCCGCCTTTTGGACGGACTCTTCATCAACGTTGGCCTTTCCGAGGCAGTTGTTGAGGGACGCCGATGCGACGGTCCATGCGCGGCGCGTCATGTCCGCTATCGCGACGGTCACTGCGCTGAGCGCCATCTCCGGCGCCGCCAGAAGATGCGGCTCAAGCGTGACGGTATGCTGCGCCTTGCCGTCGGGGATGATCTTCCTGCAGAGGCTCGCGAGAAGCGGGATGAAGGACGTAAGCACGATCACGTTGGTTACGTTGAATATCGTGTGGGCCATCGCCACATAGCGGCCTGGGGTGCAGCCGTTGATGCCATCGCCCTCGGTGAACATCGCGACAAGGTGGAAATACGCCGGTGCGCTTACGCCGTCAGAGCCGGTGAACACGAACAAGAACGACGTCACGACAAGTGTCACGCCGATTACGTTGAAGAGCGCGTGGGCGAGCGCTGTTCTCCTTGCGTTGGCGTTGGTGCCGATGGCCGCGAGGGCGGCGGTGATCGTCGTTCCGATGTTGTCGCCAAGTACGATCGGCACAGCCGTCCAGACGTTGATAAGCCCGGAGCTGGCAAGTGCGATGGTGATGCCGATCGTGGCGGATGAACTCTGCACGACCATCGTGCACAGAGTGCCGATGGCGACGGCGCCCATCACGTTCAGGAACGGGAGATGTCCGGTGGCGGACGGAGAGCAGTCGAACTTCGAGAAGAACGCGATGAATTCTGGGAGTTTGGCCACGGCTTTCAGTTCATGGGACATCATGCCCATTCCGAAGAAGAGAAGACCGAATCCGAGGACGGTGCGCCACGCGCCGCGAGACATTGTGCGCTTGGCGAACATCAGCCCCGCGACGCCGAGGATGACGGCGGGAAGGGCGATGTCGTCCAGGTTGAACGACACCAGCTGCCCGGTGACGGTTGTTCCGATGTTCGCGCCGAATATCACGCCGATCGCCTGCTGAAGCGAAAGAAGTCCGGCGTTGACGAATCCGACCGTCATCACGCTTGTGGCGGACGAGCTTTGTATTATCATCGTGACCACGCCGCCCGCAAGAATCGCCGCCACGCGGTTCCGGGTGATGTAGGCGAGAACAGTCTTCATCTTGTCGCCGGCTATCTGGGTGAGTCCTTCCGACATCAGCCCCATGCCGTATACGAATATGGCGAGACCGCCAAATACCGATATCGTGAATTGCGTTATGTCCATTTCTTTTTACCTTTTTTTGTATGGCGCGAATTCTATGAAAAGAAGATGAGACATCCGTTAGGATTCCGTTAGGATTCCGTTAAAATCGCCATGGCGGCGGGGGCGACAGCCCTCCGTGCTGAGTTTTGATATAATCTCCGCAATGATAGACTTTGAGAAAGAGCTGAACGCCGAGCAGTGCGCGGCGGCGACGGCGGATGGAGGCCCGATACTTGTGCTGGCGGCGGCGGGCACCGGCAAGACGCGCACACTTGTCCATCGCGTTGCGTACCTGATAGGGAACGGAGTGCCCGCATCGCGTATCCTTCTGCTTACGTTCACGAACCGCGCCGCGCGCGAGATGACGGAACGCGCCGAAGTGCTGATAGGCTCAGGCGTGGACGGCATATGGTCAGGAACGTTCCACTCAATCTGCGCAAAGTTCCTGCGCAGGTACGGAAGCTTTCTGGGATACAGGCCCGACTTCACCATTCTTGACGAAGAAGACCAGAAGAAGGCAATGGGAAGGATCGTCAAGGAGGTCGCAGGAAAGGATGCAAAGGATTTCGTCAAGAAGGAGTTCATCCTCAAGCTGATATCCGATGCGGCAAACCGCGAACTGAACTTCGAGGATCTTGTCAAGATCCAGCAGACAAAGATTGCGCTCGACGTCGAAAAGGTGGTTGAGTGCGGCGCGAGATACGCCGCACTCAAAAAGGAACTCGGCGCGATGGACTTCGACGACCTGATCGTGAACGGCCTCAGGCTCGTTCGGGACGTCGAAGGTGTGCGCAACGAATTGCAGGAGCGGTTTCTCCACGTCCTTGTTGATGAATACCAGGACACCAATTCGGTGCAGGCGCAGTTCACCGACATCCTGGCGGCGAAGCACCGCAACCTCATGGTCGTCGGCGACGACTTCCAGTGCATATACACGTGGCGCGGGGCGCAGTTCGAGAACATCATGGAGTTTCCGAACCGGTGGGACGGATGCCGAATCATCAAGCTTGAGCGCAACTACCGCTCGCTCTCGCCGATTCTCGACGTCGCGAACACGGTGATGAAGGACGTGTCCCATCAGTTCGAGAAGACGCTTCGCCCGTTTCGCCGAGAGCAGGGGCTGTCACCGCAGATATACAGAATGTGGGACGGCCGCGCACAGGCGGAGCTGATTTTGAAGCTCGTTGAGCATCTGCGTGGACAGGGGTTCAGGTACAAGGACATCGCTGTGCTGTACCGTTCGCACTACACATCGATAGACATACAGCTTTCCCTCACAAGGGCGCGGATGCCGTTCCGCATCACGAGCGGCGTAGGCGTGTTCGAGCAGCTTCACGTGAAGGATGTGCTGTCCTTCCTCAGGCTCATGTTCAACCCGGCCGACGAGATGAGCTTCTTCCGCCTGTTCGGGCAGCTGCCGGGCGTCGGCGAGGCCTCCTTGCGGCGCTACTGGACGAAACTCGGCCGCAGCTTCGATCCCGGCAGCGGAATGGATCGGATGTCTCTCGATTCCATGCTCACGCCAAAGGCGAAGGCTGGTTGGGAGGGGATGCAGAAGGCATTTGCCGCCGCACGCGGACACATCGAGGCCGGCGACGGCGGAAAGCTGATCGAGGACTACGTCCGCTTCTTCTACGGCGACCATCTGCGCCGCCAGTTCGAGGAGGAGGATGCCGCCGGCAGGCTCGACGATCTCGCCGAACTGCAGTCGCAGATTGCGTCGTTCAGGACGGGGTTGCGCGGCTTCCTTGAAGAGGTCGCCCTGATGACGAATCTCGACGCCCAGAACAAGTCATCGATCGGCGATGACCATATGCAGCTCAGCACGGTTCACCAGGCGAAGGGAATGGAGTGGCCGGTGGTGATCCTTCCGTGGCTCGTGGACACCGTGTTTCCGTCCTCAAAGAGCTTGGATGACGGGAACATCGATGAGGAGCGCCGTCTCTTCTACGTGGCGGTGACGCGAGCGAAAGATCGTCTGTATCTGTGCGTTCCGCGTTCGATGAAGCGTCCGGACGGCGGGATGCAGCCCATGGAGGAGTCGCGCTTTGTGCGTGAGATTCCGCCGGAGCTGTACAACGAACACGAGGTGCGGTCGGTGACGCCTGCGTATGAACGTCCGCGCAGGTACGACAGTTACGGATATGGAGACCGTTTCGGCGGTGCTGGCGGCGGATCGTCGCGGGGCCGTCAGGAGCGGAACTGGAAGACTACGTGGAGGCGGTAGTCGCCGCTTCTTGGAAACGGACATTCGTGCCGCAAGGCGGAATGACGCAGATAAGATGAAAGGGTACGTGATGAACATGAAGGGCGCAATCCTTGTTTCGGCGGCGATGCTTGCAGCGGCGGCATTTGCCGGAACTTTCGAGACCGGCGGATGCTTCGCGAGATGGAACGGCGATTCGCTGACAGTGGGCAACGGCGCATTTGAGCGCACGTATTCCGTCATAGACGGCGAGTTGAGGACGGCATCAATCAGAAAGCCATCGGGCGGCGAATGGATGCGCAACGCTGCGTCAGGCAAGAGAGGTGCGATGCCGGAACCTGTGTGCTCTGCGGAGAGGCGCAATCCTGCCGGGTCGGAGGGGCTTGCCGTAAGAGTGACCGTCGGCGGGAACACCACGATACTGCGCGTCTATCCGGGCGTCTCCGGTGTGCTGAAGGAGCAGGGGTGGAAGCGTCCGATCCCGGAGATTGTCGTCAGGCAGACGGCAAACGAATACAGGAAGATTGCCGGAAGGGGCTGGGCATTGCCGTCCAAGGCGAGGGAGGTGGGCGACAGCATTCCGCTTTCCCCGATGCACATCCGCGTCACGAGCATTACGCTGTTCGACCAGACCGACATACGCAACGACCTCGTAAAGCGGAACGACTGGCTGATGCCGTCCTGCCAGATTGCGGAGGCTGTCTCCACTACGGCGCTTGACGTGCGTGATTCGGCGACTGGCGACGGACTTGTGTTCCTGCGCCTTGCGCCGATGCCGATATCGCGTCCGACGGACATTCCGGACTTCGTGGTGTCGCCATCCGACCGCACGGTCATTACCTTGGCGAACGGATACCCGCTCGCCGAGCTGACCTACTCCGGTGGCGAGGCGGGGCGCATTCGGGCATTGCAGGATCTGCAGCGGGCGATACGTCCGTACAGGGCCGGACGTGACGGCATATTCCTGTCGAACACCTGGGGCGACGGAAACCAGGACAGCCGCATCAACGCCGATTTCCTCATGAAGGAGGTCGAGGCGGCGGCCGACATCGGAGTGGACGTCATACAGGTCGATGACGGTTGGCAGCGCGGACGCACGGCGAACTCCAAGAAGAAGCTCCTTCCTGGCATCCCCAAGGCGTGGAGCGACTTCCGTGCAGTCGATCCGCATTTCTGGGATCCGGACGAAGAGCGTTTTCCGCAGGGGCTCGCGCCGCTTGCCGCCGCCGCAAAGGCGAAGGGGCTTGTGTTCGGGATATGGTTCGGGCCGGACTCCTCCGACGACCTCAAGCATTGGGAGGAGGATGCCGACTGTCTGCTGGACTACTACCGCAAGATGGACGTACGCTACTTCAAGATCGACTCCCTGCACATAACGACGCCGCTCGGCTTCGAGCGCAACAGGAAGTTCTTCGACAAGATGCTCACGGAGTCCAATTCCGACATGGTGTTCGATCTCGACTGCACGGCCGGCATCCGGCCCGGCTACTTTGGTCTGATGGACATCGGGCCGCTGTTCGTCGAGAACCGCTACCAGCGGGAGCGCGACGCCCGCGCATACCGTCCGCACCTCACTCTCCGCAATCTGTGGACGCTGTCGCAGGTGGTCGATCCTGTCCGTCTGCGCATGGAGCTGATGAACCCCGGCAAGAACCAGTCCGGCTACGCCGGCGATCCGCTTGCGCCGCACCTTTGGCCAGCCGATGCGCTCTTTGCGATCGCCATGGTGGCGTCGCCACTCGGCTGGATGGAGCTTTCAGACGTGCCGCAGGATGTCCGCGCCGCCTGGCGTCCGCTGATTTCTCGCTGGAAACGCGAAAGGGCGGCCATGCACGGTGGAACGATCTATCCCGTGGGACAAGAACCTGATGGCTTTGCGTGGACAGGATTCCTCTCGTGCGCGAAGGACAATGCGAGTGCGTACGCCATACTGTTCCGCGAGCGTTCGCGGGATGACGAATTCTCCTTGGAGCTTTCCGGCTACCTTCCGTCAGGAGTCTCCTTCAGGAAGGCGGAGGTGATTGGCGGACGCGGCAAGGCGGAGCTTGACGACGGCGGTACGGAACTTGAGGTGGAGATTTCGGCGGAGCTTGATTTCGCATGGATCAAGCTGACGCGCTGACTGTAAAAAATGTTGGAAGTTTTCATTTGGGCTATTGACTTGCGAACGCTGATTTGATATCTTATGCGTCTCAAAGGCGAGATAGCTCAGTCGGTAGAGCGCAGGACTCATAAGCCTAAGGTCAAGGGTTCGATCCCCTTTCTCGCCACCACTTTTAGAAAGAACAAAGAAGGATAGAACAATGGGTACAGGTCGTACACTACGCAAGGAATCGCACGTCCGTCCGTGCAAGACGCCTGCAGGAAAGGCTCGCAAGCGTTCCGCGCAGCGTCGTCGTCTCGTCAAGTTCGGTCTTGGTGAGGACGAGGTCAAGATTATGAGCGATGAGAGCGTGCGTGTGCTCGTGCAGCGTCCTACCGCCGTCAAGAAGATGCTCGCCAAGCGCGCCGCCAAGTAACGTACGGCCATGACGTGCGTCTATTGTTCGGTTGACGAACAATGCGTCAATCCCCTCTTCGAGGTATTCGATGGAGGGGATTTCGTTT
This sequence comes from uncultured Lentisphaeraceae bacterium, assembly GCA_964567665.1. Lineage (GTDB taxonomy): Bacteria > Verrucomicrobiota > Kiritimatiellia > RFP12 > UBA1067 > UBA1731. The sequence goes on from CAZMNN010000017.1 coordinate 32,282, forward strand.
TGTCTTCATACCGCGACATCGAGGAATCCGCGACGACGATGCAGATCTTTTTCCCTGAGCCGGAAGGGGATGGCGGAGCGATGCGGAACGCGGCAACGGCGGCGCTGAAGTCCGCCCTCGACATCATCGGGATAGATCCGGAGATAAAGGTTCGCACCTTTCCGGACGAGGACTGGACGCTTTCCTACCGTCTGCATTTCAAGACCACCGTCCTTTCGCCGCGTCTGGCCGTTGTGCCGGCGTGGGAGAGGTATGAGCCGACGGATGGACAGAAGGTGCTGCGCATAGATCCCGGCATGGCGTTCGGGACCGGCAACCATGCAACGACGCGGGCCTGCCTTGAGTACATTGCGGAGGCAGAAGTCCGGCCGACGTTTCTTGATGTGGGCTGCGGTAGCGGCATACTCGCCGTGGCGGCAAAGCTTCTCGGTTTCGGCGACGTGCGCGGATTCGACATCGATGTAGATGCCGTAAGGGTTGCGTCGGAGACTGCGGAGGCGAATGGCGCGGACGTGACGTTCTTCCGTGGAGACCTTTCGGGGATAATGGCCGGCAGCGGAGAGATACCGCCAGCGGATTTCGTTGCGGCAAACGTTCTTGGACCTGTTCTGATCCGCTTTGCGGAGCGGATATCTGCGCTTGTCAAGCCGGGCGGATGCCTGATTCTCTCCGGGATACTTGATGAACTTTATCCGGAAGTCAAGGCTGAGTACGAAAGGCGTGGCTTCAGGGAACGTTCCTCTAAGCTTGTCGGTGAATGGCGCACGGGACTTTTTGCGAAATAACCGGAATTTCCCATGGATGTGGTCTATGCGCTGATTTCCCTGATCCTGATTCTGATTGGATTCATCGGGTGCGTTGCGCCGGCCATTCCGGGGCCTGCGCTTGCGTATGGCGGCATCCTCATCATGCTGCTGTCGCGCTTTGCGCCTACAATGTCGGTCTGCATTGTGCTTGGCGTTGCGTGTGCTGTCGTGCTTCTGCTTGACTACATCGTTCCCGCCTACGGCGCAAAGAGGTTCAACTGCTCGCGCTGGGGAGTGATAGGCTGCACGATCGGCACTTTCGCCGGGATGTTCTTTCTGCCGTGGGGTGTGCTTCTCGGCCCGTTCATCGGGGCGGTTGCAGGTGAGATGGTGTCCGGCAAGAGACTTGCTCCGTCGCTTTCCGGCGGATTCGGCGCGTTGCTTGGATTTCTGTGCGGCGTTCTGCTGAAGGTTGTGTATTGCGCGGCCTGCGCCGGTTGGCTTGCGGTCGCGGTTTTCAGGGGAATGTCGTGAACAGTGACGTAAAACCGGGCATGAATGGTGAGCGGTCTTCCGAACTGCTGCTTGCGGGATGCCGTTTCCTGCGTCCGGATCATACGGTTGGAGAGGGTGACATCCTTGTTCGCGATGGTGTGATTGCGGAAATAGGCAAGGGAATCCGGCCTTCCGGCGGCGCTGTCGTGAAGAGGCTTCGCGGTACCCTCGTGATGCCGGGAATCTTCAATGCGCATGGACATACCGCGATGACGCTGCTTCGCGGTCTTGGATGCGGACTTCCCCTTGACCGCTGGCTCAACGAAGCGATATTTCCGGTCGAGGCGAAGTTGACGCGCCGCGATATCGAGGTCGGCGTCAGGTGGGGCGTGGCCGAAATGCTTTCCGGCGGCACGGTGTGCGTTGCGGACATGTATGATTTTCAGGATGTCGGCGGCGAGGTGTTCGAGGAGACCGGGTTCAAGGCGAACATATGCCGTGTAGGGCTGAACGTCGCGGGGCGTCTTGAGGATTGCGTGGATTTTACGAAGAGGTGGATGTCCGGATGCCATCGCGGCGTTGTCGCGGATGTCTGCATACACTCGGAGTATCTCACCGATGAACGGTTCTGCCGCGAACTTGCCGCCGCGAACCGCGAAATGCGGCGTCCGCTCCATGTACACGTCTCCGAGACGAGGCGCGAACACGACGAATGCATCTCGCGGCACGGGAAGACGCCAACGGCGTATCTCGCGGATGTCGGACTTCTCGATTTCGGCGGCTATGCCGCGCATTGCGTGTGGGCGACGGATGACGACTTCAGGATCATGCGTGAACACGGCGTCACTCTTGTGCACAACCCGTCGAGCAACATGAAGCTCGGCAGCGGCTTCGCACGCATCGCCGCCGCCATGGAGCTTGGCGTTAACGTCGCCCTCGGAACGGACGGATGCGCCTCCAACGACAACCTCAACATGTTCGAGGAGATGCACATCGCCGCCCTCGTGCACAAGGGGCTGGCTCACGACCCTGCGGTTCTCAGCGCAGCGGACGTAATTGACATGGCGACGGTGAACGGCGCCCGCGCCCTTGGACGGACAAATTCCGGCGAGGTGGCTGTAGGAAGATGTGCAGATCTTTGCGTCATCGATTTCGAAAAGCCTCACCTTCAGCCGGCGGTGGACATCCCGAACGCAATCGTATACAGCGCTCAGGCCTCCGATGTCACGATGACGATAGTTGACGGACGCATTCTGTACGATGGCGGGGAATATGCGTCAATCGACATAGAAAGGGCGAAGGTGGACGTTGCGGACGCATCGCGGAGGCTTCTTCGCGGTTGACGCATACCTGTGGCGGCGGACGGCCGAATCATCGGCAAAATGGCGTATGGCTTATCAAGACATCCATAAACAACGGAGTGAAGACGACAACATGTCAAAGAAGATACTGGTCATCAATCCCGGATCCACATCTACCAAAGTAAGCCTGTTTGCGGACAGGGAAGTCGTGTTCGAGAAGAACGTGTTCCATGACTCATCGGTTCTCCTGAAGTTTGCGCACGTGAACGATCAGGAGCAGTTCCGCTATGACCTGATCGTTGCGCAGCTGAAGGAATGCGGAGTATCGCCTGAATCCATCGACGCCTTTGTCGGACGTGGCGGCAGCGCCTGCTCGCAGCCAGGGGGAATCACGGTCATAGACGAAAAGCTCTATGCGGATACCGTTGCGGGCGTCGGCGGGTCTGAGCATCCGGCAAAGCTTGGTGTGATGCTTGCGTGGCGGTTCGCCCAGGAGTACGGCAGACCGGCGTACACGCTCAATCCGACGAACGTCGACGAGTACGGAGAGCTGGCGCGTCTCACGGGAATCAAGGGCGTCTACCGTACGTCCCATTCCCATGTTCTCAATCAGAAGGCCGTGGCGGAGTATCATGCGGAGAAGATCGGCCGCCGCTACGAGGAGTGCAATTTCATCGTGGCGCACATCGACGGCGGCATTACGGTCGGTGCGCATGAGCGCGGCCGCATGATCGACGGCAACATGGGTGCGGATGGAGAGGGGGCGTTCACGCCAACCCGCATAGGCTCGGTGCCTGTTATGCAGCTTCTGGATTACATCGATACGCATTCGATGGAGGATGTAAGGCTCCGCTGCACACGCGCCGGCGGATTCGTGGATCTTCTTGGCACGTCCAACTCCGATGTGATACACGCAAAGGTTGCTGCTGGCGACCGCAAGGCAACGCTCGTGTGGCAGACGATGATCTACCAGGTGTGCAAGATGATCGGCGAGATGAGCGCGGTTCTGTGCGGACAGGTCGATGCGATACTGCTGACCGGCGGACTTCTGCGTTTCGATGATGTCATCGAGGGCGTCCGCCGCCGCTGCGGGTTCATCGCCCCCATCGAGACGTATCCCGGCGAAATGGAGCAGGAGGCGATGGCCTATCCGGCACTGCGCGTCCTGAACGGAGAGCAGACCCCGCGCCGCTACGAAGGGCGGAACGTATGGGGCGGCTTCGGCGACATCGGACTGTAGGATTGATGCTTTAATGGAGATGCTCAAGATGAGTTTGATAGATGTCATATGGCGCAAGGCAAAGGCGAACGTCAAGACGATTGTGCTGCCTGAGGGTGATGAGCCGCGTACGGTTGCGGCGGCAGCGATTCTTGTTCGTGAAGGGCTGGCGAAGCCCGTCCTGCTTGGCGATCCTGCCGAAATCTCCGCAGTGGCGGCGAAGGGCTGCATTGATCTCGCAGGTGTCGATATCGTCAACCCTGCAACAGATTCCAAGGCGGCTGCCTATGCGCGGGAACTTTACGCGCTGCGAAAGGAAAAGGGTGTGACTGAAGCCAAGGCGGCGGAGCTTGTCGCAGATCCGATGTATTTTGGAATCATGATGGTCAAGCTCGGCGACGCGGACGGTCTTGTCTCCGGGGCAGTCCATTCCACCGGAGACATGCTGCGCCCGGTTCTTCAGATAATCAAGACCAAACCCGGATTGAAACTTGTCTCGTCGAGTTTTCTTGTGGAGTGCGGAAACAAGTCCATCGGGGAGGGCGGGCTTCTCGTCTATGCGGATTGCGTCGTCAATCCGTGTCCGAACGCCGAGGAGCTGGCGAACATCGCAGTGGCTGCGGCGGACACTGCGCGGACGCTGTGCGGAATCGCGGAGCCGCGTGTCGCGCTTCTGTCGTTTTCGACGAAGGGGAGCGCCGATCATGCGCTCGTGGATAAGGTTCGCAAGGCGACGGAGATCGCCCGTTCACTCGCGCCGGATCTCGTTTTGGATGGAGAGCTTCAGCTTGACGCCGCGCTCGTTCCTGAGGTCGCCGAGCTGAAGGCGAAGGACAGCCCTGTGGGCGGACGCGCCAACGTGCTCATATTCCCGGATTTGCAGTCCGGCAACATCGGATACAAAATCACGCAGCGAATCGGCGGCGCGAACTGCTTTGCCGTCCTTCAGGGGCTTGCCAGACCGTGCAACGACCTGTCGCGGGGATGCTCCACGGACGACATAGTCAACACGGTCGCGATGACGGCTGTGCAGGCTTCCTGAACCGCTGGGATGTGCTGTCGATTGGACAGCGAATCTATGCGCATCATATTGACATGGTAGGCTTGGACGCAAGATGATGAAGATACTTTTTCTGTGCCACGGAAACATTTGCCGTTCACCGATGGCCGAGTTTGTCATGAAAGACCTGCTTGCGAAGGCAGGGCGCACTGATGTGGAGGTTGCGTCGGCGGCGCTCCATCCGGACAACATCCGGCATGACGGTTCCGGCGCGGACGTGCACAGCGGCACACGCAGGACGCTGCGTCTGCATGGCGTCCCGTTCACTTCGCGGCAGGCATGGCTTCTGACCCCCGCGAAGGCGAGGGAGTACGATCTTCTGATAGGGATGGATCGCTTCAACCGGGCGGATTTGATGCGCCTTGTATATCCGGAGGATCGCGGCAAGATACATCTGCTTCTGGAATACGCCGGGCGCGACGGCGGCGAGGTCGCAGATCCGTGGTACACCGGCGATTTCGAGGCGACGTGGAACGATGTGCTGTCCGGATGCGAAGGGCTGCTGTCGTCTCTCGTGTGAATCTGGCTTGGCGTCAACGTCAATGTGAAGCATCTTCAGCCGCATGGCAGAAGGTGCTTTTTTCTTGCGCACTGCACTGAACACGGTGTTGCCGCTTCATTCGCTCCCATAGGCTACGTCTATATCAGATGTTGCCTACATCTGATATGCCAATGGATGTCGCATGGTGCTATACTTCGCGGCGTTTTCAGGAAAAGCGAAAGGAGCATCAGAGATGAGCGACAGAAAGTATCACATCGAGACGTTGGCGGTTCATGCCGGACAGGATGCGCACGGCGACCCTGCGACAAATTCGCGGGCGGTTCCGGTGTACCGGACGACGGCGTACAATTTCAGGGACTCCAGGCATGGGGCGGATCTGTTTGCCCTCAGGGAGCTGGGCAACATATATGCACGTCTCATGAACCCGACGAACGACGTGCTGGAGAAGCGTCTGGCGGCGCTTGAGGGCGGCGCGGCGGCAAAGACGCTTGCATCCGGCACGGCGGCGATCTACTTCACGATAACGAACATCGCAAGGGTCGGCGACGAAATCGTGTCTGCGAACAACCTTTACGGCGGCACGTTCTCGCAGTTCGATGCGATCCTTCCGAACATCGGCATAAAGGTGAACTTCACACCTGTGAACGACTTTGCGGCCGTTGAGGCGGCAATCAACGGGAAGACGCGGCTCATCTACATCGAGACGGTCGGGAATCCGGCGCTCGACATCGCCGACATTGAAGGCTACGCCGCCATCGCGAGGAAGCATCATCTCCCGCTCGTTGTGGACGCCACCTTCACGCCGCCGACGTTGCTGCGTCCGATAGAGCATGGCGCGGACATCGTGATACATTCGCTTTCCAAGTGGATAGGCGGACACGGCGCCGGAATCGGCGGCGTCGTGGTGGACGCCGGAAGGTTCGACTGGACAGATCCGAAGTTTGCGCTGTACAACGAACCAGACGCCGGATATCACGGTCTGCGGTTTGCGCACGATCTGCCCGAACCGTTGCGCCCGATCGCGTTCTCGATAAGGTTGTTGACCGTTGGCATACGCAACCAGGGGCCGACGCTCGCGCCGGATGCCGCATGGCTGTTCCTTCAAGGCGTCGAGTCGCTGCCGCTTCGCGTTGCGAAGCATTCGGAGAATGCGTTGGCCGTCGCGAAGTACCTGCAGGGACATCCGAAGGTGGCGTGGGTGAAATATCCGACGCTCACCGAGCCTGAACTTGCGGCGAAATATCTGCCGTCCGGCGGTGGCGGTGTGGTCGTGTTCGGCGTGAAGGGCGGTGCGGATGTCGCCCGCAGGTTCGCCGACGCCGCGAATGGGGACATCTTCTCGCTTCTGGCGAATGTCGGGGACGCAAAGAGCCTCATAATACATCCGGCGTCGACAACACACTCGCAGCTTTCGGAGGAGGATCTTCTGAAGAGCGGCACAGTCCCGGAGCTTATCCGTCTTTCCGTCGGAATAGAGCATGTGGACGACATCATCGGTGCACTTGACGACGCCTTCACGCATATCTGACACTTAACCGACCCCGCCGTCCGAATGGAGGCGGGGTTTAACAGACATAGAAACCATACATAACGGAGAACAGACAATGAACAGGACTAACACGGACAGAATATTGGCCAAGGAAGCGCTGTCGCTTTTCGCGGCGGCGGGTGCAGCGGCGATTGCGTACGGCGGCGTTCCTCTGAACAACCTTCAAGGCACGGGAGGCATAGCGTTCAACCCGCTGGCTTACACAGCAGGGCTGCCATGGGACGACGAAGCCACGAACGGCATCGGAAAGGTGGTGTCAAGGCCGCAGGTCGGCGCATGGTACGTAAACCTGAACGATGCCGGGGTGAACTGGTGGGCCGGCTCGGCGGCGATCACTTTCGCGGAGCGGCTTGAGGTTTCGGCCGGATACGGATTCGTGAATGCGCACAAGTACGGCGACAACAGCATAAACACGTACAATCTCGGTGCGAAGGTGAAACTGCTCGATGAAAACGCATTCGACACCTCATGGCTGCCGGCATTTGCCGTGGGCGGAGTGTACAAGTATACTGATTCGCGCACCGTTGACGCCCTCGGACTTGACAACGACGGATTCGACGCCTATGTGGTTCTCACGAAGCTCGTCACCCAGACGCCTTGGCCGGTTCTCCTGTCGGCGGGTCTTCTGCTCTCCGATGAAGTGGTCAACGGCGTGGTCGGACACAACGACTATGACGTGGTCGCGTTCGGCAACATCGACGTGCTGCCGTCGGAGAACATAGCCATCGGACTTGAGTACAAGCAAGGAGTGGATGCGGGCGACGGAATCCGCAACCATGACTACTGGGATGCGCACGTGGCGTGGTTCGTCACAAAACAGCTTACGCTTGTGGCGGCTTTTGCGGAGACGGGCGACAAGGACAAGTTCTACCGTCATGGCAGCGCAAAGGATCTTGGCGTCGGGTCTGGTGCGGTCTTTTCGATCCAGTACCAGTTCTGAAGCCAAAAGAGTATAATGACACACAAAAAAGAAATGGAGAGTTGAAATGAGAGCAGCAAAGAACATACTGGAGAGGGTCGGCGGCACTCCGCTGGTCGAGATCTCCAGCCGGCTGAACGATGGCAAGGCGAAGGTTCTCGCCAAGGTGGAGTTCTTCAATCCCGGCGGGAGCGTGAAAGACCGCATTGCGCTTGCGATGGTCGAGGATGCCGAAAAGTCCGGAGTGCTGAAGCCCGGCGCTACGATAATCGAGCCGACGAGCGGCAACACCGGAGTGGGGCTTGCACTGGTAAGCGCGGTGAAGGGGTATCATCTGATATTGACGATGCCGGAGACGATGAGCGTGGAGCGCCGCAAGCTTGCGGCGGCATACGGCGCGGAGATCGTCCTCACGCCCGGCGCGGCTGGCATGAAGGGCGCAATCGCGAAGGCGAATGAACTGCGCGACGCCACACCGGGTGCGGTGATCCTGCAGCAGTTTGAAAACCCCGCGAACCCCGCCCGGCATGAAGCGACCACCGGGCCTGAGATATGGGACGATACTGATGGCGATGTGGCGGCGTTCGTTGCCGGTGTCGGCACGGGCGGCACACTGACGGGAGTAGGCAGATACCTCAAGTCCAGAAATGCGGACGTCAAGGTGTTCGCGGTTGAACCCGATACGTCTGCCGTCCTTTCCGGCGAACAGCCCGGTCCGCACAAGCTGCAGGGCATCGGGGCAGGATTTGTGCCGAAGACGCTCGACACCGCAGTGTATGACGAGGTGATAAAGGTCTCGGCGGAGAACGCCGGAGCGACGGCGCGGGCGGCCGCCGCAAAGGATGGGCTTCTCGTCGGAATCTCCTCTGGTGCCGCGCTTTGGGCCGCGATCGAGCTTTCAAAGCGTCCGGAGTTCGCCGGTAAGACGATTGTCGTAATCCTGCCGGATACCGGCGAGCGCTATCTGTCCACCTGGCTCTTCGCCTGAACGGCATTTCCGGTGCGGGAATCTGCGTGAATTTTTCCGCAAGTTTTCCTTGCGCCGGAAAGCGTCTTTTGGTATCTTCACTTCTCGGAAATTCATCAGGTCTCCTTCGGGGAACCGGAGGGGGTCTTGGAACTGCGCAGCAGACCGATGCTTTTTCCGATGGGTGAGTTAACGAGCGACCGCGATTAGTGATAATCGGCTCTTCTGTTGACGAAGTGGTACGTCTCGAGGCGAAGCCCGACGGTGATGCGGAAGTCGCGGCGTGGGTATTTTTGATGCGTCCCCAACAGGATGCAGACAGGGTCGGCGGTAAAACGCCGACCCTGGTTTTTTTTTCTGCGCATCAAGCGGCGGCGTTGAGGCCGCCATCACGCCGTCAGAACGGCATGAAGACGATGCCGTAGATGGATGCAGGCTTGCCGTCCGCACTCTTGAGCGTATGCTTCACCACGCTGTTGTAGTATGCGGAGTCGCCCGGCTCCAGCACCGTCGTCTCATTGCCGTACTTCAGCTCCACCTTTCCGCTGATGCAGATGATCAGCTCCTCCCCTTCGTGGGAGGACTGCATCGGCTGGGCGTCCGGCGCGAACTCGATGCGGAACGGATCCATGTGGCGATCGGGTTTGCCGACGGCGAGCGAATAGTAGGAGTAGCCGGCCTCGGTCTTTCCGGAGTGCGCCACCTTCACGGCGTCGAGTTCGTTTGCGCGGGTGATGATGGGGTCGGGCTTGAACTGGTCGTCCATGAACGTCCCAAGCCTCTGTCCGAGTGCGCGGGAAAGTTTCGTAAGCACTCCGAGAGCGGGAACCACCTCTCCCTTTTCTATTGAGTTGATCACGTCTTCCGAGATGCCGCTTTTCTGCGACAGGTCGTATATGCTCATGTCAAGGCGTTCGCGGTATGTGCGTATGCGCTCCCCGACTTTCGTTTCGTTGGCCATTTCAGTTGTCCTTTCGCTCTCGAAGTTCGATTTCCGCAAAAATGAACGCACATTATACCATCTTGCGCCGCCCTTTGCAAAAGGCCGTTCCGCCACTCATCGTCCAAAGGATGGATATTGCCGTATGCGCTTGCGCGGAAAGGTCTGTTATGGTACAATATACGCCTGTTTTTCCGTCTGGATCAGGCCATCAACCGACTGCCTGACCGGTTAGGGACAAAAGAAAAGGACAAATGCAATGCCAAAGATGAAGACGAAAAAGTGCGCGACGAAGCGCATGAAAAGGTCGGCCACGGGGAAAGTCCTGCGTTCGCAGGGCGGCAAGGCGCACCTCAACGGCTACAAGAGCCGTACGCGCAAGCGCAACCTCCGCGGTACGACGGTCACTGACAAGACAGTCCAGAAAACCATGCTGCGTATGCTGCAGGGTGCATGATAAGGTAAGGAGAAAAAGAAAATGTCACGTGCAACCAACGCACCCGCATCTCGCGAACGCCGCCGCAGGATACTTGAAGACGTCAAGGGTTTCCGCGGTCCCCGCTCCAAGAACATCCGTCAGGCCATGGAGGCGCGCGATCGCGCCCGCCGTCTGGCGACTGAGCACCGCAAACTCAAGAAGCGCGATTTCCGTCAGCTCTGGATTGCCCGCATCAACGCGGCGACCCGTGCGGAGGGAATCAGCTACTCCAAGTTCATGGCCGGTCTCATCAACGCCGGTGTGATCCTGAACCGCAAGATGCTCTCCGAAATCGCAATCAACGACCCCGCCGGATTCAAGGCGATCGTTGAACTCGCGAAGAAGGCGTAAGTCGCCGGAGTGCAGAATGGAAAGGCCGCAACCTCAGTTGCGGCCTTTTTGGTTTGATTGACTGACTGCGAGGTGGAATATGCCTGAAACCCACATATTGATTCTGAGGCTGCTTTTGGCCGGATTTCTTGGCGGACTGATCGGGGCGGAACGCGAATACCGCGCCAAGGTCGCCGGGACGCGCACCCATCTGCTCGTGGCGATAGGTGCGGCGCTGATGATGATAGTGTCGCGCTATGGGTTTGACGGCACAGGCGATCCGTCGCGTGTCGCGGCGCAGATTGTGAGCGGCATAGGGTTCATCGGCGCAGGTTCGATAATGGTTCATCGCCAGGCCGTCCACGGTCTTACGACTGCGGCCGGCATATGGGTCGCAGCCGGAATCGGCATGGCTGTCGCATCAGGGCTGTATGCTGTCAGCGTGGCGACAACTGTGCTTTCGCTGATCGGACTTGAGGTGTTCGGTCTTGCGTTCCGGGCACGGCGTACTGCAATAGCGGACGGAGACATGCCGGAAGACGGCAGACCACAGAACCGGTTTCATCCGGAATCAAAGGCGTCCGATTCGGCGTCGCATCCCTGATGTGCTATAATCGCAGACCGTTTGACGCGAATCTGTCGGCGGGCATCGCCGCCCGTTTGGCTGGAATGGAAATCTGAAGGAAAGGATTGACTGGTCATGGAAAAGGTGATTGAATGGTTGGCGTGGATTGCCGTTGCATATTTCGCTGGCGCGGTGCCGTTCGGGTTTCTGATCGGCAGGATGCGGGGAGTGGACGTTCGTACGGTAGGCTCCAAAAACATTGGTGCAACGAACGTCTACCGCACTGTCGGAAAGAAATGGGGACTGCTTGCGTTCCTGTGCGACTTCCTCAAGGGGTTCGTTCCGGTTGTACTGTGCAGACGGTTCTGCTGCGACGCGCATCTTCCGCTTGTCGTTGGACTGATGGCTGTGGTTGGGCATATGTTCACCTGCTTCATGAAATTCAAGGGCGGGAAGGGCGTGGCGACGGGCTTTGGTATGCTTTTGGGGCTTCTTCCAGGTCTTGTGCTGCTGGCATTTGGAATCTTCGTGGTCACGGTATGGCTCTCCCACTACATTTCGCTTGGAAGCTGTCTCGCGGCGGCGTTCCTTGCGGTGGGCGTATGGTTTCCATGGCTTGGGAGTGCGGGGTGGCGGAACATTCCGTTGTGCATCGTTGTGACGCTTGTCGCGGTTGCTGCCATCTACAAGCACAAGGCAAACATCCGCCGTCTTCTTGACGGATGCGAGAACAGGATCTATTGAGCCTCGGATTGCGCCGTCCCTTTCGGGAGGTCACTTGTCAAAGTAAATGCGACTAAATTTGTGCCGTTCTGTCTCATGGTCGCATTTAGTTGTTCCGAATGTGCATTCAGTTGTTCCGAAAACGGCCTCACACGGGCGGTATGCGGCGGAATTCTTGCCGGGAGTGCCTGTTCAGGGGCATAATTCCCCCAACCTAGGTGCATCATGTTTTTTCGGGACAAGTAGATGCGACTAGGTTCCGCGGCGCCCCGCAGCGCCGGTCAATGTATGGAGAAGCCTTTTTCTGCAGGGAAGCGTTTTCTCAAACTAAATGCGACCTTCCCCCCGCAGGGGAAGGTGATGGCCTGTCGGCCAATGTCGATTCCGGAAATCTCACCATCTCTTCGGAACAGGCAAATGCGACCAGTCCCATTTGCCTCCTTCGGAACAAGTGGATGCGACTATGGCAGTCGCATTTACTTTGACAAGTAACATGCGATATTACAACTTTCCTATGATGTCTGCTATATGATATAATGTGCGCATATGTTAAATTTGGAAAGCATGGTTTTGCAGACAGGAGCGTATTGAAACGCATGAACGATTTTCGATATCACTTGTCATTGACAGTCCGCCGAGCCATTAAGTCGGCAGAAGTAGAACCAGAGGAAGTGGAATGAAGCAGATTCTACAGAGTTTCAAGACGGGCGAGATGTGGCTGGCGGAGGTGCCGGCGCCGCTGTGCCGGGCGAAGGGCGTCGTGGTGAAGACGGCCGCGTCGTTCGTGAGCGCGGGGACGGAGCGGATGCTTGCCGAGTTCGCGAAGAAGGGACTTGTCGGAAAGGCCCTGCAGATGCCGGACCAGGTGAAGAAGGTCATTCGCAAGATGAAGACCGAGGGCGTCTTCGCAACGCTTGAGAAAGTCCAGGCGAAGCTCGACCAGCCAATTCCGCTCGGCTATTCAAGCGCGGGCGTGGTGGCCGAGACCGGGCGCGATTCAGGCGACTTGAAGGTCGGGGACCGCGTGGCGTGCGGCGGCGCGGGCTTTGCCAACCACGCCGAGTTCAACTACGTGCCGAAGAACCTCGTGGTGAAGGTTCCGGAAGGCGTGAGCTTCGAGGATGCGTCCTGCGCGACGGTCGGCTCGATCGCGCTTCAGGGCGTTCGCCAGTGCGAGGTGCATCTTGGCGAGTCGGTGGCCGTGATCGGCCTGGGGCTCATGGGCATTCTGGCCGTGCAGATGCTCAAGGCGAGCGGCTGCCGTGTGATTGGCTTTGACCCGAATGCGGCGCGTTGTGCGCTGGCCTGTGAGCTCGGCTGCGACAAGGCGGTTTCGGACAATCTTGTCGGGGAGGCGATGGCGTTTTCGGGTGGACATGGCGTGGACGCCGTTCTGATCACGGCGGCGACGCACAGCGACGAGCCGGTGACGGTTGCGGCCGAAATCTCCAAGAAGAAGGGCCGTGTGGTGGCGACGGGGCTTGTGGGCATGAATCTGCCGCGAGACCAGTATTACAAGAAGGAAATCGACTTCCGGCTTTCCTGTTCGTACGGCCCTGGACGCTACGATCCCGTCTACGAGGAGCAGGGAGTCGACTATCCGTTCGGCTACGTTCGCTGGACGGAGCAGCGCAACATGGCGGCGTTCCTTCAACTTGTGGCCGAGGGCAAGGTCACGCCGTCCAGACTGGTCACGCATCGGTTCGCCTTCGACGACGCGCTCGACGCCTATCAGGTGCTGCTGGGAATCAGGAAGGAACCGTATCTGGGAATCGTCCTTGGATATGGGGAGGACGTTGGCGCGAAGAGCGAGAGCGCGAAGGAAGAGATTTCTCGGCGAGTGGATTTCAGGGCAACGCCCAGGGAAGACAAGGTCGGGGTCAGTTTCATTGGCGCCGGGAACTTTGCGAAGGCGGTGCTGCTGCCGACGTTGAAGAAAGTCCAGGGCGTCTCGCTTCGCGTTGTGAGCACGGCGACCGGGATGTCGGCGGCCGACACTGCGAAAAAACATGGGTTTGCCGCGGCCGCAACCGATCAGGGCGAAGCGCTGAAGGACGTCGAGACGGATCTCGTGTTCGTGACGACGCACCATGACATGCACGCCGCGCAGGTCAAGGCCACGTTGGAAGCGGGCAAGTACGTCTTTACGGAAAAGCCGCTGGCGATTACGGAGGAGCAGTTTGCGACGATTCCCGCGTCCGGCAAGATCATGGTCGGATTCAATCGCCGGTTCAGTCCGCACACAAAACTCGTCAAGGACTATTTCGCGAAGCGGACGCTTCCGCTGGTGATGCACTATCGTGTGAACGCGGGGGCGATTCCGCGCGACGTCTGGATTCAGGATCCGGAAGTCGGTGGCGGACGCATGGTTGGCGAGGGATGCCATTTCATCGACTTCATGCAGTATGTCTGCGGTGCGCCGATCGTGAAGGTGCAGGCGATGTGCATCCAGACGGCGAACGCGGCGGAGACGCCGGAGGATTCGGTCAGCGTCAACCTTCAGTTCGCCGATGGCAGTGTCGGCACGCTGGAGTACGTTGCGCTGGGCGACACGACCCTTCCGAAGGAGGTGTGCGAGATTCACGGCGAAGGCTCGACGGCCGTGATGGACAACTTCTGCAAGACCGTCTGTTCGGGCAGACTCGGCAGGCGCAAGCTCAAGGGACGGCAGCAGAAGGGGTTTGCCGAGGAACTGGCGGCGACAGTCCAGGCGGTTCAGGCGGGAGAAAAAATGCCCATCTCGTGGGAGGAGATCGCCAACGTGACGAAAACGACGTTTGCCGTCCTGCGCGCGCTCAAGACAGGCGGAACGATCGAGGTGGAGGTCGCGAGGACAGAGGCGTGAACGTCGGTCGGTTGATACGGACGATCTGGCATCTGAAGCCGCGACAGGTGTGGTTTCAGGTCTGGCGACGTGTGCAGAGACGATTCGAGCCGCATCCGGCGTGCGCGGCGAATCCCTTGCCCGCGTTTGCGTTTTTGAACGTGACGGCGTCTCCAAAGGGATGGAACGACACCTCGTTGGAACTGCTGTGGCGCTACAATCTTCACTATTTCGACTGCCTTCATTCTCAGTCGGCGGATTCGTCTCTCGTTTTCCGCTGGATCGAGGAGAACCCTCGCGGGAGTTTCCCCGGCTGGGAGCCGTATCCGACAAGCCTGCGGATCGTCAATTGGGTGAAGCATCTGGAACGGCATCGGACGCAGATTCCGAATCGATCCTTGATCGAGGCGTCCGTTCGGGAACAGCTGGATTGGCTGGCGCGCCATCTGGAGTGGCACATTCTCGCAAACCATCTTCTTGCGAATCTGAAGGCGCTGGTGATTGGCACGAAGTGGCTGGACGGAGATGCCGCGAGGTGGATGCCGCTTTACCGTCGGCAGATTGAAGAACAGATTCTGGATGACGGAAGCCACTCCGAATTGAGCGCCATGTATCACGCGATTGTCTTCGAGGACGTGATAGACGTGCTGCACTTCTGCGGCGAAGAGGCGGCGTGGCTGCGTCCGACGGCCGGACGAATGTTGACGTATCTTCTGAAGATGACAGGGCCGGACGGCATGATCGCCAAATTCAATGACGCGGCCGAGGGTATCGCCAAGACGCCTGAACAGTTGATTGCCGCAGCCGCCAGCGAAGGCGTCATGCCGGAGCGTCCGATTAATGGCGCGGTTCGCAGCGGGGAACGCTCTTCGGGGTATGTGCGCGTGTCCGCCGGCGAGTGGACGCTGATCTCCAAGGGCGTCGTCATCGGACTCGACTATCAGCCTGGCCATGCGCATGCCGATTCCCTCAGCTTTGAGTTGTGGCGCGGAAACGTGAAGGTGATCGGCGACACCGGCTGCTCCACCTATGTTCCCGGACCCATTAGGAGCTATGAGCGCTCGACGGCGGCGCACAACACCGTTGTGATCGACGGAAGGAATTCAAGCGAGGTGTGGGCGGCGCATCGGGTGGGCGGACGATGCCGGGCGCTTCGCTCAAACGAACCGTCAGGGCGCGCGGGCGTCTGGGCGCATGACTGCAACGGAATGGTGATTGGAAGGAGACTTGTTCTGAAGGAGACGGGGCTTTGCGGAATCGACGAAATTCGAGGCACGGGTGAGCACGAGATCGAGGAGCGGTTTCATCTGCCGCCGGGGGTTTCCTTGGAACAGGTATCGATTGCGTGTTCTGGCGAAAGGCTCGTCGAGCGCTGCGATTTCGCCGTCGGCTGGAATCGACGCGAGGCGGGGACGTGCGTCGTCTATCGTCAGCGCATGAAGCTGCCGGCGAAGATTGAATGGAGCATCGCATGAAGATTCTTTTCTTCAGCCATTACTACGCGCCGGAAGGCAATGCGCCGGCGACGCGTGTCGCCGCGCTGGCGGAACGATGGGCGGCGGCCGGGCACGAGGTCACGGTCGTGACCTGTCCGCCGAACGTCCCTTCCGGCATTGTGTACGACGGGTATGAGAACAGGCGGACGAGCGAAGTCGTCAACGGCGTCAGGGTCGAGCGCGTCAAGGTGTATCTGGCGGCCAACAAGGGGGCCGTCAGGCGGATGTTCAATTTCGTTTCCTACGGGTTCAAGGCTCTTCTTGCGGCCATGCGCCTTCCTCGGCCCGACGTGGCGATTGCGACAAGTCCGCAGATATTCTGCGGGTATGCGGGCGTGTGGTACAAGCGGCTTCGGCGCGTTCCGCTTGTCGTGGAGATTCGTGACATCTGGCCGGAGTCGATGGGGGCGGTGGGGGCGAAGATCCCCGGTTTGGCTTATTGGGCGCTGGAGCGGATTGAACGGGCGATGTACCGAAGTTGCGACCGGCTGGTCACGGTCGGCGAGGGCTATCTGGAACGCCTTGCGGAGAAGGGCGTTCCGCGTGACAAGATGTCCATTGTGATGAACGGGACGGATCTTGAAGTCTATTCGCCGAGGGAGAAGGACGTCTCCATTCTGAAAGAGTGGAATCTTGAAGGGCGGTTCGTCGTCAGCTACATTGGGACGGTGGGGATGGCGTGCGGGCTTGAGGTCGTGCTGGACGCGGCGGAACGGATGGCGCGAGAAAGCGTCGGCGGTTCGGGAAAAGACGTTGTGTTCGTGATCGTCGGGGACGGCGCTTGCCGTGAGACACTGGAGGCGGCCGCAAAATACCGTGGCCTCACGAACGTCGTCTTCACGGGGCGTCAGCCCAAGAGCCGCATGGCGGACTGGGTGGCGACGAGCGATGCGAGCCTTGTTCACCTGAAAGGCAGTGCGCTCTTCACGACCGTCATGCCGAGCAAGATCTTCGAGAGCGCGGGCTGCAGGCGTCCCATCATCATGGGCGTGGACGGGTTCGCCAAGAAACTTGTGATGGAGGCCGGCGCGGGCGTTGACATGACGCCGGAGAGCGCAGATTCGCTCGTCGCGTGCGTGAAGACGCTTGCGGGCGATTCCGAACTCTGCAGAAGGCTCGGAGAGAACGCCTACAACAACATTGCCAAGGTTCACAATCGTGACAGACAGGCCATTGACTACATGAACATCTTGAAGGGAATCGTAAAATGAAGATTGTCTCCGTCGTCGGCGCACGTCCGAATTTCATGAAGGTCGCCCCGCTCTGCCGGGCGCTCAAGGCCTATCCGCAAGTCCGGCACGTCCTCGTCCATACGGGCCAGCACTATGACGTGCGGATGAGCGAACAGTTCTTCGAGGAACTGGACATCCCCAGGCCGGACATCAACCTTGAGATCGGAAGCGGCTCCCATGCCGAACAGGTCGGCAGGACGATGATGGCCTTTGAAAAGGTCGTGCGGGACGAACGGCCGGACTGGGTGGTTGTGCTGGGCGACGTCAATGCGACGATTGCCTGTTCGATCACGGCGAAGAAGGAGCACGTGAAGTGTGCACACGTCGAGGCCGGACTGCGCAGCCGCGACATGGACATGCCGGAGGAAGTCAACCGTCTCGTGACGGATCGCCTCAGCGATCTTCTTCTGGTGCCAGACCGTTTGAGCGCGGCGAATCTGAAGGCCGAAGGCGTTCCGGACGAGAAGGTCAAGTTCGTTGGCAACATCATGATCGACACGCTTGAGCGCGAACGGCCGAAGGCGGAGACGCTTGATCTCAATCAGATTGTCGCCGCGAATCTGATCGACGAGCTGTCTGGACGCACGATTCCGACGGTGGCGGACGGGGCGTTCGTTGCGATGACGATGCACCGTCCGAGCAACGTTGACACGAAGGAGGTTCTTGCGCCCGTCATCGACTTCATGCTGAAGGAAGTCGCGTCAGAGCATCCGCTCGTCTGGGCCATTCATCCGAGGGCGCAGAAGCAGCTGAAGGCGTTTGGATTGTGGGAGTCGGTCGTCTCGAATCCCAACATGGTTCTCGTCAAGCCGATTGGATACCATGCGATGCTGCGGCTGAACATGGGGGCGAAGTTGTTCATGACCGATTCGGGCGGGCTGCAGGAGGAATGCTGCGTCCTGGGGACGCCGTGTCTGACGATGCGGTGGAACACCGAGCGTCCGATCACCTTGGCGAAGAACGGCGGGGCGAGCCATCTCGTCGGCAACGACGTGGCCAAGGTTCGTGCGGCCTACCATGCGGCGTTGTCGTCTGCGCGGCAGCCGGCACGTCCCGAACTGTGGGACGGGCGCGCGGCGGAGCGCATTGCAGAAGAGTTGGTGGGTTTCAAACTGTGACGTATAAAACTACACTGTTTTAAGATGAAAGGAAACTGTACATGATCAAAGTTGGAATTGTTGGTTGCGGCTTCGTTGGAGGCGCACTCAAGATTTGGCTGGAGGAGAACAACAAGGATGTTCAGATATTTGTCAGCGATCCACCCAAGGGAATGAATGACGACCTTTCGGGCATTGACATCGCGTTCTTGCAGATTCATGTTCCGACAGAAGATGACGGGACGCAAGACCTGACCTTGATGACGAAGCTCATCAAGAGTCTTCCCGATGTGCCGGTTTTCGTCAGGACGACGATTCTGCCGGGGACGAGCGAGAGGCTTTCGAAAGAGACGGGGCATCAGGTTTGCTATATGCCGGAGTTCCTGACCGAGCGGACGCATGTCGAGGATTTCAAGAAGCAGACGATGGTGTTCACAGGGGCGGTTGACTTGCTCATTAAGGTATTCCCTGGCAAGAAGTTTACCGTGATGTCGCCATTGGAAGCGGAGTTGACGAAGTACATTCACAATGTTTTTGGCGCCTACAAAGTTACGTACTTCAACGCGGCGAAGGAGTATGTTGAGAAGATGGGTGGCGATTGGGCGAAGGTTCACACGGGATGTCTGCTCTCTGGGTACATCAATGACACGCACACATACGTTCCGGGGCCGGACGGTAAGTTTGGCTATGGCGGAAAGTGCTTTCCGAAGGATGTCAATGCTTTCGCGAAGATGACAAAGGGTACGTCGATGGGAACACTTCTTGCCCCGCTCCACGAGTTGAATGTTCATTTCAGGGGCTTTGAAGAGCATATCTGATACTTCTGCGTATTGCTTCATGTGAATCACGTATTAGGCGAACAAAAGCGGTGTTCGACGGGCGGTGAAGGAAGCGAGAGATGTTTTACATCAACAAAGTTGTGGGGTGGGTGCTGAGTCCGTTGGGGCTGCTGTTCCTAGGATGCCTGTTCGGCGCGGCGTTGCGTCTATGGAGGCATGGCGCGTTGAAGCGCATCGGGACGAGCGTCATCGTCGGCAGCCTTGCCGTGTTCTGGGTTCTTTCCTGCGGTATCACGACGCGCATTCTCGGTGTGCCGCTCGAAGGTGAGGAGATGCCGCCGGTGGATACGTTGGAAGTGGGCGGTTGCGACGCGATTGTGCTCTTGGGCGGTGGCATGGGGCTTCACAAAACGTGTGGACGGGCG